>JAITWH010000009.1 GCA_031285405.1 Alistipes sp.
TGGTTTGGCAACAACGAAATTTAGCAAAAGTAATGCCTAATTTCTGAATAATCAACATATCCACCAAAACATCTTCAAAATCCACAAAAACTAATCAAAACCTCAAGAAAACATTCAGACTTCCACTCGAAACTTTTCAGTCGACCCCAATAAACTATTCAAAATGAAAACAAGCCTCCCCAATTAAGGGAAGGCTTGCCGGTAAAAAACCTCTAAAACTGACGAATCAGTCGACCTTGTGGAGCGAGATCGACCTTGTGACAGGCTTGTTGATCTCGTAGATTTGTTCGATCAGCATCTCCATCTCGCGGGCGCGCGCCTCACGCACGGCGTCGTTGAGATAGGTGGCGTAGCGGTTCTTGTGCATGCGGATCCATCCATCTTCCAGATGTTTGTCGATCTCCGCGACTGAGTTGCGGTCGAACGCACCTAACATTCCGCGCGGCCGGAAGAAGTTGTACTCGATCCAGGCCAGCTCGCGGAAGGTGCGCTCGATCTCCCAGCGGTACTCGTTCAGGTGCATCACCGACTGCGCCTGCCGGTACTGCGGAGTCCACGTCTCGACGGCGAGGTTGATGCCGGCCGCGAACTCGGCGCCGCTCCAGACTCCGATCCGCTCTCCGTCGATCGACAGTTCGTAGTTGCCTCTCAGCCCCTTGACGGTCAGCATCTCGCGGTTCATCTCGTCGACGAAGGGCACGAGGTTCACTATGTCGGACTGGGGGCCCGTGCCGCGCGAGCGCGACAGCGTGTCGAGAGGGTAGGGAAGCGACGCGGCGAGGTAGTCGAAACTGATGTCGCGTCCCGCCCTGCGCACATTCGTGACATTGGCATTGACGGCCTTGGTGACGCTGGCGCGCGCGGCGTCTATCTCGACGTCGGCCACCTCTTTGCCCGCGAAACCCTGCGCCTTGAGATAGAGGTAGGCCATCACCATGTGGCCGTCGTTGCCCGGATGGATGCGGTCGCTGCCGGCGATGGCGAACATCGGATCTTTCGTCTGCTCGCGCCGGTTGATCTCGACCATGGGGGCGTTCAGGTCGAGAAACTCCCAACCGTTACGCTCGGCGGACTGACGCTGGAACTCCACCACTCGCTGCATCACGGCGTTCTTGCCGCGCAGAGCCTTGTTCTCGATCCCCGAGGTTTCGTCGTAGGGCGAGGTGCCCATCTGCACGATACGCACTCCGGCGGGCAGGCTCTTGAGGCGCTCCTCGACCTTGGTGTAGTTGTCGCACGTCTCGCCGTACTTCCTCTCGCCGAACTCCGCCGCGCCGTCGCGATTGTACTCGGCGTAGCCCGTGTCGTTCATCCCGAAGGTCATGGTGAGCACGGTCGGCTTGTGGTTGAACACGTCGGTGTCCAATCGGTTGTACATGTTCTCGGCCGTGTCGCCGCCGATGCCGGCATTGACCACGCGCAGGTTCATCTCCGGAAAGCGCGTCATGTAGTAGAGCCAGATGTAGGAGTGGAAGTGCCCGCCGTCGGTGATGCTGTTGCCGAGGAACACCGCCCTGTCGCCATCCCTGAAAGGCGCGACGCTCTGTCCCCGCGCGGGAGACAGAGCGCACACCAAGGCGACCGCTAATAACAATATCGTCCTTTTCATAACCATTTCGAGTTTATTCGGCCGACTCCACGATCATGAAATCCTCGTCGTCGTTGTTGCGCACCACGATGCTGCCGCTCTCGTCCGAGAAGTGGAAGTAGGTCGCGGTGATGACGGCTCCGGCCGGCAGGTCGAAGAAGTCTCTCGGATAGATGTACCTCTGCCATGCTCCGTCGCCAATTTTTTCCATGAGGGTCTTGGCGTCGATGGCGTCAACCACCTTCTCCTCTCCGCCGTCGTACACCACCTTGCCCCACAGGTAGACCTTGTCGGCGCCCTTCAGCGGAGTGGTCGTGCTCTCGGTCTCTTCGACAAAGTTGATGGCGAAGATGTCGCCGTAGCCGAATGCCTGCGGAGTTGTCGAGATGAGGCTGACGGTGGTGAAGTCGACAACGGGGCCCGCGCCGCCCGACACTTCGAGCACCTTGGAGGCGACCACGTCGCGATCTTCGGGATATTCGTCGGCCGTGAAACCGTAGGTCTTGCCGCAGTAGGCGTAACCCATGTTGACCTTCATGTTGTCGGGGCCGGTGGTGAGCTTAATCGTCACCACGCCGTCGATCTCCTTCTGCTTGCCGTCGTCGGCCGTGTCGTGAACCAGAAAGTCGGTCTGCGACTCGAACACCACCCACTCCATCGGGCCGTAGTTGCCCAGCAGTCCGAACCGGCTCTGGAACGAGGCGGCCCAGGGAGTTCCGGTGCTCGGGTTGAGCTGCGCGGCAGGTATCACCGTCATGGGCTCGTCGGTCACCTGGCTGGGGGCGTACTGGGCTGTGGTGTTGAGAGTCAGCGTGGCGTTGTTGGCGATGTTCCAACTCTTGGGCGCGAGGATACCGAAGGCGAGCTTGCTCTGGCGGTCGGTCTCGGAGACGAACTTCAGTTTGACCTGTATCGTGATCTCGCTGTCGACCTGCGCGTCGTCGGGATGGATGATATCCTCGATGGTCATGCACGTTACCACAGTGAAGGGCAGCACGAGCGTCGCGAGCCAGAATCTGTAATTTTTCAGGAATTTCATATCGTTTTTACTTAATTAGATTCGACACCTTTGAATGTATACTTGTAGCTGATCGACGAGTGGTCGAGCTGGAACGGAATCGAGAACTCGCCGTTCTGGAAGTAGGCGATCACGTTGTCTGTCCCTGCGATGCGCAGTTCGTTGGGAATGGCGAAGTCGTCGAACTCGCACTCGAACCTACCCTCCGGCACGTCGAAGCCGAACGGCGAGAAGGGGATGTCGCCGTTGGTGAAGCTCGCCGCGCTGATGGCGCCGTCGGTGTAGTGGATCGTGAATCGCAGCGTCGAGAAGAAGTCGAGCTTGGGGCCGACGTCGATGCCGTCGATGTTCATCGGGTCGTACTGCACCACCTGCCTCAGGCCGTAGTGCACGTCGTAGTTGGCGGGATAGTCGTCCGTCATCCTGTCGGAGCAGTCGTTGCAGCCGGCCAGTGTGAAGAGCATGGCCGCCGCCGCTAAAAATAGAACCTTTTTCATGTTATCCGTTTTTTTTATTAATTTAAAATTTTCTCTTTGCTCACCCAGAAAAACCTCGGGCGATAGGTGCTCACGTCGCTGAACTGTTGTGAGAAATCCTCCGTGTTGACGTTGTAGCTCACAAGTATCATTCCGTCGCGCTCGAACTGCGGATGGGCCATCGCGTTGTAGGTGAAGAGCCCGGGTGTGTTCTGCTCGTAGGTGCGGAATATCAACCGGCGGTTCCTCCATGGGCCGTAGGGGGTGTCCGAGACGAAGGTGTAGATCTCGCCCGAGTTGAAGTTCTTCTTCTGGGTGAGCAGCACATACTTGCCCCCCAACTTGAAGACGTTGAACTGCGAGGAGACGGGCACGCTCGCCAACCCCTCCAACTTGGCCGCGCTCGACGGGTTGTCGCTCCAGCTGCCGCCGGTGTAGTACTCCCAGTCGGTGGCGAGATTCTCGACGGTGGTTCTGGCGACCAGCACGTCGGACACGGGGTTGGCGTCGTTGCGGACATCCACCTGCGCGTAGACGTAGATGAAGTTGCCGTCGTCCAACGCCGCCATTCCGTAGTGTACGTCGGGCGAGCCGGTGAACGGGATTGGCGTCGTGGCGACCAGCGTCATCTCGGGCAGCGCGTACTCCAGTATGTGGGTCGTCTCGTACATGAAGCTCCACATTCCCGCGCCGCCCTGATACATGAGCGTCTGGAATACATACAGCCTATCCTCCCTTGCGAAGCCGTGGCCGGGCCAGTACCACTTCTTACCCTCGTCGGTAACCCCGGGCGGCACCGCACCCGATGTGTTGGGGCCGTTGGCCTCGGCGATGGCGCTCACCTTGCCCTCGTCGTAGAGGATGTAGGTGTTGCGGTACATGTGGTTGCCGGCGCTCGAACGCTGACCATCCACCACGGTGCCGAGCCACGAGTCGCCCATCAGAAAGACGCTGCGGCCATCGGGGAGGGCGACGGAGTACATCCCGTCGCCTCCCGTGACGCTTCCGCTGTCGCGGATCAGCACCTTCGCGAAGGTCTCGTCCAGACCGCTGATGCGCGTGTCGAGCCGGTAGGTATCCACAACTTCTCCCCCGTCGATCGCCGAAAAGGTCACCGAGAAGGTCTCGTTGTAGGGCAGCCGTGTGAAGAAGCAGCTCTCCGTGTCGCTCTCCGCCTCGCGCACGACTCCGGTCGAGCTCTCCTCGATCCTGAGCCGTTCGAAGTCGGGCCCCTCGCCGCTCCTCGTCCACGAGAGGAACAGCGTGTCGGCGTTGGAGGATGTCCGCACCTCCACGAAGCTCGGACGGTTGTCGAAGGGGTTCTCCCTCCTGCCGTCGTCGCCCTCGCCGCACGAGATCGACAGAGCCGCAAACAGAATTGCCGAAACCATGCCCATACCTTGCACCACAAATTTCATCGCGTTACTGCCTTACCAGATTGGGATTGAGGCGCACCTCACGAAGAGGGTAGGGGAACAGCAGATCCTCCTCGCCGTAGACCGCTCCCTCGGCGTGGGCCGGAGTGTGGAGCCCCACCAGATTCACTATCTGTCCGGTGTTCACGTTGAGCCCTTTGCGGGTGCGGAGCATGTCGTACCAGGTCTGATCCTCGAAGCAGAGTTCGTGGATGCGTTCGCGGATCACCTCGTTGACTGTGATCGAGGCGGGCTTCGCTTCGTCAGGCATCGCGCGGTGGCGCACCTGATAGTAGGCGTCGATGGCGGCGGCGTCGCTCGTGGTGCCTCCGTCAGCGTTGGCTTTCGCCTCGGCCATCAACAGCAGCACGTCGGCGTAGCGGATCAGAGGCCAGTTGGCACCCGACTTTCCGGTCGACGCGGCGTTGCTGTCCCACCACTTGTAGATGTGGGGGCGGTTGAGAGTGACGGGGCCCGAACCATCCTGAGCTTCGTGCTCGGTGTAGTAGAATCCCTTTTCGGCTGTGCGGAGGTCGCCTTCGTCATACGACTCGTAGAACGCGATGTGGGGAGCCATAGCCCCGCCGCTGTCCGAGTTGGCCGAGATGGGCTTCGAGGGTGCGGGGTAGGGCAGGGTGTTGTTGTGGACGGGCGAGCCTGCCTCGTCGGGGTTGCGCTGAAGTGCCCACACATATTCGCCCGAGTTGGAGAATGCGCCGGCCCTCATTGCGGCGTAGTCTGCCGCGAGGGTAAAACGACCGCTGGTGACAACCTCCTTGGCTTTGTCGTAGGCCTTGGCGTAGTACTCGCTCTTCTGGAGCGGGAAGCCGGCCATCGTGATGTAGACCTTGGCGAGGAGCGACTTGACGGCGCCCAGCGTGATCCTGCCGTCGACATTCGACAGCGGTGCGTTGGCCGAGGTCATCAGTCGTTCGGCCTCCGTGAGGTCGGCCACGATCTGGGTGTAGACATCCTCCTGCGACGAGAGGGTGATCTCCATGTCGAGCGACTTGGTGGTCTCCGTCTTGAGGGGAACCTCGCCGAAGAGTCTCACCAGATTGAAATAGAAGTGGGCCCGCGTGAAGTAGACCTCGCCGAGGAGTTTGTCTCTCGAAGCGGCGGGCATGATGTTGCGGTCGTCGGTGACGCTGCCGGTGATGCCTTCGATCACGCTGTTGCTGTTCTCGATGGCGGTGTAGGCCGTCTGCCAGAACTTGGCGACGATCAGGTTGTCGTCCTCGACGGTCAGGTTCTGAGTCTGATAGATGTCGGTGCTCGCTCCGGCGTAGGGGCGGATGGCGTAGCCGGCCAGGTAGTCCATAAAGAGATAGACCTGGGTGCCGCGCTCGATGTCGCCGCCGAAGATATCGTCGAGGAACGTGTAGCCCCCGTTGACCGCGGCAATGACCTGCGCCTCGGAGTTGTAGTAGTTGTCCGGCGAGAGGAAGGTCTTGGGATCTTCGCCCAGAAAGTCGCACGAAGCCAACGTCACCGTCAGTGCGACCGCCAGGCCTGCCTTTGAAATATATCTTTTCATATCTTTAAAATTGTCGGATTTAGAAAGTGATCTTGATGTTGCCCGATACGGTCATCGGCCTCGGGTAGGAGTAGAAGTCGATACCCGAACCGGCGTCGTGGTCGAACGCGCCCACCTCGGGGTCGAAGCCCTGATACTCGGTGAACACGTGCAGGTTCTCGACCGAGAGGCCCAGCGCGACGCCCTTTATCACCTTGCGGTTGTTGCCGAGCACCCTGTCGCCCAACTCATAGGAGACCTGCACGTTGCGGATGCGCAGGAAGTCGCCCTTGGAGAGCATGCGCGAGTCCTTGTCGTTCTGCCCGAAGTTGGGATCCGACGGGAGGCGCAGCGCGGCGATCATCGAGTTCTGGTTCTCGGGAGTCCAGGCGTTGAGCACCGTGCGGAGCGAGTTGCCGTAGAGCTGGCGGTTTTCGAGCATGGTGGTGGTGATGCCCATGATCTTGAAGCCGTAGACGTAGTTGAGGTCGAACATGAACGAGAAGTTCTTGTAGCGGAACGTGTTGACCATCGTGATGTCGCCCTTGGGCTGACCCGAACCCATGTACTTGCGGTCGGCGTCGTCGATCTTGCCGTCGTTGTTCACGTCGTCGAACTTCTGGTCGCCCGGCGCCTTGTTGTAGCGTTTGGCCTGTTCGACCTCGTCGAGTCCCCATGTTCCCACGCGATCGTAGATCCAGTAGACTGCCCACGGCTGGCCCTCGACGGCGAAGGTGTCGTTGCCCGTCGAGATGGTCTCGCCGTTGATGTCGATCACCATCGTTTTGTTGGTCGAGTAGATCAGGTCGGTCGACCAGAGGAAGTCGCGCGTGGAGATGTTGCGCGAGGTGAGGGTGAACTCGAAGCCCTTGTTGCGAATGCGACCAAGGTTGGTCCACGTGTTGGCGTAGCCGGTCGACCACGGAACCTGCTTTTCGAACAGCATGTCGCGGGTGGTCTTGTTGTAGTAATCCATGATGACCTCAAGGCGGTTGCCCCACAGGCTCACGTCGAGACCGATGTTGAACTGGTGCGAAGCCTCCCAGCGCAGGTCGTTGTTGGCCATGCTCGACAGGGTGACGTAGGGGTTGAGCTGGTTGTTGAGGATCAGGTCGGCCGAGTTGTTGTAGCGTGCCATGGTGCGGTAGCTGGGGATCGACGCGTTGCCCACGACGCCGTAACTGGCACGCAGCTTCAGTTCGCCCACCGTGCGCTTCAGCGGCTCGAAGAAGGGCTCCTCGGAGATGCGCCACGCGGCCGAGGCCGAGGGGAAGAAGCCGAACTTGTTGTTGGTACCGAAGTTGGAGGCGCCGTCGGCCCTGAACGACACTCCCAACAGGTAGCGATCCATGAAGCTGTGGTTCATGCGGAAGTAGTAGGAGTTCATCGTCTTCTGGTTCATGCCCGACTCGGCCATGCTGCGAAGTTCGGCCACGCCGAGGTTGTTGTACTCGAAGAAGTCGTCGAAGTATTGCTCGGTGCCGACTCCGAAGGTCTCTTTGAAGTCGTAGTACCAGCTCGCCCCGAGGATGAAGTCGGAGGAGAGGCGGTCGTCCAAGAAGGTGTCGTGGTAGTTGAAGTAGTTCTCGCTCGACATCTTGTTGCCCTTCTCGTGTTTGAGGGTCGCTCGACCGCGATTGTTTTCGCTGTAATCGTACAAGCCGGCCTTACCGTAATCATAATCCTTTTTCGAGGCGTACTGCAAGTCGCCCTGAGCGGTGAATGTCAGCTCGGGCAGCAGTTGGAGTGTGGCCGCGAGGTTGAACACCGCGAAGCTTCTGTCCCAACGGTTCTTGCGCTCCTGCAACATGCGGATGGGGTTCTCGGCCTTTTCGCCCAGATCGAAGTCGTTCTTGCGGCCCCACGTTCCGTCGTCGTAGCGCACGGGTACGATGGGAGGCATCTCGATCATGTTGCGGATGGGGCCCTGGCCGAACCCGCCGTCCATCTCGTTGCCCTGGTTGGAGCCGGCGGTGAGCATCGAGCGCACGTTGATCCAGTCGTTGACCTGCGACGAGATGTTGATCGTTCCCGACATGCGCTTGGAGTAGGTCTCCTTCACCAGACCCTGATTGTCCTGATACGACGCGCTGGCGTAGATGCTGGTGCCCTCGACAGCCTTCGAGAACGACAGGATGTGGTCGTGGGTGATCGCCGGACGGGTGGTCTCGCTCTGCCAGTCGGTGTCGTAGCGCGGCGAAGCTATCAGGTTGCCGTTGGAGTCGAGTTTGTAGTTGCCGCCCTCCATCTGGTAGTAGAACAGTTTGTTGTACTTTTCGAGCGGATTGCCCGAGGCGTCTGGAATGATGTGGGGCATCGTCTTACCGCTGTATGCGTAGGCGCGACGCTGCACCTCCATGAACTCTTCGGCGTTCAGTACGTCGATGCGGCGGGTGAGCGTACTCACACCCACTCGACCGTCGTAGGTCATCGTGCCGACACCCTTCTGGCCACGCTTGGTCGAAATGAGCACGACGCCGTTCGATCCCTGCGAGCCGTACATCGCCGTTGCGGCGGCATCCTTGAGAACCTCGATCGACTCGACATTGGCCGAGTTGACGACCGCGGGGTCGACGCCGATGACGCCGTCCAAGACGTAGATCGGGTCTTTGCCGGCATTGATCGAACCCATACCGCGGATACGCATCGCCGAGTTGCCGCCCGGTCGGCCCGAAAGCGACACGGTCTTCAGACCGGCCACCTTGCCCGAAAGGGACTGCATGATGTTGAACGACGATATTCGGTCGGTCAGATCTTTGGCCGACACCGTGGTCACGGCGGTCGAGATATCTTTCTTGGCCATCGTGCCGTAGCCCACCACAACCACGTCGTTGATGCCGATGATGTCGGCCATCATGGTTACGGCGAACGAGGTGGTGTTGCCGATGGCGACCTCCTGAGTCTGCATCCCGAGGAACGAGAACTGCAGCGTAGCGACGTCGCTCGGAACGCTCAGCGAGAAGGCGCCGTCCAGTCCGGTGATCGTACCTGCCGACGTGCCCGTCGCCACAACCGTCACACCGAGTACCGGATTGCCGCTCTCGTCGGACACGACGCCCGACAGGGTCCTTTGCTGAGCCCGGGCGGCGGTCATCCCGACGAACAGAATTGCCACCACCGCGCAAAGCAACTTTGCGGAGTGCAGCATTCGTTTCATTGTTAGATTTCTTTTCATACGGATTATTGAATTTTTAGAGATTGGATTTTTGTGTTTCTGTGGTTTTTCTTGGTTTCTGCTATTTCTTAGTTTTTCGGATTTTCGACGCCCCACGAGGTGTTGGGTTGCGGCCCCATGAACAGTTCGAGTGTGGCGCCCGAGGCAATGTCGGCGAAGTCGAGCCAGCTGCGGTTCCACTCACTGCCGTTGAGCAGCGCCCGCTGAATGTAGATGTTCTCCGGCGAGTTGTCGTGGGCCACCACTGTGAACGTGCCGCCGTTGGGAGTGTAGGCCGGATCGAGGGCAAAGGTCACGCGATCGAACACGGGCGAGGTGATCTCCATGCGAGTGGTGCCCGGGCACGAGGGGTGAACGCCTCCCGCCGCCAACACATACCAGGCCGACATCTGGCCGACATCTTCGTTGCCCACCAACCCCTCGACGGCGTTACGATAGGCACGTTCGCAGATTTGCCGAGTCCACTTCTGCGTCTCCCAAGGAGCGTCGAGGCGGTTGAACAGAAACGGCACCAGATGTACCGGCTCGTTGGCGTGGTTGTAGTAGTTGTTCCAGAGCATGTCGGCGGGCGCGAGGTCGAAGAATTCGGTCAGGTCGGCCAGAGTCGCCTCGCGGCCACCCATCAGTTCGACCATCCCCTCGACGTCGTGCGGCACGAACCAACCCTGCTGATAGGGGTTCGACTCGATGCTGCCGTACCCTTCGAGAGTGCGGGCGCCCTCGGGCCACGGCTCCCAACTGCCGTCGGCGCGACGCGGACGGAACCAACCCTTCTCGGCGTCGAAGATGTTGCGGTAGGCCTGCCCCTTCTGTGCGAAGGCCGCGGCGTCGTCTGTCTTTCCGAGCGCGGCTGCGAGTTGCGACACGCACCAGTCGGTGTAGGCATATTCGAGTGTGTGCGAGATGCCGATGGACGAGGCGGTGTAGCCCAGCTCGTCGTTGCCGAACAGGGCCGAGGTGTTGACCGCGTAGTCGTATGCCTTCTCGGCGTCGAACGTCCGGATCCCCTTGACGTAGGCGTCGGCCAGCACCGAGAGGGCGGGGTTGCCGATCATGCAGCCCGAGTAGGCGTTCATCAACTCCCATCGCTCGAAGTATTCGCGTCCGCTCTCGTCGGCGAGGGTGATTAGCGAGTTCAGCTGGTCGCTCACAAGGCGCGGATTGATGATAGTCTGCAACGGAAACTGACTGCGGAAGACGTCCCAACCGCTGAACACTGTGCGTTTTGTAAACCTGCCGTCCGACGAGTGGGGCTCTCCGTCGCCGCCTGTGTAGCGCCCGTCGACGTCGGTGAAGACGCGCGGGTCGATCATGGTGTGGTAGAGCGCGGTGTAGAAAATGGTCTTCTCGTCGTCCGTGCCCCCCTCGACGGCTATGCGTCCCAGCTCGCGGTTCCACGCCTCGCGGGCCTCGGTGCGCACTGTGTCGAAATCCTTGTCGGCGATCTCGGCGTCGAAGTTGGCCCGCGCTCCGGCAGCGTCGACGAACGAGATGGCGGTCTTGACTGTGACCTCTTCGCCCGCGGCGGTCGCGAATTCGGAGAAGAAGCCCAGGTGCTCCCCTTCGAGTTCGTTGACTCCGGTGATGAGGGGGGCCGCGGCCACGAGTTCGAGGTAGTCGGCGGAGATCACGTCATCCTTTTTGCGGCTCCGGCCGTCGGGAATGTCGGCGCTCCAAAAGCCGTGGTTTTCGAGCGGCTTCGAGAATCGGGCGTGAAACCAGACAGTGTAGTTTGCGTTTCCGTCTCCGTCGCCCCAGCCGCCGCCGTCGGGTGTACACTCAATCCACCCCTCGATGGTGTGTGGGTCGACCACTCGTACGTACTGCCTTGTGGAGGTGCCGCCGACCCGTCGTGCGAGGTCGATCTGAATGCGCGATACGTCGCTCTGCGGATAGGTGAAACGCAGGATGCCGCAACGCGTGGTCGCCGAGCTCTCGACCCCGATGCCGTAGTCGTCGAGCGTCACCGAGTAGTAGCCCGCCTCGGCTGTCTCGCTCTGTTTGTCGTAGTGCGAACGGTAGCCGGCGATGGTGCCGTCTTCGCGCCCCGCTACTTTTTTCAGCTCGCCGGTGGTGGGCATGACGAGGACGTTGCCCATGTCGCCGAACCAGCCCACGCCGCTCATCTGCGTCATGGCGAATCCTTCGATCGTCTCGTGCTCGTAGCTGTAACCCGGAGCGTTGTCGCCGCCGGTGATGGTGTTGGGACTCACCTGTACCATGCCGTAGGGGGTAGTCGCCCCCGGGAATGTCTTGCCCAGTCCGTGGTAGACCCCCGCGGCCGAGGTGCTGGTGCTCGCCCCGATGAACGGATTTACGAAGTCGGCCGGAGAGAGCGCAGTTTCTGTCTTCGGAGCACACGCCGCGACGCCCAGCGCGAGTGCGAGTAGTGTCGATTTGTAGAGATTGTGGTTCATGTCGGTTTTCAGTGATGCTATTTTTTTGTAACGACAAATGTTTTTATTCCGAAGCGGGGCATTGCCACCGTGGCCTCCGTCGTGCCGGAGCGCTCTCTCGTCTTTACCTCGCCGAGTGTGTCGCTGTTCAGATCGACCTCCGAGATCGATTCGACCGGAAAGCCGAAACGGATCTGCCGTGCCGCCGCGTCGCCGTCGGCGTTGTAGAGCCTCACCAAAATTCCATCTTCGACGGGGTAGGCCGCCGAGATTTCGTAGCCGCTGCCGGCGACGTCTATCATGGAGCGGTTTTCGGGGGGCGCGTTGTCGCTCAGCGAGCAGATCAGCGGCTCGTTCCAACGTGTGCTTTCGGCCTGCACTTCGGCCTCGTCCCAGGTGCCGCTGTGGGGAATCAGTGCGAAACGAATCTGTGAAGGACCGTCGATCTTGTAGTCACGACCCCACAGGCCGTCGCCCGAGAACTGCACCGTGAGTGCGAGTGGAAAGTCGGGGCCATAGGAGTAGGAGGTGGTGTGATCGGATAGGAGCGCGAGGCCGCTCTTTTTGCGCGAACCTGCGGGCGCGCTCTTTTCGACCAGGTCTACCCAGTGCAGAATGATGTTGTGCTTGATGGCGTCCCAAGTCTGGAAATGTGTGTCGACGAGGGCGCTCTCGGTCACGTCGAACGGCGCGTCCTTGTAGAGCGTGGGCGATGTGAGGGCGGCGGGGAACAGAACGTTGAGTTTGAACCGGTCGTCGTAGAAGGCGCGGCGATTGCTGCGGGCGGCGTCCTTCTGGGCGAACTCGCCGATCGCGGGGTTGCCCTGCCAGTCGATCTCAAGTGCGAAATCTATCTTGCGGTCGCCCTTGCGGATGGTGATGAGCTGCGAGAAGGGGTGGCCTGCGATGTGACCCTCGACGCGAACGCTCTTCTCGAACGCGTTGTCTGACGTCACAGTTATCGTGGCCGGCGTCTCGGTCGAGGAGCGGAACCCGCCGTCGTTGTAGAAGTGGCCGCGGAGCTCGCCCAGCGCATACTCGCCCGTCGTGGCGTACTCCTTGCCGCCCTCGTTCTTGGCGACGAGGCTTGTGATGACCCCGCCTCGGGTGGCGTCGATGACCATGCGGTACGTGTCGTTCTCCAAAACGTACTCGTTGGCGGCGATCTTTTTTTCTGTTTGGGCGACAATCATGTTGTCGCCCACGCGGATCGTCGAGTAGCCGAACGCCGGAACGTTCACCTCGGTGACGACGCTCTTTCCGCTATCCGTTACAATTGACACTATCTCGCGGCGCGCTGTTCCGGTGGTGTTGAATGCAGTTAGGAATTTTTCGGAGGCGCGTGCAGCGGCTGTTCCCGAGATAGCCTTTTCTGCATCGGCAGTCACTTCGCCCGCGAGCTCGTCGGCTGCGCGAGTCCAACGTCCGATGGCATCGGCCCAGGTGCCTCGGCCGTGAAGATTATTATAGGGTACGATCCACGAGTCGTGGTGCTGGGCCAACATCAGTCCGCGCCACGCCTCGTCGATGTCGGCCTGCGGGTAGTCGTAGTTCGAGATTAGGCTCGCCATGGCACCCATCTTTTCGGCGGCGACGATGCCGTTCTCCGTGGCGCGCACCTGACGCGCGATTGTCTGCAATACCTGCGACCCCCACATCAGGGCAGGCCTGACGTCCTCCTGCGACATGTGGTAGTCGTCGTCGGTCGTGCCGTCGGTCACCTCTTCGAAGTACTCCCGCCAGGTGACGTAGATTGAGCCGTTGCGGATGTTGTCGCCGAAGCCCAACCACGGGCCGTTCTTCCAACCGGCGTCCTGATAGGTCATGCCCACCGGATGGGCGATTCCGGCGGCGCGACAGGCGGCAAGGTAGTCGCTGTGGTTGCCCCACGCCTTGGTCTGCCACACCGAGTTGTCTTCCAACGCCTCGACGGCGTAGCGCGGAACAGTCAGGATTGAGGTGCCGTCGGGGCCGGTCCAGTTGACCAACTCTCCTCCGTAGGGTGCCGAGTAGCCTCCCCACAGAGTGTTGGGACTCTTCAGAACGGCGTATTTGAAACCGAAGCCAGTGAGTATCTGCGGCAGCGAGCTCGTGAAGCAGGGCTCCTCGACAGAGTAGGTGACGAACTCGACGTCGGGGAAGTGGGCGCGCGTCTTGCGGATGCCGTACTCGAACTGACGGATGAGACTCTCACCCGAGACGTTGTAGGCGTAGGGCTGGGCGTATGACGGATTGGTGAACTCGACGCGCTGGTCGGCGGCTATGCGACGGAAAGCTTCGTAGTCTGCCGGAGTGTGTACCTTCACCGAGTCCCACGTCTCGGGTTCGATCTCCATGCCTATCCTCCACTCGGGATGTGCGGCGAGCTGATCGACTATGAATCGCGTCTTCCATTCGAGGGGGTAGTGGCCGTAGACACCTCCGTGGTAGCCGTCGACGAAGTAGACTTTATCGCGGGATTGGGCATCCTGAGATGCGGTGTTCTGAGATTGGGCGTTGAAAATTGTGCAGGCGGCGAGTAGCGCGAGGCAAATGTTTTTCATGTTGGAAATTAGTGTTTAGGGTTACGAATGTAACGTTCGGTGCGTTACGGGAGCGTTACCCGTGTTGCCGATCTGTTACAGCGCAAAAGTATACCACAAAACACGCTTTCCGACAATAGCCGGCCGGCGAAGTAGATGGAATGGTAAATGGCTGTGAAGTGTAAGTTTGTGCCGCTCAGCTAATTAGCTGCCGGCACGAAGAGTGATTTGGTAAATCAGAATGAGGCGTTGTTAGAGCCGCCCGACTCCTCGCGCGGAATGTGAAGGCACAGTTTTTTGACCTCCTCTTCGAGATTGGGGGTCTCGTGGCGCGCCTTGCCGCGCAGTTTGCTCCGATAGTTGTAGACCGTCTGCTGCGAGCAGTGCAGGAACTCGGCTATCTGGTTGATGTTGGTGATCCCGAGCCGCATGAGTGCGAATATGCGCAGCTCGGTGTTGAGGCGTCCGCCGCCGAGCTCCCAACGCGCCTCGGGCACAAGCAGCGAGTTGAACTCGCGAACGAAGTCGGGAAAGAGTTTGAGGAACGCCTCGTCGAAGTTTTCGTACAGCTCCTCGATCTCCTTTTCGAGCTCCTTGCCCGACGGCTTGTAGATGCGGTCGGTCTGGCCGCTCTTCAGTTTGCGATTCACATCCTTGCGATAGGTGTCTAACTTGTCGATGTAGGTCACGCACCGGCTCATGAAGTGGCCTATGTACTTCTCCTTGACGATGTTGGCCTCGTTCAAACTGCGGTTCATGGCGGTGAGCTCGTCGTTCATGTTGCGCAGGTGACGCCTCGCCTTGCCGACGATCCGGTTCTGGCGGAAGACTATCGAGAGCGCCACGATCAGCCCCGCGCCGAACAGACTCACCAGAACGATGTACAGAATCAGGTTGCGCCGTTGCCTGTTGATCTTGTTGAGGTAGTTGCTCTCGATGACAGGCTGCACGCGAGCGATCACGGTGTTGCGAAAACGCGAGTTGTAGAAATTGGCGTCGCTCAGCGCCACCCCGATGTAGTTGTAGGAACGGGTCGTGTCGCCCGCCTCGAACAGATTCATCGCGAGCACCAACAGCGCCTCGTTCTCCTTGACGGCCAACCGCAGGTCGGTGATGGCGGCCAACTTCAGGAATCTGTCTTCGAGTTCACTGCGACCTGCCAGACGATAGACCTTTGCGAGGCTCGCCGCCGCCATCGCGTAGTCGTGGGTGTCGGGCGTCTGTTTCGAAAATATGCCGGTCAGGATCTCCAACGCCCCGTCGTAATCCCTCTCCGCTTGCAGCGCGAACGCCCGCTCCTTGAGATACTCGTCCGACCCCTCGTCCAACAGCTCCAACAGTCGCCCCCGTAGCCGCGCGATCTCGCTCTCGTACTGTCGGGTCAGCGTCTGGTTGGCGGTGTACTTCGTGTAGTTCTCGTAGTACCTTATATAGTACCAACAGTATCGCACCTTTTGGCCGACCTGCAACTCGTCGTAGTCGAACGAGTTAAGAATGTCCGCCGCCTGCACGAAAAGGCCCGACAGCGAGTGGACGAACGCAAGTCTCAACCGGCTGTCGATCAGCCACTCGGCGTTGCCCATCTCCTCGGCCAGGGCGATGTTCTCGCGAATGTAGACCTCGGCCGAGTCGCACACAAACGATTCGTAGTGGCCGATGATCTCGGTGTTGATGCGATAAGCCTCCTCTTTCGAGGCGAGTCTGCGCTTCTGATTTTTTAGATTTTGAATCCGATCCTCTTTCTGACGGGCATAGACCTCGCGCCCGGCGACCGTGCGGTCGAGCGCCGAGAGCAGCGAGTCGGGTCTGACGGCGGCGATTGCCGGAGAGAACAGCGGCAACACGATCAGCGCCAGCGCAAATGTCAGCTTTTTCATGAAGTCGTGATGGGGCAGGTCTTAGCAGTGTAATCTAAACGACGTCACAAATATACGAAAATTTCGTCAAAACACCACTCCCTTGCACTCCCTACCACTCCCCGCGCTCTGCCGAAAACCACAAAGCCCCGAATCGTATTGAGATTCAAGGCCCTGCGCAATAATGCGTTTCAAAGGGTGGAGCTGGAGGGAGTCGAACCCTCGTCCAAACAGTGATTCCGAGTGATTTCTACACGCTTAGTTGCCGTTTGATCCTTCTCTCCGCAGCTGGCAGGCAACAACCCACCGCGAAGCCCAGTCCCTAAATTTTCGCGAGCCGGTCGAGACACCCCGAAACGCTATCTCTAAATTGTTTGATACCCCGGAAAGCCTCGCACCACAAAGAGCGGGTGGCGCAGAAGGCGGGATACTCGTCGGCTCGTCTCTAAGACAAGCGGATTAAGCGAACGTTACTTAGTAAGGTTACGCAGCGAGTGCATAGCTGTTATTGCCATTTGAATTTTGAGCGTTCACTTTAACGAGCGCCCACACAACGCTCGGCGTGCTTACAGTCAGCTTCTGCCTGCTGTCAAAACCGGTCAGCCCCAAAAGTAAGATGGTGCAAAGGTAATAAAAAAACGGGTTATGGTAGGTCTTTATTGCTCAAAATTCCTAACTTTGCACTGCTAAAATGCACCTGAACGATGAGCGACAAGATAAAACACGAGTGCGGAGTTGTACAGATCAGGCTGCGCAAGCCCCTGACCTACTTTCGGGAGAAGTACGGCGAGGGGTGGGCGCTGGGCAAACTGTGCCTGATGATGGAGAAGCAACACAACCGCGGACAGGAGGGGGCGGGACTCGCCGTTGTCAGAACCGACGCTCCAGTGGGCGACGAGTATCTGTTCCGCGAACGGGCCTTGGGCAATCGCGCCATCCGCGAGGTGTTCGGCAGCATCAACGAGGCTCGGGCGCGTGCGCGCGTCGAGAAGGGGTGCGGCGGAGCTGTCCCGTTCGAGGGCGATCTGATGATGGGCCACCTGAGGTACAGCACGGGCGGCTGCTCGGGCATCTCCTATGTGCATCCGTTTCTGAGACGCAGCAATTGGCGATGCCGCAACCTCGCGCTGGCCGGCAACTTCAGCATGACCAACCTCGACGGACTGCTCAAAAGCATCGTCGCCGAGGGGCAGCACCCGCGCAACAGCGCCGACACGTTCATCCTGCTGGAGCAGTTGGGCAGTCTGTTGGACAGGCAGTGCGAGGGGCTCTACGATAAATATATGGCCGAGGGTCTGCGCAACGGCGAGCTGACCGACCGCGTGGAGAGCGAGCTCGACATCGAGGCGTTGCTGCGCGAGGCGTCGAGCAATTGGGACGGCGGCTACATCATAACAGGTGTGACGGGCAGCGGCGAGGGCTTCACAATTCGCGACCCGTGGGGCATTCGCTCGGCCCACTACTACGTCGACGACGAGGTGGCGGTGCTGGCCTCCGAGAGGGCGGTCATCCAGACCACCATGAATCTGTCGACCGACCAGGTGAACGAGCTGAAACCAGGCGAGGCGATCATCATGCGCAAGAGCGGCGCGGTGGAGCTGCGGCAGATCAATCCGCCGATCAATCCGCGTCCCTGCTCGTTCGAGAGGATATATTTTTCGCGCGGCACCGATGCCGACATCTATCGCGAACGCAAGGCGCTGGGGCGTTTCCTCGTGCCCGACATTCTCAAAGAGATCGACGGCGACATCGACCATGCGGTATTCTCGTTCATTCCCAATACCGCCGAGGTTGCATGGTACGGCATGATCGAGGGGCTGGAGAGCCATCTCGACTCGCTGAAGGTGCAACGGCTCACGGCCCTCGGTTCCGACATCACCCCCGAGCAGATTCGCGAAATCGTCGGCCACAGGGTGCGCACCGAGAAGTTGGCGGTAAAAGATATCAAACTGCGTACCTTCATAGCCGAGGGAGTTGAGCGCAACGAGCTCGCGACCCACGTATACGACATAACCTACGACACCATCGTGCCGAACGAAGACTCGGTGGTGGTGATCGACGACAGCATAGTGAGGGGCACGACGCTCAAACGCAGCATCGTGAAGATACTGAGCCGCCTGAAGCCGCGCAAAATTGTGATCGTGTCGTCGTCGCCACAGGTGCGCTATCCCGACTGCTACGGCATCGACATGTCGCGCATGGACGAGTTCATCGCCTTCAGCGCCGCCGTGTCGCTGCTGAGAGACGCCGGCCGCGAGTCGCTGCTGGACGAGGTGTACGCAAAGTGCAAGGCCTCGGAGAGCGCGCCCGACGGCGAACTCACGAACCACGTCAAGGAGATATACGACGGCTTCGACTACGAAGAGGTGAGCCGGCGAATAGCCGAGATGGTGACACCGGAGGATTGCGGATGCGAGGTGGGAGTGGTCTACCAGACGGTCGAAAAACTCGCCGAGGCGTGCCCCGCCAACGACGGCGACTGGTACTTCTCGGGCGACTATCCGACCCCGGGCGGAGTGCGAACCGTCAATCGAGCCTACTCAAGGTGGTATGAAAAAAGTGTAAAGAAATCATAAGAGCTATGAAAGACAACTATCAACTTCCGAGTGAAGGCGGGCTGATCGCGGGGGCCGACCCCGAGGACATGATCAGCCGCTGGGAAAAGATTCGCACCCGCGTGGTCGCCACCGAGAGCGAGGGCGCGGCCCACATCGCCGACACCATCGCGGCCGAGATCGAGTCGAGGCGCGCCAAGGGGCAGGGCTACGTGCTCGCGCTCACGACGGGTCGTTCGCCCGTGGGGGTGTATCGCAGTCTGGTCGAGAAACACCGCCGCGGCGAGGTGAGCTTCGAGAGGGTGGTGGTCTTCGGCATGGACGAGCTCTATCCGATCCTGCCCGAGCATCGCAACAGCCGCGCGTACAGGCTGCGCGACGAGTTCCTGAACCACATCGACATCCGGCCCGAAAATGTCCACACCATCGACGCCACCATCCCCGCCGCCGCCGTTTCGGCATACTGCCGCGAGTGGGAGGCACGCATCGCCGAGGCCGGGGGCATCGACATGGCGCTGTTCGGAGTGGGCTCGGCCGGCGAGGTTGTCTACAACGAGTCGGGAACGTTTTTCAATTCCCATACCCGTCTGGTGGCCATGTCCAACGCGTCGCGCAAGAGGGTGGCCGACGACTTCTACGGTCTCGACGGAGCGCCCTCGAAGGCGATCACCATGGGCATCGGCACGATCCTGGGCGCACGCCGCATCGTCATCCCCGCGTGGGGCGAGGGCAAGAGCGGAATCATTGCCCGCATAGTCGAGGGCGACATCACCCCCGAGACTCCCGCGAGCTATCTGCAAAGCCACCCCGCGCTCGAAGTTGTGGTCGACCGCAACGCCGCCGAGGGGCTCACCCGTTTCAAAACGCCGTGGCTGGTCGGCACGTGCGACTGGACCCCAAAGTTCATCCGCAAGGCGGTGATCTGGCTCAGCCAAAAGGTGGGCAAGCCGGTGCTGAAACTTACCTATAAAGATTACACCGACCACTCGCTGGGCCAGCTGTTGGACAGCGCCGGCACGTTCGACGCCGTCAATATCAAGGTCTTCAACGACCTGCAACACACCATCACCGGATGGCCGGGCGGCAAACCCAACGCCGACGACACTACACGCCCCGAGAGGTCGAATCCGTTCCCCAAGCGGGTGATCATATTCTCGCCCCATCCCGACGACGACGTCATCTCGATGGGCGGAACTTTCTGCCGTCTGGTCGAACAGGGTCACGACGTGCATGTGGCCTACGAAACCTCTGGCAACTTCGCCGTCTACGACGACATGGTGCTGATGACGTTGGACACCGCGCGCGAGTGCGGATTACCCAACCGCTACGACGAGGTCAAGGCGCTCATCGCCTCGAAGAGGAACGGCGAGCCCGAACCTGTCGAACTGCGAGCCCTCAAGTCGGGCATCCGTCGCGGCGAGGCCAAGGCCGCCTGCCGTGAGTTCGGTCTCGACGACGCCACCCACTGTCACTTCCTCAACCTGCCGTTCTACGAGACGGGCGGACTCAAGAAGGGCGAGCTGACCCAGGCCGACATCGACATCATCGTGAAACTGCTGCGCGAGTATGAGCCCCATCAGATCTACGCCGCCGGCGACCTCTCCGACCCTCACGGCACCCACCGCGTGTGCATCGAGGCGGTGCTGGGCGCCCTCAAAGTTTGCAAAAACGACGCATGGATCGAGGAGTGCAACCTGTGGCTGTATCGCGGCGCGTGGCAGGAGTGGGATCTCGACATGGTCGACATGGCCGTGCCGCTGAGCCCCGACGAGGTGGTCAAGAAGCGTCACGCCATCTATCGCCACATCTCGCAGAAGGATATCGTGCCCTTCCCGGGCGAGGACACCCGCGAGTTCTGGCAACGCGCCGAAGATCGCACCCAGCACACCGCCAAGGTCTACGACGCCCTCGGCATGGCCGAGTATCAGGCCATCGAAGTGTTTGTGAAACTTAAAGCAAATCAATTCATAAAACAATGAGACTTTTAATACAGGACAACGCCGCCGGAGTAGCCGCATGGGCCGCACGGCACATAGCCGAAAAGATCAACGCCCACCGCGGGCCGCGCCCGTTCGTGTTGGGTCTGCCCACCGGATCGACCCCGCTGGCGACCTACGCCGAGCTGATAAAGATGCACAAGGCGGGCAAGGTGTCGTTCGCCAATGTCGTGACCTTTAATATGGACGAGTACGTCGGCCTGCCCGAGGATCACCCCGAGAGCTATCACACCTTCATGCGCAAGAACTTCTTCAGTCAGGTCGACGTCAAGCCCGAGAATGTGAACATCCTCGACGGCAACGCCCCCGACCTGGTGAAGGAGTGCGCCGACTACGAGGCACGCATCGAGGCCGCCGGCGGGATCGACCTGTTCATGGGCGGGGTGGGCAACGACGGCCACATCGCCTTCAACGAACCCTTCTCGTCGCTCTCGTCGCGCACCCGCATCAAGAGCCTCACCGAGGACACCGTCATCGCCAACGCACGATTCTTCGGCGGCGACACGTCGCTGGTTCCTCGCACAGCTCTGACCGTCGGTGTGGCCACGATTCTGTCGTCGCGCGAGGTGATGATCCTCGCCACGGGCTACGCCAAGGCGCGCGCCGTGCAGCAGGGAGTCGAGGGTGCCTACAACCACTCGTGGACGATCACCGGCCTTCAGGTTCACCCGCACGCGATTCTGGTTGTCGACGACCCCGCCGCCACCGAACTCAAAGTCTCGACCTTCCGCTACTTCAAGGATATTGAGAAAGGGAATCTGTAATTTTTTTTCGCCACTACAGAATACACAGCAGCCGCTCCCCAGGAGCGGCTGCTGTGATTTATCTACAACCCTCGTCTTACCAAAGGTTGAAATCGTTAGCCGTAGGAGGTATAAACTCCGTTTTGTGTCTCGACAGGCAGCACAATATGTACGGATATCTGACCTCGAAAGTTCGGCTCGCCCCTCTTTGATCTTTTACCTCAAAGATGCAAAACAGGTGACCCTCATTTTCATCATATACCGACGGGTTGCACTCAAGCGTTATGGTATGGCCGTCGATTTCGACCTTGAACATATCGTCTTTGTAATCCCTCTCCATTGAACGGCCATCCGATTTACCCGATCCGATATTAACCCGTTCGGGATAAACAATGTAATATCCACCGTTGCCAGAAGTTATCCGAATAGTGTTGACAGGGCGGTTCGGATAGAGAGTAACAACATACTTGTCGAGTTCGAGAGGGATTACAGGCTCCTCGACGGGTTCGCTGCCACATCCCGAAAGAGAAAAGACAAGACACAGCACACTCAAAGCAGATGTGACTGATTTTATCATAAAAACGAGTGTTTGAAATGGTTTGTCCGGCAAAGGTAAACAATTTATTTCAACCACCAAGCCCAAACCGCAGATAGGTAATAGGCTTGCCCTCGTCCAGAAACCGCCTCTCGTAGGCAGTCTTGATCGTCAACAAGGAGTCGGTTTCAGCAAGCCCCCCACCAGCTTTCCCACCATAGATATCCGCCGAGGCAACAAACAACGGCAACCCCGCGGCGGCAATAACTCGAAGAGTGTAGTCATGCAGCTCACGCGAGTCGGTCTTAAGATGTATGACGCCCCCGGGCGCCAAAAACCGCGCATAGTTAGCCAGAAAAACGGGCGAAGTAAGCCGCTTCTTCTCGCGCCCCTTTTTGAGCTGCGGATCGGGAAACGTGATCCAAATTTCGGACACCTCCCCTGCACCGAAAAACGACTCGATGAACTCGATGCGCGTGCGCAGAAATCCCACGTTTGCCATCCCCATCTCGGTCGCCGTCTTGGCCCCGCGCCACATCCGCGCACCCTTGATGTCGATGCCGATGTGGTTGCGGTCGGGATGCGCCGCGCCCAACCCCACCGTGTACTCGCCGCGTCCGCACCCAAGTTCAAGCACGATCGGTCGCTCAGCTCCGGCGGGATCGCGCCGCCCGAAAAAATCGTCGGCCCATCGCCCCTTCAGCGGATGGTCGCGTCGAAATATGTCGTCGAAGTCGGGTTGAACAAGGTTGTCGAACGTGAGGTTTTCGGCGAATTTTCGCAGTTTATCTTTTCCCATTTTTTGTGATTTCAATTGAAGAACTCCAGATTCCGGCGACGGGCCGCAGCGGCGAAACGGTGAACCGGTAGTCGCCCACCTCGTCGAAACGAAACTCGCTGTGCAACCGCGTGACGGTCTCGTGCAGCCGGCTCGCCTGCGCGGCGGTGACGTCGATCGCGACGTCGACCACCTCCTGCGTTCGCGCGCCCGACGGCGCCATCCGCTCGACGATGAGCGTGTTGTGCCGCGGCCACACCTCGACGCTGTGCCTCAACGCGAGGTCAATGTCCCTGAGAGTCAGCGTGTCCGAGTTGCTGTATGTCACACTCACCGCGCCTCGCCACTCCGTCGGCGACACGTCGGCCACCATCGCCTCGCCGCGCGCCTCGCCCGTCACACCTGACGCGCTCGACACGCCGCCCGACCCGCAACTCACGACGCAGCCCGCCAACCCAACGAGCGCAACCGCTCTCAAAGCCGCCGCCCTCAATATAGCGGGGAGTCTCATTTTTCGCCGCCGCCCTTATTCTCGCCGCCACCTCGATTTTCCCCGCCTCTGTTCTCGCCGCCACCTCTGTTGTTTTCACCTCGCGGGCGCGGCGGCCGCTGCGAACGATTTCGATTGCCGCGACTCTGATTATCCCGATTCTGATTTTGCCCCTCGCGATTCTGCCCATCACGACTCTGCCCCTCGCGATTTTGCCCCTGCCCCTCACGAGGTCTCTCATCCCGCGACCTCGGAGGCCTCGAAGACTGCTGACGAGACTCCCCGGAACCCTGACGCTGCTCACCCCGCGAGTCACGATCACGATTACGACTGTCTCGATTGTCACGGTTATCCCGACGCCCCTCACCGCCACCATCGCGAGAACCATCCCGACCACCACCATCGCGAGAACCATCACGCCCCCCCCGTCCACGACGCCGACCGCCACCTTCACCACGATTCCTGTCGAAACGTGTGATGCTCTCCTCGCCAACCATGTTGACAAACGAGGGCTCATCTTCGACCGAGTGAGCAGGCGCAATGCCCGCGATCGTCGCAGGCTTGTTGCCTCGGCGATTGGCGTCGACAATCTCGCGCACCTTGTCGGTAGTGAGCACAACGCTCCCCACGGCAGCCCCCTTGACTGTCGAAAAACTCATCGTGCCACGCAGCACATCGCTCGACACCAACCAGTAGTCGCCATCCAACGCCTGCAACGGCCCGTTAACCCGAGGCTGCGATTTGCGCGCGTCAAGATACGCATCGAGTTCGTACGCCAGACAACACTTCAGCTTGCAGCACTGCCCGGCCAACTTTTGCGGGTTGAGCGATATGTCCTGCGTGCGCGCGGCACCGGTGGTGACCGAGTTGAAGTTGGCGATCCACGACGTGCAGCACAATTCGCGTCCGCACGACCCGAGTCCGCCGATGCGCCCCGCCTCCTGCCTCGCGCCGATCTGTTTCATCTCGACCTTGATGCCGAACTCGCTCGCAAACACCTTTATCAGCTCGCGGAAGTCGACCCGCCCGTCGGCGATGTAGTAGAATATCGCCTTGATCCTGTCGCCCTGATACTCGACGTCGCCAATCTTCATATCCAACTTCAGATCCTTCGCAATGCGTCGCGAACGTATCATCGTCTCGTGTTCGAGCGCGATCGCCTCCTGCCACTTGGCAATGTCGTACGGCTTGGCCTTGCGATAGATTGCGCGGAACTCGCCGTTCTGGGGAGAAAAACCTGTGCGCTTCATCTGCCGAGCCACCATGTCGCCGGTGAGCGACACGATGCCGATGTCGTGCCCCGGCGACGCCTCGACCGCAACGATGTCGCCCGCCTTCAGCGGCAGTTCGTGGATATTTTTGTAGTACCCGCGTCGGGTGTTCTTGAACCTCACCTCGAAGATGTCGGTGGGCGCACCGGTGGGGTAGGCGGCCAACCAGTCGGTCTCGTGGAGCTTGAAGCAGCCCTCGCAAACGTATGCTCCAATCTCGTTGCCTTCCCCTGCGCTATTTAATCCGCCGTCGGCGTTCCGACCACAGAATACGCATCCGCGGCTCATATCCAACCGACACTCTTTACTATTATGATTGCAACTCATGATTTTATAAGGTAAGTATTGTGCAAAGATACACATTTTAAAAGCAATTTCGGGCGACACGATAAAAATAGGCACTATAACTAAAAACTTAGTTATATAACTAAGTTTTTAGTTATAGCATCAAAAAACCTAAATCAAAGAGAAGAACTCCCCCGCTCAAGCCGGGCAACAATACGCCGAAAGCGAGCGATAAGAAGAACGGAGGCGGAGAACAGCCCGAAGACAAAACCCACCCAGAGCCCCTGAGGCCCCCAGCCCAGCACAAAGGCAAACAGATAGCCCACCGGAAGGTTGATAATGATGTAGGAGACAAGCGCCACAAGCGAAGTCACCTTAACATCCTGCATGCCGCGCAGAATGCAAAGCGAGGTCGACTGCAACCCGTCGAAGACCTGAAATATCGCAACCAGAATAAGCAGCCCCCCCGCAATCTCGATCACCGCCGGATCGGTCGTGAAGATCCTCGGCAGCAGATGACGACATGTGATGAACACCAACGCCATCACCACGTTCCACACCACCCCGATGCGCCACGAACTGTGCGCGATGCGACGAATGGCGGCAAAGTCGTTCAACCCATAGGCATGACTCACCCGAATTGTCGACGCCGAGCCGATGCTAAGCACGATCAGAAACGCCATGTTGCAGATCAGAATCGCCACCTGATTGGCGGCCAGAGCCTCCGTCCCCAACCACCCCATCATGATGCCCGTGATGGCGAACGCACCCCCTTCGAGGGTCATCTGCAGCGAGATTGGAAATCCCACCGCCAGCAGCGTCATCACCCGCTCGCCCGACCAGTTGGCGCGATGGTAGAACGACAGGTAGCGCCTGTACGAGCTGTTCCACACGAAATATCCGATCACCATCACCGGCATCATCGAGCGCGAGATGAGAGTCGCCAGACCCGCCCCCTCGGCACCCATCGCCGGAAAGCCCAGGTTGCCGTAGATGAACACCCAGTTGAGGCCGATGTTGAGAGCGTTGCAGATAATCGTCACCACCATCTCGACCCGCGTGTTGCCCACCCCTTCCAGAAACTGCCGAAACGAGAAGAAGAGCATCAGCGGAATGATGCTCCAGGCCAGATACCTATAATAAGGAGTGCCGGCGGCGATAACCTCGGCGGGTTGGTTCATGTATGGAAACAGCTGAATGATCGACATCTGCGCCACGCAGATCAACATCCCGATCAGCGTGAAGAGCGCCACGGAGTTCTGAAGTATCTGCGCCGACGAGCGGTGCCGGCCCTGTGCGTAGAGCTCGCCCACCAACGGGGTGCTCCCCATCGCCAGCCCCAGCCCGAAGATAAACAGAAAGAAAAACACATTGCCCCCGAACGCCACCCCCGCCAAAGGCACGGCCCCCAGATGCCCCACCATCGCGTTGTCGACGATCTGCACGACCAACTGCCCGACCTGCGTGAGCGCGATCGGGAGTGCAAGACGCAGCGTCTTGGGATATTCCGCCTTCAGTGAGTTCATAATCCGGAAAGTGGTATTGCAAATTACGGGCCGGCAAAGATAGTTAATTTTAGTGATTAGTTGTTAGTGGTTAGTTGTTAGTGCTAACGCAGCTATAACTAAGTTTTTAGTTATATAACTAAAACATTAGTTGAAAGGCGTTGCGCGTAGCATTATGTCGCGTTAGCACTAACCACTAATAACTAACCACTAATCAATCCATAACCTGTTTCTTTAGTTTTCGTTAAATCTGTATTAAAAAAATGTAAATTCGTTAATGTTTTCAAATATAACCTCGTATCTTTGTGTGAAATCGAAAAACGAGATCGAAAATAAACATCCGGAGGCTATGGCAAGGATAAGGGGAACAGTGAGGGTCGATATCGAAAAGTGCAAGGGTTGCGCGGTGTGCGTTGCGGCGTGTCCGTTCGACGTGTTGGCGCTCTCGCGTCAGGTCAACGGCAAGGGATATCCCTACGCCGAGCAGTCGCATCCCGACTCGTGTACCGGTTGCGCCAACTGCGCCGTGGTGTGTCCCGACACCTGCATCACCGTCTATCGGCAAAGGGATCAGAACGCGTAAGGCAATGGAAGATATAAAACTGATAAAGGGCAACGAGGCGGTGGCCTTGGGTGCGATCCGCGGCGGGTGCGACGGCTACTTCGGCTATCCCATCACGCCCCAGTCCGAGGTGCTCGAAACCCTCATGGAGCTGAGGCCGTGGGAGACCACCGGCATGGTGGTGTTGCAGGCCGAGAGCGAGGTGGCCTCGATCAACATGGTGTACGGCGGCGCGGCGTGCGGCAAACGGGTGATGACCTCGTCGTCGAGCCCGGGTGTGAGCCTCATGACCGAGGGCATCAGCTATCTGGCGGGGGCGGAACTTCCCTGCCTCATAGTCAACGTGCAGCGCGGCGGCCCGGGCCTCGGCACGATCCAACCCTCGCAGTCGGACTACTTTCAGGCGGTGAAGGGGGGCGGCCACGGCGACTACCACATGATAGTGTTGGCGCCCGCGTCGGTGCAGGAGATGTACGACCACGTGTTCGACGGCTTCGACCTGGCGTTTCGCTACCGCGTGCCGGTGATGATGCTGGCCGATGGCATCATCGGCCAGATGATGGAGAAGGTGGTGATGACGCGTCAACGACCCCGATGGACGGCCGAGGAGATAGCCGAGATGTCCGACAGTTGGGCCACGACGGGCAAGCACTCCGGCCGCGAGCGCAACGTCGCCACCTCGCTGGAGTTGGATTCGCAGGTCATGGAGCAGCGCAACGAGCGCCTGCAAGCCCGCTATCGCCAGATCGAGGAGCGCGAGGTGAGGTTCGAGGAGCACGGCATGGACGATGCCGAGTATGTGATGGTGGCGTTCGGTTCGTCGGCGCGCATCGCGTCGGAGACTATGGAGATGGCGCGTCGCGACGGCATGAAAGTGGGGCTGTTGAGGCCCGTCACTCTGTGGCCCTTCCCCTCGAAGCGCATCGCCGAACTTGCTGCCGCGGGGGTCAAGGGGATCCTCGTGCCCGAGCTCAACGCCGGACAGATGGTCGAGGATGTGCGCCTCGCCGTGCAGGGCGGCAGCGACAAGAAAATTCCCGTGTGGCACTACGGAAGGCTCGGAGGCATGGTCTACTCGCCCGACGATATTTACAGCGAACTAAAACGAAGAAGCGATGAGTGTGCAGGTTGAGATTTCGGAACGCAATAAGGTCTACGGCCGCTCGCCGCTACTGACCGACGCGGTGATGCACTACTGCCCGGGCTGCAGTCACGGCACGATTCACAAATTGGTGGCCGAGGTGATCGACGAGATGGGGCTGCAGGACAACACCGTGGGGGTGAGTCCCGTCGGCTGCGCGGTGTTCGCCTATAACTACATCGACATCGACTGGATTCAGGCGGCCCACGGCAGGGCCTGCGCTGTGGCGACGGCGGTCAAGCGGCTAAACCCCGAGCGCATGGTCTTCACCTATCAAGGCGACGGCGACCTCTCGGCCATCGGCACCGCCGAGACGATCCACGCCTGCAACCGCGGCGAGAACATAGTGGTGGTCTACGTCAACAACGCGATCTACGGAATGACCGGCGGGCAGATGGCCCCCACGACGCTCCTCGGCATGAAGACCGCCACCTCGCCCCACGGTCGCGAGGCTGCGATTCACGGATACCCTTACAAGATCGCCGAGATGGTGGCGGTACTCGACGGGGTGTGCTATGTCACTCGCCAGAGCGTGCAATCGCCCGCCGCGGTTCGAAAAACAAAAAAGGCACTGAGGCAGGCGTTCGAAAACGCGATGGCGGGGCGAGGACTCTCGTTCGTCGAGGTGGTGTCGAGCTGCAACAGCGGCTGGAAGATGTCGCCCGTCGACGCCAACCGGTGGATGGAGGAGAATATGTTCCCATTTTACCGTTTAGGAGACGTAAAGGTTGTAACGCCGACCGCGATCTAATTTTTAATTGAATGAAAGAGACAGTGATTATAGCCGGTTTCGGCGGTCAGGGGGTTTTGTCGATGGGCAAAATTTTGGCCTACGCGGGGGTGATGCAGGGCATGGAGGTGAGCTGGATGCCCGCCTACGGGCCCGAGATGAGGGGCGGCACGGCCAACGTGACTGTGATCATGGGCGACCGGCCCGTCAGTTCGCCCATCGCCCACGAGTTCGACTCGGCGGTGATCCTCAATCAGCAGTCGATGGATAAGTTCGAGCCGATGGTGCGTGCCGGAGGGGTGCTGATCTACGACACCAACGGCATCACCCGCCACCCCGTGCGCACCGACATCGAGGTGTGGGCGATGGACGCAACGGGCGAGGCGGCACGTCGGGGCATGACACGCATGTTCAACACGATGGTGCTGGGCGGATTTTTGACGGTGCGTCCTGTGGTCTCGTCCGAGAGCGTGGTCGAGGGGTTGCGCCGCTCGCTGCCCGAACGCGCCCAAAAGAGCATTCCGGCAAACGAAGAGGCGATGCGTGCCGGCGCCGAAATGATCGAACGGGTGGTATAACTAAGAACTTAGTTATATAACTAAATCTTTAGTTATAGAGTCGTTCGTATCTATATTATCGCTATATTGCGCTGTTTTTTCTGGCCTGCAAAAATAGCGAACTTATGAAAAAATTGATTCCTCTGCTCGGAATCCTCTGTATGGGATTTCAGTGCGACAGCCACCAAGACCCGATCGTCAATCGCGGCGAGTGGTGGGTGAAGAACGCCTCGGCGCAGTCGATATGGATAGCGCGCGGGATGGAGCGTGGCTTCGAAAACGATCTCGGGTCGGTCGAGCTCGCCCCCGGAGCCTCGCGGCAGATATTCTCGCGTGAGCTCCACATTCTTAAAGTTCCAGATTTCAACTCGTTGTACGAACGCTGGAGCGACATGCCCGAGGAGGATATCTCGTTCGAGGTGCTGTCGGACGACGGGGCGTTGTTGGCCAAGTGGAGCTACTCAGACCGGAGCTTGCTCGGGAGGCAGTTTTTCGACGAATCGGCGTGGTCGCGCACCCAGAGTTCGGGGGATCGGGTCGACGAGATTCGGGTGGTTTGGCTGTTCGAGATCTCAGATGACGATATCACTCAGCAAAATAACATTTGATTATGAGGAAATTAGCTCTGTTGTTTGCGGTGACGCTGTCGTGCGTCGGGTGCTTTAAGGTTCCGGACGACGTGCGCTACGACTCCGAGTGGCGCGTGAGGAACTCCACGGCTCAAACTCTGGTGATCTCGCCGCGACCATACGCCGGCCCGAACACCGGCTCCGGCGCCAGAACGCTCTTAGCGGGCGAAGAGGTCGTTTTCTACGCTCGCTCGGAGAAGGCCTATCGTCCATATTTCGAGATGGTTATGGTGCTGTGGCGCGGTCGGGCCGACGAAGAAATTTCGTTCGACGTGCTCTCGACCGAGGGGGTGCTTCTGAAGAGTTGGAGGTACGATGTCGACGCTGCGGAGGCGGACGGGCGGTTTTTCAATGAGGCGAATTGGGAGTACTCGTCCGACTTCGGAAAGAGGCGGAAAAAGTGGGCGAGCTGGCTCTTCGAGATTCTTCCGCGGGAGATCGAACAGGAGAATCAGCTGTAAAATCGGGGGGTATAACTAAAAGAGTGCACAATATAACTAAATCTTTAGTTATAGGCTGAATCGTGCCTCGGTAAAATAATTTTCGGGATGCTGTTATTTTTGTAACAGTTTTTCACTACATTTGCGCGGGATTTTCGAACCCTGCGCGAATTTGTTTAGGGACTTACGCAAATTTATTTAAAAATCATATAATTAAAGCTCGATGTCTAAGATCATTAAACTGAGAAAAGGACTCGACATTCACCTTCAGGGAGAACCCGCGCCCAAGCTGATCGAGGCGTGCGGGTCGGATACCTACGCCGTCTCGCCACCCGATTTCGAGGGGGTGCTCCCGAAGCTGCTCGTCCGCGAGGGCGATCTGGTGAAAGCCGGTTCACCGCTCTTTTTCGACAAGGCCAATCAGGAGATCATCTTCACCTCGCCTGTCAGCGGTGTCGTCGCCGAGATCAGGCGTGGCGAAAAACGCAAACTGCTCAACGTGGTCATAGCGACCGACGGACGGGGCGAATCGGTGGAGTTCAAAATCCCCTCGTTGGATAGGGCTTCGCGGGAGGATGTCGCAGGAGTGTTGCTGTCGGCGGGCATGTGGCCGATGATCATCTCGCGCCCCTATGGCCGCATCGCCAACGTGGCCGACCGGCCCAAAGCAATTTTCGTATCGGGATTCGACAGCGCTCCGTGCGCGCCCGACATGAACTTTGTGTTGGAGGGCGAGTTGGAGAATCTGCGCAAGGGTGTCGAGGTGTTGGGCAAGCTCACCGAAGGCAAGGTACACTTGGGTCTGAAGGCCGGCACCGAGGGGGTGCTCAACAGGGTGGACAACGCCGAGCAGCACATCTTCAAGGGGCCCCATCCGGCGGGTAACGTCGGGGTGCAGATCAGCCACATCGACCCCATCCGCAAGGGCGAGACGGTGTGGACGGTCGATGCACAGAATCTGGCCATCATCGGGCGGCTGTTCCGCACGGGCAGGGTGGACATGACCAAGGTCGTCTGCATGAGCGGGCCGCAGGTTGTGAACCCCTACTACCTGCGCATCATCGGCGGGGCGGAGATCAAGTCGTTTGTGATGAACTCCAACATCAAGCCCGTGAAGCGGGGCGGCGGGGTGCGCATCGTGAGCGGCAACGCGCTGAGTGGCAGGATCGTCACTCGCGACGAGTTCATGACCTTCTACTCGAACCACATCACGGTGCTCGAAGAGGGCAACTATCACGAGCTGTTCGGTTGGATTGCGCCGCGCACGGGCAAGTTCTCCGTTTCGCGCACCTACTTCTCGTGGCTCTGTCCGCGCAAACGTTACAATCTGGATACCAACACCAACGGCGGCGCGAGGGCGATAGTGATGACGGGGCTGTGGGAGAAGTATGTGCCGATGGACATCCACCCGATGTATCTGGTGAAGGCGTGCATGGCGGGCAACATCGACAAGATGGAGGCGCTGGGAATATACGAGGTGCTGCCGGAAGATCTTGCGCTGTGCGATTTCGTCGACCCTTCGAAAACCGAGGCGCAGGAGGCTGTGGCACAGGGAATTAACTTAATGATCAAGGAATTATCATGAGCGGCAACGGCCGCAGCGAAATAAAAAAAATATGATATCGCAAATTCTTAAAAAGGTGGTCGACGGCGTGAAGCCGACATTCGACAAGGGTGGGAAGCTGAGCTTCCTCCACTCGCTGTTCGACGCCGTCGAGACGCTCCTGTTCGTGCCCGACACGGTGACGAAAAAGGGGGCGCACATTCGCGACGCGGTCGACCTGAAGCGCTCGCTCATAGTGGTGGTGTTGGCGCTTGTGCCGGCGCTGCTGTTCGGGATGTACAACACGGGGTTGCAGCACTTCCGCGCTGTGGGAGACGTGGCCGCCGAGGCTTCGATCTGGGGCTGCTGGTGGTATGGCTTCGTTCGCATGCTGCCGCTGATACTTGTATCTTATGTTGTGGGGCTGGGTATCGAGGTCGCATTCGCGCAGAGGCGCGGGCACGAGGTGACGGAGGGATACTTCGTCACGGGGATGCTCATTCCGCTCATCATGCCCATCGACGTGCCTCTGTGGATGGTGGCCCTGGCGGTCGCCTTCTCTGTGATCATCGGCAAGGAGGTGTTTGGCGGCAGCGGCATGAATATCTTCAATCCTGCGCTGCTGGCTCGCGCGTTCGTCTTCTTTGCCTACACGCCCTTTATCTCGGGCGACAAGGTGTGGATTCGCGGCGCAGGCAAGGGCGGCGAGTATATCGACGGATTTTCGGGTGCGACGCCCCTCACGCAGTTGGGCGAGAACGCCGAGCAGATGTTGGCCAATGCCAATGTGTGGGATTGGATCGTGGGGACTATTCCGGGAAGTATCGGCGAGACCTCGGTCATCGCCATCGCCATCGGGGCGGTCATCATGCTTGCGACGGGTGTGGCGAGCTGGCGGATCATGCTGAGCGTGGTTGCGGGGGGATGGCTCACGGGGCTGCTCTTCAACGCGATCGGCGCGTCGCCGGTGATGGATATGCCGGCATACTACCACCTGCTGTTGGGCGGCTTCGCCTTCGGTGCGGTGTTTATGGCTACCGATCCCGTTACCGCGGCGCAGACAAATGTGGGTAAAGTGGTGGTCGGGTTCCTGATCGGGGTGATCGCGGTGCTGATTCGTGTGGTGAATCCGGGCTACCCCGAGGGGATGATGCTCGCAATTCTCTTTATGAACGCGATGGCGCCGCTGGTCGACCATGTCGTCGTAGGGTTTAACGTTCGCCGCAGACTCTCGGGCAAATTAACGAAGGGGAGGGCTTAAGTGATGAAAGTGAATAAGAACAGCAGCGTTTACATTATTGTCTACGCCACGGTTATGGTCGTGGTGGTGGCGGCTGTGTTGGCCATCTGCGCGATGGTGTTGCAGCCGATTCAGAACGCAAACGTCGAGCGCGAGACCAAAGGTGCGCTACTCACAGTGGCCGGAATGTCGGTCGCGACGGAGGAGATCGAAAAGGCGTATGCCGAGAATATCACCGAGGTGCAGGTGGCTGCGTCGGACGGCGGCTCGCTTCCGTTGTACCAGAGCAGCGTCGGCGGACGGACTCTCTACATCATCCCCGTCGCGGGCAGCGGCTTGTGGGGGCCGGTGTGGGGCTACGTCGCGCTGGACGGCGACTGGAGTACAATCTCGGCAGTGGTGTTCGACCACAAGGGCGAGACCCCGGGTCTGGGGGCGGAGATCGCCGCTCCGGTGTTCATGGATCAGTTTGTGGGCAAGCAACTTTTTGAGGGCGACAACCTTGTGGGCATCACGGTGCTGAAGGGGGCGGGCGCGTCGCAGGGCAATCCCCACGCAGTGGACGCAATCTCGGGCGGCACGATCACATCGCGCGCGGTGGAGACGATGATCCGTACGACGCTCGAAGAGTATAAGCCTTATATCGAAAAACAGAGAAGCAATGGGAACGACTAAGAGTAAAAACTGGCAATACTTTCTGGGCCCGCTCAGCAAGGACAACCCCGTCATCGTGCAGGTGCTGGGTATCTGTTCGGCGCTGGCGGTGACGGCCCAACTCAAACCCGCGTTTGTGATGACGCTCTCGGTGGTGGTGGTGACGGCCTTCGCCAACCTTATCATGTCGCTGCTGCGCAAGGGGGTTCCGGGTCGCATCCGCATCATCGTTCAGTTGGTTGTGATCGCGTTTTTGGTGATACTTGTCGACCAGGTGCTCAAGGCGTTTGTGTACGACGTGTCGAAGCAGCTGTCTGTCTATGTGGGGCTGATTATCACGAACTGTATCCTGATGGGGCGCGTGGAGGCCTTCGCGCTGAGCAACAAGCCGTGGCCCGCGCTGGTCGACGGTGCGGCTAACGGGGTGGGTTACGGGATCATCCTGCTGATGTTGGGTTTTGTGCGCGAACTGCTGGGCAGCGGCTCGCTGTGGGGAGTGCGCGTGATTCCCGACGAGTGGTATATCCAGAACGGAGGGTTCTACGCAAACAACGGGCTGATGATGTTGCCGCCGATGGCGTTGGTTCTGGTGGGCATCATAATTTGGGTTCACCGTTCGTCGAAGTCCAATAAAGACCTTATAGAAAAGTAAACGAGGTATGGAAAGTTTGAATATCTTCATAAAGTCGATCTTTATCGACAACATGGTGTTCGCCTACTTCTTCGGCATGTGCTCCTACATCGCCGTCTCGAAGAGTGTGAAGACCGCCAACGGGCTGGGGCTGGCCGTGATCTTCGTGATGTTGATGACGGTGCCTCTCAACTGGCTGCTCAACGAGTACATCCTGAAGGCGGGGGCGTTGCAGTGGGTATCGGAGTCGTTCGGCGGGGTCGACCTGTCGTTCCTGTCGTTTATCATCTTCATTGCCGTGATCGCGTCGTTCGTGCAGCTGGTCGAGATGGTGGTCGAGAAGTTTGCTCCGGCGCTGTACAACCAGCTGGGGATTTTTCTGCCGCTGATCGCCGTCAACTGCGCCATCATGGGGGCGTCGCTGTTTATGCAGGAGCGGGCCTATCCCGACCTCGGGCAGGCGACCGCGTTCGGTGTGGGGAGCGGCGTGGGTTGGTGGCTGGCTATCGTGATGATGGCGGCCATTCGCGAAAGGCTCGAATACTCGCAGATACCCGCCCCGTTGCGCGGCCCGGGCATCGCGTTTATTATCACCGGACTGATGGGAATCGCCTTTATGTCGTTCCTTGGGATCCAATTATAATTCTTAATTCCTAATTTTTAATTCTTAATTGGAACTATGAGTACATTGACTTTGATTATAGCGATCGCCGCGTTTTTGGTCGTGACGCTGCTTTTGGTGGCGGTGTTGCTCTACGCCAAGGCGAAGCTGACGGCGTCGGGCGAGGTGAAAATTGACATCAACGGCGACAGGGAGCTGACGGTCGAACCGGGCTCGACGCTGCTGACAACGCTGGCCGACAACGGAGTGTTCCTTCCGTCGGCGTGCGGGGGCGGCGGCTCGTGCGGCATGTGCCGGTTGCAGGTGCTGGACGGCGGGGGCGACATTCTCCCGACGGAGGTGAACTTCTTCTCGCGCAGGCAACAGAAAGAGAACTGGAGGCTGGGTTGCCAGGTGAAGGTGAAGCAGGATATGAAGATCGCCGTGCCGCAGTCGGTCTTGGGCGTCAAGAAGTGGGAGTGCGAGGTGGTGTCGAACCGCAACGTGGCGACCTACATCAAGGAGTTTGTAGTGAAGCTGCCCGCGGGCGAGACGTTGGACTTCCAGAGCGGCGGCTACATCCAGATCGACGTTCCGCAGTACGACGACATCAAGTTTGCCGACTTCGACATCGCGCCCGAGTATCGCGAGGAGTGGGAGCGTTACAAGATGTTCGACCTGGTGGCGAAGAACCCCGAGCCGACATTCCGCGCCTACTCGATGGCCAACCACCCCGCCGAGGGCAACATCGTGATGCTCAACATTCGCATCGCAACGCCTCCGTTCGACAGGGTGAACGGCGGGTTCATGCCTTTGAATCCCGGGATATGCTCGTCGTATATCTTTTCGTTGAAGCCGGGCGACAAGATCACGATCTCGGGCCCCTACGGCGAGTTCCATGTCAAGGACACCCCCAACGAGAAGATGTTCATTGGCGGCGGAGCAGGGATGGCTCCCATGCGTTCACACCTGTTCCACCTGTTCAAGACCGAGAAGACGGCGCTGCCGGTGACATTCTGGTATGGTGCGCGCTCGGTGCGCGAGATTTTCTACGCCGACCAGTTCGAGAAGATCGCAGAGGAGTTCCCCAACTTCAAGTTCAACCTGGCGCTCTCCGACCCGCAGCCGGAGGATAATTGGCAGGGGTACACGGGCTTTATCCATCAAGTGATCTTCGACAACTATCTGAAGAATCATGAGGCGCCCGAGGATATCGAGTACTATCTGTGTGGCCCGCCGGTGATGAATGCCGCAATCACTCGCATGCTCGACAACCTTGGGGTTCCCCCCGAGAACATTATGTATGATGACTTTGGGTCGTAGTTTGCTTTTGCGATGAGCTGTTTTGGGAGCCCGCCGGTTAATGGCGGGCTTCTTTTTCGTTTGCTATTTCGGTCGGATTTGATTACCTTTGCAGTTCATGCGTAACGCTAAGAAGATATTGGTGAAGTAAGGCAACCCGCGTCGGTCGGTGCGGATTGTCCCCTTATGTGTGCTCGGAGGTTCTCTCCGAGTTGTTTTTCTATTCACATACTTTAACCGATGCGCCCGCATTTTGCAGGGGCCGTCATCTTAATTTTACAGCAATGAGCAATCAAAATAACACAATTCCCACTATCCACGATTTCGACCTCAACCTGATCTGCGAGTACTATCTGAGCCTCGACAGGCAGGGGCCTGGTTCGCCCGAAGTTACACTTAAAGCGTTGAGTTTCATCGAGGGACTGACCGCCGAATCGCGCATCGCCGACTTGGGTTGCGGCACGGGTGGACAGACGATGACCCTTGCAGCTGCGACCACCGGCCACATCGTCGGCCTTGATCTGTTTCCGAAATTCATCGACCGGCTCAATGAACAGGCTTGGGAACACGGCGTGCGCGACCGTGTGCAGGGCATCGTCGGTTCGATGGACGCCCTGCCGTTCGAGCCGGAATCGCTCGACCTGATCTGGTGCGAAGGGGCGATCTACAACTTAGGTTTCGAGCGCGGACTGCGATATTTTCGCGATTTTCTAAAGTCCGGCGGCTGGGTCGCCGTCACCGAAAATACTTGGTTGACAGACGAACACCCTGCCGAGGTCGAGGAGTTTTGGAACGCCGCCTATCCCGAGATCGACACGATCCCGAACAAAATCGCCACTATGCAGCGCGCAGGTTACGAGTTCGTCGCCGCGTTCAAGGTGCCCGAAAAGTGCTGGCATAATTTCTACGCATCGCAGGATGAGGCGAATCGCATCTTCCTCGAAAAGCACGCCGGAGACCCTGCCGCCGAGGCATTCTTGGCCGGCGAGGCTTTCGAGCGCGCACTCTACGAAAAGTACCACGAACCGTGGGGCTACGTATTCTACATAGGTCGAAAAGCGTAATTTAATACATGTAAAATCATGAACACAAACAACATAACAATCAGAGAGACAACGCTGGGCGATTTCAGTGACATCATGATCGTCATAAAACTGGCGTTCGACTATCACAAGGAGGCCGAGCTCGCGGCGGATCTGCTGGCCGACCCTACGGGCGAGCCTGTCGTGTCGTTGCTTGCTTTTTCGGGTGACGAAGCTGTCGGGCATATTCTTTTTACACGTGCATATTTTGCCCATGCCGACTTTGACGGGTATGTCGAGCGGCAGCAGCAGCCGATGATGCACATTCTCGCGCCGCTGGCCGTGAAGCCTGAGTATCAGCGGCAAGGCGTGGGCGGGATGCTGATTCGCGCAGGTGTCGAGCGGCTTCGGGAGTTGGGGTCGCACTTGGCGTTTGTGCTGGGGCACAGGGACTATTATCCTCGGCATGGGTTCGTTCCCGACGCGGGCGAGCAGGGTTACCCTGCGCCTTATGCGCCTCCCGTGGGGTTTGAGGATTGTTGGATGGTTCGGCCGGTCGGCCCTGCGGGTTTTGAAATCGGCAAGGGCGCGATCGCCTGCTGCGAAGCGATGGACAAGCCCGAACATTGGCGCGACGACGAGGCGGACAGGTAGCCTCGAAAAAGGGAGCGCGCTGAGGCGGGTTTTCCTGAAGAGTGTTACAAAAGAGACATCCGGCCCTTTGAGGGGTCGGATGTCTTTTTTTTGTCTCGCGAATTGTTTCTTTCGGAAACTATTTCCTGAGGAAATTATTTCGCATGGAAATTGTTGCCTGCGGAAACTATTCCCAAATGTAGGAGACGAAGGCGAAGCGGCGGGAGTCGGGGGCCCAGGAGTTGACGTTGAGCGAGCCCTGGCCACCGAACAATTTGACCACCGTTTCGGCATCGCCGCCGCTGGCCGACATCAGGCGCAGCTCGACGTTCTTGCCTCCCGGGTGGGCGCCGGGTTCGACGTCGCCCTTGGCGTAGGCGATGAAGAGCACCTTCTGGCCGTCGGGCGAGACGTGCGGGAACCATGAGTTGCGCGTCTCGTCGAGCGTCATCTGGGTCTGCTGCGAGCCGTCGGCGTTCATCCTCCACACCTGCATCAGGCCGCTGCGGACAGAGTTGAACCAGATGTGGCGGCCGTCGGGCGAGTACTCGGGGCCGTCGTCGAGACCCTCGGCGTCGGTGAGGCGCACCTCGTCGCCGCCGCGCACGGGGATCGTGTAGACGTCCATGTTGTCGCCGCGGCCGGCGCAGTAGGCCAGCGTCTTGCCGTCGGGGCTCCAACCGTGCAAGTAGCTCGGGGCGAGCGGAGTGACAAGGCGCGGGGTGCCGCCGTCGATCGGAAGGGTGTAGATGCGCGAGCCGCGAACCTCGGCCGAGCTGGCGCTGATCGCCAGACCCATGCCGTCGAACGAGAGGACGTGGTCGTTGTTGCTGCCGGCGATGGCGCCGGTGTAGACCTGGGTGTCGCCGGCGGGGTTCGACACCTCGATCTTGTAGATCTTGCCGCCCGAGTTGTAGACCAGATAGTTGCCGTCCATCGTCCAGTTGGGCGCCTCGATCGAGTAGGGGTACTCCTTGAGCAGGGTGCGCTCTCCGGTCGCGGTGTCGTAGATCTCCAGACGCGAGGTGATCTTCGGGCGGTTTTGATTCTGGGCCAGAGTGGCCGTTGTCGCGGTCAGCGCGAGGGTCGCAACTAAGGCGACGGTCAAAAGGTTAGTTTTTTTGGTCATGATCCTGTGATTTTTTTTATTTGATTGAGTGTGTTGAGTGCTTCGAGTGGGGTGAGCGAGTCGATGTCCAAGGCGCGGATCTGGTCGCGCACCTGAATCAGGACGGGGTCGTCTAACTGGAACATTGTTAGCTGGATGTTGTCGCCGTCGTACTGTCCCTTGCGGGATGGTTTTTTGCTGTGTAGTGGTACTTTCGTGATGGCGGTCGCGTTGCCGTCGGAGTAGCTTTCGAGGATGCGGTCGGCGCGGTCGACCACGCTGCGGGGCATGCCGGCGATGCGAGCTACGTGGATACCGAACGAACGCTCGGTGCCTCCCTCCGCAAGTTTGCGCAGGAAGACGACCGACTTCTCGACCTCGCGCACCGAGACGTGGAAGTTGCGCACGCGGGGGCAGCCGTCCGCCATCTCGTTGAGCTCGTGGTAGTGGGTGGCGAAGAGGGTCTTGGCTCGCGCCGTGGGGTGGTCGTGCAGGTACTCGACCATTGCCCAAGCTATCGCGATGCCGTCGTAGGTGCTGGTGCCGCGGCCGATCTCGTCTAACAGTACGAGGCTGCGGTTCGAAATGTTGTTGAGGATGCTTGCGCTCTCCGTCATCTCGACCATGAAGGTCGACTCGCCCTGCGAGATGTTGTCCGACGCGCCCACGCGGGTGAATATCTTGTCGACGATGCCGATGCGCGCGCTCGACGCGGGAACGAACGAGCCGATCTGGGCCATCAGCACTATGAGCGCAGTTTGGCGCAACAGCGCGCTCTTACCCGACATGTTGGGGCCGGTGATCATCATGATCTGCTGGTCGTCGTTGTCCAACCGGATGTCGTTGGGGACGTAATCCTCGCCCACGGGCAGCAACTGCTCGATGACGGGGTGGCGCCCCTTGCGGATGTCGATGTCGTAGCTATCGTCGAGCGTCGGGCGCACGTAACGGTGGGCGGAGGCGACGCGGGAGAGCGACAGCAGCACATCCAATCGGGCCGCGGCTCGGGCGTTGCGTTGCAACAGTGGAATTTTTTGGCCCAGCCATGACACGAGGTCGGCATAGATTCGCGCCTCGATCTCAAGCATGCGCCCCTCGGCGGTGAGAATCTTCTCCTCGTACTCCTTGAGCTCGGCGGTTATGTAACGTTCGGCCCCCTTGAGGGTCTGCTTGCGGGTCCAGTCGGCCGGTACCTTGTCGCGGTGGGTGTCGCGCACCTCGAAGCCGTAGCCGAAGACGTTGTTGTAGATGATTTTGAGCGAGGGGATGCCGGTGCGCCTGATCTCGCGCTCGGTCATCTCGGCCAACACCTCGCGGCCGCGGGTGGCTATGCGGCGCAGGTCGTCGAGCTCCATGTCGACTCCGTCGGCTATGATGCCTCCCTTTTGAATCTGATTGGTGGCGGGGTCGGGGTATATCTCTCGTGCGATGCGGGTGCGGATATCTTCGGCGGGGTCGATGGTGCCGGTGATGTGCTCAAGGGTGGGGATGCCCGCGGTGAGCTCGCCGGCCTGCGCGATGGCGTCGAGCGAGTTGTGGAGCTGCACCACCTCGCGCGGAAGCACTCGGCCGTCGGCGATCCTGGCGGCGGTGCGCTCAAGGTCGCCCACGTGGGAGATCGTCTCGGTGAGGCTTTCGGCGAGATCGGAGTTGCGGGTGAGGGTCTCCACTACGTCTAATCGCAGGTTCAGCTCCTCTATGTCTTTGACCGGCAGGGCTATCCAGCGCTTTAGCAGGCGGCCTCCCATTGGGGTCAGGGTTTGGTCGAGGACTCCTAAGAGGGAGCCGTTAGCGGAGTTGTTACCTCCGCCGTTTGAAGAGAATAGTTCGAGGTTGCGGATGGAGAAGCGGTCGATCCAGACGTAGCGATCTTCGTCGATGCGCGAGATGCCGGTGATGTGGTCGAGGGCGTTGTGCTCGGTGAATTCGAGGTAGTAGAGGATCGCCCCCGCCGCCGAGATGCCCGATTCCATCTGCTCGATGCCGAACCCCTTGAGCCCCGCGACGCCGAGTCGGCGGGTGAGCTTCTCGCGGCAGGTGTCGGTGGCGAAGACCCAGTCGTCTAATTTATAGGTGTAGCGGTCGCGGCCGAATGCATCCTCGAAGCGTTGACGCTCGGTGCGGGAGTAGACAACCTCCTTGGGGGCGAAGTTGCTCAGCAGTTTGTCGACGTAGCTGTCGGTGCCCTCGCCGACGTAGAACTCGCCCGTCGAGATGTCGAGGAATGCAACTCCGGTGGGGCTCGGTTTGCCGCCTTTGGCGGGGCGGCCGAAACAGACTGCGGCCAGGAATGTGTTCTCCTTGCCCGAAAGTATGTTGTCGCTCAGCGCCACTCCCGGGGTGATGAGCTCGGTCACGCCGCGCTTTACCAAGCCCTTGGCGGTCTTGGGATCTTCGAGTTGTTCGCAGATCGCCACGCGCTCGCCCGCGCGGACGAGTTTCGGCAGGTAGGTCTCGACGGCGTGGTGAGGAAAGCCCGCCAGCTCGACCGACGACGCGGCTCCGTTGGCGCGCTTGGTGAGGGTGATGCCCAGAATGGCGGCTGTGCGGATGGCGTCGTCGGCGAAGGTCTCGTAGAAGTCGCCCATGCGAAACAGCACTATCGCGTCGGGATAGCGTGCCTTGACAGAGGCGTACTGCTTCATCAGGGGGGTCTCGGTGGGTTTCTTCGATGGTTTGTTTTCTGTTGCCATATTTAGGCAAAGATAGTGAAAAGTGAAAAACTAAAGGTGAAAAGTTAAGGAATTTGTTTAGCTCAGCTAAAATCGCCGCAGCCGTTGCCACTCAGTCGCGCGGTGCGGGGGTCTCGAAAAATCGTTCGTCGAAGTTGACGAAGTAGAGCCGGTCGCGAGCACGGGTGATGGCGGTGTAGAGCCAACGCAGCAGATCTTTCGATATCGTCTCGTCGCCGAACAGCATCTTGTCGATGAAGACCGCGCGCCACTGACCGCCCTGGGACTTGTGGCACGTGATGCCGTAGGCGAACTTGACCTGAAGGGCGTTGAAGTGATCGTTCTCGCGAATCTCGCGGTAACGCTTCGCGCGCGCGGTTATATCAAGGTAGTCCTGCTCGACAGCGCGAAACAGATTTGTCGACTGCTCGCGGGTGAGGGAGGGGGAGTCGCTGTGGATCGTGTCGAGCAGGATTTTGCACTCCACCTCGTAGTCGTCGTAGTCGGGCAGCTGCAACACCGCGTCGGCGAAACGGAAGCCGTAGAACTCCTCGACGCGACGCAGGCGACGCAGGCGCGCGATGTCGCCGTTGGCGATGAACCCGATGGGCGAATCGGGGTCGCGCTCGGTGTAGTGGTAGTTGTTCTTGACGACCATCAGCACGTCGCCGCTCTCGATCTCCTCCTCGGCACCGAGGACGTGGCGGCGGATCGACTCGTTGAAGCGGCCGGCGCGCTTGTTGGATCGCGTGATCACTATCGTCTCGTCGCGACCGTAACGGGAGTAACACTCCTCCAGAGTCTCGGTGAAGTTGCCGCCGTCGAGTATGCCCACGTCGCGGAAGCCCTCGGTGCGGAACATGGGGATGTCGCAGATGCCGTTCTCTATCATCATGCGCACGAGGGTGGCGTTGAACAGGATGCCCGACTGAGCCTCTTGTCGCACAACGTCGTCCATGCTCTCGTACTCGACGCCTCCGTAGACTCCCATGCGGCGCGGGTCGAGGGCGGGGGAGTCGTCGCGACCGACGGGCGGAAGCTGCGCGCCGTCGCCCACCAACATCAGGCGACAGCCCGAGCCGCTGTTGACGTAGCTCACCAAGTCGTCCAATAGGGCTCCGGAGCCGAACATCTCCTCTCCGCCGCCACTTTGAAGGCCGCCCGAGTTGGCGAGCATCGAGGCCTCGTCGACTATGAAGCAGGCGTTCTTTTCGCGGTTGATGTCGAGGGAGAAACTTGCCTCGGCGGTGGTCATGCTTTTCTGGCGGTAGATTTTTTTGTGGATCGTGTAGGCTTTTTCGCCCGAGATGCGCGAAAAAACTTTTGCCGCGCGGCCCGTCGGCGCGAGGAGTACCGGTTTGATACCGATGGTGCGTAAAACCGCCACAAACGCAGCTACGAGCGTGGTTTTGCCCGTGCCGGCGTAGCCGTTGAGGATGAAAATGGTGCCGTCGGCGGGAGTAGAAATCCACGAAGACAACTTTTCCGTAACTTTTTTTTGCCCAAAAGTTGGTTCGAAACCAAATTTAGCGTAAATTTGGGACGCGATTTGCTCGTTTTGCATCGTAATACTAATTCAACGCACAAACTTAATAAAATTATAGCAATGAATAAATGGCTTAAAATTACCCTGCTTACAGTTTTTACTGCGGCCGTCCTTGTGTTGGCCTGGATTCTCTTTCGTCAAATCATGGATCCCCAGGAGTATCAGAGGGAGTTGAAGGTGCGTGAAGCCGCTGTCGTCGAACGTATCGTCGATATTCGCTCGGCAGAACAGGCGTTCAAGCAGAAGAACCAGCGCTACACCGCGGACTGGGATTCGCTCATCAACTTTGTGCTTTCGGATTCGCTCGTGTATGAACGTCAGATCGGCTCGAAGGATGACTCGGTGGCTGTGGCTCGGGGTCTTGTGCGCACCGAACAGTTTACGAGGGCTGTGCGCGACACCATCTTTGCGCCCAGAAAACTCTCGGCGGAACAGATTCGCAACATGAAGTTTATCCCCTACGCAGATCAGGGAACGCAGTATATCCTCAATGCGGCGATGCTTACCACAGAGTCGAAGGTGGTTGTGCCCGTGTTTGAAGCCAAGGCTCCCTACAAACTCTTTATGGCCGACCTCGACCAGCAGGAGCTTATCAACCTGATCGACGCATCCAAGAACGTGTACCACAAGTACCCTGGTATCGCTGTGGGAGCTATCGACCGTGCTACCAACGATGCGGGAAACTGGGAATAGAGTGCTTATCTGCGGCGGCGGCAACGGCGGCGGCAGTTACGGTGACGGAAACTACGGCGGCGGTAACAGCGAACGAGGCGGCTTAAGCAGCGAAAATGTTATGTCCATCAGGCGGTTGCTTGATGGACATAATTTTGCGCGGCATGGGGGGGCGGATGATTTTGGTGGGTTGGTTTTGGAGGGGGCTGGGGCTGGCAGGTCCGGCGGTTTGGGTTTTGGAGGCTCGGGCGGTTCGGGCGGCGGTTTGCCGACTGTGGCGTTCGACAGTGCTAAGACGGTGCTTGTGCCCGCGGACGAATATGAAGAGGGGATGGGGGAGAGCTATCTGCGTTTTGGGGGGATGGCTCCGGCGGCGGGGGAAGTGGTTGTTGTTTCGGGTGTATATGGCGCGCAAGGTGGCGGTGATGGTGATGGCGGCGAGCGGCGGGGCGATATCGTTGCTGTGATGGCCGTTGCGGCGGAGGTGTGGGAGACGGTGCGGGAGTATTTCGAGGGTGGCGTCGGAGCGGGGCTTGATGGAAGAGGTGACGGCGGGGCTTCGCGCGGCAGATTTTTTGTGACTTCGCCGCTGCTGGAGATCGCCGAGGGGCGCGGAATCGGGAGCCACAGGGGCGGGCGCGAGGTCAGCGTTTTTCTGACCGGCGAGAATGTGTATTTGGTCGTTCGCGAGAAGGGGCTGAGGCTGGCGGAGGTGCTGCCTGACCGGTCGACCGATTCGCTCCTTTATTATATGCAGGTGCTGGGGCGGCGGTTCAAGCTGCGGAAGTTCGACATTCTGGTGGGCGGCGAGCGGGCCAAAGAGGTGGCGGAGGTGCTGGGACGCTATTTCGGAAATGTTAGGGTGGTGAGATCGTGAGGTGGCGCGCGAAAGGATTTGCTTATCTGGCAGGCGTGGTTGCGCTGGTTGTCGTCGTGGGGGTGGTCTATGGCTTTTCGTTGCTGTTCATTCCGCTCTCTTATACCTTTAATATGGGGCTTGCTGGGCTTCTTGTGAGGGCGGGGCTTTATTGCGCGTTGCTGGCGGTGGCGGTGTGGAGTGTGATCAGGCACTTCGGACGCAAGGCTGCCGGAGCGAAGGTGGAGAAAAATTACACTCTGGGAGTTGGGGTTGTAATGGCCGTGGTGTCGTTGGTGACGATTTCGACTGTACGCGATCTGTTTACGGCGCCGGTCACTCGCGATTTCGAGGTCTCTTTTGAGCTTCCGCGTAGAAGAACTAAGGGCAACACGTATAGGATATATATGGTGGCCGAACCGGTCGACGGCAGCGGGAAAGAGATACGATTCGAGACCACGCGCTTTGAGGATATCGAGGGGGTGGGGCGGTTTACGAGGCGCGAGCTGCCGAGGGGAAGTTACAGGATGCGAGTTACGTATTATCCTCACAGCAAGACTCGTGTCGAGACGCGGTTAATTGAGAAGTGAATTTTACGATATGCGGATAATTAGCGGAAGACATAAGGGGCGGGTCATCACGCCGCCGCGAAATCTGAGGGCGCGGCCGACAACCGACTTTGCCAAGGAGAATCTGTTTAATGTGCTGACAGGCTTTGGGTTCGACTACGAGGAGTGCGATGTGTTGGACCTGTTTGCCGGCACGGGATCGGTGAGCTATGAGTTTGCGTCGCGCGGCGCACGGTCGGTGACCGCGGTGGAGATCAATGCGGTGCACTGGGCGTTTATTCGTCGCACCGGTGGGGAGTTTGGGTTTGCGAATCTTTATCCCGTTAAGGCTAATGTGTTCAACTATTTACGTGCCTGCACTCGGAAGTTTGATATTATTTTTTCGGATGCCCCTTATGATCTTGCCGGTAGCGAGGAGGTGGTTTCGCTTGTTTTTGAGCGGGGGTTGCTGCGCTCCGAAGGGGAAGTGCGCGACGATGGTTCCGTTTCGGATGGCGGTCTGCTGATCTTTGAACACTCTAAGGGACACGATTTTTCGGGGCATCCGCACTTTCTGCAGACCCGCAACTATGGTAGTGTCCAATTTACTTTTTTCGGAACTTAACCTGCTAATTTTGTTTAGGTTCAAGATAACTTTACAAAGTAATTATCTTTGTAAGTTATTGTTGGACAATGAGAAACAAGTACATAAAAGTTACGCACATTTCTGAGCGCAAAACGAGAGAGATAATACGTCTTTTTAGCCTCGATATCGAGGCTAAAAAGACGGCGGAATTGACGGGCGTTTCGCGCCCAACGATCAACAAATTTTACAACGCTTTTCGCGAACGTATCGGCGAGATTTGCGAGGCCGAAGCTCCGTTCGAGAACGGCGAGGTGGAGCTCGACGAAAGCTACTTCGGAGCGCGGCGAGTGCGGGGCAAACGAGGTCGCGGAGCGGCGGGTAAAACGCCCGTTTTCGGGATGCTCAAACGGGGCGACAAGGTCTACACCCAAGTGGTGCGAAACTGCTCTGTCAGAGAGCTTTTGCCCATCATTCGGGGCAAAGCCGACACCTCCGCCGTCTTCTATTCCGACGGTTTTCGCACCTACGACGGGCTGGTGAATTACGGCTACAAAAGGCATTATCGGGTGCAACATAGCGACGACGAATTTGCGGTCGGAACGAACCATATTAACGGCATCGAAAACTTCTGGGGGCTGTGTAAAGTGCGCCTTGCGAAGTTCCGCGGAGTGCACAAACATACGTTCGTTTTGCACATCAAAGAGTGTGAATTTAGATACAATTTCCGAAACCAAAATATTTATTTAACTTTGCTAAGAAACTTTAGAGATAAACCGCTAAAGTTATCTTGAACCTTTGTATATTAATATGAATACGAACAATCTGATCACATTGTTGTCCATCGTGCTTCCATTAGTCGGTGCTGGCATTGGATATTTAGTTAGGCATATTATTGAGAAAAAACGAGAGCTATTGAGTGAGATTAATAAGGAGCGTCGGGCACACTATCAGTTGTTTGTGGACATATTTGTCGAGTTTACGGAAACAACTGGCAGAAACGAGGAGTGTAATTTTCGTGAAAAATTGTATAGCTTTTTTCGGAAATATCTCCTTTATGCGTCTCCCGAAGTTATTAAATCTTTTGGAGATTTTGTACAGCTGTTAGGGCGTGTCGATTTTTGTACTCAAGACCAGGAGAAAAACTGCCTCAAAGCAATGACAAAGATCATTTTGTGTATGAGGAAAGACATTGGACTTAAAAATAGGTTCTTAGGCAGAAATGGTGAAAAAATAATGCGAGGGATTTATAAAGATTATGACTTAGTGAAGTGGACATAAATCTAAAGAACATTACTTTATGATGGCCATGGCGATGACGGCGCAGGCCTCGGCGTCGGCGAGGGCGTGGTGGTGGTTGCGGAAGTCGAATCCGACGTGTGCCGCAACCGTGGGCAGCTTGTGATTGGGCAGCCCGGGGAAGGCTCGACGCGAGGCGCGGCACGTGCAGTGGAACGTGTAGGCGGGGGCGGGTAGGGCGTAATGGAGCAGGGTCGCGCGCAGGCACCCCTCGTCGAACGGGCTGTTGTGGGCCACTAACGGCAGGTCGGCGATTCGCGGCGCGATGCGCTGCCACACCTCGGGAAAGAGATCGGCGATGGCAGTGTCGCTTGCCGAGAGGCCGTGGATCTGCGTGTTCCAGTGGCTGTAAAAGTTGGGCGCGGGGCGGATGAGCTCGTAGAATTTTTCGCGTATCGCGCCGTCGCGCACGACAACTATCCCGACGCTGCATACGCTCGTGCGGTGGCTGTTGGCGGTCTCGAAATCTATGGCGGCGAAGTTTTTCATGTTGTTTTTTGGGAAGGGTGTGTGCTTTTGAGGGCTTTTGGGGTATGCTTTTGGGCGTTTTTTGGAAGCACAGATCGGGAAATTATTGCATGGGCGAACGTTTTTTTGTCGTGCAAATCTACGAAATAAAATCGCGATGTGGGTGTTATTGTGGCCGATTGCAGATTCCGATGATTTTTTTGCCCCGATATTTTGGAGGATTGTGAATTTGTGTTACCTTTGCAGTCGCAAAACGAGGAAACAGGCGCGCTTTTGCGTTGCAACATTTTTTATTGGTGTGGTAGTTCAGTTGGTTAGAATACCTGCCTGTCACGCAGGGGGTCGCGGGTTCGAGTCCCGTCCATACCGCCAGTAACGTAAGTAGTTGCAAATCAACGTAATAAGCGTTGAGAAAGAGGTCTAAAAAGCCGATTTCTCAGCGCTTATTTCAGTTTCGGAACTTGCGTATATGCGATTAACGGCGAATAAGAACGAATAAAATAGGCAAATACACAGAAAATCCATAGATGTAAAAACCGCGTAAAATTGACCCTTTGCGCCGGCGCAAATTGACCCCTCTGGAGAGTGATTTTAGAGCGGATGAAATTGACCCCCGAAAACGGAGCAAATTGACCCCCTAAAAGTG
>JAITWH010000010.1 GCA_031285405.1 Alistipes sp.
CGCTCAAATGTATCGTTTTAGGCGAGTCGAAGTAGCTTTTTTGAAACTCGGGTGAGTTTTTTTGCTTACTTTTTTTGCTCATCAAAAAAAGTAAGGCGGCCCGGCCGCAACAAATTTCCAGCAAAAAACATTGAAAAAAATTCAAAAAAACTGAAACAAAACAGATAGCAAAAACGTAATAACACGCCAACACAAAAGACCCTAAGAAACGACAAAAAAAGAGACCATACCTATATTAATAAGAGGCAACAACTCGAAAAAACCCCAAAAAAAGTGTCGCATTTGTAACACTCGCCCAAAAAAAGCGTTACATAGGTAACACTACCCCAAAAAAAAGCGTTACATAGGTAACACACGGCCAAAAAAAAGCGTGACATATGTCACGCTTTTTTCACCACCCCAACCCCATTATGTGTCGCGTAGCTAAAAACCGCCGCCGGCGTTCCGAGCACTAACCACTAATCCACTAACAGTCTGTCTATTGCGGGTTTGATAATGCCCTCCATGATATCATAACCGGCAGATGTGGGATGAATACCATCGCGAGCAAGCGAGGGCGGCAAACCACCGTTCCCATCGTCCATCGCCGAGAAGTAATCAACATATACACAGCCATTTACGGAAGCCCAAGCGGCAAGCAACTCGTTCAAAGATCGCACCATTTCGGGCACACCCGTGATCGCGGGTCGCCACGGATAGTCGTCGGCCGGCAGAACCGAGCAAATTGCCACTCGAATGCCGTGGGCGCGGGCGAGTTCGGCCATCGAAATGATGTTGCCGGCGATGTTTTCGATCGACACAAATCCCTCATTTTGAGCGAGATCGTTGGTGCCGGCAAGGATCGCCACCGCCTTTGGCCGCAGGTCGAGAACGTCGGCGCGGAAGCGCGCCAGCATCTGCGCCGTCACCTGCCCACTGATGCCGCGGCCGACATAGTTGTTCGCCTCGAAGAAATCGGGGTGCTGACTCGCCCAGCCGTCGGTGATCGAGTTGCCCATAAAGACCGCGTCGGGTGGTGTGGGGCGCGATTTCTGTTCGGCGTTGGCCTGCGCGTAACGAGTGTAGTTGGCCCAGTCGCGAGGTTTTTCGGGTTGGGTTTGGGCCTGAGTCTCTGCGCTTTGCAGGGTCAGGGCCGCCAATGTGAGAATGGCGGCTGACAGGATTGGGAGTCGTTTCATAACATGCTGATTTTTATGTTATTGAATGTGAGTTACGTCGAAGGCGCGGCTACTCCCACTCGATGGTTGCGGGGGGTTTTGGGGAGATGTCGTAGACTACTCGGTTGATGCCGTCGACGCGCTCTATGATGGCGGTCGAGACGTCGGCGAGGAACTCCCACGGCAGCTGCACCGGTTGGGCCGTCATGGCGTTGACGGAGTTTACAACCCTCAGAGCCACAGCGTTTTCGTAGGTGCGGGCGCCGGCCGAAACCCCGACGCTACGTACCGGCAGCAGGATCGCGCCCGCCTGCCACACCTTGTCGTAGAGGCCGGCGGCGCGCAGGGCGTCTATGAAGATGCGGTCGGCCTGTTGCAGGATGGCGATGCGCTCGGCGGTCACCTCGCCGAGGACGCGGATGCCGAGGCCCGGGCCCGGAAAGGGGTGACGGCCAACGAGTTCGGGGCTCATGCCCAGCTCGCGGCCCACCTCGCGCACCTCGTTTTTGAAGAGCATGCGGAGCGGTTCGACGATGCGCAGGTTCATCTTTTCGGGCAGGCCGCCGACGTTGTGGTGGCTCTTGACCGCCACGCCCGGCTTCGACGCCGAGAACGATTCGGAGATGTCGGGAAAGATGGTTCCCTGGGCCAACCACTTGATATCGTGGAGCTTCTGCGCCTCGGTGTCGAACACCTCGATGAAGTCGCGGCCGATGATGCGGCGCTTCTGCTCGGGGTCGGTCACTCCTCGCAGGTCGCCGAGGAATTTGTCGCCCGCGCGGACGCCTATCATGTTGAGGCCCATGCCTTTGTATGACGCCATCACCTCCTCGTACTCGCCGCCGCGCATGAGGCCCGTGTCGACGAAAATGCAGTGAAGGCGGTCGCCGATCGCGCGGTGAAGCAGCACAGCCGAGACCGACGAGTCGACCCCGCCGGAGAGGCCCAGCACCACTTTGTCTTCACCGAGGCCCGCTTTGAGCGCCTCGATCGTCTCGGCGACGTAGGCCGCGGGGTTCCAGGCGGTGGTCGCGTTCTCTTTCAGTTCTATCAGCCTCGCCGTGGGCGTGCCGAAGTATCTGTCATCCATGGTTTTATGTTGTTGTGTTTGTTATGGTTTGCGGTTTTTCGAGCGAAAAGTTTTATGCTCTGATTGTGGCGCCGGCCTGCTTTTCGAACTGCGAGATGAGGTTGCCCATTGCGCGGTCGATGGTGCTGTCGGTGAGGGTGGCCGTGCGGTCTTCGAGGGTGAAGCTCAGCGCGTAGGACTTTTTGCCCGCCGGCAGTTTGTCGCCCTCGTAGACGTCGAACAGGGTGACCGATTTCAGGAGCTTTTTCTCGGCGCCGAGTGCTATGTCGTGCAACTTTCTGAAGGTCACGCCGTTGTCGACCAACAGTGCGAGGTCGCGTTTGACCGACGGGAAGCGGGAGAGCTCCTCGGCGCGGGTGCGGGTTTTTGCCGCCTGGCGCGCTAAGTGTGAGAAGTCGAGCTCCAGAAACCAAACGGGGGTCTTGAGGTCGAACTGCGCGAGGAGCTTCGGCGAGACGGCGCCCATTTGCAGTAACTCCTTGCCGTTGAGGCTGTAAGAGATCGCGTCGGAGAATATGTCGCTGTCGGACGGCGAGCACTGCATGCGGCCGAGGTCGAAGCCGAAGCGCGTCAGCAGGTGTGCCGCCATGCCGCTCAGTGTGAAGAACGAGCTCTTGGCGGCCTGGGCGTTCCATGACGGTTGGGTGTCGAGGCCCGTCACCGTTATTCCGAGGCGGTAGCTCTCTTTGTAGGGGGCGAGGAGGTTTTCTCCACGGGTCTCTTTTTTTGACGTGTCGCAGAAGTAGCAGTTGCCGAATTCGTAGAGTTTGAGGTCGGCGTTGCGACGGTTGGTGTTGAGCTGCACTGCCTCCAACGCGTTGAACAGCAGCGTCTGGCGCATGGCGTTGAGGTCGTTGCTGAGCGGGTTGAGGATGCGCACCGAGTTGGCCGCGGGGTAGCTCGCCAGCCCCTCGTAGTAGTTGGCGCGGGTGAGCGAGTTGGACATGATCTCGGTGTAGCCGTTGCTTGTGAGAAACTCCGAGGCGGTGTTCTGCACGCTGTCGCGGGTGACGCGGGGTGAGGTGGTGAGCGACGAACGGAAGCGGGCGGGCATCTCGACGTTGTTGTAGCCGTAGATTCGCAGCACCTCCTCGACCAGGTCGGCCTCGCGTTGGACGTCTACCCGATAGGGGGGGACGGCGACCTTCAGGATGTCGCCGTCGACGTGCTCTTCGTGCTCGACCTCGACACCTAAGGCGGCGAGGATCTGCATCACCGTGTCGCGGGGAATATCTTTGCCGATCAGTCGGTTGGCCCTCGACAGCGAGAACTCGAAGCGGAAGGGGGCGATGGGTTCGGGGTAGAGGTCGATTATGGGTGACGAGACGACTCCGCCGGCCAGCCCTTTATATAGGAGTGCGGCGCGCTTGAGGGCGTAGATCGTGATGTCGGGGTCGACGCCGCGCTCGAACAGGAACGACGCGTCGCTGTTGATGCCGTGGCGGCGGGCGGTCTTGCGTACCCACACGGGGTCGAAGCAGGCGCTTTCGAGAAATATGCTCGTGGTGGTCTCGCCCACCCCGCTCTCGGCGCCACCCATCACACCCGCTATGCACATCGGGGTTCCGGTAGCGTCGCAGATTGTGAGGTCTTGGGCGCTGAGTTTTCTTTCGACTCCGTCGAGCGTCTTTATGGGTGTGCCCTCGGGGCAGGTGCGGACCTGCACTCGGCCGCCGGCAATCTTTGCAGCGTCGAAGGCGTGGAGCGGTTGGCCCAGCTCGTGGAGCACGAAGTTGGTGATGTCCACAAGGTTGTTGTGGGGATTGAGGCCGATCGTGCGCAGGTATGCCTGCATCCACTCGGGCGAGGGGCCTATCTTGAGGCCGGTGATCGTGAGGCCGGCGTAACGGGGGGCGGCGGCGGGTTCGAGCACCTCGACGGGGATTTCGAGGTCGCCGTTTTCTGTTTTGAAAGCCTCGACCGCGGGGAGTTGCAGCTCGGCCTTTTCGCCGCGGGCGGCGAGGTAGGCGGCGAGGTCGCGCGCTACGCCGAAGTGCGAACCGCCGTCTATTCGGTTGGGGGTCAGGCCGATCTCTATCATCCAGTCGCCCTTGAGGTCGAGGTAGTCGGTCGCCTCGGTGCCCGGTTTTGCGTCGGCCGCGAGTACCATGATGCCGGCGTGGTCTGTGCCGATGCCTAACTCGTCTTCGGCGCAGATCATTCCGTGGGACTCCATTCCGCGGATCTTGCTCTTCTTGATCTTGAAGCTCTCGTCGGCGCCCGTGGGTTTTAGGGTTGTGCCGACCGTGGCAACAAGCACCTTTTGGCCGGCGGCTACGTTGGCGGCTCCGCAGACGATTTGCAGCGGTTTGGCAGCACCGACGTCGACCGTGGTGACGTGCAGGTGGTCGCTGTCGGGGTGGTCGACGCAGGTGAGCACCTCGCCGACGACTACACCCGCGAGGCCCCCTTCGACGGTTTCGATGCGCTGGAGGGAGTCGACCTCAAGGCCGGTACTTGTCAGAATTTCAGCCATTTCGGGCGCGTAGAGGTCGCTCTTGAGGTAGTCGCGCAGCCAGTTGTATGATATTTTCATGGTGTTTTCGGATTTTAACGGCTCAAAGTTAGTGAAAAAGTTTTTGGTGTGGAATTTGTTCGCTAACTTTACCTCAAATTTCATAACGATTATGACGACAATCAACCAACTTCGCGCGCCGTTCGAGATGCCGGCGCTGCCCTGGGCCAAAGATGCCCTTGCCCCGCACATCAGTACCGAAACGATTGACTACCACTATGGTAAGCATCTGCAAACCTATGTCAACAACCTCAACGGGCTGGTGACTGCCGGCAGCGAGTTTGCCGAGGCGAGCCTCGAAGATATTGTGCGGCGCGCATCGGGGCCCACGTTCAACAACGCGGCGCAGGTGTGGAACCACACTCTCTACTTTTTGCAGCTGTCGCCCGCGCCTCTGAGTCGTCCGACGGGTCGGTTGGCCGAGGCTATCGACCGCGACTTCGGGTCGTTCGAGGGGTTTGTGGAGAAGTTTACCGCCTCGGCGCTGGGGCTTTTCGGCTCGGGGTGGACTTGGCTGACGGCAGACGGCGAGGGCAAGCTTGCGATCGAAAATGAGTCGAACGCGGGTAATCCTCTCGCGAAGGGCAGGAGGCCGATCATGGTGATCGACGTGTGGGAGCATGCCTACTACATCGACCATCGCAACGCGAGGGCTGCCTCGATCGGGGCGTTTTGGAAAATCATCGACTGGAAAGTTGCACAAGAACGCTATTAGTTCTATCTTCGCCCCCTTTAATTTTAGAAACTGAGACATGGGTTGGTTTGAAAATCTGATGATGGGGGGCGGAATTGCCCACTCGCTGTTGGTGATCGCGCTGGTGATCGCCGTGGGAACGCTGTTGGGCAAGGTGAAGGTGGCCGGAATATCGCTCGGCGTGACGTGGGTGCTGTTTGCGGGGATCGCCGCGTCGCACTTCGGCATGACTCTGGAGAGCGAGGTGCAGCACTTTGTGAAGGAGTTCGGGTTGATCCTCTTTATATTTGCGCTGGGGCTTCAGGTGGGGCCCGGGTTCTTCGCGTCGTTCAAGAAGGGGGGGCTGTCGCTGGTGGGGTACGCCGTGGCGATAGTGGCTCTGGGGGTCGGAACGACGGCGCTGATCTCGATAGTCACAGGCACGCCCATCTCGACGATGGCGGGGGTGATGTCGGGGGCGATAACCAACACGCCCGGGCTCGGGGCCGCGCAGACGGCCTACGGCGATATGCACCAGGGGGCGGTCGATCCGTCGATTGCGAATGGTTACGCGGTGGCCTACCCTATCGGGGCGGTGGGGGTTATCGTTTGCATGCTGCTGTTCAAGAGCGTTTTCAAGGTTAAGCTGGATGGCGAGACGGCGGCTCTGGTGGCCGAGTCGGGCGATGCGCACCACACGGAGCGGCTCTCGATATTGCTGACAAACAGTAATCTGTATGGTCGCACGGTGGAGGAGGCTCGGGGATTGTTGGCGCGCAACTTTGTGCTGTCGCGGGTGAGGCACGAGGGGGGCGGAGTGGAGATTGCGAGTGCCGAGACGGTGTTGCACGAAGGTGACAAGCTGCTGATCATCAGCGACGAGGCCGACCGCGACGCCATCATGGCGTTCTTCGGGGTGCCGACGACAGACCTCAAGGCGGGTGATTGGGTGCGGCTGGAGACTCAGTTTGTGCCGCGGTCGGTGATCGTTACCAAGTCTAATATCAATGGTAAGAGTTTGAGCGCGCTTAAGCTGCGGGGGACTTTCGGGGTGAATGTCACGAGGGTGGCGCGCGCGGGTATCGAGCTGGTTGCCGCGCCGGAGCTGGAGTTGCAGGTGGGGGACAAGCTGACGGTCGTGGGGACGGAAGAGGCGGTGGCGGCGGCGGCGGCGTTTGTGGGCAACTCGGTTAAGAATCTGAACCATCCGAACCTTATCGCTATCTTTGTGGGGATTACACTTGGGGTGTTGGCGGGGTCGGTGCCGTTCTTTGTGCCCGGGATGCCGGAGCCTCTGAAGTTGGGGCTGGCGGGCGGGCCGCTGATTGTGGCGATACTTATCGGGCGGTTCGGGCCGAGGTATAAGTTGGTGACTTACACCACGATGAGTGCTAATTTGATGTTGCGTGAGGTGGGGATATCGCTGTTCCTGGCTTGTGTGGGTCTGGGTGCCGGCGAGACGTTTGTCGAGAGCATTGCCGGCGGTGGGTATCGTTGGGTTATGTATGGGGCGCTGATCACAATCGTGCCGATACTGCTGATTGCTATTCCGGCGCGCATCTGGGGGCGGATGAACTACTTTCGGCTGATCGGGCTGATGGCGGGGTCGCACACTAATCCCATGGCGCTGTCGTATGCCAACTCGCTGGGGGGTAATGATCAGGCTTCGGTTGCTTACTCCACGGTCTATCCTTTTACTATGTTTCTTCGGATACTTGCGGCTCAGGTTTTGGTTATGATGGCGATTTGATTCGGAACGCCGTCGGTGTTCCGAATTAATTGAAAATTGAGAATTGAAAATTAGCTACGCGGAGATTTGGCTACGCGGAACATAAAAAAAGAGAGCCGACCCTCGGGTCGGCTCTCTTTTTTAGACTTGCGGTTTGTCCATTCGGCCTATGAATAGGATCGCTCCGGTGCTGCGTTCGCGGATCAGATAGAGGAACGGGCGGTCGGCGTGGAAAGTCGGAGGGCCGGAGGGTTCGGCGGTGGCATAATTTCCGATGATGGTGATGGCCGCGGCTTCGGTGCCCTGCTCGTTGACCTCGACGAAGGTCTTTTGGCGAATCTCACCGACAGCGAGACGCGGGTCGTCGGAGATGCCGCCGAGGTTGCCAGGGACGAAAATCCTCTCCATTCCGAGATTTAGTGTCGCGTCGACCAGTCCGAACTCGCACTCCTGTTTCCAGCGCGGCAGCTTCACCTCGACGCCCATTTCGTGGAGGCCGTTCGAGATTTCGTTGTAGGTGGCGGCGTCGAACGAGGCGACCAGTTCGTCGAGCGAGCTCTCCGGCGTGGGCAGCACGGCCAACATGCCGAACGCGCCGTTGCCGTAGGGCAGCTCGACGCACTGGAACTTGTCGTCGTAGTAGACGGGCAGGTCGGTCGTCTGGTTCATCATGGACACCTGGGTGGTCGAGCCGTCGGCGAGGGTGAAGGGCTCATCGCGCGTGTCGGATTTGTCGAACGCGAACTTCCACTCGCCCTTGAAGTAGACGGCGTTGATGAGGTACATCACCACCTCGGCGGGAATGGGCTCCTTGAGGATCTCAGGAATTTTGCCGGCGGTGTTGTCGGCGCACCAACGGTTGATCTCGTCGACGGTGGCTTGGAGGCTGAAGTCGCGGCTCTGCACCTCGGCGCCGTACCATGTGCGGTTGAGGTCGTAGAAGGTTGGCTTGACGGGGTAGCCATCGCGGCTCCAGATCGAATTGGCGATGGCGAGCGCGGTCTTGGGGTCGGCGGCCAACAGTGCTTCGCCCAGCGCTTTGTAGTGGGCGTTGATCTCATCGGCGGTGAGGTCGGCGAGGCCCAATGCGGTGGCCATCTCGGTGGCGGCTTCGGGCGAGGTACCGTTGTAGAGCATCCCCAAGGCCATGGTCATGCTGAGGGGCGAGACGAAGGCGTTCTGCTTTTCGTCACCCTTGGCGGTGGCGATGGTCTCGCGGAAGAAGCGGAAGGCGAAGTCGTTGTCGGCGGCGATCTTTTCGGCTCCGCGGGTGGTGAGCTCGATCGCGTCGGCCGGAGCTACGGGGCCGGTCGGGCCGTCAGGGGTTTCGGGGGCGCATGCCGCGAGGGCGAGCATTATCGCCAAGGCGAGTGTTGCCATCGGGGCGAGTAAAAAAATCTTTTTCATATCGGTCTGCGTTTATGAAGTTTTGACAAATGTAACTATTTTTTATCAATTCTCGATTTTTTCTATGCGGCCGAGGGTGACGTACCAGATGTAGCCCTCGACGGCGGGGTGGCCCATGTCGCGGAGCAGGCGCATGTAGTCGCGCAGCTGGTCGGCGTGGGTGTCGGGGGTCAGGCGGCCGAACTTGTAGTCGACGACCACCGCGCGTCCGTCGCGGATCATCACTCGGTCGGGACGGCGGGTGAAGGGGGCAGGGGCTTTGGTCGAGGGGGTCGTGGTGTCGGTCGAGGCGAGGCGGCGGGGCAGGACGATGTCGCCCTCGTTGCGCACCTCGGTCCAGTCGCCGCCGAACCACTCGGCGACGCGCGGATCGGTCAGCGAGCGTTCGAAAATCTGTTGCAGGTGGGTATGCTCGGCGGGCGAGACGAAGCCGTCGGCCAGCATCACCTCCAACGCGCGGCGGACATCGTCGGCGGTGCGGGCGCTCTCGAACGCACGGTGCATCAGTACACCATGGTCGCGCGGCGTGAGGGTCGCGACCTCGTCATCGTCGGCATCGTCGCCCAGATAGCGCGACGCAGGCAGGCGCAGGCGCACCCTCTTGCCCGGGCGCGTGGTGGGGTATGTTCGCAGAGCGCTGCCGGCGGTGGGCGGCTCTGGCGACTCGGGGGTGTGCGAAACGGGGGTGCCCCAGGTGGTGACATCTTCGGTGATGCCCATGACGGATTGGACGAGTCGGCCGATCGAGTTACGGCCGTCGCGCGGGTTCGAGGGGATCATCAGGTGGAGCTCCTCCTCGGCGCGCGTCGCGGCGACGTAGAACAGGTTGGCGGAGTCGATCGCGGCCAGCACCTGCTCGCGGTAGTAGCGCGGCGAGAACCACGACGACGCCATCTGCTCGCGGTAGTTGACGGGCATGGGGCCGGCGTCGGCGATCGCGTCATCCTCTGTCGCCGCCTCGGCCCACACAACCAACGGGCGGCCGCGGGTGTCGGGCGCCATCGACCACGACAGCCATGGGACTATGACGACCTTGTATTGAAGCCCCTTAGACTTGTGGATCGTGGAGACGGTGATCGCGCCGCCGCCCTGCATCGTGATGCTTGCTGCCGCGCCGCGCTCGCTCCACCACTTGAGGAACAGCGGGGTGTCGGCCACCGAGCGCGACGAAAAGGTGCTGATCTGTTGGTGGACGGCCTGAACGTAGGCTATCTCGTCGGGGCGGTCGGCGAGGCCGAATCTCAGCACCGTCTCCTCGAACGCCTCCTCGGGCGAGAGGGCGGCGAGGCGGGCGAAAAAGGCGGTGTCGTCGGGCGTCAACGGGGTGTCGAAGTCGCGGCCGAGCCAACGATTGAAGACGGCGCGCTGGATGGGGTTGCCGGAGTCGACGGAGAGTGTGAGGCAGGCGATGATGAAGCGACTCGCCGCGGAGGCTCCCACAGTGAGCGCCTCGGCCGTGACGACGTCGTAGCAGTGGGGCGAGTCGGGGTTTTCGCGCTTGCGTTGCAGCAGCATCTGGGCTACTCGCGCGCCCTGGGTGTTGGAGCGCACCAGCACCGCTATGTCGCCCGCGCCGTAGCCTCGCGACTGGAGCTCCTCGATCTTTTCGATCAGCGGCGGGATGAACTTGCCCTCGGCATCGGGGCCGTAGAGTGTCAGTGTGACGTAGCCCTCGTCGGTGGTGCTTTTCGGTTTTTGGTCGTGGCCTGTATAGGCGGCGGCGAGCATGCCGGTCAGTTCGGCCGCCTCTTGCGCGTCGAGCGATCCTTCGGCGCGGGCTTCCGCGATCATGGTGTCGAGCGCGGCGCTGCCCTCGGCTACCACTCGTCCGACGGCCTCGTTGTTGAACTCCACCACTCGGCGCATGCTCCGGTGGTTGGTGTCGAGCGTCTCGACCTCGACTCGGTCGGCGCCCATCTGTTCGTGTACCCGTCGCGAGAGGATCTGCCAGTCGCCGCCGCGCCAGCGATAGATTGCCTGTTTGATGTCGCCGATCAGCATCACCGGCGACTCGGGAGAGGAGGCGATGGCGTCGCGCAGCAGCGGCACGAAGTTCTCCCACTGCGAGGTCGACGTGTCCTGAAACTCGTCGATGAAGAAGCGCGAGAAGTAGCTGCCCGCCTTCTCGAAGATGAAGGGGGTGTCGTTGCCGCCCACGAGGCGCGCGATCATGCGGTTGGTCTCGGAGATGGGCATGATGTTCTCCTCGCGGCAGATGCGCTCGACCTGACGTTGCAGGTCGGCGAGGAGCAGGAAGTTGTGGCGGTTCTCGCGCAGCAGGGCGGCGCTGGCCACCAGACGAGTGTTCTCCTCGTGGATGCGATCCATCTCGGCGAGGAGTTCACGCAGTGCGGCGGGGCGGCTTTCGTTTTCGAGCTCGGCGCGGGCGTACTTCGACAGGGGGATGAACTCGCCCTTCAGCACTTTGCTCAGGTGGGCGGTGAGGCCCTTGGATTTTCCCCGGAAATCTTCGGCGGTGAGGCCGTAGTCGGCTATGGTTTGTCGGGCTTTTTCGGCTGTTTTGCGCAGACTTTTTCGCGCCTCGTCGGCTTTTTTTACTACCGTCTCGATCAGGGTCGGGGTGTCGGGCGCGGGGGTGCGATAGTCGGAGCCGAAGAGTTGGCGGCCGAGGTCGGTGAGCGAGTGTTTGATGTCCCAGCTGCGTCCCTCGTCGAGTCGGTCGCGCGCCGCCGAGTAGAGCCTCTCCTTGAGCTGTTCGTCGTCGGTCGAGCCCTCGATGAGTGCGTCGGCGGCGAGCTCCAGCAGTGAATCGGTTTCGAGTTCGAGGTTGAAGTTGGCCTCGACGCCCAACTCGCGGATGAACGCGCGGATCAGCCGCTGGAAAAAACGGTCGATCGTCAGTACCGCGAAACGGCTGTAATCGTGCAGAATTCGCCTCATGGCCTCGGCGGCGCGGGTGCGGATTTTTGCCTCGGAGATCGGGGCGAGGATTCTTTGCAGCTCGGGGTCTTTTAAGAGGTCTTTTAGGTAGGGGCTTTTTTTTGCGTTGACGGTTGTGGTTTCGGGGGTTGCGAGTTCGTGCAGCCGTTCGAGGATTCGCGACGACATCTCCTCGGTCGCCTTGTTGGTGAAGGTCACGGCGAGGATGTGGCGATAGAGCGTGGGGTCGGCAACGACGCTGCGGACATACTCGTAAGCAAGTCTGTATGTCTTTCCCGACCCCGCCGAGGCGGAGATTATCCTGACGTTTCCCATTGTGCGAAGATAGCGAGATTTTGTCAAACGTTCGTTGCCGCTTGCATAATTTCTCAACTTGTATTATCTTCGCGCCCCGGAGGGATGGCAGAGTGGTCGATTGCGGCGGTCTTGAAAACCGTTGAAGTGTGAGCTTCCGGGGGTTCGAATCCCTCTCCCTCCGCCAAGAAACGAAGCAAAATTAGTCAAATCACCGTAAATCAAGTATTTACGGTGATTTCTGTTTTTGGCGGATATGCAAAAAACGGCGTTTTTCGGCAGTTTGGACGGACAAAATCGGTGACACTTTCGTGCGAGCAAAAAGTGTCACCGATTTGAGGTTAAAAGGTTTTTATTCAGCGTTTTGCGTCGCTTTGCATAGCGCGGTTTCTGCCAACATTTCATACTGTAAAAACCGCGTAAAATTGACCCTTTGCGCCGGCGCAAATTGACCCCTCTGGAGAGTGATTTTAGAGCGGATGAAATTGACCCCCGAAAACGGAGCAAATTGACCCCCTAAAAGTG
>JAITWH010000014.1 GCA_031285405.1 Alistipes sp.
TAATCGGGATTTATCTCCAGTTTGGTACTGAATTGAACGATTTTACCATCAACGGTAATGCGGGCAATAATCGGCATATTGCCATTCTTTCGCTGTGCATTTCTTTTCACGTAGAAAAGAACTTTAAATGTACTCTTCATAACATTCACTTTTTGTTCGCAAAATTAATTCTAATAACTCAAAATGAAATGTTTACAGCACTGCCAAATCGCGACAACATAACGCCAAATTTGGACATTCTGTGACCTAATTTGGCGTTTGTGGAATAGGTCACGATTTAGTCCCAAAACCCTGTCTTTTTTTGGCTTTTTGATGGCTTTTCCGGCAGACAGTTACAAATAAAAAAAGTCCTACAATCATCTGATATTGTAGGACTTGTCTTACTTTTGGCTGCTCTTGGCTTAGCCTTTCAGCGGAGAGACAGGGATTCGAACCCTGGGTACCCGCGAGGGTACAACGGTTTTCGAGACCGCCCCGATCGACCACTCTGGCATCTCTCCATTTTTTCGAGTGAAATCGGGTGCGAAGATAGACAAAAAAAGTGAAAAGTCGAACCCACCGGCCCAAACTTTTCACTTATTACGCTGTTTTATGCAATCCGGCCCCACAAAGAACTCCCAAAAACTCCACCCGAAGCCCAAAGAGTCCAAAGCCCGAAACCCGAAACCCGAAGCCCAACCCCAGAGCCGCCACCCCCTCTAAAACCGACTCCCCAAAGTAAAAGTAATCATATGATGCCGCCGAACCGGAGTATAACTACGCAAAAGCTCACCATCGCGACCAATCCCAACCCCGGAACCGCCGCCAGATCCCCCCGACCCGACAAGATCATACTGAGAAGCAACATGAGCCCCGTCATCATAGAAATAAAAGTCATAATCCGTCATCCGAGCCCTGTTGTAAACATAAGCCACGTCAAAGTACCCATTGAGCCCAAGATTGAAACCCACACCGGCCGTAACGCTAAACCCGTCGCGCGCGGCCGGATTATCGCTGCGCCCCGGATCAAAAGCACCCGAACGCAGAAAATCCATCTTGTAAGCACCACCGGCCCGCAGCGACACGACATCCGTGGCCAAAAATTCAAACCCCGCGCGGAACGTATGCGCCGGCTTATAGAGCTGAGCCGACACCCCCTTCGATCCCACGACATCGTCGCGCACACTTATCTTATTATACCACGTCGCCTCCCAGTCCAAAGCCACGATGGCCCGCTCTGCAATGATGCCCGACACCCCCGCCAGCAACCTCGGCGCCGAGCTGAACCGTTGCTGATCACGCAGCGTGTTGCCTGTGTCGAAGCTCGTCTCCCCCTGGCCGTCGACCGACCCCATAACCCCTTCATAAGCCTTCTCAAGCGTGTAATATGTGGGCAGATGGTAAGCCACCCCAATACGCAACGCCGGCAACGGCCGCGCAATGAGCCCAAACTTCGCCGTCACCCCCGAGCCACTGACGATTGTCGTCTGGTCAAACCACATCATGTCGAACATCGCCCCCGTCTGATAAAACTCCTCATACGACGTCTCCTCCGAGTAGTTGATCTGCGTCGCCCCGACCGTCGCCCCCAGATAGAGGTAGTTCGAGATGTTGGCCCCAAGCGACACGCCATATTCGTTGATGCCACCCCGAGTCACCGAACCGAAGTAGCTGTCCGACGGCAGCGCCCCGTCGAAATATCCGAATCCCCCCTCGTCGTTCAACCCCACCAACCCCGTCTGATATCCCAACACCGCCCCCCATTCGTCGAGGTAGATACCCAGATTCTCAAACGGATTGGCCGAAGGATTGAGCGCCCCGGGCCGCAACCCGTCACCCGCCGCAAGGTTCAACTGATGCTGAAACATATCGGCGATCGACGAATCCTCCCCAAAGGTCTCCACGCGAGTACGCGAATTGAAGTTGGCCGCACGGTTGTAGGTGAACCCCAGCGTCATGCTCGTCAGCGCCCCCGAACGGTTAAAAAGATTGTACGCCGCCCCCACGTTGTTCAACCCGAAAGATGTCCTGCTGCCCCCCGCCGCCAGCGCCCCGGGCCGCATCATGTCGGCCGAGGTACGCATACCGTCGATCGACAGCGCCGCGGTGATGCCCCAGTCCGAGCTCTGATACATCCCCAACCCCGCGGGGTTGATGCTCGCCGACGAGAGGTCGGCCCCGAGCGACGCGAACGCCCCACCCATCGCCGCCGACCGCGACGTGCCGAAAGTGTTGTCACTCTGCGAAAAGAGCAACCTGAGCCCGTCGTCAAAGTACGGCGCCCCGATCACACGCCCCGATATATACAGCTGTCCGGCATCCTGCGCCTGACTTTGACCCACCGTCAGAACACCCACCATCATTGTGGCCACACCCACAAGCCAAACCTTTGTTTTCATAATTTTTTCAGTCATTTTCGGTAACTGTAACATTAATTTTTCGCGTAGCCTAAATCGCTGCCGCCGTTGCGGCTACCTGCCACGCCCACTCGAAGAAGAACTCCTCCCCGAAGACGACCCGCCGCTGTAACCGCCGCCACCGCTGTAAGAGCTACGCCCACTCGAAGACGACCCGCTGCTGTAAGAGCTGCTGCTCCGACTCGACGACGACCCCGAGTTGTAGCTCGAAGAGGAGCTGCGCCCCGACGACGAGTTGTTGTTATTATACGAGCTGCTGCTCCTGCTCGACGACGACCCCGAGTTGTAACCCGCCGACGAACTCCGACCCGACGATCCATTGCTATAAGAGCTGCTCCTGCCCGAGGTCGACGACCCACTGCTGCGACTCGATGAGCTCCCCGAGCTATACCCGGCCGAACTACGCCCCGACGAAGAGCCCGAACTATACCCCGAAGAGGAACTCCGCCCCGAAGATGACCCCCCATAAGAGGATGACCCAACCCCATAACGAGAAGAGCTGCGACCTGCCGAAGAGGCCCCCGAGCTGTAACTCGAAGAGGTGCGCCCCGAAGCCGAAGAGTTGCGACCATAGCTCGAAGTGCGCCCCGACGATGTGTAGTTGCGATCGTCATACGAGCGATATCCGTTTGAGTATGTGCGATTGGTGTCGCGCCAGTTCGACGAGGCATAACGATCGTTGTGCCCCCAATGCCCATAACCGCCGCCATAATAACCGCCATAGTACCCGCCGCCATACCATCCACCATAATAGCCCCCATGCCAACCACCATACCCACCCCAGGAGTACCAAGGATCATACCACCCGCCATAGCCGCCATACCACCCTCCATAGTAGGGACTACGCCATCCCCCCCAGGAGTACCACGGATCATGAAACCCCCCATACCACGAGTATCTCCGATAGTCAAAAGGCGACCAATACCCCCACAACGAGTAGTTGTATCGCGGATCGACCACAATAACATTCGTATAAGGGTCGGCATAAACATAGGTATACGAGCCCGCCGGACGAACATAGTGGTCATAAGAGTCAAACATAGTAAACTTACGCGCATACTCACTCTCGCCGTAAGCCGGCAGATCACTCGTAGCAGCACCACCACTCTCCTCACCAAGATACGCCCTCTCCGCCTGCGCCGCCTCCAGTTCGGCCAACATCGCTTCGTACTGCGCCTGCCGCGCCACCGCCTCCTGCCGTGCGAGCTCGGCCTCCGCCGCCTCCCGTTGTGCTATCTCGATTCGGTTGTGTATGCCGTAAAGGTCGGCCGACGAGGATATCATGCGCCCCGACGTGCACCCCGAAAAAAGCGCCGCCGCCGCTCCCGCGACGAGCAACATGCCATAAATCCGTGAACTCTTCATGATCGCTTATGTGTTAGAGTTAGACTTCTCCATAACACTAACGTACAATGTGCCCGCGTTAGTGTATAGCAAAGATAGCAATTTTTTTCTACCTTTGCGATTCGAAACAGATAAAACGGAAAAAACGTATGGCGAAAGAGCTCAAAGAACTTGCCAATCGGGAAGATAACTACTCCCAGTGGTACAACGATCTGGTGGTCAAGGCTGGCCTGGCCGAATACTCGGCGGTGCGCGGATGCATGGTGATCAAACCCTACGGCTACGCGCTGTGGGAGAACATGCGCGACGCCCTCGACCGCATGTTCAAGGCCACGGGCCACGAGAACGCCTACTTCCCGCTCTTCATCCCCAAGTCGTTCTTCTCCAAGGAGGCGTCGCACGTCGAGGGTTTCGCCAAGGAGTGCGCCGTGGTGACCCACTACCGCCTGATGAACGACCCCGAGGGTGGGGGAGTGGTGGTCGACCCCGACGCGAAGCTTGAGGAGGAGCTGATAGTGAGGCCGACATCGGAGACGATAATCTGGAACACCTACAAAGGGTGGATCCAATCCTACCGCGACCTGCCGATTCTGGTCAACCAGTGGGCCAACGTCGTGAGGTGGGAGATGCGCACGAGGCTCTTTCTGCGCACCGCCGAGTTCCTCTGGCAAGAGGGCCACACCGCCCACGAAACGCGCGACGAGGCTGTGGCCGAAACCGAACGAATGATCGGCGTCTACCGCGACTTCGCCGAAGGGTGGATGGGCGTGCCCGTCGTGGTGGGGCGCAAGAGCGAGAACGAACGCTTCGCCGGCGCCGAGGAGACCCTCACGATAGAGGCGCTCATGCAGGATGGCAAGGCGCTCCAGAGCGGCACGTCGCACTTCCTCGGACAGAACTTCGCGAAGGCCTTCGACGTCCAGTTCACCAATCGCGAAAACGCACTCGACTACGTGTGGGCAACGTCATGGGGGGTGTCGACGCGACTCATCGGTGCGCTCATCATGGCCCACTCCGACAACAACGGCCTCGTGCTGCCGCCGCGCCTCGCGCCGCTCCACGCAGTGCTCATACCTATATATAAGGGGGCCGACGAGTACGCCGCCGCCGTGGCACGCCTCGGTGAGCTCGCCGCCGAACTGCGCGCCAAGGGGCTGAAGGTCAAGATCGACGACCGCGACAACGTGCGCAGCGGATTCAAGTTCGCCGAGTACGAGCTCAAGGGTGTGCCTGTGCGCCTCGCCCTCGGGCCGCGCGACATGGCCGCCGGAACGATCGAGCTCGCGCGCCGCGACACCCTCTCGAAAGAGGTCGTGCCGCAGGAGGGGCTGGCCGATCGCGTGTCGGCGCTGATGTCCGAGATGCAGACGGCGATCTTTGAGCGCGCCCGCGCCTATCGCGACAGCCACATCACCCGCGTCGACACGTGGGACGAGTTCGTGCGCACGCTCGACGAGAAGGGCGGATTCGTCGCCGCGCACTGGGACGGCACCGTCGCCACAGAGTTGGCAATCAAGGAGGCGACCAAGGCGACCATCCGCTGCATCCCCCTCGACGGCCCCGACGCCCCCGCGGGTCTTGGCGCCGACGAACAGGGCACCTGCGTCTTCTCCGGAAAACCCTCCTCCCGCCGAGCCCTCTTCGCCCGAAGCTACTAAAAAGCGATTAAGCTACATAGCAAACAAAAAGCCACCCCACAAGGTGGCTTTTTGTTAACCCAAAAGAGCAAGAAAACCCTATAACTAAAAACTTAGTTATATAACTAAATCCTTAGTTAACCAGATCAAAAATAGCCAACACATCCCCCCCCCGAATAAGCATAAGCCGCTCGCCATCAATACTATAAGCATCGACCTCCCGCAACATGGCAAAAAACTGATCCTCACGAGCCTGCCCAAGACACATCATCCGAGTAGCCACTAAACCATCACCGATCGCCAACGCCCCCCCCGTACGACTCTCGCCAGGAGTCTGAGTATAGGTACCGCTAAAACGATTGCAGTCACCAACACCACTCAACCGCCCATCGACCCCAAGCGTCACACGATAGTTCTCCGAAGTAACCCCCGCCCCATACAGCTGCGTCAACCGCCACTCGACCCCTGCCAAAGGAACCACCGACCTGTTACGCCGGCAAGCACAACAACCTGTAAAAAGCACCACCAACCCCACCACCGCAACAATTCTCAAAATTCTCATCACTCTCAAAAATTTTTTTAGGCACAAAAAAACGCCTTGGTTTCCGAAGCAAAATTACATATCTTTACCGCACAAAATCGCACAAAATCCTACAACAGAATGAAAAAGACAATCACAACCCCCAACGCCCCCGCCGCCGTAGGCCCCTACTCGCAGGCCGTCGAAGTCGCAAACACAGCCACCACCCCCGCCAAAACCCTCTACATCTCGGGCCAAATCCCCCTCGACCCCGCCACCGGAAAGATGCGAGAGGGCATCGAGTCGCAGACCGAGCAGGTATTCGCCAACATCGAGGCGATCCTCACCGCCGCCGGCTACACCTTCGCCGACGTCGTGAAGTGCACCGTGCTGCTGGCCGACATAGCCGACTTCGCCACTGTCAACGCCATCTACGCGCGCCATTTCATCGCCGACATGCCCGCCCGCGCCGCCTACCAGGTAGCAGCCCTACCCATGGGAGCCCGAGTCGAAATCGAAACGATAGCAGCAAGATAGTGGTTAGTTGTTAGTGGTTAGTGCTACGCGACGCAATACTACGCTGTAAAAAGCTACGCGAAACAGCCTATAACTAAAAACTTAGTTATATAACTAAACCTTTAGTTATAACCACCCCGCGTAGCCCATTTTCAACTTTCAATTTTCAATTAATAACTAACCACTAATCACTAAAGCCCGCGTTGAAGCTCACGAGGCAACGCATTACGATTAACCATAACCGTAATAGTCTTGTACTCAACAAAAGGCCGCGAGGCATAGAAATACCCCCCATAAACATGCCCATCCGCGCCCCAGGAGTTCTTAACCTTGTAGTACCGCGCCCCGGTCTGATCAGTCGCCGTGCCCACGATCTCCATACCATGATCATCGGTAGTCTCCCAGTTGTCAAACGCCTCCTGACGCATCTCCTGCGTGATAACCTTCTCGACGCCCGGAGCCTCCAACTTATGCAGAGACGCACTCTTCTCAGCCTCCGACAGCGCAACCCAACGAGCCAACTCACTGTCATCCATGCGAGTAAGGTCAGCATCGGGAACGACAGCCAAACCGCGCCGCCAGGCAAACCCCTGCTCGCTAACATCCGAACCCCACAACACGGGCCGCCCTGCAGCCAAAGTACAGTCGATCGCCGACATCATCTCCTCCAGCGGAAGGTTATACGACTCGCCCCACACAGTGTTGTCGGGCACCTCGATCACAAACCACTCGCCAAAAGGGTGGTGCGTAAACGAAGTCAGCGACACATAGTCGTCAATCTCCACGGGCAGCGAGTCCGCAAAACTGCGCGGCGTATACTCGCGACCGTTATACATAAAGGTCTCGGGCAGCTTGCCCAGATACGCGTCCAAAATCGCATCCAACCCTTCGAGCCAAGCGTTCGATAGTTTGCGATTGGGATTCTTGATCACCGCGTCGCAGTAAGCCTTGATCGCGGCGTCCATCTCGGCGTGGCGATGAATCGGCTGACCATAGCTCAACCCGTCGTACACCTCTGTCGGGACAATCCCGTGGCGGTTCCAACAGATCATCACATCCTCCGCGGCGGCTCCGGCCGAGAGCGACGATGTGCCGTGCATGCGCACATACTTCTCCGCGCGGTCGTGATATGCGTGCCACACCACAAACATCGGCGACAGGTCGACCTCCGGCCCGCCGGCGATCAGAATCTCGCTCTCCAAAAACGCGAGTCCCGAGAAGCTCCAACATGTGCCGCTCGAAGCCTGATTTTTGACGCTCGTCACGGGAACGGTCTTGGTGTCGGTAAATGTGTAGCCCTGCGCCGCGGCCGACAGGACAAACAGTGTGCAGACGATGGTGATCAGTAGTGTTCTCATATTAAAATTTGTTTTTAGGTTACGGGATTTTTTTGCTCGCTTTTTTTGTTCGTTTTTTTGTTAGCTCAAGAGTACAAAAGTAGAAAAAATTTCGTATATTTGCACCCTTGTTTGTCGCCTTTTTTGTCGCGTTTCGTTTTGCGACTCCTCTGTTTTTTTCGAGGTGTTTCATTTGCGACATTTTTTTCGAGGTGTGTCATTTGTAACACTCGCCCCTTTTTGAGTGTCTCATTTGTAACACTCGGCCTTTTTAAAGCGTTACATCGGTAACACTCGGCCAAAAAAAAGTGTAACATCGGTAACACTCGTGTCTTCGAAAAGTGTAACATCGGTAACACTCGTGTCTTCGAAAAGTGTGACATTGGTAACACTCGTGTCTTCGAAAAGTGTAACATTGGTAACACTCGTGTTTCTTAAAAGCGTGACATATGTAACGTTTCGGGGTGTAGCGCAGTCCGGTTAGCGCACCTGCTTTGGGAGCAGGGGGTCCCAGGTTCGAATCCTGGTACCCCGACAAAAAGAGAGCCTCGCGGGCTCTCTTTTCTTATACCCCCGACACTCTATCTCCCTCTATTTCAGATAAATCCCATGTCGGGCGCACTCCGCGATCTGCTCCTCGGGCCACATGCTCACCTGCACCTCGCCGATATGAGCGCAACGCAGATAAAACATACACAATCTCGACTGCCCAATACCCCCTCCAATCGACGCTGGAAGGCCTCCAGACAGCAGTGAGCGATGGAATTCCATCTCCGCGCGGCTCTCTTCGCCGGTCATTGCGAGCTGGCGGCGCAGCGTGTCGGCGTCGACTCGAATGCCCATGCTCGAAAGCTCTAACGCGCTGTCTAACACGTCGTTCCAGATGATGATGTCGCCGTTCAGACCGTGACACCCGCCCTCCGTCGGGGTGCTCCAGTCGTCGTAGTCCGGTGCCCGGCCATCGTGCTTCTCGCCATTCGACAGCGGGTGGCCGATGCCGATTATGAAGACCGCGCCGAACCTCCTCGCCGCCTCGTTCTCGCGCTCCTTGGGCGTCAATTTGGGGTACATCGCCAGCAGCTCCTCCGACTGCAGGAAGGTAATTTCGTCTGGCAGACAGGGAGTTATGTGGGGGAAGAGTTCGTAGACCTCCTCCTCGACTTCGCGCATGCCGTCGTAGATTCGGCGCACCGTATCTTTCAGATAATCAAGCGTTCGCTCCTCGGGACGCATCGTGCGCTCCCAGTCCCACTGGTCGACATACAGAGAGTGGATGTTGTCCAACTCCTCGTCGGCGCGGATGGCGTTCATGTCGGTGTAGAGTCCGTAGCCCGGTGCGATTTTGTACGACGCCAACTTCATGCGTTTCCACTTGGCGAGCGAGTGCACAACCTCGGCGCGGCGGTCGCCCATGTCCTTGATCGGGAACGACACGGCGCGCTCGGTGCCGTTGAGGTCGTCGTTGATGCCGGTGCCCGACAGCACGAACAGCGGCGCGGTGACCCGACGCAGGCGCAGGTCTTTGGCGAGGATCTCCGGAAAAATTTCCTTCAGATAGGTGATCGCCTGCTCCATTGTCTCGGGAGCGAGTTTTGGGGTGTAGTCCTTTGGTATGTATAGTGCCATAATTCAATTAAGAATTAAAAATTAAGAATCATGAATCATGAATCAAGAATCATGAATTGAACAGGGTTGCGGAGTCGGAGGTTTGGGTGATTCCTAAGTGGGTGTAGGCCAGCTCGGTGGCTTCGCGGCCGCGGGGGGTGCGCTTCAGGAACCCCTCCTTGATGAGGAACGGTTCGTAGACCTCCTCGATCGTGCCCGGCTCCTCGCCCACAGCCGTCGCGATGGTGTTGAGCCCAACCGGCCCGCCGCGAAACTTGAGGATGATGGTCGACAGAATGCGGTTGTCCATCGTGTCGAGGCCGCGCGTGTCGATGTTGAGGGCGCCCAGGGCGATGCGCGTGATCGGCAGGTCGATATGGCCGCCGCCCTGCACCATCGCGAAGTCGCGCACTCGCCGCAACAGCGCGTTGGCGATTCGCGGAGTGCCGCGCGAACGCATGGCGATCTCGCCCGCCGCCTCGTTGTCGATGCCTATGCCGAGGATTCCCGCCGAGCGTCTGACTATGCCTCGCAGCACCGATGCGTCGTAGTATTCTAAGTGGCACTGGATTCCGAAACGGGCCCTCAAGGGCGAGGTGAGCAGGCCGCTGCGGGTGGTGGCGCCGATGAGTGTGAAGGGGTTGAGCTCGATCTGGATCGACCGCGCCGAGGGGCCCTTGTCCAACACGATGTCGATCTTGTAGTCCTCCATCGCCGAGTAGAGGTACTCCTCGATGACGGGGGTGAGGCGGTGGATCTCGTCGATGAAGAGCACGTCGCCCCTGCCGAGGTTGGTGAGCAGTCCCGCGAGGTCGCCGGGTTTGTCTAAGACAGGGCCAGAGGTTACCCTCAGTTGTGCTCCCATCTCGTTGGCGATGATGTTTGCGAGGGTCGTCTTGCCCAATCCCGGGGGGCCGTGCAGCAGCACGTGGTCGAGACTCTCGGAGCGCATCAACGCGGCGCGGATGAAGACGCGAAGGTTGTCGACCGTCTTGTCCTGGCCGCTGAACGCCCCCAACTCCTGCGGGCGGATGGTGTTCTCGAACTCAAGGTCGGTTGTGCTGTTGTCGGGTCTCATAGGCGCAAAGTTAGGAAATTTTCCTAACTTTGCGCTCATGACCGAAACTTCACGATACGGGCTGCGGGGCGTCTCTTCGGATAAGGAGGATGTGCACGCGGCGATAAAGAATGTCGACAAGGGGCTGTTTCCCAAGGCTTTCTGTAAAATTATTCCCGATTATCTGGGCGGCTGCGAGGACGACTGCCTGATCATGCACGCCGACGGCGCGGGTACCAAATCGTCGCTCGCCTACGCCTACTGGCGCGAGACGGGGTCGCTGGATGTGTGGCGCGGCATTGCGCAGGACGCGGTGGTGATGAATACCGACGACCTGTTGTGTGTCGGCGCGGTGGACAACATTCTGCTCTCGTCGACCATCGGGCGCAACAAACGGCTGATCCCGGGCGAGGTGATCGCCGCGATAATCGACGGCACCGAGGAGTTCCTTGCGTCGATGCGTTCGATGGGGGTGAACATTGTGTCGACAGGCGGCGAGACGGCCGATGTGGGCGATCTGGTGCGCACCGTGATTGTCGACAGCACCGTGACGGCTCGTATGCGACGGGCGGATGTGATCGACAACGCTCGCATCGCGGCGGGTGATGTGATTGTGGGGTTGGCCTCTTTCGGGCAGGCGGTGTATGAGCGTGAGTACAACGGCGGCATGGGGTCGAACGGGTTGACTTCGGCGCGGCATGATGTGTTTGCGCGCTACTTGGCCGAGAAGTATCCCGAGAGTTATGACACGGCGATTCCTTTGGAGCTGGCATACTCGGGGACTTTGGGGTTGACGGATCGGGTCGAGGGGGTGTCTCTGGATGCGGGGCGGTTGGTGTTGTCGCCTACTCGGACCTATGCTCCCGTTATTGCGCGGGTTTTACGGGAGGTTCCGCGGGCGCTTTTGCATGGGATGGTTCATTGTAGTGGGGGGGGGCAGACTAAAATTTTGCATTTCATCGGTGAAGGGCTTCATGTCGTTAAGGATAATATGTTTGAGGTGCCGCCGCTGTTTCGGTTGATTCGTGAGCAGAGCGGTACGGCGTGGCGTGAGATGTATAAGGTCTTTAATATGGGGCATCGTATGGAACTTTATGTGCCTGAGGAGGTTGCGGCGGAGATTATTGCTATTTCGCAGGCTTTTGGGGTTGAGGCTCGGGTTATTGGGCGGGTGGAGGCTGCTGATTTGGGTTCGGGTTCTGGTGGCGGTTTGGGTTTGGGTTCGCAGGTTACGATTGTTCATGATAATGAGGAGTTTACGTATACAAAATAGGATATGAAGAGAGTTACAGAGTTTGTCCCGGGAGTTCATTATGTGGGTGCCAACGATCGCACCAAACACCGTTTCGAGGGGTTGTGGCCGCTGCCGCATGGGGTTTCGTATAACGCTTATCTTATTGAAGATGAGAAAGTTGCGTTGGTCGACACCATCGACGCGGCGTTTACCGAGCGGCTGCTGTCGTCGGTGCGTGAAGTGATTGGCGATCGACCTGTGGACTACTTGATAATCAACCATATGGAGCCCGACCACTCGGCTTCGATACATGCCGTGCGGCAGGCGTGGCCCGACATCACAATCGTTGGCAATGCCAAGACTTTGCAGATGGTCGAGGGGTTTTATGGTGTTGATGTGGGGTGTGGGGTTGGTGCGGGTGCTGCTGGTGCGGCGGGCGGTTCCGGTGCTGGTTTGGGTTCGAAAACTTCGGCTAACTCGCTGATTGTCAAGGATGGCGACACGTTGTCGCTGGGGGCGCGCACGCTGCAATTCCATCTGATTCCGATGGTGCACTGGCCCGAGACGATGGTCACTTATGTGGCCGCCGAGGGGCTTGTCTTTTCGGGCGACGCGTTCGGGACTTTCGGTACGTTGGACGGCGGAGTGACTGACGCTCAGTTAGATACGGCGCACTATCGCGACGAGATGGTGCGCTACTACTCGAACATCGTCGGCAAGTATGGGGTGCCGGTGCAGAACGCGCTCCGGAAGCTCGCGTCGCTGCCGCCGCTGCGGACTGTGTGTCCGACGCACGGCCCCGTGTGGACGGGCGAATTTCCGCAAGTGCTTGATCTGTACGACCGTATGAGTCGATACGAGCCGCTGGAAAAGGGTGTCGTGATCGCATATGGCAGCATGTACGGCAACACCGCGCAGACGGCCGAGAGGTTGGCTCGCGAACTTGCGGCACGCGGAGTGAGGCGTGTCGTGATGCACGACCTGTCGTCGTCGCACGCGTCGTTTGTGCTGCGTGATGTCTTCAAATTCAGCGCGTTAGTGATCGGCAGCCCCACATACAACATGCACCTCTATCCGCCGGTGCAGGCGCTGGTCGACGACATCGAGCTGCGCGGTGTGCCTTCGCGGGTGTTTGCCTGTTTCGGCGGATTTACGTGGGCCGGCGCCGCGGTTAAAAAGCTCTCCGAGTTTGCCGACCGCATGGGGTGGGAGCAGGTCGCGCCGCCTGTGGAGGTTAAGCAGGGGTACTCGTTGGAGAAGACCGCGGCTATTGCTGCTGTGGCTGAGGCGGTTGCGGCGAAGATGTGAAGTCGAGGTGGCGATAGCTAAGAAATTGATGACTGTCCTGTTTGCCGCGACGATGCTGTCGGTGTGCGGCGGGTGGGGAGACCGAAGCGAGGCTATGAATGACGATCCGGATATCCTGTTTCAGAGGGATGAGTTTCGAGGCGTCGCTGCCTGTGTGCTCGTTTGTCGGCCGCTCAGATGACTTAACTCTTGTGGCGGTCAGGGTTTGGAATTTGGTGGTTGGCGATTTTGACAGTCAGGTGGTTGGACTCTGAGAAGTTGTTTGAAATTTCCCTCTCTCGCGCTTTTTGCCTCAGGTCGGCGATTTTTGCGCCCGCCTCTCTCGCCGTAGGAACCCCTACGCCTTGTTCGGTGGGCGAAAAAATCTCTCGACCCGAGACAAAAATCGCTTCGGTGGGAAAATCCAAACAACTTCTGAAAAATTAATCTGTATTACGGCAGGTACCCGAGCCGGCGGAGTTCCTCAAGTGGCGAAATGGGTGAGTCGGATGAGTCGGGCCTGTTGAGCTTGTCGGGCGAGCGCAAGGGGCGCGTTGTGCCGTTGGTGATCGTGTAGATATCGTCGCAGATGTCGAGGATTTGGCGGTACATGTGATCCGCGACCATGATGCCTTTTCGGCTCTTTTCTTCTGATATCAGTCTCATTATCACCTCGATGTGCAGCGGTGATATCTGTGAAAACGGCTCATCGAGCAGGCAAAACCGCGCGTGGGGCGAGGTCAGCACCATGAACGTTTCGAGCAGGCGACGCTCGCCTCCGGACAGCGTCGACACGGGTGCGCGCATGTGGCTTCCGAAAATTGGGAAGCAGGCCGCGAGTCTGTCGAAATCGAGGTCGTGGTCCCGCACCACGCCGCGCACGCTTCTTGACGATGGGATGAAACCGTGCTGTGGGGTGAACATAACTCCGTGTTGGTAAGCGTGTTGCACGCTGCAGCCGTCGATGCGTATCGACTTTTCGGAGACACCGAGGCTGCCGTGGATTACCCGCATCAGGGTGCTTTTTCCGCATCCGTTGCGCCCTACAAGGCCCGTGACGCGGCCTGTCGAGACCTTCACATAGATGCTTCGGATCACGATTCTCTCACCGAACGACACCCTTATGCCGTCGGCTTCGAGGGTGCTGTGGAGGGCGAGGTGTTCGTTGTTCATGCCGTTCACGAAAGGTTGATTAGTGTCGCAATTGTCACGCACACAGCGAAAAACGTCAGATCAATCGCGATGGCAACCGTCCAAAGTGTTAGTGGAGAGAGTCCGCGATTGGTGAAATAGCAGAGGGTTCGGTTGCCGGATTCGCGCATTGCGAACCAGACGATGCCCAGTGTGGCGAGTTTCAGAAGGATGGCGGGAAACAACAAAGCTGCACCCTGACGCACGATCAGACCCGCGCAGACTCCGGTGAGCAGATTGCTCGGGATGGCGAATGAGCGATAGAAGAGCAGTATCAACCCTGTTTTGCGTCCTATTTTAGATCGACTTGTAGAGGTTGCTGCGTTCATGATGGGGAGCTTGTTGCGCTTGGTTGTTATTCGGCGGCGTAGAGGTCGATCTCGCCGCGTTCGACTTTGTGGTATATGTCTGATAGTGTGGCTATTACCGGTGATACGAGAGCAACAACATCGTCGGTAATCTCGGCGCGCACGCCTTTGATGCGATAGAGCATGGCGGCGTATAAAGCCCTGAAAGACAGCTCGATATCCGAAACGTCGTCGCGGCCCAAAACGGCGCGCAGCGAGGGAAGCGACGGGGCCAACAGGCCGAAAAGTTCGCGGTATCGGCGCCCGGCCGGTTGCTCCAACAGCATGAGGTGCAGGTCGTTGAGCTCGCCGATCAGGTGCAGCGTGTGGTCGAGGTGGCCGCCCTCGGTCTTGCCCTCGCGCGCCAGCAGGTCGGCGATCTCCATGTACCATTCGAGCGCCTGGAGTTTCCACTCGTCGGTGGCGTCGCGCGGAGCCACAAGCGCCTCGAAAACAGCCTCGGGACGAAACCCCAACGCACGCAGCAGGTCCTCCAACTGCCAGATATAGAGCACATATTCGGCGATGTTCTCGTCGCGCTTCTGCCTTGCAATGTCCATAAAAAAACGCCTCTTTCGATAAATTTTTCCGGAACTGAGTTTTCTCGATTGCCTCGTATAACTAAGTTTTTAGTTGTATAACTAAAAACTTAGTTATACGGGTTTCCGGATTAGATCGACAAAATTTTGACCGTCTTGAGCAGTGCGCGGTCTATCGGTTTGTCGTCGCGAATTGCCTGAGAGAAAGGCACATGCACAAGTTGGTCGTCGTCGATGCCGATCATCACGTTGCGCTGGCCGTCGATGAGTGCCTCGACCGCCGCCTCGCCCATGCGCGACGCGATGATGCGGTCGAACGCCGTCGGCGACCCCCCGCGCTGGATGTGGCCGAGGATCGTGACGCGCGTGTCGAACTGCGGGTACTCCTTTTTGACGCGCTCCGCCATGCCGATCGCGCCGCCCGTCGACTCGCTCTCGGCCACCAGCACGATGCTGCTGTTTTTATCCTTCCGGAAACCGTTTTCGATAAGCTCGGCAAGTTGGTCGACCTCGGTCGCGATCTCGGGGATGATGGCCGCCTCGGCCCCCGTCGCGATGGCGCCGTTGAGCGCCAGGAAGCCGGCGTTGCGACCCATCACCTCGACGAAAAAGAGGCGCTCATGCGATGACGCCGTGTCGCGCAGCCGGTCGACCGCCCACATGATGGTGTTGAGCGCCGAGTCGTAACCGATGGTCGTGTCGGTGCCGTAGAGGTCGTTGTCGATGGTGCCGGGCAGCCCGACGATCGGAATGTCGAACTCGGCACCGAAGATGCGCGCGCCCGTCAGCTAGCCGTCGCCGCCGATCACAACCAGGGCGTCGATCTTGTGTTTGAGCATATTTTCGTGAGCGCGCCGCCTGCCATCCTTCGATTCGAACTCCTTGGAGCGTGCGGTTTTGAGGATCGTGCCCCCCTGCTTGACGATGTTGGAGACGTTGCCCGTCTTGAACTCGACGATCTCGTCGTCGATGAGCCCCTTGAAGCCGCGCATCACCGCTTTGACTTTCAGACCGTTGTAGATTGCCGTGCGGGTGACGGCCCTGATGGCGGCGTTCATCCCGGGCGAGTCGCCGCCCGAGGTTAGAATGCCCACGCATTTTATGGTTTTCATCTCTTTTTTTAGTTTCTTTTTTGTGCTTAGATTATGCTTCGAAGTAGGCTTCGAGGTGCAAAACCTATGCCTTTATTCCGTAGTAGCAGCGTTTCGGCGAGTCGACGCGTCCTTCGGCGACCAGCTTTTTGATCGCTTTGTCGACGTCGGCCTTGGCGAGTCCCGTTTCGGTTGCTATCTCGCCTGCCTTTCGGGGCCCATTGGCGAGGGCTGACAATACTTTTTCTTCCATGACTGTTGCTGTTTTTTTGCAGTGCAAATATAGTGCTAATTTCGCAAAAAAAGCCGCCTCTTGGTTAAGAGACGGCTACGAATCGCCACACTGCGGCGGCGGATGCTTTTACTTTACCTGTTTTACGACGGCTTCGAACGCCTTCGGGTGGTTCATGGCGAGGTCGGCCAACACCTTGCGGTTCAGGTCGATCTCCTTCTTGGCGAGTTTGCCGATAAATTCCGAATAGGTCAATCCGTGGGCCCTGGCGCCGGCGTTGATACGCTGGATCCACAAGCTGCGGAAGGTCCTCTTTTTGTTTTTACGATCGCGGTAAGCATACTGCAAACCCTTCTCGACTGTGTTTTTGGCAACAGTCCAAACGTTTCCCCTCGATCCGAAGTTTCCTTTGGCGAGTTTTAAAACTTTTTTCCGTCTTGCCCTCGATGCGACTGCATTGACTGAACGTGGCATAATTTGAAAGTTTTACGAACGACCGGCGGACGGCATCTCAGCGCGCCTCTTAGGGGCCGGGGTGTTCTTGATTAATACGATTGTTTTTTTGTGCGGCGAGCTTGCGCTCACCTCTTTTTTTGCGGCCTCGCGAAATTACTTCACGAGCAGCAGTTTGATCTTGGCCTCGTCGGCCACCGAAACGAGGCTCGAATAGTCGAGATTGCGTTTCTGTTTCGTGGTCTTCTTGGTCAGGATGTGGCGGTGATAAGCGTGTTTGCGCTTGATCCTTCCCGTTCCCGTGAAGTCGAAGCGCTTCGCCGCTCCACGGTTTGATTTCATTTTCGGCATTTTTCCGTCGTTGATTTTAAGGTTTAAAAGCCTGCAAAGGTAAAAAGATTTTGCCATTCGGCAAAATCTTTTTACTACTCCGCCTTCCACATCACCGCGATGGTTTGCGGAACGTCGGGGGTGGCGTTGTGCTCCCTCCACAGGTTGCGCATTGTGCTGCAACTTACGCGATACCAACCTAACTCTTTGATGGTGTGGAGGTATGCGGCTATGAGGGCATCGTGTTTCGTGCCTCCAAGTAGTGCCAGCGCGGCGGCGGCGGTTGCTCCGACGGGGATTGGCGTTTGGGACGAGCTTCCAGCGTAGGTGAAAACGGTGGGATACTCTTTGTTGTACTCCGCGAGTTTTCCGACGAAGTGCGCAAGCGGCTCTTCCAACTCGGGGCTTGAGGCCGTGAGCTCAAAAAACTTTGTTTCGTCGAGAACTTCTCCTTTGTCTGCTTTGTTTCGCACCTCGATGTATCTATTCAGGCAGCGGGTCTGGAGGATGTAGGCGTCGGCGTTTTCGGCGATATGCTTCGCTGTTTTTAGGATGTCGTTTTTGTTTTCCGGCGACGCTATGGCGAAGGTCGGTAACGATTCGGGTTTTTCCCAGGGTTCGAAAACCATATCTTTGTAGAGGCTCTCCACGTCTGGCACTTTGCCGTTTGCGAGTTCGTCCAACGCTTGCCGCACGCGGGCGAGCGGCAATTGACGCTTCACGTTGTAGAGCATGTAGTAGGTTTTGCAGAGCGTCTCCTCGCGATTTTTCTTCACCTTGGATTTTGCGCAGTCGAAAATCACGGCGGCGATCTCCCGCTGAATCTCCTCCTCGGAGGCGTAAACGGTGCTGTGGGTGTCGAAATCCATCGAAAGCTGGATTGCCAAACGGGGGAAATCTTTTTTGAATTGGCCGTTTACCACTCTGTGTATCTTGGCGATGATCTTTTCCTGCCTTTCGATCTCCGACTCGGCGTCTTTATCTTTTGTTTTCTGCTTCTCCTCTGCGCCGAACCATTTTCCTATTCCGTTGTCGACGAAATAATCTATGATGGCTTTCGACGAGTTTTCGTCGTTCATCCAAAACCTGAAGGCATCGCAACCCTGTTTCCAGTAGTCGTACCAAACTTCAAATAATTTGGCTTTGTTGTTGAAGTCGATGCCGTAGAAATCTTTGCCCTGAGCCATCTTTCGGATTTTGATCTGTTCGGAGTCGATGTATATCTCCAGCTCGGCGGCTTTGGCCAAGATCCCGTCGAGGCTTTCGGAGGCAAGTTTTATTTTCTCCTCGGGGTCTCTCATCGAGGCGGCCTTGCTCTCCGTGCTGTTCGCTTTCACCGTTCGGATGATGAACTCGATTGCCGCCGTGTTGCGCCAAATCGCGTAATCGCGCCTTTCGCCAGGCCACTCGCTGTATTCGGGCAGGGTCTCGACGAAACCTTTTTCGCGTGTCTTCTCAATGAGTTTCACGGCGGCTTTCAGGCATTTGTCCGCGTCGGCAAAATCTTTGGTTGTCGTTTCGCTGCTTAGGTCGGTTTGGCCTTCGGTGATGGTGTAGCTTTTTCCGTCGACGGCTATCTCCCAGAATTTGGGGTTTTTCTTGGCCGGTTTTACAAAACTTCGTTTCATCATGATGTTTTTTTTATTTTGAGACTTCGAGCGCAATAAAAAAGCCGTACCGAGCAGGCTCGATACAGCTATTTGTTGTGCAATATATTAAAAATTACCTCATCTGCAACTCGCTGACACTCAACGAAATACCCCCCCCCCGTATTGGCGTTGGAAGAGACACGCAATATGTGCTTTTAACACCCATTAATCCTCGATATCGCCCAGCGCGGCGTTCCAAGGCTTGAGGATTCCGCGCTTGGAGGTGCGCACGAACCGCACTATCTCGTCCCTCTCGGGCGAGCGGGGCACCGTGTCCTCGATGATGTCGCAGGCGCGGCCGTAGCCATAGCCGCTCTGGAACATGATGCGGAAGATCTCCTGAATCTCGGCGATCTTCTCGGTCGAGAAGTTGCGCCGCCTCAGGCCGATGAAGTTGGCCCCCACGAACGACAGCGGTGTGCGCGCCGCCTTCACGTAGGGCGGAACATCCTTGCCGACCAGCGAGCCGCCCGAGGTCATCGAGTGGGCGCCGATCCGAACGAACTGGTGCACCGCCGAGTGGCCCGAGATGATGGCCCAGTCGCCAACCTCGACCTCGCCGCCCAGCAGCACGCTGTTCACTATCACGCAGTGGCTACCGATCACGCAGTCGTGGGCGATGTGGGCGCACGACATAATCAGGTTGTAGCTGCCGATGGTGGTCTTGCCCTTGGCGGCGGTTCCGCGGTTGATGGTCGCCCCTTCGCGCACGGTGTTGTAGTCGCCCATCTCGACGGTCGAGTACTCGCCCTTGAACTTGAGGTCCTGGGGCTCTCCGGCGATCACCGCTCCCGGGTGGATGCGGCAGCCCTTGCCCATGCGGGTGCCCTCCATGATCACGGCGTGGGGCCCGACCCAGCAGTCGTCGCCCATCACGACGTCGCCCGCAACGTATGCAAACGCTTCGATCGTTACGTTCTTGCCTAATTTCGCCTCGGGGTGGACAAAGGCTTTGTCGCTTATCATATTAATCATGAATCATGAATCAAAAATCATGAATCAAAAGACAGGGCGTTGCGCTGCCATTCTTCTAATTCCGAACTCTCTGATTCTTGTTTTAAATTTTAAATTCCTACCAATTTACACCATTCATGATTCATGATTCATGATTCATGATTTTTCTTTCCGGCGGGTGTCACCTGGGCCAGCAGGTCGGCTTCGCAGGCGAGTTTGTCGCCCACGAACGCTCGCGCCTCCATGTGTACGAGTCCGCGACGGATGGGTTCCAACAGTCGCAGTTCGAACTGGAGCACATCGCCCGGCACGACCTTCGTCTTGAAACGAACGCCATCTATCTTCAAAAAGTATGTGGAGTACAAAAAATCGGGATCCATGCCGTGCAGCGCGAGGATGCCGCCGCACTGGGCCATCGCCTCCACAATCAGCACCCCGGGCATGACCGGCTCGTCGGGGAAGTGGCCCACGAAGAAGGGCTCGTTGACCGTCACGCTCTTGATGCCGGCGATGCTCTGCTCGTCGATGTGGAATATCCGGTCGACCAACAGGAACGGCGGACGGTGCGGCAGGCGGCCCTTGATGGCGTTGATGTCGTAGATCGGCTCGTCGTTGGGGTTGTAGCGGCGGGTGGGCTTGACCCCCTCTTTGCGCATCTGTTTGCGCATCACCTTCACCGTCTCGGTGTTGGCGTGGTGGCCCGGACGCGTCGCCATGATCTTGCCGCGAATGCGTACACCCATCAGCGCGAAGTCGCCCAACACGTCTAACAGTTTGTGGCGCGCCGGCTCGTTGGGGAAGTGGGGGGCCACGTTGTTCAGATAGCCCGCCTCGATCTCCATGCCCGGCTTGTTGAACAACGTGCGCAGACGATCCAGCTCGCCGTTGACCGCGGGCTTCTCGACCACAACTATGGCGTTGTCCAGATCGCCTCCCTTAATAAGGTTGCCGGCCAGCAGCGGCTCCAGCTCGTGCAGGAACACAAAGGTGCGGCACGGGGCGATCTGCTCGCGGAAATTGTCGCGCGCGGAGTCAAAAACCGCATACTGGTTGCCCAGCACACGGCTTCCGTAGTCTATGTGAACGCTCACCGAGAGGTGGTCGTCGGGATAGAGCTCGATCTCGACCCCCTTCTCGGGAATCGCGAACGAGATCTTCTCCGTCACCTGATAGTACTTGATCTCGGCCTCCTGTTCGGTCAGCCCCACGTTGTCGATCGCGGCGGCGTACTCGCGCGCCGAACCATCCATGATGGGTACCTCGGGGCCGTCGATATCTATCACCGCGTTGTCGACCCCCATCGTCCAGAGCGCGGCGAGGATATGCTCGACAGTCGAGATGCGAACGTCGCCCTTGCCGATGGTGGTGTTGCGCGAGGTGTCGACCACAAAGTCGGCCAACGCCGGAATCTCCGGACGACCCTCGATGTCGGTGCGCCGGAACTTAATGCCGTGGTTCTCTTCGGCGGGACTGACCGTCATGGCGACGGCGACCCCCGTGTGCAGACCTCGTCCGTTGAAAGTGACGGACGCTTTTAAAGTCTTCTGTTTGTCGGACATCTATGAGTTTGCTGAGTAATTTTGGAGCCTGTGCGTAATTTCGGAGACAAAGGTATTAATTTTTTGCAAAGAAATAGTAATTTCGCACAAAATACCGAAATATAGCCATCGTGACCGATAATCCGAAACATAGCTCCAAGTCAGCCCCTCAATCTGCTCCGAAACCTGCGCCGAGGCCCGTGTCGAGGCCATCTCAGGCGCGTCAACCGAGGCTCGACCTCCCGTTCATGCGGCGGCGCACCGATGCCGTCTCGTGGATATACGACCATCGCGCGGGGGTGTTCGCTCTGGTGACGCTCGCTCTGGTGATGGCGATTCTGTTCGTCGGCTCCAAGATAATCATCCGCACCCCGCAATCCGACGACGCCATAGTGGTCGACCTGCGCACCGTCGAGGAGCTGCGCGAGGAGGCGAGGAGGCTTCAGCGCGAGGTGACGCAACGCCAGAGCGCGGCCGACGCGGCCTACATTCGCAACGCCGTGTCGAACGAGGGGGCTGCCGAGAGCGACGAACGGAGCAGCCGCGCCCTCGGTCTGACCGACCGGTTCGACGATGCGGCGGGGCGAATGAGCGCAAACCGCGACGCGTGGGATCAGGGGCTGCGCGACATCGAGGCGATGCGAAGTGCCTCCGGCGACAACGGCGACTCGGCTAACGTCAATCGCGACTCGCGAGCCAAGGGCACTGTGCAGGTGTCGTTCTCGCTGATCAATCCGTTGCGCTACTCGGCCGACCTTGTGAATCCGGGCTACCGCTGTGAGCGCGGGGGCGAGGTGACGGTGCAGATCACTGTGAGCCGAGGCGGCGACGTGGTGGCGGCGGCGGTCGACCGGGCCTCGTCGGCGGGTGACGACTGCATGTTCGAGACGGCGCTGGATGCCGCGCGCCGGTCACGCTTCAACGTCGACTCGTCGGCTCCCGAGCGACACACCGGCACCATAACCTATCTGTTTATACCGCAATGACAATAGCTGAAATGAACGTCACAATGATGATGCTCTTCGGAGCGATCCTGTTGGTGGTGAGCATCATCGCCAGTAAAATCTCGTCGCGCTTCGGGGTGCCGTCGCTGTTGTTGTTCCTGTTGGTGGGGATGATGTTCGGCAGCGACGGATTCGGCATACCCTTCAGCAGCGCCATCACGGCCCAGGCCATCGGCACCGTTGCGTTGTGTATCATCTTGTTTTCCGGCGGCTTCGAGACCTCATTTCGCGAGATCCAACCGGTGGTCGCGCCCGGGGTGGTGCTCGCCACGGCGGGGGTGCTCATGACGGCGCTGCTGACGGGCGGGTTCATCTGGCTGATCGGCGGTCTGGTCTACGAGTGGGGGCTGATCGGCATCCGTCTGTCGGTGTTGGAGTCGCTGCTGATGGCGGCGGTGATGTCGTCGACCGACTCGGCGTCGGTATTCTCTATACTGCGCTCCAAGCAGCAGGGCTTGAGGCAGAACCTGCGACCGCTGCTGGAACGTGAGAGCGGATCGAACGACCCGATGGCCTACATACTCACCATCATGCTGTTGGGACTCATCATGGTGGCTCCGGGAGAGACACCCGACTGGTGGCTCGCGGCGGGGCGGTTCGCCATGCAGATGGCGGTGGGCGCGGCGGCGGGCTACGGCCTCGGGCGCGGCGCGGTGTGGATCATCAATCGCATCAATCTTTCGAACTCGTCGCTCTACGGCATCCTGCTGTTGGCGATGGCGCTGCTGGTCTTCGCCCTCACCGACACCCTCGGTGGCAACGGCTATCTGGCTGTATACATCGCGGGCCTCGTGGCCGGCAATCGCAAAATCGTGATGAAGAAGCCGCTGACCAACTTCCTCGACGGATTCACGTGGCTGTTTCAGATCATCATGTTCCTCTCGCTCGGGCTGTTGGTCAATCCGAGCATGTTGTTCTCGACCGGAACGGCGCTCATCGGCGTGTTGGTGGCAATGTTCATGATCGTCGTTGCGCGACCGGCCACGGTGCTGGCCTGCATGGCCCCGTTCCGCAGATTCGCTGCGCGCTCGCGCGTCTACGTTAGTTGGGTGGGACTGAGGGGGGCGGTGCCGATCATCTTTGCGACCTACCCGTTGGTGGCCGTGGCCGACGGATTTTCGTCAGAGGTGGCCGACCTGATCTTCAACGTGGTGTTCTTCATCACAATCGTGTCGCTCGTGATTCAGGGCTCGACCGTCAGCTGGATGGCCACGCGGTTGGGGCTGTCGAAGGTGCTGCCGCAGGACAACTTCGGCATCGACCTGCCCGACAAGATCAAGAGCGCGCTCTCGGAGATCGAGGTGCGCGAGGCGTTTCTGGCCCACGGCGAGCAGCTGAAGGATATCTCGCTGCCCGGCGGCACGTTGGTCGTGATGGTCAAGCGCGGCGAGGAGTACTTCGTGCCCACCGGCGGCACGCCGCTGATGCTGGGCGACAAACTGCTTGTGCTTACCGACAACGACCTTCAGTTAAAGAAGGATCTGCACAAGTTAGGCATCGACTTAAATTGATAATGGTGCTAACGCGCAATTTCTGCGTAGCTAAAATCGCCGCCGGCGTTCCGGCCGCGTAGCCGATTCTTAATTTTAAATTCTTAATTGGCTCTCAGACACTTGCGAAGCACTTCGCCTGCTTTGGGGCCATCGACATTGCGCCCCTCGCCGAACGCCACTCCGCGCGACGAGAACCGGCGCTCGATCTCGGCGATGGTTGCCTCGCCAACGTTCAACTCGCTCAGCCGCGTGGCCAGCCCCAGCGAACGGAAGAACTCCTCGGTGCGGTCGATGGCGGCCTCGGCACGTTCGGCCGGCGTCCCGCTAACGATTCCCCACACCCGCTCGCCATACTGAAGCAGCTTCGACATCTTCTGGTCGCGCAACACGCGCATCATGGCGGGCAGCACGATGGCGAGGGTCTGGCCATGCGAGATTCCGTGCAGCGCGGTCAGCTCGTGGCCGATGGAGTGGGTGGCCCAGTCCTGCGACACCCCCATCGCGATGAAGCCGTTGAGCCCCATCGTCGCCGAGAGCATGTAGTCGGCCATGGCGTCGTAGTTGCGCTTGTCGGCGCGAATCTTCGGGGCGGTCTCGACCAGGGTGAGGAGTATCCCCTCGGCCCACCTGTCCATCAGCGGCGACTGTCCGGCGGTGGTCATATACTGCTCGGCCACGTGCACGAAGGTGTCGCAAATACCGTAGGCGATCTGCTCGTCGGGCAGCGAGAATGTGGTCTCGGGGTCGAGTATCGAGAACTCGGGGCGGCGCGGAACAGCCATGCCGAACTTCTCGTCCGTGGCGAGGTTCGAGATCACGGCGTTGAGATTCATCTCGGAGCCCGTCGCCGGCAGCGTCATCACCGTGGCGTAGGGCACCATCTCGCCGATCTTGCCGTTGTCGAGCACAATGTCCCACGGATCGAGGGCGCTGCGCAGACTCGCCGCGATCAGCTTTGTGCCGTCGGCCACCGACCCTCCGCCCACCGACAACAGGTAGTCGACTTTTTTCTCTTTGCCCAACGCTACCGCTTTTCGCAGCGTCTCGACCTTGGGGTTGGGCTCGATGCCCCAAAATTCCACGAAGTCGCGCCCCTTCAGAGCCGCCATCACCTGGTCGTAGACTCCGTTTGTCTTTACGCTGCCACCTCCGAAGGTCACCATGAGGCGCACGTCGGCGGGGAGCTCTTTCGTCAGTCGGGCGATCGTGCCGCGGCCGAAGATAAGTTTGGTCGTGTTTTGAAATGTGAAGTTCTTCATATTTTATTATCTTTACGGGCGGAATTGCTTTCGCACAAAGATAATAAAAAAACTCAATAACAAGATGAGGGCATCGACCATATATAGAGGAGTGTACGTGGCGCTGATCGCGGCGGCGCTGGTGCTGGAGTTCGGGTTTTTGGAGGGGCGCGCCGACTGGTACATCCTCAATTACTACACCCTGCTCAGCAACATCGCGTGTCTGCTGTTTTTCGCGGCGGGGCTGAAGAGCGGGGGCTTCGCTGAGGCGTGGCACCCGAGGGCCGAGGGGGCGATCACCTTCTGCATCGCCGTCACGGGGATCGTCTACGCCGCGCTGTTGGCTCCGGCCGACATCGCCGAGGGCAGTTTCTGGACCTTCGAGAATCTCGTGGTGCACTACGTCGGGCCGGCGATGGTGGTGGTCGACTGGCTGATGTTCTCTCCGCGGGGGCGGATTCGCGCGACCGACCCGCTGCTGTGGCTCGCCATGCCGCTCGCGTACTTCGGCTATGTGCTTGTGCGATCGACATTTGCGGGACCCATCGGAGGGTCGGGCAGCCGCTTTCCCTACGACTTCATCGACCCCGCGGTGCAGGGCGGATGGGACGGAGTGATGGTCGCCGTCGCGGGGATGATGGTTGGGATGACGGCCTTGGGTTACATAATATATGGTGTCGACAGGGTAGGGGCGCGGCGGAGGCAGCAACGACTGCAACGGCCTCGGCCCTCGGCTCGATAATTTTTGAGGCTTTTTTACACAAGTTTTTTGCACAACTAAAAAATTTCTCTTATTTTTGCACCGTAAAACTGAGCTATGGTGTAATGGTAACACTGCAGAGTCTGGATCTGCCTTTCTTGGTTCGAATCCAGGTAGCTCAACCAAGGGGCCGATAGATGGCCCTTTTTTTATTGCGAGAGGGGCCCGATCAGGGGCCCCTCTTTTGATTAACCTTAAACCAAGTCCCGCGTTAACCGATCCTCCGCCATGAGCATAAAACTCCGCCTCACAGTCATGAACTTCCTCCAGTACGCCGTCTGGGGGGCCTACCTCACCTCCATGGGGCGATACCTGGGGGGCGTCGATATGGGCGGACGCATCGGCATCTTCTACGCCGTGCAGGGGTTGGTGTCGCTCGTGATGCCGACTCTGGTGGGCATCGTGGCCGACCGGTGGGTGCCGGCGCAAAAGATGCTGGGGCTGTGCCACCTCCTCGGCGCGGGCTTCATGGCGACGGCTGGCTACTACGGCCTAAGCGCGGGGGCGTCACCCGACTTCGCGATCCTGTTCACGCTCTACACCTTCGGCGTGGCGTTCTACATGCCCACCCTCGCGTTGTCCAACTCGGTGGCATACAGCGTGCTGTCGCAGTCGGGGCTCGACACGGTGAAGACCTTTCCGCCCATCCGCGTCTTCGGCACGGTGGGTTTCATCTGCGCGATGCTGACGACCAACTTCGTGCGGTTTGGCGGCGAGTCGATGCAGACTCTGCCCCATCAATTCATCTTTTCGGCTGTGCTGGCTCTGGCGTTGGGGGCCTACGCCTTCACCCTGCCGGCCATTCCGGTGCGACGGGCGCAGGACAACAATCCGCTGACGGCAGCACTGGGGTTCAACGCCTTTCGACTGTTCCGCCAACGACGGATGGCGATCTTTTTTATATTCTCGATGCTGCTGGGAGTGTCGCTCCAGATCACAAACGGATTTGCCAACCCCTTCATCGGAGCGTTCGAGGGTCTGCCCGAGTTCGCCGGCACGTGGGGCGCGGGCAACGCCAACGCGCTGATCTCGCTGTCGCAGGTGTCGGAGACGCTCTGCATACTGCTCATCCCGTTCTGTCTGCGCCGGTTCGGCATCAAGCGGGTGATGCTCATCGCGATGGTGGCGTGGACTCTGCGTTTCGGCCTCTTCGGGCTGGGCGACCCGGGGGGCGGGGTGTGGATGTTCGTGCTGTCGATGGTGGTCTACGGCATCGCATTCGACTTTTTCAACATCTCGGGCTCGCTCTATGTCGACGAGCAGACCGACCCGCAGGTGCGCTCGTCGGCCCAGGGGCTATTCATGATGATGACCAACGGGGTGGGGGCGACGATCGGAACGCTGGGGGCGCAACTCATCGTCAACCGTTTTGTCTTCTCGCAACCCACCGCCGAGCTCCAGATCGCGGGGTGGCAGATGTCGTGGTTCGTCTTCGCGGCCTACGCGCTGCTGGTCGCCGTTGCTTTTGCGATAATTTTTCGTTACAAACACACGCCGGTGAAAAATCTGTAAAAAAATAGAGCTACCTTTGGCTGCGTAACCACCCTAAAACTTAAGAATATGAAAAAGAGATTTTTTGGCCTCGCTCTGGCGATGTGCGCTCTCGTGATGAGCATTCAGGCGCAGGCGCAAACGCAGTTCCCCGAGGCGCTGTTGGGCAAGTGGATCGTGAGCATCGACAACCCCCAGACCGGCGAGACGATCAAGGGCACATGCACCATCGCGCGCGACGGCGAGGAGACTCGCGCGACCTTCGAGGTGCCCGACGTGGGCCCGGGCTCTTCGCAAACCACACCTTTCCGCGTCAACGAATTGACCGAGGGCGAGTTCATCGCCGACCTCGACGTGGGCGGCTATCTGTTGGGGGTATACTTCGGGACGGTCGACGGCAAGCTGACCTGCGAGATGGATGCCGACGGCTACGCGATTCCCATGACCATTCAGCGCGATAACTAAGAATCTGTTTTGAATTTATTTATAGATTTTTTTAAGCATGATTTGACATAGCGTAAGTTGTAGCATTGCGGTGGCAGATTCGGTGGAGTATTCGTAGTCGAGGGCCATTCGTCG
>JAITWH010000018.1 GCA_031285405.1 Alistipes sp.
CTACGCGGTAGGTTTACGGTATTTTGCGGTTGCACGCAGTGCAACACTATTTTTAATTAAAATCTGACTCCGAAAATTCATTTTCGAGATCAGATTTTAATTAAAAATAGTAGCAGGGCATTCGCCCTGCCGCAAAATCCGAACACTCAAAATCGAGAAACGAAGTTTCTCTAAAAATTTTTGGGCGACTTTTTTAAAAGTCGCGATAGAGTAAAAAATAACTATTAAAAAAACTAAAAATAAGATGAAAAAATTATTGATTGTATGTGCGGTGGTATTGTTTTCGTTGCCGGCGCGGGCTGATGAGGGTATGTGGCTGTTGCCCTATTTGAGTCGGTTGAACATTGCCGACATGAAAGCTAAGGGGCTGAAGTTGGACGCTGAGGATATCTACAATGTGAACGGCAACTCATTGAAGGATGCTATTGTTATCTTTGGCGGGGGTTGTACGGGCGAGGTTGTGTCGGCGGAGGGGTTGCTGTTGACAAACCACCACTGCGGGTATGGCAACATTCAGAACTTGAGCACGGTGGAGCACGACTACCTGAAGAACGGCTTTTGGGCGATGTCGAGGGGTGAGGAGATTCCGGCACCTGGTCTGACGGTGACCTTTATTCGCCGAATGGAGGAGGTGACGGACGCTGTGTTGGGCGAGGCGGCGGAGATGGCTGTGGGTGAGGCGCGCGACGCGATCATCGCCGAGAACAGCAAGAGGGTGACGGCCGAGATGCAGGAGAAATATCCGGAGTATAGGGTGACGGTGCGTCCGTTCTTGGGTGGTAATCAGTTCTTTATGATCGCGGCGGAGGTATTTAGCGACGTCAGGTTGGTGGGCACGCCTCCCAACTCGATGGGCAAGTTCGGGGGCGACACCGACAACTGGATGTGGCCGAGACACACCGACGACTTCTCGATGTTCCGAATCTACGCCGGCGCCGACAATAAGCCCGCCGACTACTCGCCCGACAACAAACCCTACGAGGCGCCGGTTCACCTGAAGGTGTCGACGAGAGGGGTCGAGCAGGATGACTTCACGATGATCATGGGCTTCCCGGGTCGCACCGACCGCTACATGACCACCTCGCAGATGAAGCATCTGATCGAGGTGGAGAACACCAACCGAATCTATGTGCGCGGCGAGCGTCAGGCGATCATCATGGAGGATATGCTGGCCGACGACGAGGTGAGGTTGAAGTACGCAGCCAAGTACGCGTCGTCGTCGAACTACTGGAAGAATGCCATCGGCAAGAACAAGGCGCTGATAGACAACAACATCCCCGAGGTGAAGGCCGAGCTCGAAGCGCGATTTCAGAGGTGGGCCGACTCGAACGACTTGCCGAGGCAGTATCGGTTTGCGCTGCCGCGAGTGAAAGAGGAGGTCGAGGCGATCTCCGAGGCGCAGGGAGTCTACATGTTTATGTATGAGGCGCTGTGGGCCGGCACCGAGATCGTGTCGGTCGCCCAGAGGGTCGCGACGACTATGAAGGTCGAGGGCGATCGAGTCACAAACCGCGACGAGGTGATGGCCGCCGTGGCCGGTTTCTACAAGAACTACAACGAGCCCACCGACCGCCGCGTCGCCAAGCGAATGTTCACCATCGTGCGCGAAAGTATTCCCGCCGAGTCGCTGCCGACTTTCTATGCCGACGTGGAGGCCACTCAGGGCGGCGATATCGACGCGTTTGTCGACAATATGTATGACACCTCCATTTTTGCCTCCGAGGCGAAATTAGGGGCCGCGCTGGCCGATTACGACGCCGAACGGTTTGACGCCGACCCCGCGCTGAAGGTCTCCGGCTCGGTGCGCGCGCTGATGGTGCAGATGTCGGAGCAGATCACCCCACACGCACGAGCATTGGCCGACTGGCACGGAGTATACATCAAAGGGCTCACCGAGATGGATCCCGACGTCAGCTTCTACCCCGACGCAAACTCAACCATGCGCCTCACCTACGGCACAGTGCTTCCGTACGACCCGCGCGACGGCGTGACTTACAAGTACTACACAACCCTTCGAGGAGTGATCGAGAAGGAGGATCCGTCGAACCCGCTCGAATTCACAGTCGAAGATCGTATCAAACAGGCCTACGCCTCTTCGGACTACGGACAGTACGGACAAGATGGGGAACTACGTGTTAACTTCTTGACTAACAGTGATATAACAGGCGGCAACAGCGGCTCGCCAGTCATGAACGCGCGCGGAGAACTAATCGGACTCGCCTTCGACGGAAACTGGGAGGCAATGAGCGGAGACATAATGTTCGAACCCGCACTACAACGATGCATCAACGTCGATATCAGATACGTGCTATGGACAATAGACAAATTCGCCGGAGCAAGCCACCTTATCGACGAAATGACAGTCGTTAAGTAGACGGCAACGGCCGCAGCGAATTTAGCTACGCGGAATGTTACTTTGGCAAATCCCAAAGTAACCAAAGGATTGGCGGAACGCCGCCAGCGTTTTTAGCTACGCGGTAGGTTTACGGTATTTTGCGGTTGCACTCTGTGCAACACTATTTTAGATAGAATTCTGACTCCGAAAATTTATTTTCGAGATCAGAATTCTATCTATAATAGTAGCAGGGCTTTCGCCCTGCCGCAAAATCCGAACTAAATATCGAGAAACGAAGTTTCTCTAAAAATTTTTGGGGCGCCTTTTTTAAAAGGCGCGATACTGTAAAAAAGACACAATACAGTAAAAAAATTCGCGAAACAAACGAAAAATAAGAAAATGGAAGAGAGGAATTTAAATTTTATTGAGGAGATTGTTGAGGGATATATTGCGGCGGGTGGTGGTGAGATTCAGACTCGTTTTCCGCCGGAGCCCAATGGTTATTTGCATATTGGTCATGCTAAGAGCATTTGTTTGAATTTTGGGCTGGCTCAGCGTTATGGCGGGAGGTGTAATTTGCGGTTTGACGACACTAATCCGGTGAAGGAGGATGTGGAGTATGTGGACTCGATCAAGGCGGACATTCGGTGGCTGGGCTTCGACTGGGCGCTGGAGCGCTATGCGTCGGACTATTTCGAGCAGCTGTATGACTGGGCGGTGGAGTTGATCCGCAAGGGCAAGGCCTATGTGGATGATCAGACTCAGGAGCAGATTCGTGCGACGCGCGGGACGGTTACCGAGCCCGGGGTCAACTCGCCGTGGCGGGAGCGTGGTGTGGAGGAGAATCTGGACCTGTTTGCGCGTATGCGTGCGGGTGAGTTTGCGGATGGAGCGAAGGTGTTGCGGGCGCGCATCGACATGGGGCATGCGAATATGATGTTTCGCGACCCGATCCTCTATCGAATCCTGCACACGTCGCACCACAGGACGGAAGACAAGTGGTGCATCTATCCGATGTACGACTTTGCGCATGGGCAGAGCGACAGCATCGAGCGCATCACGCACTCGATATGCACGCTGGAGTTTGCGGTGCACAGGCCGCTGTATGACTGGTTTATTGAGGAGTTGGGCATATTTCCGTCGCATCAGTATGAGTTTGCTCGTCTGAACCTTACGTATACTATGATGAGCAAGCGGAAGCTGTTGCAGTTGGTGCAACAGGGGGTTGTCGGAGGTTGGGACGACCCGCGCATGCCGACCATCTCGGGGATGAGGCGCAGGGGGTACACTCCGGCGTCGATTCGTGCCTTTGCCGAGCGGGTGGGGGTTGCTCGACGCGACAATGTTATCGACCTTGGGTTGCTGGAGTTTTCGGTGCGGGAGGATCTTAATCGGGTTGCTCAGCGGCGCATGGCGGTGGTTAATCCTCTTAAGGTGGTTATTGTTAATTTTGAGGAGGGTTTTGGGGGTGCTGCGGCGGGCTCTGGCGACGTTGCGAATGTTGTTCCACGTGGAACAAGTGAGGGCGAAGTGGCTGAGTATGAGGGCCGTACGGAGATGGTAAGTTGCGTGAACAACCCCGAGGACGAGAGTGCGGGGGTGCGCGAGGTGCCGCTGACGCGCGAAATTTACATTGAGCGCACCGACTTTATGGAGGAGCCGCCCAAGGGTTTTCATCGCCTGCGTCCGGGTGGCGAGGTGCGTCTGCGCTATGCCTATCTGATTAAGTGTGAGGAGGTTGTGCGCGATGAGGCCGGCGAGATCGTCGAGTTGCGGTGTACTTATGACCCCGCTTCCGGCAGTGGCGGTTCGTCCGACGGTCGACGTGTCAAGGGGGTCATCCATTGGGTGTCGGCCGCGCATGCCGTCGAGGGCGAGGCGCGCCTCTACTCTACCCTATTCAGCAAGGAGAATCCCGACGATTGCGGCGAGGGCGAGACTTTCCTCGACCATCTGAATCCCGAATCGCTTGTCGTTTCGAAGATTTTTATGGAGCCGTCGCTTGCTTCGGCTGCTGTCGGCGAGGCGTTTCAGTTTGAGCGGATCGGGTATTTTTGTAAGGATGGCGACTCGGTTTCGGCTGGTCGGCCGGTCTTTAATCGCACGGTTACTCTTAAGGATTCTTGGGCTAAGGTGCAGAAGTAGGGAGCCAAGATAAGGGCCTGCGAGATGGTTCTTACTAAGGAGATGCCCCGTTGTTCCACGTGGAACAACGGGGCGTTTTTATATGCAATCGGTTAGTCGACGCCGAAAAGGCAAAAATCACCGCCCAAAGAAGACCAACAAAACATTGATGTCGGCGGGAGAGACGCCCGGGATGCGCGACGCCTGCCCGATGGTGGCGGGTCGGATGCGGGTGAGTTTTTGGCGCGCCTCCATGGTGAGCGAGGTGAGCGACGCGAAGTCGAACCCGCTCGGGATGGCGACCTCTTCGAGGCGGTGCAGCTTCTCGGCGATCAATTTTTCGCGCTCGATGTAGCCGCGATACTTGATCTCGATCTCGACCTGCTCGATCTCGTCGGCGGTGATTCCGCGCTCGGCGACGAAATCGCGCAGCGCCGGCAACACTTCGGCCACCTCCCGCAGCGAGATCTCGCCGCGCGAAAGTATGAAGCTGAGCTTGCGACCCTGGGTCAAAACGGGCGAATCGCGCGAAATTAAATAGTCGCGTAGATCGTCCGGAGCGGTGCTCAGCCCGTGGACGAACGAACGGAGCGATTCTACGTTCGATTTTTTTTGCTCGAAAACGGCCCATCTTTTGTCGTCGACGAGGCCGATTTCGCGTCCGCGCGGCGTGAGTCGCAGGTCGGCGTTGTCCTGCCGCAGCAAAATTCGGTACTCCGCGCGGCTTGTGAACATGCGGTAGGGCTCGTCGACCCCCTTTGTTACGAGGTCGTCTATTAGGACTCCTATGTAGGCTTCGTCTCGCCTTAAAATCATTGGCGCGCGGCCGGCAAGAGTCAGCGCGGCGTTGATCCCTGCAATAAGTCCCTGAGCAGCAGCCTCTTCGTAGCCGGTTGTGCCGTTTATCTGCCCGGCGAACCAGAGGTTTGGGATGAGCTTTGTTTGCAGCGTGTGGAGCAGTTGCGTGGGCGGAAAGTAGTCATACTCAATGGCATAGCCCGGCCGGAAGAGTTGCGCCTCCTCCAGCCCCTCGATGCGCCGCAGCGCCTCCATCTGCACCTGCCACGGCAGCGACGACGAGAAGCCGTTCAGGTAGTATTCGTTGGTCGTAACTCCCTCTGGTTCAAGGAATAACTGGTGCGAATCCTTGTCGGCGAAGGTGCGCAATTTGTCCTCGATGCTGGGGCAATATCGCGGCCCGACGCCGCGGATCGTGCCGTTGAACAGCGGCGAGTCGGCGAATCCGTCGCGCAGCGCGTCGTGCACCTCGGGCGATGTGTTGGCGATGAAGCAGGGCAGCTGCTCGGCAACAGCCCCTGTCTCAGGCGAAAACGAGAATTTTGAGGGCTCCTCGTCTCCCTCCTGCACCTGCAGCCGCGCGAAATCTATTGTGCGCCCGTCGAGCCTTGCAGGGGTGCCGGTCTTCATGCGTCCCGCCTCGAATCCCAACTCTATGAGCCTCTCTGTCAGACCTTTGGATGCTTTTTCGCCGATGCGCCCGCCCTCGACCTGCGACCGTCCGACGTGGATCAGTCCGCCCAAAAATGTTCCGGCGGTCAGGATCACCGCGCGGGCCCGAAACTCGACTCCCAGCGCGGTCACAACGCCTGTCACTCGTCGCGCGGGCGTGGGGGGCGTGTTGTCTTTTTTCGCCGTCTCCGGATCGGGTGCGTTGCCCTCTTCGGCGGCCTTCGGGAAAGGCGTATCGTCCTCAGCCACAGTCAGATCGACAACGCTATCCTGCCACAGCGAGAGGCCCGGAGTGTTCTCGACGGTGCGGCGCCAGAGGGCCGAAAAACGCGCCTTGTCGCACTGCGCGCGCGGACTCCACATCGCCGCGCCCTTCGAGCGGCCCAGCATGCGAAACTGGATGGTCGAACGGTCGGTGATGATGCCCATCTGTCCGCCGAGCGCGTCTATCTCTCTCACTATCTGCCCTTTGGCGACGCCGCCGACGGCCGGATTGCACGACATGGCGGCGATTTTGTCCATGTCCATCGTGATGAGCAGCACGCGCGAACCCAAGCGCGCCGCCGCGACGGCCGCCTCGCATCCGGCGTGTCCCGCGCCCACGACGATTATATCGTATTCGAGTTCCATTTTTTCGGCATCGCTATGGTGAAAAACGAGGTTAGAGATGGTCGACAATGCCGCCGATTGTCGTAGCGAGAAGCGCCTTAAAGCCCTCCGAGGGGCAATGATCCACGATTTCGTTCGCAAAACCGTGCAGCTGCATCCGCCGAGCGTCGGCCTCGGCGACGCCCCGCTGCCGCATGTAGAAAATCGCCTCCTCGTCGAGCCGCCCGACGCTCGCGCCGTGGCTGCACCGCACGTCGTCGGCGTAGATTTCCAACTGTGGACGGGTGTAAACGTGCGCACTGTCAGATAGTTGCAGGTTGCGACTCTGCTGCTCGGCGTCGGTGCGTTGGGCCTCGCGCGCAACATGCACCATGCCCGCAAACCTCCCCGTCGCCTCGCCCGCCGCGATCCCCTTGACCAACTGCCGGCTGACGCAATCGGGGGCCAAGTGGTTGACTCTGACGTCGATATCTGCCTCACCGGCCGTCTCGCCGAAACCCGCAACCACATACAGCCCATGCAGATTGAACTCGGCCCCGGCACCCGCAAGATCGACCGTGAGCGACAGTCCCGCCTCGTTGTCGGTTGCGAGCACAAAGGCGGTCAAAAATATCTTTGCGCCCGCTTCGGCAACGATATGGATACTCCTGCTGCCCGCTTCGACAACCAGAGGATCGACACGATACACTCCTGCGGAGAGATTCACGGGCGATTCGGAAAGTTGTAATTGCAAACTCGTCATCTTTTTATCAGCCAATCGTAACCCTCTGTTTCGAGCTTCAGCGCGAGGTCGCGCCCGCCCGACTCGATGATGCGCCCCTTGTAGAGCACGTGCACAAAATCGGGCACGATGTAGTCCAACAGCCTCTGGTAGTGGGTGATAAGCACAATGGCGTTCTCCTCGCGCCGCAGCCGCGACACCCCCTCGCCGACGATCCTCAGCGCGTCGATATCGAGCCCGCTGTCGGTCTCGTCGAGCACGGCGAGTCGCGGTTCGAGCATCGCCATCTGAAAAATCTCGTTCTTTTTCTTCTCGCCACCCGAAAAACCCTCGTTCACCGAGCGCGAGATCATCGCGGGGTCGAGCTCCACGAGTGCCGCCTTTTCGCGCGTCAGACGCAGGAACTCGGCGGCGGAGAAAGGCTCCAACCCCTCGTGCCGACGCTTTTCGGCCATCGCCGCCTTCATGAATGCCGCCATCGACACCCCGGGAATCTCCACCGGATACTGAAACCCGAGAAACACCCCCGCACGGGCGCGCTCCTCGATGCTTTTTCCGAGCAAATCGTGACCGTCAAACGTGACTGAGCCGCCCGTCACCTCGAATCGCGGATTGCCCGCCAGCACCGACGCGAGGGTCGACTTGCCCGAGCCGTTGGGCCCCATGATGGCGTGCACCTCTCCCGCGCCGACGCTCAGCGAGAGTCCGCGCAGAATCTCGCGTCCCTCGACCGTGGCGTGTAAATCTTTTATTATAAGTAATTTATCCATTATTCATTATCAATTATTAGCCCACGGATCCTTCCAGCGATATCGCCAACAACTTCTGCGCCTCGACGGCAAACTCCATGGGCAACTTGTTAAGTACCTCGCGAGCATAACCATTGACGATCAGCCCCACTGCATCCTCGGTCGCGATTCCCCGCTGCCCCATGTAGAATAGCTGATCCTCGTTGATCTTCGAGGTGGTCGCCTCGTGCTCGACGACGGCCGAGGCAACGTGAGTCTCGACATACGGAAATGTGTGAGCGCCGCACCTGTCGCCAATCAGCAGCGAGTCGCACTGCGAGAAGTTGCGCGCATCCGCCGCCCGCCGCCCCATGCGCACGAGTCCTCGGTATGTGTTTTGCGATTCGCCCGCCGAGATCCCCTTCGACACTATTCGCGAACGAGTTCCGCGCCCCAGGTGTATCATCTTTGTGCCGGTGTCGGCCTGCTGCCGTCCGGCGGTCATCGCCACCGAGTAGAACTCGCCCACCGACCCGTCGCCCGCCAACACACACGACGGATATTTCCACGTGATGGCGCTCCCCGTCTCGACCTGCGTCCACGACAGCCGCGCGCGGTCGCCCTTGCACAGCCCCCGCTTGGTCACAAAGTTGAACACCCCTCCCCTGCCCTCTTTGTCGCCCGGGTACCAGTTCTGCACTGTCGAGTACTTCACTTCGGCATCCCGCATCACGACTATCTCCACGACCGCGGCATGCAGCTGATTCTCATCCCTTTGCGGCGCTGTGCAACCCTCTAAGTAGGATACGTAGCTCTCCTCGTCGGCCACTATCAGCGTTCGTTCGAACTGCCCCGTGCCGGCGGCGTTGATTCGGAAATATGTCGACAGCTCCATCGGCGAGTGTACCCCCCGAGGGATGTAGCAGAACGACCCGTCGGAGAAGACGGCGGCGTTCAGAGCGGCGTAGAAGTTGTCGGTGTAGGGCACCACGCTGCCCAAGTATTTTTTTATCAGCTCGGGATAGTCGCGGATGGCCTCGCTCATCGAGCAGAAGATTATCCCCTTCTCGGCCAGCGTCTCCTTGAAAGTCGTCTTGACCGACACCGAGTCCATCACTGCGTCGACCGCCACTCCGGCCAGCATCATCTGCTCCTCAAGCGGGATGCCCAACTTGTCGAAGGTTCGGATGAGCTCCGGATCGACCTCGTCCATGCTCTCGTGCTTCGGCGTGGTGCGCGGCGCGGCGTAGTAGATTATATCCTGAAAGTCGATCTCCGGAATCCTCAGATGGGCCCACGTGGGGGGCTTCATCCCGAGCCAGTGTCTGTAAGCCTTCAGTCGATATTCGAGCATCCACTCGGGCTCGCCCTTTCGCGCCGAGATCAGCCTCACCGTCTCCTCGCTCAATCCTCGCGGAATTGTTTCGGTGTCGATGTCGGATGTGAATCCGTACTCGTACTCGCGGTCGACAAGTTCGCCGATTATTTTATCCTTTTCATTCGCCATTTCCCCGCAAAATTAGCAGATTCGCCCGACATCGCCAACTCCCGCCCCGTTTTTAAGTATATATACCTATTTGTCGAAGTGGCTGCGCACAGCCGCGGCACGCGCGGGGCCGACGACGGCGGCAATCGCCTCCGACGACGCGGCACGAATTGCGGCGACGCTCTTGAAGGCACGCAGCAGCGCGGCGACGCTCTTGGGGCCCACCCCCGAGATGTTGTCGAGCTCCGAGCGGATGAAGTCGGCCGACCGTTTGTCGCGATGGAACGAGATGCCGAACCGGTGCGCCTCGTCGCGAATGTGCATCATCACCTTGAGCGGCTCGCCGTTGCGCGACAGGTAGTATGGCTCGGGGTCGCCCGGGAAAAATACCTCCTCCAGCCTCTCGGCGAGTCCCACCAACGGCACGCGGTCGACAATCCCCAACTCCTCGAAGATCGAAAGCGCCGCCGAAAGCTGCCCCTTGCCTCCATCAACAACGACCAGATCGGGCAACTCGGAGCCCTCCTCAAGTTGTCGAGAATATCGCCGCCCCACGATCTCGCGCATGGAGGCGAAGTCGTCGGGCCCCTCGACCGTCTTGATGTTGAAGTGGCGATACTCGCGTCGCGAGGGCTTGCCGTCGCGAAACACCACACATGCCGCCACGGGGTGAGTCCCGCCTAAGTTCGAGTTGTCGAAGCACTCTATGTGTCGCGGCTCGCGCGGCAGCCGCAGCTCTTTTTGCATGGCGGTCATGACCCGTTCGACCGCCTTCTCGGGGTCTTTTATTTCGAGATTTTTGAGCTGCTCGGCGCGATAGAGGCGCGCGTTCTTCTCGGCGAACTCCAACAGTTTCAGCTTGTCGCCACGCTTGGGCACCGTGAATCGCAGCTCGGGAAACAACTCTGTCTCGGGCAGAAAAGGCACGATGATCTCCTGCGCCAACTCTCCCGCGAGCCCATCCCGCAGCTGCATCACGGCGGTGGTGAGAATCTGCTTCGGATCCTCTTCCGCACCCAAAGATATCTGCACGGTGAACGAGTTGACGATGTTGCCGCGAACGATGCGCGCGAAGTTGCACCACGCCGCGTCGTCGTCCACCACCAGCGCGAAGACATCGAGATCGCCCAGCGACGGCGACACGATCACCGACCGCGACGAGTAGTTCTCCAACAGATCGAGCCTGTGTTTGAACACCGCCGCCTCCTCGAACCTCAGCTCCGCCGCCGCCTCGCGCATCGCCGCCGTGAGGGTGCGCCTGATCGGCCCGAGCTCGCCCCGCAGCATCGCCCGCGCCATCTCCACATTCTCGTCGTAGTCGCCGGCCGACTGCTTTCCCGCACATGGAGCCTTGCAGTTGCCTAAGTGATACTTGAGGCAGGGTCGATAGATGCCCCGCGCGATCTGCTCGGGAGCGAGGTTCAGCGAACATGTGCGAAACAGAAACAGCGCGTGAAGTATCTCCAACAGGTTCTTCTGCACCCCGATCGAGGCGTAGGGGCCGAAATACAACGAGCCGTCGCGCACCACCTGCCGCGTCGAGCGGATGCGCGGAAAGGGCTCCTTGCGAATCACGATCCACGGATAGGTCTTGTCGTCCTTCAGCATGGCGTTGTAGCGCGGCTGCAGCGTCTTGATGAGCGAGTTTTCGAGCAACAGGGCGTCGGTCTCGCTGTCGGTGACGATGTGTCGCAGCTCCACCGCCCGCCTCACCATCACCCGAATTTTCGACGGCAGCCTCGCCTCGACGAAGTAGTTGGCCACCCGCCGCCGCAGACTCTTGGCCTTGCCGACGTAGAGCACCGTGCCGTCGGGGTCGACGAACTGATAGACCCCGGGCAGCAACGGCAGCGCCGACGCCTGCTCCCTCAGGGGGTTATGTTTTTTTTGCGCCATGCCAATGCAAAAATAACAAAATAAATGCAGGGCGGGCAGCGTTAATAACTATATTTGCAACGTGAACACGACTACGAGGGTTAAAATATACGGCGCACTGCTGCTGTTGCTCTTCGCCGGCCACCTGGCCGGCATGTCGCTGTTCTACCACACCCACGTCGTGCAGGGCGAGCGGATCGTCCACTCCCACTTCTATTCGGGCGGCGCGACAGGCGGCACGACCTCCGGCTCTTCCGGCGGCGCCCAGAACCCGGGCCACGGCCACAGCGCCCCGCAGTTGGTGCAGATATCGCTGCTCTCGATCTCGCTCATGGCGGCCTCGTCGACCCAGGCGGGAACGATCTTCTTCGCGCGAGTGCGTGGAGGCTTCGTCCGCCGCAACGAGCGGAGCGGCACCCACTCCGAGCCGTGCCAGAATCCCCTTCGCGCACCTCCCGTCGCAGCGTAACACAATCCCCTTTTTTTCCAAACAAACATCGCGCCCTCCTTCACAAGGAGGTGTGCGCCGTGCGTGTACCAATCAATTTAAATCAAAAGACAAAAACATGAGACACATAATAATAGTGCTGCTCGCCTTCACCCTCATCCACTCGACGGCCGCCGCGCAGACGCAACGAAGAGCCCGCACCGACGCCAACGTCACGGGCCACATAACCAGCGCCTCGACAGGCGAACACATCCCCTACATCACCATCACGCTGAAGGGCTCGTCGTTCGGAACGGCCGCCGACGCGTCGGGCCACTTCGCCCTGCGCGACCTGCCCGAGGGGCCGCAAACCCTCGCCGCCTCGTCGGTGGGCTACAAAACCCAGGAGCTGAACGTCGTCCTCGAAAGGGGCAAAACCATCGAGGTCAACTTCGCGCTCGAAGATGCGGCGATAGGCATGGATCAGGTGGTGGTCACATCGTCGCGCAACGAGACGAGCAAGATCGGAGCGTCGACAGTCGTCAACGTCGCTTCGGCCCGCCTTTTCGACACCATAGATCCGGTGAGCCTCTCCGACGCGATGAGTTTCCAACCCGGGCTGCGCATCGAGATGACCTGCGGCAACTGCGGAGTCCCCGCGCTACGCATCAACGGCCTCGGCGGTCAGTACTCCCAGATTCTGCTGGACGGACAACCCATCTTCAGCTCGCTGGCGGGGGTCTACGGCCTCGAACAGCTGCCCGTCGCGATGGTCGAGCGGGTGGAGGTGATCCGCGGCGGCGGCTCGGCGCTGTTCGGCGCCAACGCCATCGGCGGGGTGGTCAACATCATCACCAAGGAGCCCCTGCGCACCACCTTCTCGTTCGGCAACACGACCTCGATCTACGACGGCGGCGGGGCCGATGTCGCCACCTCGCTGGGCGGAGCTCTGGTCTCGCCCGACGGACGGGCCGGAGCCTACATCTTCGGACAGGTGAGAGATCGCGCCGAGTACGACCGCAACGGCGACGGCTTCACCGAGATTCCGCGACTCAGGGGCGAGACGGCGGGAATTCGCGGATACCTTCGCACCTCGCCGCGCGCACGCCTCACCTATGGCTACCACCGCATGCACGAATTCCGTCGCGGGGGAGACAACCTCGACCGCCCTCCCCACGAAACACTCGTCACCGAACAGTTGGAACACACGATCGACGGCGGCGAACTGCGCTACAACTTCTGGAGCGCCGACTACGGTCATCGCGCGAGCCTCTACTCGGCGGCGCAGGGCATAGGCCGCGGCAGCTATTTCGGCACCGACAGAGACCCCAACGCCTACGGTCGCACAAAAGATTTCGTGACCAACGTCGGTGGGCAGTACACCCGAACGATGGAGCGACTGCTCTTCATGCCGGCCGAGCTTACCGCCGGCATCGAGTACACCTACAACAAGCTTGAGGACAACTACTTCCACCGCCTGCACAGCGTGTCGCAAAAGACACACCTCGTGGGAGGCTATCTGCAAAACGAGTGGAAGAACGACCGCTGGGGAATCCTCGCCGGCGCGCGCATAGACCGCCACTCGGCGATGGACAACGTGGTGGTGAGCCCGCGCGCCAACCTGCGTTACGCCCCCACTCGCGCAGTGTCGCTGAGACTCAGCTATTCGAGCGGCTACCGCGCCCCGCAGACCTACGACGAAGACCTGCACGTGACGGCCGTCTCCGAAAAGGTGGCGGTGATTCACAACGCCCCGGGACTGCGTCCTGAGTACTCACACAGCGTGAGCGGCTCCGTCGACCTCTACCACAGCTTCGGCCGCCTGCAAACCAACCTCCTCGTCGAGGGTTTCCACACCGACATCCGCGACGCATTCGACCTCGTGACGATCGCCGAGAGCGAGACCGGCTTCGAGATCGAGCGCCGCAACTCGTCGGGGGTGAAGGTCTCCGGCGTGAACCTCGAAGCGGTGGCGGGCATCCCGCGAAGGTTCGACATTGAGGCCGGATTCACCTACCAGCGCAGCCGCTACAAAGAGCCCTTCGACTGGGCCGGCGGTCGGGGCGAGAGCGCTCCGGTGAGGAGGGTGTTCCGCTCGCCCGACGCCTACGGATTCTTCACCGCCAACGTCGTCGTCTCGAAACGCCTCACCGGCTCGCTCTTCGGAACCTACACGGGGCCGATGGTCGTGCAGCACACCCTGCCGGACGGCGCGGGGGGCGAGATCTTTCGCAACGAACAGACCCGCAGCTTCTTCGACGCGGGGATGAAGCTCTCCTGCACGGTGCAGTTGCCGGGCTCGGTGTCGCTGGAGTTGGACTGCGGCGTCAAGAACATCCTCGACAGCTATCAGCCCGATCCCGACTTCGGCGCGGCCAAAGACGCGGGCTACATCTACGGCCCGGCAGTGCCGAGAATGCTCTTCGTGGGGGCGAAAATTACGCTCTGATTCGGCAAGTTATTAACAATTTCGGAGTTACTAACAAAAGGTGTTGTATTCTACACCTTTTTTTTATATTTGGCAATTCGAAGTAATGTATTTTTACGAATATGACAGACAGGATCAATGAATTGATAGCCGAGGTGGAGGCCTTTTCGAGCCGCGCCGCGGCCGAGATCGAGGAGTTCCGCATCCGCACCCTCGGCAAGAAGGGCACCGTCACCAACCTGATGGAGGAGTTCAAAACGGTCGCCCCCGAGATGAAACGCGCCCTGGGTCAACGACTCAACGAACTCAAGACCAAAGCCCAGCAAAAGATCAACGACCTCAAAGCCTCGGCCGAGGCAGCCGGCCCAAGGTCGGAGTCGATAGGCGACGCGACGCGCCCGGGAGCCGGATCGGCCGAACCCGTGGGCAGCCGTCACCCCATCTCGCTGGTGCGCAACGAGATCGTCGCCATCTTCGACCGCATGGGCTACACCGTGGCCGACGGCCCCGAGATCGAGGACGACCACCACGTGTTCACGGCGCTCAACTTCGCCCCCGAGCATCCGGCGCGCGACATGCAGGACACATTCTTCATCGAGAAGAACCCCGACGTGCTGCTGCGCACCCACACGAGTTCGATCCAGGTGCGGGTCATGGAGGGCGGCAAGCCCCCCATCCGCGTGATCTGCCCGGGCCGCGTGTTCCGCAACGAGGCGATATCGTATCGCGCCCACTGCATCTTCCACCAGATCGAGGGGTTGTACATCGACGAAGGTGTCTCGTTCGCCGACCTCAAGCAGACGCTGCTGCACTTCGCGAGGGAGATGTTCGGCGAGGATTCGAAGATCCGCCTGAGGCCGTCCTACTTCCCCTTCACCGAGCCGAGCGCCGAGATGGATGTGTCGTGCAACCTCTGCGGCGGCAAGGGGTGTCCGGTGTGCAAGGGTACCGGCTGGCTGGAGATCATGGGGTGCGGCATGGTCGACCCCAACGTGTTGGAGAACTGCGGCATCGACAGCAAAAAGTACACGGGCTTCGCCTTCGGCATGGGGGTAGAACGCATCGCGATGCTCAAGTTCGGGGTGGGCGACCTGAGGCTCGACTTCGAGAACGACGTCAGATTTCTGAAGCAGTTCGCTTCAGAAAGTTGAAAATTGAAAATTGAGCCGGAACGCCGGCAGCGATTTTAGCTACGCAGAATAGATTATGTATAAAGGACAACAGACATATCGTCATTGCGAGCCCGTAGGGGCGAAGCAATCCAGATGCGACAGATTCTGGATTGCTTCGGGCAAACCCCTCGCAATGACGAAGTTCTGGCAAAAAAATTTGCGTGTCTGTTTCTGCGTAGCACTATCATTTTCAATTTTCAATTTTCAATTTTCAATTGCACAATCAAGGGACTCCTTGATTGTGAACTACACCGACGGCATGCGCCTCGCCACCGAAGATCGCTACGACGAGGCGTTGGAGAGGTTCCAAAGGGCCATAGCCGCCGCCCCCGACCACGACCCCTCGCTCTTCGAGGCGGCCAACATCCTCACAGAGCTCGGCCGACCCGAGGAGGCGTTGGAGCATAGTGCCCGCGCCGCCGCCCTCGATCCGTCGAACAACTGGTACCGCGCTCAGCAGGGGCGACTGTTGGCCTCACTCGGAAGGTACGACGAGGCGCTGACGATCTTCGAGGAGATGACAAAAAACCGCGGAAAGGATTTCGACCCCGACGGCTACCGCATGCTCGCGATGCTCTACTACCAGCAGGGCCGCACCGACGATGCGGTGGCGACGTTGGACAGCGCCGAGCTGCGCACCGGCCCCAACGAGGTGCTCGTCGAGATGAAGCGAGGAATTCTCTTGGACGCCGATCGCGTGGCCGACGCCGCCCGAGTGACCGAGCAGTACATAGCCGCTGCCCCCTACGACGAGTCCAACCGCCTCGCCCTCGCCGAAATCTACGCCTACGAGGGTCGCGACTCGCTGCAGGCCGCCACTCTGAGACAGGTGCTTGAGATCAACCCGGGCAACATCGACGCCCTGAACGCGCTGGCCGAGTTCTACTCCTCGCGCGGAGAGGCGGCACTCTTCCTCTCGACCCTCAACCAACTATTCTCGCTGCCCGAGGTGCCCCTCGCCACCAAGATGGAGCGCATGGAGGCGCTCACCCGCAACGAAACTTTCTATCGCGCCCACTTCTTCGAGGTAGGCGACCTGGCCCTCACCCTCGTCACCCGCCACGCCGGCAACCCCGAGGTGGCCGAGCTCTACGCCGACCACGCCATTCGCGGCGGCGATGTCGAAGGGGCCCTCACAATGCTCAAAAATCAACTCTCGCGCCCCGCCCCCGCGCTGAGCACATTCATGAAGACGATCGAGATCGAGGCGTGGCAAAGGCGTCCCGACTCGGTGGCGCGTTACAGCGACCGCGCGTTGGAGCTCTTCCCCAGCGAGGTGCAGATCTACATGCTCCGCGCAAGCGCCATGCAGTTCATGGGCCGCCCGAAGGAGGCGCGCAAAACCCTCGCCCGGGCCCTCCCCGTCGCCGCGACCGACTCCCTGCGCAGCGAGGTGTGGGGCGCGATAGGCAATCTGTGGCACGAGGCGGGCGACAATCGCAAAACCTACGCCGCCTACAACCGCGCGCTCGACTTCGACCCCGACAACGCGCTGGTGCTCAACAACTACGCCTACTACCTCGCCACCGAGGGTCGCGAACTCGACCGCGCGCTGGGCATGGCGTCGAGGGCGGTGAAGCTGAGGGAGAACTTCTCGACATATCTCGACACCTACGCCTGGGTGCTCTACAAGACGGGCGACTACGCCGGAGCGCGGCGGGTGATGCAGCAGGCGCTGCCCCTCGATCGCGACGGCAATCCCGAGCTGATGTTCCACTACGGCGACATACTCTGGGCGCTGGGCGAGGAGTTCATGGCGTCGGTATATTGGAAAAGGGCGCGCGACGCGGGATGGGAACCCGCCGACGAAATCGAAGAACGGTTGGCAAGATTGGAATGAAAAAGTCGTTGAGGATAGTGTTCGGAATGGCGGCCCTCGTGGGGGCAAGCCTTGTCGGCCTCTCCCAACAGCGAGATATCGAAGCGCAGAACGCCGTCAAACGTCGCTCCGAAGAGCGCCTCGCCGAGATCGAACGCCTCAACCGCACGATCGAGGGCAACATCTCCCGCTCGGAGAGCGACCTGAGGATCGCCCGCAGCACCATCGGGGCCAAGCGCGAAATCGCCTCCGACCTCGACCGCGAGTGGCGCCGAGTTACCACCGAGATGAACGCCGACACACGCGAGACCCGACGACTCGAAAACACCCTTGAGGAGCTCAAAAAGAGCTACGGCCGCGCGGTCTACTCGGCGTGGAAAAACCACAAGACCGGCACCGCGACGACACTGCTCTTAGCCTCCCGCGACTTCAACGACGCCGTGCGCCGCATGTCGCTGATCCGCCGCTACAACCTCGCGCGCCGACAAAAGGGCGAGATGGTCGACTCCCTCGCCCGCACCCTGAGCAGCGAAATCGAGAGATTGGGAACAAAACAGGTCGAGCTGGCGGGCCTCCGTCGGGAGAGCGACGCGCTGTTGGTCTCCCTCGCGAGGGACGAGGCGCGCTACGAGGCGGCTCTCAAAACCCTCGGCACCGACCGCACCCGCCTCGCCGCCGAAGCCCGTGCCGAGCGCGAAAAGATAGCCGCCGCCCAGCGCGAGATCGACGGCATCATGGAGCGTCAGGCCCGCGCCGCCCGCGCCACCGCCCTCACCGAGGCCGACATCGTGCTGTCGGGCCGTTTCGGCGAGAACAAGGGGCGTCTGCCGTGGCCGACCGGAGCGCCGGGCCTCATCCTGCACCACTTCGGCAAGGAGCGTTCGTCCGACGGCATCGAGTCCGACTTCAAGGGGATGATCATCGCCGCCCGTCGGGGCTCCGAGGTCAAGGCGGTGTTCGAGGGGACGGTCACTCTCATCTCCGACCTCGGGCAGTTCGACAAGTGCGTGATGGTGCGCTCGGGCGACTACGTGGTGGGCTACGGCAACATCGCCGCACCGGCCGTCAAGAGCGGCGACCGCGTGACTCTGGGCCAGTCGCTGGGCCGCATCACAAGCTCCGACAACCCCGACCGACACTTAGTGATGGTCTGGATGCAGCAGGGATCGACCGTGCTCGACCCCGAACAGTGGCTGCGCAAATAGTGGTTAGTGCTACGCGATATTCAGGCTACGCGACATAAAAAAGATGGCAATAAAATACCATAGCAACGAAACAAACTACACCCCAAAGGCCAAAGCCCGAACGGCGAAGTGGATCCGTCGCGCGATAGAGAGCGAGGGCTACCTGTGCGACGAGGTGAACTACATCTTCTGCTCGCCCGAGAGCCACTTAGCCATGAACCGCCAGTTCCTCGGCCACGACTGGCCCACCGACGTCATCACCTTCGACTACTCCGAAGGCCGAAAAGTCAGCGGAGACATCTTCATAGACCCCGCAACCGTGATGGCCAACGCCGAGGCGCTGCTAATAGCCCCCGAGGTCGAGATGAGGCGGGTGATGATTCACGGCGTGCTCCACCTGTGCGGCCACGGCGACAAAACCCTGCGCCAGCAGCGAGCAATGAGGAGGCTGGAGGACACCTACTTAAGAGAGTACTATGAGACAGTTTGACATAGACAGAATCAGGGACGACTTCCCGATACTCGACCGCGAGCTCTACGGCCGCCCGTTGGTCTACTTAGACAACGCCGCGACGGCACAAAAACCGCGACAGGTGATCGAGGCGATGGAGACCATGATGCTCAACTCCAACGGCAACATCCACCGAGGCGCCCACCGACTCTCCGACGAGGCGACGGCGCTCTACGAGTCGGCCCGCGAGACTGTCCGCGAGTTCATCGGGGCCGAGAGCCCCGATGAGATCATCTTCACCTCGGGAGCAACCGCCTCGTTGAACCTCGCCGCACGCAGCCTCTGCGAACTCTTGGTGGCCGAGGGCGACAACGTGATAGTCAGCGAGATGGAGCACCACTCCAACATAGTCCCCTGGCAATTGGCCTGCCGAGGCGAGATACGCACGCTCCCCTTCGACGACTCCGGAGAGCTGCAGTTAGACACCCTCGAAAGCCTAATCGACGAACGCACAAAGATCCTCGCCATAACCCAATGCTCCAACGTGTTGGGAACAAGAACCGACATCGCGCGCGCCGCCGCCATCGCCCATCGCCACGGAGTCACGGTAGTGGTCGACGGTTGCCAGGGCGTCGTACACGGCGGCGGCAGCGACAGCAAAACAAGCGACAGCAAAACATGGGTCAATGTCAGCGAGTTAGACTGCGATCTCTACGCCTTCTCGGGCCACAAGCTCTACGGCCCCACGGGCATAGGCGTGCTCTACGGACGGAGAGAGCTGCTCGAACGCATGCCCCCCCTCTTCGGAGGCGGCGACATGGTCGACCGAGTCTCGTTCGCGGGCTCCACGTGGGCGGCGCTCCCCTTCAAGTTCGAGGCGGGCACCTCCAACTTCGTCGGGGCGGTGGGGCTGGCCGAGGCGATAAAATACTTGACGCAGTTCGACCCCCGCGACATCGAGCGCCACGAGCAAGCGCTGCTGCGGCTCGCGACCGAAGGGCTCGAAAAGATCGAAGGCCTGCGAATCTACGGAACGGCGCCCGACAAGGCCCCCATAGTCTCGTTCACCGTCGAGGGCACGCACGCGTCGGACATCGGGGTGCTGCTCGACAAGCAGGGCATCGCCACCCGCACCGGCACCCACTGCGCCCAACCCTTGGCCGACCACTACGGAGTAAGCTCCATCTGCCGAGCCTCATTCGCCCTCTACAACACCCCCTACGAGGTAACCAAACTAATAGAATCCCTCCAAAAAGCCCTAAAAATGCTAACAAGATAATAATTGAAAATTGCGACCGTCATTGCGAGGAGCCAAAGGCGACGAAGCAATCCAGACTAAAATACGTGCGAAGCACACCCCAGATTCATGATTCATTATTCATGATTAATGATTTAAAAAGATGCCAATAATAGCACTCGAAGGGCTCGACGGAGCCGGAAAATCGACCCAGATGCACCTGCTGAGAGAGCGTGTCGCCACCCTCGGTCACCCCGTCGAGTACCTCCACTTCCCGAGGTTCGACACTCCGGTCTACGGCGAGCTGATAGCACGCTTCCTGAGGGGCGAGTTGGGCGAGCTCGACCCCTATCTGGTCGCGCTGCTCTTCGCCGGCGACCGCGCCGCCGCCGCACCGATGCTCCGTGAGTGGCTGGCCGAGGGGCGCTGGGTGCTGTTGGACCGATACGTCTACTCCAACGTCGGCTACCAGTGCGCCAAGCTCAACGACCCCGCCGACCGCCGCCGACTCGGGGAGTGGATAGTGGAGCTGGAGTTCTGCATCAACGCCATCCCCCGCCCCGACCTCTCGCTATTTTTGGACGTCCCCCCTATCATCACCGCCCAACGACTAAGCCAGACGCGCGAAGGGGCCGACCGCGAATACCTGAAGGGCGAAAAAGATATCCACGAATCGTCGCCCGAGCTGCAACGCCGCGTGCGCGAAGTCTACTTAGACGCCGCCCGCCACGACCCCGCCCTCCGAGTGATCGACTGCTCCGACGGAGCCGACAAAATACTACCCCCCGAAGAGATACACAAGAAGATACTAACGCAACTCGAAAAGCTATGAAAACCAACCCTTTTCACTTTTCACCCTCCTCTTTTAACTGGGCAACCGCAAGTCGCCTCCTGCTGGGTTTGACCTTCATCTTCTCGGGCTTCGTAAAGACGATCGACCCGTTGGGCACGGCGCTCAAGATCACCGAGTACCTCAACGTCTACGGCTTCGGCGCGCTGACCGACCTCCGCATCCCGCTCTCGATCGCCTTCTGCGCCGCCGAGCTGATCGTGGGGCTGATGCTCGTGTTCGGCGTGAAGACCCGCCTCGTCTCGATCGTCGCACTGTTAGTCATGAGCTTTTTTTCGGTGGTGACGCTGCTCTCGGCCACGCTGCTGCCGGTCGAGGATTGCGGATGCTTCGGCGACGCGCTCAAAATGTCGCCCTGGGCGTCGTTCGGCAAAAACGTCGTGCTGTGGGCGCTGGCCCTCATCGTGTGGCGCGACGCACGCCGCCGCAAACTAAACATCCTCCCCGTCACTCCGCGCGAACTGACCGCCACCCTCCTCTTCGCCTGCATGGCCGTCGGCCTCGGCATCCAATGCTACCGCCACCTGCCGCTCATAGATTTCCTGCCCTACAAAAAGGGTGTGAACCTGCGCGCCGCAACCCAAGGAGAGGGTGGGGCGGCCGAAGAGATGCGAATGATCTACCGCGACCTGCGCGACGGATCGCTGCGCGAGTTCGCCGTCTCCGACACCACGTGGTACGACTCCTCGCGATGGGAGTTCGTCGAGAGCGTCGAGAGCCCCGCGACGACACCCGCCTCCGACCAACCCGCAATGTCGCTCCGCGAGTTCGCCCTCTTCAACGCCGCCGGCGACGCCACCCGCGACATAGTCGACTTCGACGGACGGGTCTACATGCTCTGCGCCTCGCGCCTCGACCTCGTGACCCCCGCCTGCGCCGAGAGGTTCGCAAGCGTGGCAACCCGCGCGGCCCAAGAGGGAGCGAGGATAGTGCTGCTGACGTCGACCCCCCTGTCCGGCGCCGAAACCGTGACCTTCGCCGGCCACCCCGTCGAGGCCTACAACATCGACGCCACCACCATGATAACGATGCTCCGCGCCCCAACCGGAATCGTAGTGTTAGAAAACGGCGTGATCGTAGACAAGAAAAACATTAGAGACCTTAAAGTAGAATCATGAATTATGAATTATGAATCATGAATCGGCTAACGCAAAATTAAAATACGTGCGAAGCACACCCCGATTCATGATTCATAATTCATGATTCATGATTCAAAAAACAAAAAGCTATGGTATTCATAAAGTTCCTATTCATCTTCCTGGCCATAATCTGGTTCATAGGCCTAATCCTGCGAGCGACGTTCAACCGCTTCCTGCGCAAGAACGTCGAGGCCTACAACCGCGCGGCCAAGGAGGCCCAGAAGCAGGCCCAGCGCCAGGCACGTAAACAACGAGAGGGCAGTGTGACGGTCGAGGCCCCCCGCGCCGCCGTCGAAAAAAAGGTAAGCCGCGGTGTCGGCGAGTATGTCGAATTCGAAGAGGTGGAGGTCGTGGAGGATGATGACTCTAAAAACAGGAAGTGATGATAAACAGGTTTTTGACAGATGTCGGCCGCTACGTCCTCCTGATGGGAAAGGTCTTTTCCCGTCCGGAGAAGCGGCGAATCTATCTGCGCCGCACCATCAACGAGATGGAGGCGGTAGGTCTCGGGTCGATCGTCATCACGGCCATCATCTCGGTCTTCATGGGGGCGGTGGTCGCGTTGCAGATGTCCATCAATCTGGAGGATGGCTTCATTCCCCGCTCGCTCATCGGCTACGCCACTCGCGAGACGATGATCCTGGAGTTCTCCTCGACCGTGGTTGCACTCATCCTCGCCGGCAAGGTTGGGTCGAGCATCGCGTCGGAGATCGGCACCATGCGCATCACCGAGCAGATCGACGCGCTGGAGCTGATGGGCGTCAACTCGGCGGGCTACCTGATCCTGCCCAAGATCGTCGCGGCTGTCTTCTTCTTCCCGTTTCTCTGCATCCTCAGCATCTTGGTCGGCACGACGGGCGGCTACGCAGTGTGCGCCCTCACGGGTGTGCTCATGCCGGGCGACTTCATCGTGGGTCTGCACCTCGACTTCAAACCGTGGTCGATAGTCTACGCCCTCATCAAGACCTCGGTCTTCGCCTTCATCATCACCTCGGTGTCGTCGTTTTTCGGCTACCACGCTCGCGGCAACTCGCTTGAGGTCGCCCGATCGAGCACCCAGGCCGTCGTCGCCAGCAGCATCACCATCCTCATATTCAACCTCATTCTAACCCAATGGCTACTGATATGATAAAAGGAGAGCATATTACCAAAAGCTTCGAGGGCCGAACCGTATTGGACGACGTGTCGGTGCAGTTCGACAAGGGCAAGACCAACCTGATCATCGGCCGCAGCGGCTCGGGCAAGACCGTGATGATGAAGTGCCTCGTGGGGCTCGTGGGGCTCGACGACGGCGACATCTGGTACAACGACGTCTGCTTCTCCCGCCTCGACTTCCAACAACTCAAAGCCATCCGGCAGGAGATGGGCATGATCTTTCAGGGCGGGGCGCTGTTAGACAGCTCCACCGTCGAGGAGAATGTCCGCCTCCCCTTAGACCTCTTCACCGATCGCACCGAGGCCGAGAAGCGCGACCGCGTCGACTTCTGCCTCGAAAGGGTTGCGCTCTCGGGGGTCAACCACCTCTACCCGTCGGAGCTGAGCGGCGGCATGATCAAACGCGTCGCCATCGCCCGCGCCATCGTCATGAACCCCAAGTACCTCTTCTGCGACGAACCCAACTCGGGTCTCGACCCGATCACCTCGGGGGTCATCGACCGCCTCATCGCCGAGATCACCCGCGAGTACAAGATCACCACCGTCATCAACACCCACGACATGAACTCGGTGCTGGAGATCGGCCAAAAGGTCGTCTTCCTCCACGAGGGGCGCAAGTGGTGGGAGGGCACCCGCCACGACATCATGCACGCCAACAACCCCGAGTTGGAGGATTTCGTCTTCGCCTCCGCAATGGCCAAACGCACCCGCAAGACCACCTCCCGAAGGTCCGAAAAACACCCCGAAGCCGTCATGCAACAACTCTTCTAACCTGCTCTCGCCGCCTCAATGTCATTCCGACAGAGGAGCGAAGCTCCGACGAGGAATCTACCGTATAGTAATTGACAATTGAAAGTTGAAAATTGAAAATGGCCGGAACACCGGCAGCGATTTAATTGACAATTGACAATGGATAATTGATAATTAGCTACGCAGCAAATGTCATCCCGACAGAGCGAAGCGACGAGGGATCTACCTTATAGTAGAGGACGTAGTCCGAAGCAATCCAAAGTGCCGCGTAGCAGTTCCCCTCCATGGAGGGGTGCCCGAAGGGTGGGGTGGTAAATTTCACGTAGCCAAAGCGTTGCGTAGCTTCAGCGTTGCGTAGCCTCCCCGATGCGAAAAACGGCGTTAAAAAATAGGCGGCTAAAAGCGTCAAGAAATCGAGACGTTTTGCTCGCAAAACCGCCGAAGAGCGTCGATTTGCCGAAACGCCGGCAGCGATTTATTTAGCGCTAAAATATCTCGCCGCGGCCGTTGCCGCCGCCTCGGGGTGGGTTTTTTGGTTACTTTTTTGCGGGCCAAAAAAGTAACGTAAAAGAAAAAACCCCTTATTAAAAAAATTTAATAAACACTTGCACACGTCAAGGAAGTTATGTAACTTTGCGCCGGTCGTCCGACCGAGGGGCGGCCAAAGCAAAAGCAAGAACAAAAAGCAACAAAAATTCAACCTATAAAACAAAAAGATCATGAGCAAAATTAAAATCGGTATCAACGGTTTCGGCCGCATCGGCCGTCTGGTATTCCGCGCCGCCTGCAACAAGGCCGCACAGGTCGAAGTTGTCGGGATCAACGACCTCATCACCGTCGACTACATGGCCTACATGCTGCGCTACGACTCGGTGCACGGTCAGTTCAACGGCACCATCGAGGTGAAGGACGGCAAGCTGGTCGTTAACGGCAACGCCATCCGCATCACCGCCGAAAAGGATCCCGCCAACCTCAAGTGGAACGAAGTGGGCGCCGAGTACGTGGTCGAGTCGACCGGTCTGTTCCTCACCAAGGAGACCGCCGAAGCTCACATCAAGGCGGGTGCAAAGCGCGTCGTGATGTCGGCCCCCTCGAAGGACGACACCCCCATGTTCGTGATGGGCGTCAACAGCGCTTCGTACAAGGGCGAGCCCATCGTTTCGAACGCTTCGTGCACCACCAACTGTCTGGCTCCGTTGGCGAAAGTCATCAACGACAAGTTCGGCATCGTCGAAGGCCTCATGACCACAGTTCACGCCACCACCGCTACCCAGAAGACCGTCGACGGACCGTCGGCCAAGGACTGGAGAGGTGGCCGCGCCGCCGCCGGCAACATCATCCCCTCGTCGACCGGCGCCGCCAAGGCCGTGGGTAAAGTTATCCCCGCCCTCAATGGCAAGCTGACCGGTATGGCCTTCCGCGTACCGACCCTCGACGTGTCGGTGGTTGACCTCACCTGCCGCATCGAAAAGGCCGCAACCTACGCCGAAATCTGCGCTGCAATCAAGTCTGCGGCCGATGGCGAGCTGAAAGGCATCCTCGGATACACTGAGGATGAGGTAGTTTCGAGCGACTTTATCGGCGAAGCTCGCACCTCGGTGTTCGACGCAAAAGCCGGTATTTCGCTGAATGGCAACTTTGTGAAGCTCGTTTCGTGGTATGACAACGAATGGGGCTACTCTAACAAGGTTGTGGAGCTGATTCAGCACATGGCTACCGTTTAATTTCGTGGGCAGTTTTGCTGCCTTGTGTTTGAAGCCCGAACCTTTTTTAGGTTCGGGCTTCTTTTTTGTGTTACTTATGTAACGCTTTTTTTTGGGCTTGTGTTACCTATGTAACGGTTTTTTGGGGGGTAGTGTTACCAATGTAACGCTTTTTTTTGTCGAGTGTTACGAATGCGACACTTTTTTTTGGTTGTTTTTCTTATTAATATAGGTATGGGCTCTTTTTTTGTTTTTTTTGGTCTTTTATCGTGGCGTGTTATTACGTTTTGGGTATCTGTTTTGTTTCAGTTTTTTTGATTTTTTGTGATGTTTTTAAAATCGCTGCCGGCGTTCCGGCTTGCGCTGGCGCGCCTTACTTTTTTTGATGAGCAAAAAAAGTAAGCAAAAAACTCACCCCACGTTCCAAAAAGCTACTGCGACTCGCCTAAAGTGATACGTTTGTGCGCGGCTACAAACGAATTCACTTTAGTCTTCGTCTACGTTTCACGCTTTTTGAAAAGTGGGGGGCGTAGCTTTTTTTCGAATATATTCGAAAAAAGCGAGCTGAAAGCGCGTCGCGCAGCGATGCGGCAACTATGGGCCAGCGCGCGCTACGCAACACTTAGGCTACGCGGTATTCTGGATTGCTTCGGAGTTTTCAACTCCTCGCAATGACGGGGTTTTGCAATTTAAGAATCTGTTTTGAATTTACCTATAGATTTTTTTAAGCATGACTTGACATAGCGTAAGTTGTAGCATTGCGGTGGCAGATTCGGTGGAGTATTCGTAGTCGAGGGCCATTCGTCGGTAA
>JAITWH010000033.1 GCA_031285405.1 Alistipes sp.
TGATAATTGGCTACGCGGAATAAAAATCTCCGCCGGCGTTCCGGCTTTCGCTGGCGCGACTTACTTTTTTTGATGAGCAAAAAAAGTAAGCAAAAAAACTCACCCCGAGGCGAAAAAAGGCTAAAACCGACCGCCTAACGTTCGAAATCGACGCCTTCGGCGCTTTTGGAACCAAAAGGTCTCGATTTCTTTCCACTTTTAGTCGGCCGGTTTTTTAACGCCGTTTTTCGCTATCGGGGGGCGTAGCTTTTTTCGAATATATTCGAAAAAAGCGAGCTGAAAGTGCAGCGCGAAGCGATGCGGCAACTATGGACTCGCGCGCGCTACGCAACATTCAGGCTACGCGGTACTTCGGCTACGCGATGTGGGATTCGAGGACGGAGTCCTCGTCAGCACGATGCCGCCCAATAGTGCCGCATCGCTTTGCGATGCACTTTCAGCTCGCTTTTTCGAGCATGCTCGAAAAAGCTACGCCCCCAGCGGCGGGCTGAAATTTCGCGGGGCGCAATTTCGCCCTTGCTCGGCGTCGTGTTGCAGCTACGCAGAATTATGGATTGCTTCGGAGTTTTCAACTCCTCGCAATGACGTGGGGGGGTGTCAGTTCATTTTCAATTTTCAATTTTCAATTTTCAACTTTCAATTTTTCAACTATTCGGTAGATCCCTCGTCGGCCTGCGGCCTCGCTCGGGATGACATAATAGTGCGTAGCTCAAGTCGCTGCCGGGGAGCCAGCGCGCGCTACGCGACGCTTAGGCTACGCGATATTTAGCTACGCGGTGTGGAATTCGAGTTTGCTTGCAAACTCGTCAGTCCTCCGCCACCCCAGGCGGAGGGCTGATGCCCCCCGCTGGCGTTCGGACTGAAGCTACGCGGAATAATTCGCTGCCGGCGTTCCGGCCTCTTTCGGGATGACTTTATGCAAAGACGACCGACTCATTATTATGAGTCGGTCGTCTTATGGATTGCTTCGGGCAGAGCCCTCGCAATGACGGGGGGCTTTATGCTCTCAAACCGCCGGTCTACTGGGCAGGGGTTGTGGCGGGGGTGGCAGTGGCGGTGATTCCTAACTCGGTGCGGACGGCGGCGGTGATGTCGATTGTCGCCTCGGCGTCGAGGTAGATCGCCTGCTGGTCGATCTGGAATACGGCCACTATGCCCTGCGCCTTGCAGATCTTTTGAATCGCGGCGTCGGCCTTGTCCTGCAGCGGCTGCATCAGCTCCATCTGGGTCTGCTCAAGGCCCTGCTGGGCCAACTGGAGGTACTCCTGATAGCGCTGCTGGAGCTCAACGACCTCGCGCTGACGCAGTTGGCGTACAGATTCGGTGGTGCCCTCGGGCAGTCTCTGAATCTCGTCGACCTTGCGGTTGGCCTCGACCTGGAGGCTTTCGAGGTGTTCGCGGTACTCGGTCTCGGCCTTCTGGAGGCTCTCCTGAACGGTGGTCATCTCGGGCATCGCCTGAATGATGCCCAGGTAGTCGATGCGGCCGAGCTTCTGCGCGAAAAGGGCGGTGGAGCCGAGCGTGAACGCGGCTACGAGTAGAAATTTAATGGTTCTCTTCATTTTGGTTTTTATGGTTAGAATTATTTGCTTGACTCTCGTTTATTGGACTGTCGCGATGATGGCGTCGGTGTGGTTGGCCGAGGGCTTGTGGTAGAGCACCGTGGGGTTCGACGCGAGGTCGAGCACGATGTCGTAGCCGTGGTCGACGGCGTACTTCTCGATCGCCGCGAAAACCCTGTCCTGAATCGGCTTGATGAGCTGCACGCGCTTGGTCATCACCGTGCCCTGCTCGCCGAAGGTGTCGGACTGGAACTTGTTGATCTCCTCCTCGCGGTCGACTATGCGCTGCTCCTCGCGTGCGCGGTCGGTGGCGCTGAGCGACGCCTTGCGCTGCTGGTAGGTGTCGAACGCCTGGGCCAGCTGGTCGAACGCTTCGTCGATCTGCTGTTGGTACCTCTGGGCGTCGGCCTCGACCTCGGCCAGTGCGCTGTTGTAGGCGGCGATGGATTTGAAGATCTTCTCGCTGTCGACGACCATGTAGTTCTGGGCGAGGGTGGCGCCCGTTGACAGAATCAATGTTGCTGCGATCAATAGTGCCTTTTTCATGACCTTTAAATTTTTAAATTCTTAAATTTTTAAAACTATAAGGTAGATCCCTCGTCGGAGCTATGCTCCTCTGTCGGGATGACAGGCGGACGGGCCGCCTGTATTTTTTATTTTGCGTAGCTCAAATCGCTGCCGGCGTTCCGGCTCAAAACTCTTGTCCCATGGTGAAGGAGATGTCGCTGCCGGCGCGTTCGAGCTCTCCGGCGGCGCGGTCGAAGCCCCATGCCCAGTCGAAGCCCAACATGCCGACGATCGGCAGGTAGATCCTCACGCCCGCGCCCAGTGCGCGTTTGAGCTGGAACGGGTTGAAGGTCTTCCACGACGAGAAGCCGTTGCCCGCCTCCGCAAACACCAAGCCGTAGATTGTGGAGCGCGGTTGGAGCAGCAGCGGGTAGCGCATTTCGAGGGTGTATTTGTTGTAGACTCGGGCGTTGTCGCGAATCTGCTGGCTCTCGATCGGCACGAGGCCCATGTCCTTGTAGCCGCGCATGGCGACGATGTCCTCACCGTACATGGTGTAGCCCGTCATGCCGTCGCCCCCGATGCGAAAGCCCTCGAACGGTGAGAGCTTGTTGGGGTTGTAATGGCCCAGGTAGCCCATCTCGACCTTGGCCATCAGCACTAATTTCTGGTCGACGGTGAGGGGGTGGAATATGCGGCCCAACAGCTTCCACTTGTGGTACTCGATCCACTTGTAGCGATCGTCCTCGGAGAGGGTCGGGTCGGCGTAGTTCTTGTTGTCCAACAGCGACCACGGCGGGGTGAGGGTCACCGAGAGCGAGAACTCCGATCCGTACCTCGGGAAGATGGGTTGCGACACCGACGAACGGGCGAAGACGGCCTTGGCGGTGAAGATGTTGGCGTTGCCGGTGCCCATCAGGAAGCCCTCCCAGTTTTCGAGCATGTAGCGTTGGTAGCCCAACTCGGTGTAGAGGGTGAAATATCTGTCGGGCCAATTTAAGCGGAAGCCGATGCCCGCCGCGACCCCCATTGTGCGGAAGAACATCGAGCCCGTCTGCCAGATGTAGTAGGCGTTGCTCTCGGCCGAGTAGTAGCCGCTCAGGGTGAGAGAGTGGGGTTTGCGGCCGCCCAACCACGGTTCGGTGAAGCTGGCCGAGAGGGCCTTGTAGTAGGAGCCGTTGGTCTGGCCGCGGATGGCTATCTGCTGGTTCTGGCCCTGCGGGTAGGGTCTCCATGCGCCTTTTTTGAAGAATTTATCCAACGACACGTTGTTCAACTGCAGCCCCACCGAGCCGACGAACATGCCCGCGCCCCACCCTCCGGAGACGTCGACCTTGTCGGACGGTTGCTCTTCGAGGCTCCATGAGATGTCGACCAGATTGTTGGAGACCGGTTGGATGTCGGGGGCTATCGCCTCGGGCGAGAAGTGGCCCATTGCCCCGAGGCGGTAGATGGTGTTCATCACCAACTCGCGGCTGTAAAGCTCGCCCGGGTATGTCGACACCTCGCGGCGGATCACCTCGTCGTTGACGCGCTCGTTGCCCGTGACCTCGACGTTGTTGATGGTGAAGGGTTCGCCCTCGAATATCTTGATCTCAAGGTCGAGCGAGTCGACACCCACAACTACCTCCGCCGGTTCGATGGCCGACATGAGGTAGCCCTGATTTTGATATAGCGCCGCGACGGTGGAGTTGTCCTCGATGTTGGGTTCGCGCCCCACCCCTAAGCGTTTGTGGAGGGTCTTGCGGTCGTAGGTCGCGCCGCGCTCTACGCCCAACAGCGAGTTTAGCATCTCGGTGTCGTAGATCGTGTTGCCCGTCCAGTTGACGTTGCGGTAGTAGAAGCGGTTGCCCTCGTCGATGGTGATGTCGACCGCCAGGCGCTTTTCGTTGAGCGGGTAGACCGAATCGCGAATCACGGTGGCGTTGCGGTAGCCCTTGGCGTTGTAGTAGTCGAGCAGATTCTCCTTGTCCGTCGCGTAGTCGACCTCCTTGAACTTGTTGCTCTTGAAGAACTTCCAGCTCACGCGGTTGGTCTTCTTGAAGGTGCGGCGCAGCTGGCCGTCGGAGAACTCGCTGTTGCCGGCGAAGTTGACCGCGCCGATGCGTACCTTGGGCCCCTTGGTTATGACGAACGCAACGTTGACGGCGTTGTTGATGAGGGTGTCGTTGCTGATGCGGGTCGTTACCTGGGTGTTGCGGAAGCCTTTTTCGGAGAAGTGCTTACGGATGAAGAACTTGTTCTTGTCGATCACGAAGTCGGAGAGCTCGCCGCCCGGGGTGAGCTTCAATGCCTCCGCGAGGTCGGTCGCCTCCTGTTTGCGTACCCCTTCATAGGTCCAGCGGCGGACTCGGGGGCGCTCGGTGAGGTAGACGTCGAAGGTGACTCCGTCGCCCTCGGGAGTGGTGACTATCTCCACATCCGAAAAGAACCTCATGCCCCACACCTTGCGGATCGCGCCCGAGACGTAGTCGCCCGGCAGGGTGATCGTGTCGCCCTGAATGAGCCCCATCGCCGTCTTCATCAGCTCGGGGTCGTAGTAGTTGCTGCCGTGGACGTTGACCCCTCGCACAACGTAGCGGCCCGAGGTGTCGAAGTTCATCAACGGGAGATCGCGCGGACGGATGGGGGTGGCTACGGAGTCGGCGAGCGCGACGCTCGTGGTGGCCTCGGCGGTCTCTGGGTTCTGGGCCTTCAGCGACAGGGCGCCTACGGTTAGAAGTATCAGGATAAGTGTATGTCTCATCTAATCTAATTATTCTGGGTTGGTTGGATGTTGCCGAAGCGGCGCTCCCTGCCGGCGTACTCCTCAAGCGCGGCGGCGAACTCGCGCTCGCCGAAGTCGGGCCACATGACGGGGGTGAAATATAGTTCGGCGTAGGCCGACTGCCACAACAAAAAGTTGCTCAGACGACACTCGCCGCCCGTGCGGATCAAGAGGTCGGGGTCGGGAATCGACGCGGTGAAGAGCTCCGCCGAGAGTGTCTCTTCCGTAACGTTTTCGGGAGAGAGCTCGCCCGTGGTGATTTTGGTCGCGATTCGGGCGGCGGCGCGGGCGATCTCGTTGCGCGACGAGTAGTTGACGGCCAGCACGATTGTCAGCTTGCTGCCCGACGCGGTGTCGCCCTCGATGCGGTCGATGTGGCGGCGCACCTTTTCGGGCAGCCCCTCGCGGTCGCCTATCGCCACTACCCGCACTCCGCGCTCGATCAACTCGGGGGTCTCGCGCACGACGCTGTCGCACAGCAGCTCCATCAGCGAGTCGACCTCGCCGGCGGGGCGGCCCCAATTCTCGGTCGAGAAGGCGTAGAAGGTGACGTAGCGCACACCCGCCGTGATGGCAGCGACGATGCAGGCACGCACGCTGTCGGCCCCGCGGGCGTGACCCCGCGTGCGATCCATGCCCCGAGAGGCGGCCCAACGTCCGTTGCCGTCCATGATGATGGCTACGTGCGCGGGTATTTTGGCGTGGCTGTTCATCTATATTGTTGCGGGTTCACTCTGTTTTGTTGCGGTATCAAACTGCAAAGGTAGTATTTTATGTGTGATTAACGCCTGCGGCGGGGTTACTCCGTCCAAAATTTTTCCTGCGCGTTGTCGCGAGTGTCGAGACCCCACATCACTTTATCTCTTAACGTATCGTAGAACGATATATTTTGGACCTGCGCCAAAAAAGTGCGACATGTCGACTTGGTGATCGTGAAATGCGCGCCGTCATCGACGATGAACGAGGTGTTGTCGAGCGAGACCTGCACCCTGCCGCCGCGCGAGTGAACCAGCATGTCGACCTTAGAACTGTCGGGCAGCACCAGCGGACGCAACGAGAAGTTGTGGGGCGCGATGGCCGTGCAGACGACGCAGGAGCTCGCCGGAGCGACCATCGGGCCGCCCGCGCTCAGCGAGTAGGCCGTCGAGCCGGTCGGGGTCGACACTATCGTTCCGTCGCCACGCACCTTGACCAACAGATTGTCGTCGACGGAGACCGAAACCTCGATCATGTCGGCGGTGTGGCGGTAGATGGTGAACTCGTTGAGCGCGCACGGGAAGTCGGGTGTCTCGGGGAAATCGCCCTCGACGGTGAGCATGGTGCGGGGCTCGATGGTGTAGCGCCGGTGGCGGATCTCTTCGAGCGCGTAGACGAAGGCCTTGGGCGAGATGTTGGCGAGAAAACCCAGACGACCGGCGTTCAGCCCCACGATGGGCATGGGGTTGCCCTTGAGGTTGCGAACGGCGTCGAGAAACGTTCCGTCGCCCCCGATCGCGATCATGATCGCGTCGCCGTCGGGCGTGGCCTCGGGCGCGCTGTCGTAGGTGGGCACGCGTACGCCGGTCATCTTGAAGATGTGGTCGGCGTAGACGCGGTTGACGCTCCATTCGAGACCGCTGCTCCTGAATATCTCCAAGAATCGGTCGAGGATCGCCCTTGTGGTGTAGTCGCGGGGGCGGCAGTAGATAAAAATTTTCATATCTGCTCGATGTTTTGTACTTTTGCAGTTGCGCGGGCAGTTGTTGTGCAGCTGTGTTGCGGGGGCAAAGATAGAAAAATATGACGAAACTGAGCGTTAATATCAACAAGATAGCCGTGATTCGCAATTCGCGGGGCGGCGGGGTGCCGTCGGTCGTGGCGGCGGCGGCGGCGTGCGAAAAGTTTGGGGCGCAGGGCATCACGGTGCATCCGCGGCCCGACGAGCGGCATATTCGTTACGCCGACGTGCGCGAACTGGCGGGGGTGGTGACCACCGAGTTTAACATCGAGGGGAACCCCGTGGAGTCGTTTGTCGAGCTGGTGTTGGAGGTGCGGCCGACGCAGGTGACTCTGGTGCCCGACCCCCCCGGGGCTTTGACTTCCAACGCGGGGTGGGACACTCTTCGACATGCGGAGTTTCTTCGGGAGGTTACGGCGCGGTTTCATGAGGCTGGGGTTCGTGTCTCTGTTTTTGTCGATCCTGTGGTGGAGATGGTTCGCGGGGCCTTCGAGGTTGGGGCGGATCGGGTGGAGCTCTATACGGAGGGGTATGCCTCGGGGTTTTCGGCGGGGCGCGAGGCGGCGATTGCGCCCTATGTCGCGGCGGCCGAGGAGGCGCGGCGGTTGGGGTTGGGCCTCAACGCGGGGCATGACCTTAGTTTGGAGAATCTTCGGTTTTTTGCCGAGGCGATTCCCTGGTTGGATGAGGTTTCGATTGGGCATGCGCTGATCTCGGATGCGCTTTACTTGGGGCTCGAAACGACTATTCGAAAATATCTTGACTGCCTGCGATAGATGCCGTTGACACATCCTATATTTCAAGAGATTACGCGCGTGGTGGACGGGCGGGGGCTGCGGGCCTACGTCATCGGCGGGTATGTGCGCGACCACTATCTGCGGCGGGGGAACACCGATATCGACGTCGTTGTGGTGGGCGATGCTACGGCGGTGGCGGAGGAGCTGGGGCGGCGGTTGGGGGTAAAGGTGTCGGTGTTTAAGACATTCGGCACGGCGATGCTGCAATGGCGGGGGGTGGAGGTGGAGTTCGTGGGGGCGCGGCGCGAGTCGTACTCCGAGGATTCGCGCAAGCCCGAGTGCGAGCCCGGCACCATCGAGGACGATCAGCTGCGCAGGGACTTCACTATCAACGCCATGGGGTGGTCGCTCAACGGCGACACCTTCGGGGAGCTGAGCGATCCGTTCGGGGGGTTGGACGATCTGGACGATGCTACGATTCGGACTCCTCGCGACCCGGATATTACATTTTCCGACGACCCGCTGCGGATGATGCGGGCGATTCGTTTCGCGGCGCAGCTGGGGTTCGAGATCGAGGATGAGACATTCGAGGCGATTCGTCGCAACGCCGCGCGGATAGGTATCGTGTCGGCCGAACGTATCACCACCGAGTTGAACAAGATCGTGCTTTCGCCCGTGCCGTCGATGGGGTTCTATATGCTGGACTCGGCGGGGTTGCTGAAACTGATATTTCCCGAGATGGATGCGCTCAAGGGGGTCGAACGGCGGGGGGCGAATGCGCACAAGGATAATTTTGTACACACGTTGAAGGTGTTGGACAATGTGGCGGCGCGATCGAGCGAGCTGTGGCTGAGGTGGGCGGCGCTGCTACACGACATCGGCAAGCCGGCCACGAAGGGGTACGATGCGAAGGCGGGGTGGACTTTTCATAACCACGAGGTGGTGGGGTCGAAGATGGTGCCGCGGATTTTTCGGCGGCTTCGATTGCCTTTGGACGCGCCGTGCAAGTTTGTTCAGAAGATGGTGTTTCTGCACTTGCGGCCCATCGTTTTGAGCGAGGATGAGGTGACGGATAGTGCGGTGCGCAGGTTGCTGTTCGAGGCGGGGGACGATGTGGAGGCGCTCATGACGCTGTGTGAGGCCGATATCACGAGTGGTAACGATGCGAAGGTGCGCAGGTATCTGGCCAACTTCGAGCTGGTGCGGCGCAAGATGGTGGAGATCGAGGAGAAGGATCGCATTCGCAATTTTCAGCCGCCCGTGACGGGGGACCTTATCATGCGAGTGTATGGGATTCCGCCGTCGAACGTTATCGGGGAGATTAAGGAGATTATTAAGAATGCCATACTCGACGGCGAAATACCCAACGAGTATGAGGCGGCTTATGGGATGATGGAGCGTTTAGCCGCTGAGCGCGGCTTGACAATTAAGAATTAAGAATTAAGCTATGCGGAAATGTATAAGAAATTGATTCGGCCGGTTTTGTTTCGGCTTAGTGCGGAACGGGCTCATGGGCTTATCGTTTGGGGGTTGCGGTTCTGCGGGCGGGTGCCGGGGCTTCGGGGCATCGTGCGCGGGATGTTCTCCGTGAGCGACCCACGGCTCGAACGCGAGGTGTTGGGCATGCGGTTTCCAAATCCGGTGGGCATGGCCGCGGGGTTTGACAAGGACGCCACGGTGTATCGCGAGTTGGCGATGCTGGGGTTGGGTTTCGTGGAGGTGGGCACGGTGACTCCCCTGCCCCAGCCCGGGAACCCCAAGCCGCGGCTCTTCAGGTTGCCGAAAGATCGCGCGCTGATCAACCGCATGGGGTTCAACAACCATGGGATGGAGCGGGCGGCGGATAATCTGCGCGCTCGCGGGCATGGTTGCGGCGGGCCGATCGTGGGGATCAACATTGGCAAGAACACCCTTACGCCGGCAGAGCATGCGCCGGCCGACTATCTGAAGTTGTTCAGGCGGCTGTATGAGTTTGGCGACTACTTTGTGGTGAACGTGAGCTGTCCGAACGTCGCGGGGTTAGCCTCGATGCAGACCGAGGGGCAGCTGATGTCGATCGTCGGGCCGATGCTGGAGTTTCGGCGCGGGCAGAATGAGTATAAGCCTATTCTGGTGAAGATCTCGCCCGACCTCTCGTTCGAGGAGATCGACGCCGTGGTGAACGTTGTGACGGGTACGCCGGTCGACGGGATTGTCGCCACCAACACCACCACTCAGCGCGACGGTCTGCACATCTCGCGGAAGAAGCTAGACGCCATCGGGCGGGGCGGGCTCAGCGGCGGGCCGCTCACACGTCGGGCCGTCGAGGTGGTGCGCTATGTGCATGAGAAGACTCGGGGGGCCTACCCTATCATCGCCACCGGCGGGGTTATGTCGGTCGACGATGCTTTGGCCATGTTGGACGCGGGGGCTAATCTGGTTCAGGTCTACTCGGGGCTTATTTATAATGGGCCTAATTTTGCGAAAAAGATTTGCAAAGCATTGTTAAACAGATATTAGTGGTTAGTGATTAGTGGTTAGTGCTACGCGATATGGTTGTTGATGAAGTCATAGGATTATTGCGGGCTCGGGGATGGCGGGTGGCGACGGCCGAGTCTTGCACCGGCGGGCGCTTGGCGGCGGCTTTCACAGCGGCGGCGGGGGCGTCGGAGTACTTCATGGGCGGGGTGGTGGCCTACGACAACGCCGTCAAAGTGGGGGTGCTGGGGGTCGAGCCCGAGACGTTGGCGGCGCACGGCGCGGTGAGTCGGCAGGTGGCCGAGCAGATGGCGGCGGGGGTGCGGCGGGTTATGGGGGTCGACTTTGCGGTTGCGACGACTGGTATCGCGGGGCCCGGAGGAGGGTCGGTCGAGAAGCCGGTCGGCACTGTCTGGGTGGCGGTGGCAAGCCCGAATGGCACTACGGCCGAGGTTTTTCACTTTGCCGGCACTCGGGCCGAGATAATGTCGGCCGCGACCGAGGCGGCGATCGGGATGTTGCGCGACGCGCTCGGAAGCGGGAGCACGAACGGCGCGGTGTAACAACTTTGTAACCGATCTGTGTCGGCCGAGTAATGGAGTCTCAATAACTTTGCCCCTGATATTTCTCTGCGTATGAAAAAACGAATACTTGTGGTCGACGACGAGCGCGACATCTGCGAGATCCTCTCGTTCAACCTTGAGAACGAGGGCTATGCGGTCGATATGGTCTCGTCGGCCGAGGAGGCGATCGAGCGGCTGTCGGCCGACCACGCGTTGGTGCTGCTGGATGTGATGATGGGTGGAATGTCGGGCTACCATCTGGCGGAACGGCTGCGGAGGGAAGGCAAGACGGTGCCCATAATTTTTCTCACCGCCAAAGATACCGAGAACGATATGCTGACCGGATTTTCGGTGGGCGGCGACGACTACATCTCGAAGCCGTTTTCGCTCAAGGAGGTGTCGGCGCGGGTGAAGGCGGTGCTCAAACGCAGCGCCGAGGAGGCCAAAACACCCTCCGGCGAGCAGCTCACCGTGGGCGACGTGACGCTCGACTTCGCGACCAAGGAGTTCTTTGTGGGTGGGGTGGCGGTGGCGCTCACCAAGACCGAGTTCGAGATTCTGGCGCTGTTGGCGCGCAACCCGTCGCGAATTTTCTCGCGCGAGGAGATCATCGACCGGCTCTGGAAAGATGCACCCTACACCACCGAGCGGACGGTCGACGTACACATCACGCGGCTGCGCAAGAAGATGGGCGAGCGGGCGGCCTGGATATCTTCGCGGGCGGGGTATGGGTATCGGTTTAATCCGGATTGAGTTATTTTTCGGGGAGTTTTTTTCGGGAAGAGTTTATGAAATTGAGTTTTCAGCAGAGGCTGATCGGCAGCTTTGTGGTGATATTCGCGCTGTTCACGGCGGGGGTGGTGGTGTTCGACGGGCAGCGGATGAGGCGCTACAAGACAGAGACCCTCGAAGAGCGGTTGGATGCCTACGCGGGTGAGATCGAGAGAGTGGTGGGAACGGGGGCCGGCCTCACCGAGAGGTTCGAAGGGGTCGACGGACTGATTGCGCTGATGCCGCAAAACCTGCGGGTGACGCTGGTCGATCGCGGCGGGCGGGTGGTGTACGACAACGTGTTGGACATCGCCACGATGGACAACCACCTGGGGCGGCCCGAGATGACGGCGGCGCGGGAGGCGGGCAGCGGCACCTCGATCAGGCTGTCGAACTCGGCGGGCGAGAAGTATCTCTACTACGCGCGCGACGGCGGCGGCGAGTTTGTGGTGCGGGTGGCGCTGCCCTACGACATCGAGGTGCGGTCGCTGCTCAAGCCCGACAACGCGTTCCTCTACTTCGTGGTGGCGCTGTTCGTCGTCGGGCTGATGTTCATACTCTATCTGGGCAGGTATTTCGGCGCGGCGGTCAAGCGGCTGCGCGAACACGAGGCGAGGGAGAAGACGCGGCGGCTGAAGCGCGAGATGACGGGCAACATAGCCCACGAGTTGCGCACGCCCGTCACGAGCATTCGCGGGTTTTTGGAGATCGTCTTAGGCAACGAACTCGACGAGGCGAGGCGGCGGCAGTACCTTCAGCGCGCCTACTCGCAGACGCAAACCCTGTCGGCGCTCATCTCGGACATGAGCCTGTTGGCGCGCATCGACGAGAACCGCGGGGCGTTTGAGTTCACCGATATCGACGCGGCACAACTTTTGGACAAGGTGCGGTCGGACACCTCGAAGGGGCTGGTGGAGAAGAACATCAGCTTCGTCGCCGAGATGCCCGAGGGGTTGATCTTTCGCGGAAACGAGAGCTTGCTCTACTCGGTGCTGCGGAACCTCACCGACAACGTCATTGCCCATGCCGGCGAGGGGGTCGAAATTCGGGTCGCGGCGGAGGTTGTCGAGGGGGGCTCTTCGGGCTCCGGCAGGGTCGGCGGTTCGGGCTCCGGCGGGGTCGGCAGGAGCAGGGATCGGATGGCACGGGTGTCGTTCGCCGACAACGGGCGCGGCATTGCCGACACGCAGCACTTAGACAAGTTGTTCGAGCGGTTCTACCGAGTCAACGAAGGGCGCACGCGCGACACCGGCGGGTCGGGACTCGGGCTGTCGATCGTGCGCAACACCGTCGCGCTGCATGGCGGCGAGATCGGGGTTCGACGCAATAATCCCTCGGGGTTGGAGTTTATATTCGAGTTGCCAATTAAGTAAAAGCGGCAACGGCCGCAGCGATTTTTAGCTACGCAGAAAACATTTAAAATCAGCGGCAACGGCCGCAGCGATTTTTAGCTACGCAGAAAATATTTAAAATCAAGACATTATGGATATTATAAAGATAAAGAAACGGATCGCCCTCGTGGCGCATGACAATCTGAAGCGCGACCTGGCCGATTGGGTTGCGTGGAACAGCGACAAACTGATGGAGCACCAGTTGGTGTGTACCGGCACCACCGGCAAGATGGTCGCCAAAACCCTCAGCGAGAAGCACGAACGGTGCGAGAGGGTGCTGGGGAGCGACGAGATGTGCGCGCCGGTGCCCGAGATCACCATGCTCAAGTCGGGCCCGTTGGGCGGCGACCAACAGTTGGGGGCGATGATATCGGAGGGCAAGGTCGACGCCGTGATATTTTTCTGGGACCCCATGCAGGCCCAGCCGCACGACGTGGATGTGAAGGCGCTGCTCAGGTTGGCCACGCTGTACAACGTGCCCACGGCCATCAACCGGTCGTCGGCCGACTTTCTGATCTCGTCGCCGCTCTTCGAGGATGGCGACTACCGGTGCGAGGCTCGCGACTATCGCGACTACATCGAACGGGCTCTACAATAGCGACAACGGCCGCGGCGATTTCAGCTACGCGGAATAAAAAACGCGAGGGAGTGGCTGCCTCCTCGCGTTTGATATTTTGCCCGCCTACCGTTAGTAAAGCACCACGGTGCGAAAATAGAGCGTACCGGGGGAGACGGACTTGAAGTCGGAGGGGCGCAGGATGATGGTCATCTTGCCGACCGAGTACTCGCAGGTGATGGTGTAGGACCATGCGTGGCCATTGGCCTCCTCGTTGAATACCGTCACGGGCAGCATCTCCTGAATCGGCCGGTCGTTGTCGGGCTTCAGGTAGGTGAGGCACGCGCCGCCGTAGATCACACTGCGCGTGATTTCGGGCATGTCGATGTCGGCGTACATATACTGCACGCCGCCCCCCTGCTCCTCGGAGAACCAGACTGTGTTCCAGCCCTGGGGTTTCACGTAAATATCGTCGATCACCATGCGGTGTACGTTTTCGGAGATGTCGTCGAACGCGAGGTCGGCGCTGCAGCCGGTCATGGTCACTGTGCCTGTGAGCGCGGCGGCGGCCATTGCGAGTATCGTTATTATTCTCTTCATTGCTTTTTGGTTTAGTTGTGGTTGTGTCGATTGTTTCCGGACAAAGATAGTTATTTTTACGAAAAAGCCTCACCCCGCGGGGTGAGGCTTCTCTTCGGCTGAGAGGTGCGAAGCGGATTCGAACCGCTGTAGCAGCTTTTGCAGAGCTGTGCCTGACCGCTCGGCCATCGCACCGTCTTTAGAGAGCGCAAAGGTAAACAAATTATCCTTTATCCCAAAGCCTAACTGAGTTTTTCAAGCAGCGCACGCAGTCCGCACTCGCGGTCGATGATGGCGCGCAGGTCGGCGATGGCGACTCGCTCCTGGGTCATGCTGTCGCGGCGGCGGATGGTGGCGGTGCCGTCCTCGGCGCTCTGATGGTCGACGGTGATGCAGAACGGCGTGCCGATGGCGTCCTGACGACGGTAGCGCTTGCCGATGCTATCCTTCTCGTCGTACTGCACATTATGGTCGAACTTGAGGGCGTCGACAATTCCGCGCGCGATCTCGGGCAGACCGTCCTTCTTGACCAACGGCAGCACGGCCGCCTTGACGGGTGCCAGCGGAGCGGGAATTCGCATCACCACGCGACTGTCGCCCCCCTCCAACGCCTCCTCGGAGTAGCTCGCCGAGAGAATCTGCAACACCATGCGGTCGACGCCGATCGAGGTCTCCACCACATATGGTATGTAGCTATCGCCCGTCTCGGGATCGAAGTAGCGCAGCTTCTTGCCGCTGAACTTTTCGTGATTGCCAAGGTCGAAGTCGGTGCGCGAGTGGATGCCCTCGACCTCCTTGAAGCCGAACGGAAATTTGAACTCGACGTCGGCGGCGGCGTTGGCGTAGTGGGCCAGCTTGTCGTGCGGATGGAAGCGGTAGTTCTCCGCGCCGAAGCCCAACGCCTGATGCCAACTCATGCGAAACTCCTTCCAGTACTCATACCACTTCATCTCCTCGCCCGGGCGCACGAAGAACTGCATCTCCATCTGCTCGAACTCCCTCATTCTGAAGATGAACTGCCTCGCGACGATCTCGTTGCGGAACGCCTTGCCGATCTGCGCAATGCCGAAGGGGATCTTCATGCGACCCGTCTTCTGCACATTCAGAAAGTTGACGAAGATACCCTGCGCCGTCTCGGGCCTCAGATAGATGGTGCCTGCCCCCTCGGCCACCGAACCCATCTTGGTGTCGAACATCAGGTTGAACTGCCTCACGTCGGTCCAGTTGCGGGTGCCGCTCACGGGGTCGACAATCTCGGCGTCGACGATCACCTGCCTCAGCGCGGCGAGGTCGTTGTCGGTCAACGCCTTCACCATCTTTTCGTGCACAGTGTCGCGCTCCTTCTGCAGTTCGACCACTCGCGGCGAGGTGGCACGATACTGCGCCTCGTCGAACGCGTCGCCGAAACGCTTGCGCGCCTTCTCGATCTCCTTCTCGATCTTGTCGTCGAGTTTGGCGATGTGCTCCTCTAAGAGCACGTCGGCGCGGTAACGCTTTTTAGAATCTTTGTTGTCGATGAGCGGGTCGTTGAAGGCGCCAACATGGCCGCTCGCCTCCCACGTGCGGGGGTGCATGAAGATGGCCGCGTCGATGCCCACGATATTCTCGCGCAGACGGGTCATCGCCTCCCACCAGTAGGCCTTGATGTTGTTTTTGAGTTCGACCCCCATCTGGCCGTAGTCGTACACGGCCGAGAGTCCGTCGTATATCTCGCTCGACGGGAAAATAAACCCGTACTCCTTGCTGTGAGCGATCAGTTTCTTGAAAAGTTCTTCCTGAGTCATAATTATATCTTTGCGTGCGAGACGCAAAGATATAAAATTAAGAATTAAAAATTAAGAATTAAGAATTATTCCCACGACCATCCACTCCGTTTGCGGTCAGAGCGGTGCATATTTCGCGCCGACCGAAGGCGAGGAGGCGAGGATAGTACACCGAGTACAGACTCGCCGACGAGACGAGGAGGTGCGAAAGATGCGCCGCTATCACCGCAAACGCTTGTAATGGCAGAGCAGCAGATTATCCTCATCATCATAGAGATGCATGCCGTTACCGAGGCACCACTTCCACACCTTGCACTCGGCGCAGGCCCCCTTGCGCGCCCAGCTGCGGTCGCGGAACTTGCCGAACCGGTTGCTCCACACGTCCCAGAAGTCGTCGCGATAGATGTTGCCCTGATCGTGGGCGGCGCGGATAGAGGTGCAGCCCGAGATGGCCCCGTCGATGCGTATGCCGGCCGTCGTCACCCCCGCCGAACAGTGGTAGAAGTTGTCCCTCACCTCGGTCTCATATCCCCCCAAGAACCCTTCGCAGGCGTAGTCGCAGCGAATGCGCCCCTCTTTTTTCGTGGCGGCGATGAACTCCATCAGCTCGGTGAACTGCTCGTCGGTGAGTTGCAGTCGCGGGTCTTCGGCGGCCCTACCGACAGGAAAAATTGTGAAGATCCTCCACGCCTTGACCCCCTCGGAGATCAGAAACTCCTTGAACTCTGTCAGTCGCTCAAGCGACGAGGCCGTCACGCAGGTCACCACGTCGTACACAATCGAGGGCTCGGCAACGATGAGCCTCAGCGCGCGCAGGGCGTTCTCGAAACTCCGCGGATGGCGGCGAATGTAGATGTGGTCGCTCTCGAAACCGTCCAAACTCAGCGTGATGGAGTGCAGCCCGGCACGCAGTAGCGAATCGAATCGCGCGGCATCCAACGCCATGCCGTTGGTCACCATGCCCCACGGGTAGCCGCGACGGTAGACCTCGATGCCCGCCCGTTCGAGGTCGCGCCGCATGAGCACCTCGCCGCCCGCGAACACAATCATCACCTTGTGAGGGTCGACGTGTGGAGTTATCGTGTCCAAGGTCTTCAGAAAATCCTTCAGCGGCATGTCCTCATGTTCAGGCGCCTTGTTCGCCGCGTTCAGCACTTCGGATGATTTGCAGTCGCTTCCGCAGTGGCGACAGTCGAGGTTGCAGCGCAGGGTACACTCCCAAAAGAGCGTCCGCAGCGGGTGCGCCTCGACGCGCTCTTTATACAACTTCGCAAAGAGGTTCAGGCCAAGCCATTTGCGTAGCCCTATTCGCCGCCGGCGTTCCGGCCGCTGCCGCCGTTCCGGCTCTGTCTTACATTTTTTCATCTATCGTCGGCGTGGTTTTGTTCTCGGAACGGGCTTGTAGAGGTCATACCGTGCGTTGGGCACACCATACATTGCAATCACGACCTGCTCTTCGAGCGGCATCGTGTCCGGCTCCATCCGCACATCCATCGTCTTCTGTCTCCCCACCACCCTCGTTTGAGAGAGGTAACCCAAAAAGTCGATCCGCAGCCAATCGCCCACAACGGCGTCGATCTCGTAACGCCCCTCCTCGTCGGTGACGACTCCGACCTCCAGCTCTTCGGGCACCACCATCACGACCGCCCCGTGAATCGGCTCGTCGTACTCGTCGGTGATCCGGCCGCTGACGGGACTCGCCCCTTCGCGCACCGGCTTGTCGGGCACGGGCACGTTGCGCGGCACGGGCATCTCGATGACACGGTCGCGGTCGTAAGGGGTCGGCCTCACGCCATACATCACCATGATCACCTCGCTGTCGCGCGTCACCACACTGTCGGCGCCGGCGGACGGACGGCTCCGTTGAGCACGCGAGGCGCTGCAACCGCTGCCCAGCCCCACCACACCGCCAAACCCCAGCAGCACCAACGCACCGGATATCAATCTACTGATTCTCATCGGCTTGAGTTTGAACCTCGTCAACAAAAAGCACTGCCCCCTCCGACGGCTCAAGCCACTGCGGTATGGTCGCCCTCGACTCCCAGTAGCAGGTCGGCGGGCCGTACAGCGGATAGAACATGTCCTCCTGACACCTCGGCAGACCGTCTTCATTCGGCCCGGGCGACTCCTCGGGCTCGCACCCCGCAAACCCCAACATCACCAACACCCCCGCAATCAGTTTAGTCGTCTTCATAGCATTATTTTTTTGAGAAGGATTCTGATTCGGGTTCAGGTTCAGGTTCAGGCTCAGGCTCAGGCCCTGCAACAGGCTCTTCATCAAGAATAAAGTCGGCGGTCTTCGAGACCTTGCCCCTATCCCAACCATCGCCACCCACGAAATCGTCATTCGTAAGCTCGATTTTCACCGTTCCCGAGGCAAAGCTACCATTCTCCGCACCGTCGATATCCTCGGTGGCAACCGTAATGGCGTTGCCGCCATGCCAGCCGCCATGGATAGCGTAGAACCCTTCGACATTGGTTATCCCGACAGCCAACGGATATTCGGGATCGCCCCCCTCGCCGTCCATCACAACAACCTTAATGTCTTCGATGGAAGCGCCCGCCTCGTCGGTCACTCTGCCACTGATCGCAAAGGAGGCGTGCGGAGTGCCATACTCTGCCCGCCCTATCTCACCGCATCCGGTGAACCCGAGGATCGCCAGCAGCCACATAACAATTTTAGTCATCTTCATAACCTAATTTCATTTAAAAGTGAATACACTTCGCCCGCAAGTTAAGCTATTTTTTTCAATTACGCAAAACCCCTACATCCGCTCGGGAACAATAATGCCCAACAGCCGCATTGCACGACGTATCACCCCCGCCACCTCGGCCGACAGCCGCAGACGAAAATCGCGCACCGCCTCCGCACTCTCCTTCAGTATCGAGTGGTCGTGGTAGTAGCTGTTGTAGAGCTTGGCCAGGTCGTACGCGTATGCCGCAACAAGGCTCGGCGAGTGGCTCTCACCCGCCTGCCGCACCACCGCCGGATAGTCGCACAACATCTTGATAAGCTCCAGCTCCTGAGGCACATACACAATTTCGCAATTACCGTCACCCGCGCCACCTAATCCGCCGTCGGCGTTCCGACTAATCTCAGCCCCCTTACGCAACACCGAACGAATTCGAGCATGAGTATACTGAATAAAAGGCCCCGTATTACCATTGAAGTCGATGGACTCACGCGGATCAAAAAGCATGGTCTTACGCGGATCGACCTTCAGTATAAAATACTTAAGCGCCCCGAGCCCCACCGTCTCCGCAATTTCGGCCGCCTCCTCGGTCGACAGTCCGTCGAGTTTGCCCAGCTCGGCCGACATCTCGCGCGCCGTCTCGACCATCCCCTCCACAAGGTCGTCGGCATCGACCACCGTCCCTTCGCGCGACTTCATCTTACCCTCGGGCAGCTCCACCATGCCATACGACAAGTGGTAGATCGCGTCGGCCCACTCGCCATAACCCAACTTCGCCAACAGCAGCTTGAGCACCTGAAAGTGGTAGTTCTGCTCATTGCCCACAACGTATATCAGCGCATCCAACCGCTCATCCTCAAACCTGCGATAGGCCGTGCCCAAATCCTGCGTCATGTATACGCTCGTGCCATCGGCCCTCAGCAGCAACTTCTCGTCGAGCCCGTCGGCGGTGAGGTCGCACCACACCGAACCGTCGTCGCGCCTGTAAAACACACCGCGCGCCAACCCCTCCTCGACCAACGACTTGCCCAACAGATATGTCTGCGACTCATAGTACATGCGGTCGAAGTCGACGCCAAGTCGCCTGTATGTCCTCTCGAATCCATCGTACACCCACCCGTTCATCCGCTCCCACAGCGCGTACACCTCGGGGTCTCTCGCCTCCCACTTTCGCAACATCTCCTGCGCTGCGAGTATCATCGGAGCACTCTTCTTCGCCTCCTCCTCCGTCACCCCCTGCGCCATCAACTCCCGCTGCTCGGCCTTGTAACGCTTGTCGAACTCCACGTAGTACTTCCCCACCAGATGGTCACCCTTCATCCCCGTCGACTCGGGAGTTTCACCACCGCCGAACATCTGCCACGCCAACATACTCTTGCAGATATGAATACCACGATCGTTCACAAGATTACCCTTGAGCACCGTATCGCCGCATTCGCGCAGAATCTCAGCCACCGACCAACCCAACAGGTTGTTGCGAATGTGTCCCAAATGTAACGGTTTGTTGGTGTTGGGCGACGAGTACTCCACCATCACCGTGCGCCCCGTCGAGGCGCCTCGCCCAAACTCGGGGTCGGCGGCAATCTCCTCAAACCGCGCCGCCCAGAACGACGCCCTCAGCGAGATGTTCAAAAAGCCCTTGATAACGTTGAACCCCTCGACGTCGGGATGGTTTGCAGCAAGGTACTCGCCGATCTCGTTTGCCGTTGCGTCGGGCGACTTGCGACTCGCCTTGAGCAGCGGAAACACCACGAGGGTGTAGTCGCCCGCAAACTCTTTTCTGGTCTTGGAAATCTGCACCGACGCCTCGTCGGCCACTCCGTATAGTTTTTCGACAGCCTCCAACGCCGCCTGCCTGATCTTCTGTTCAATGTTCATCTATGTCTCGATTTTGTCGCCAAAGGTACGCAAAAAAGTTGTACTTTTGCACTCACATGAAACCGATAGTGTACATAGCGACGGTCGCGCTGGCGGCCGGCTGCGCCCGTCCTGCCTACGTCGCCAAGAGTGACGCCGCGATGGCTTGGATGCAGGGTTCGCCCGCGCGGGTGGCCGAGACGTCGTTCAACGATCCGGCGGGCCGGCGACACCTGCCGGCGGACACCCTCGATCTGTTCGACATCCACACCGAGCTCGACTACAACCACGCCGGCAACATCACCCGCATGGCCTCCTTCCGCGGGCCCGACAGTCTGCGGGTCTCAGAAGAGAACTATTTTTACGACCTGTCGGGAGAGCGACTCGAACGCGCCGAGACCTACGACCCCGCGAGCCGCGGAACGATCGCCGTGCTCTATGAGTACGACTCCGCGGGCCGGCTCACGAGAGAGGTCGAGTCGAACGGTTTTTATCACTTCGGCCACACGTACAACCGCCACGGCTACCCCAAAACGCAAACCACCGACTCGCCCGAGACGGAAAACGAGACGGGCAAGGAGGTCGTCATAGCACGATACAGATACGACAAGCAGGGCCGCCTGAAAAAGCTGACCGGCGAGCGGCGCGAGAGATACCGCTACCACCCCGACGGCACACTCGCCGAAGTTCGCGGCGGACGCAACTCCATCGACAGCTACAACGAGCACGGCGACCTCACGTCGATGGCCGTCAGGATCAACCGGCGAAACCGCAAGGGGCGCGTGTTCGAGCGCTTCGAGGTCACCTTGACGGCGGAGTATGAGTACGACGCGCACGGCAATTGGACGCGGCGCACCCAACTCTACAAGGGCGACGTGGTGGGCGTCGCCGTGCGCCGGATAAAGTACCACGACGAGGCAGCACCGAAAGACGAAATAACACGAAAAGAGGACACGGACAGATGAAGATAGGAGAGCTCAATCTGGGAGAGAGGCCGCTGCTGTTAGCGCCGATGGAGGATGTGACCGACCCGTCGTTCCGCTGGATGTGCAAGGAGTTCGGCGCCGACATGATGTACACCGAGTTCATTTCGAGCGACGGCCTCATCCGCGACGCCGCCAAGTCGCTGGCCAAGCTGCGCATCGAGCCCGCCGAGCGCCCCGTCGGGGTGCAGATCTACGGCCACCTCATCGAACCGATGGTCGAGGCGGCACGCATGGCTGCGAGCGTGCGTCCCGACGTTGTGGACATCAACTTCGGCTGTCCGGTCAAGAAGATCGCGGGGCGCGGGGCCGGCAGCGGCATGATGCGCGAACCCGACAAGATGGTCGAGATGACGCGCCAAATCGTGCGCGCCGTCGAGCCGACCGGAATTCCGGTGACGGTCAAGACACGCTTGGGCTGGGACGACGCCTCAAAAAACATCGAGGAGATAACCCTAAGGCTACAAGACACAGGCATCGCCGCACTCACGATCCACGGCCGCACCCGCGCCCAACTCTACAAGGGCGAGGCCGACTGGACACTGATCGGAGCGGTCAAAAACAACCCCGCCATAAAAATTCCCATCATCGGCAACGGCGACATCGACTCGCCGCAAAAAGCGTTGCAAGCATTCGAACGTTGGGGCGTCGACGGAGTGATGATAGGCCGCGCAACCTACGGCCGCCCATGGATCTTCCGCGAGATCAGACACTTTCTCTCGACGGGCGAGCTGCTGCCCCAACCCGACGTCACGGAGCGCGTCGCCATAGCACGCCGCCACCTGCTCAAGTCGGTCGATGTCAAGGGCGACAAGGTGGGGGTGCTGGAGATGCGTCGCCACCTGTCGAGCTACTTCAAGGGTCTGCCCGACTTCAAGGCCACGCGCCTCGCACTCGTCACCGAGTTCGACGTGTCCGAGCTGCTGCGGATCCTCGACAACATAGGCGAACGCTGGGGCGACCACGACATGTCGACCGCCCTCCCCGAAGTATGGAACTCCAACGGAGATAAAAACTAAAAAATTCGCTGCCTTAACAAAAAAAAACCTTCAACACTATGAAAGTAATCGGAATCAACGGAAGCCCACGGGCCAAGGGCAACACCGCCCTGGCGCTCGAAGAGATGTCAAAAGAGTTGCAGTCGGCAGGGGTCGAGATGGAGATCCTGCACATCGGCAACCGCGCGATCCGCGGCTGCCAGGCATGCGGCGCATGCGGGCGCAACAAGAACGAGCGGTGCATCATCGCCGACGACCCCGTCAACGATGCGATCCAAAAGATGAAGAGCGCCGACGCCATCATCCTCGGCTCGCCTGTTCACTACGCCGGCATCGGCGGCACGATGAAGAGCTTCTGCGACCGCGCGTTCTACGTCGCTGCTGCCAACGGCGGCCTCTTCGCCGGCAAGGTCGGCGCGTCGCTCGTGGCTGTACGTCGCAGCGGCGGCTCGGTGGCGTGGCAGGGGCTCAACTACTACCTCACCATCTCCAACATGTCCGTCGCGGGATCGACCTACTGGAGCATCGTCCACGGCGCCGCCCCGGGCGAGGCTGCCGACGACCTCGAAGGGCTCCAGACAGTGCGCAACGCTGCCAAAAACATCGTGTGGCACCTCCGTCAACGCGCCGCGTCCGAGTCTGCCGGAGGCGTCCCCACCCCCGAGTTCGACCGCGGCGCCCGCACCAACTTCATCCGCTAACACCCCCCTTCACGTAATTAATTGAAAGTGGAAAATTGGAAATTGAAAGCGGCAACGGCCGCAGCGATTTAAGCTAACGCACAACTTAATACCGCGTTAGCCTAAGTGTTGCGTAGCGAGCGCTGGCCCTCCGTCATTGCGAGAAGCCAAAGGCGACGAAGCAATCCAGAATACCGCGTAGCTCATTTTCAATTTTCAATTTTCCACTTTCAATTAATTACGTTCCGGCCGGCGGCACATGCCGCCCCGTGTCGCAAGATAGGTTTGGCACTCTCTTTGCTGTTTAAAATAGGTAAGAATCAAACCTCTAAAAAAAGAACAGTTATGGAAAAAAAGAGTTGCGGCTGTGCCGCGCGTGCCAAGGCAAAGTTCAACGACGGGCTCAAGAAGGACGCCCGCTCGATCGTCACCTCCGTCGAGGGCTACTCCGCGGCCGACCGCACCCGTCGTGCCGCCGAGGTGAAGGCCGCCTTCCCGCCCACAAAATCCGCCGCAAAATCCGCCATTGCCGCCATCGCGAAACCCGCCGCCAAACCCGCCGCGAAAACTTCGATGAAGGCCGCGGCCAAACCGGCAGCCAAAGCAATGGCCAAACCTGCCGCGAAAGCAGCAGCAAAACCTGCGATGAAGTCTGCCGCAAAACCGGCAGCAAAAGCGATGGCGAAACCCGCAGTAAAAGCGATGGCAAAACCCGCAGTAAAAGCAGCGGCCAAACCAGCAATCAAGTCCACGGCCAAACCCACGATCAAGACGGCCGCCAAACCAATGGCAAAGTCCACGGCCAAACCTGCAATCAAAGCCGCGGCCCGGCCTGCAGCCAAAGCCGTCGCCAAACCGGCAGTAAAAGCAGTAGCCCGACCCGCGGTAAAAGCAGTCGCAAGACCAGCGGCCAAACCAATGGCCATGGCCAAACCCGCCACCAAATCAATGGCCAAAAAGTAATTTTTAAAACAACCAACCAAACGACAGCGCGATTTTTTCGCGCTGTCGTTTTTACCCCCCACCCACCCCCATCATATTGATAATTGACCGAAACGCCGGCAGCGGTTTGAGCTACGCAGAACACAACCGCCCCATAATAGGGCGGTTGTGTTTGTGAAATGTCATCCCGACAGAGCAAAGCGACGAGGGATCTACCTTATACAATTGAAAATTGAAAATTGAAAGTGGAAAATTGAAAATGAGACTAACGCACAGCCTAATAACGCGTTAGCCTCAGCGCTGCGTAGCGCGCGCTGGCCCCCGAGCATTTAAAAAAGCGTAAAACGGAGACGAAGACTAAGAATCTGTTTTGAATTTATTTATAGATTTTTTTAAGCATGATTTGACATAGCGTAAGTTGTAGCATTGCGGTGGCAGATTCGGTGGAGTATTCGTAGTCGAGGGCCATTCGTCG
>JAITWH010000036.1 GCA_031285405.1 Alistipes sp.
CCCGTCCGCCGGTCGCCACCAAATGTGTTACCACATCTTATGCTGCCCCTCGACTTGCATGTGTTAGGCCTGCCGCTAGCGTTCATCCTGAGCCAGGATCAAACTCTCCATTGTAAAAATTTGTTTGAATATAATCTTGGCTTTACCTCAAAGGTATTGTTTCTTTGAAAAATCAAAATAAACTTTAGCTGCTCAAAAACCTCAAAGAACGTTGTGTCTTGTTTTGTCGCTTCTCTCTCGAAAAACGCGCCGTTTCCTCGGCGCCCCGACCGGTGTGTTTCTTTCCGTTTGGGAGTGCAAAGATAAGGGCAAAGAAATTCTATTTCCAAATTATTTCGTAAAAAAATTTCATAATTATTTTTGTCTCATCCGTAACACTCACACAGTCAGCCAACCGGCCAAAAACGTCGCATAGTGTACGGACGCACATATTCGGCCGATTATTGTGCCGGTGGCGGAAAAATTCGTACTTTTGCACCTCACAACAACACCGACATGGATTACGATTTCAAAGAAATAGAGCCGCGCCAGCAGCAAAAGTGGCGCCATCGCGAGACCTACAAGGTGGCGATCGACCCCGCCCGTCCCAAGTACTACGTCTTGGACATGTTCCCCTACCCGAGCGGCGCGGGTCTGCACGTGGGCCATCCGCTGGGCTACATCGCGTCCGATATATATACAAGGTACAAACGCCTCTGCGGCTTCAACGTGCTCCACCCGATGGGCTTCGACGCGTTCGGTCTTCCGGCCGAGCAGTACGCGATCCAGACCGGCCAGCACCCCGCCAAGACCACCGCCGACAACATCGCCCGCTATCGCGAGCAGTTGGACAAATTGGGTTTCAGCTTCGACTGGGATCGCTGTGTGGAGACCTCCGACCCCGCCTACTATAAGTGGACGCAGTGGGCCTTCGTCCGAATGTTCGAGAGCTACTACTGTCAGGACAGCAACCAGGCGCGCCCCATCTCGGAGTTAGAGGAAGCCTTCCCGATCTACGGCAACGAGGGTCTCAACGCCGCCTGCACCACCGAGCTGAGCTTCACCGCCGCCGAGTGGAACGCCATGAACGCGCACCAAAAGCAGGATGTGCTGATGAACTACCGCCTCGCCTACCGCGCCTCGACGATGGTCAACTGGTGCGAGGCGTTGGGCACTGTGCTCGCCAACGACGAGGTGAAGGACGGACTCTCGGAGCGCGGCGGCCACCCCGTCGAGCAGCGTCGCATGCAGCAGTGGCTCCTTCGAGTGAGCGCCTACGCCGAGCGGCTTTTGTCGGGCCTCGACACCCTCCAGTGGAGCGAGTCGCTCAAGGAGATTCAGCGCGGATGGATCGGCAAGAGCACCGGCGCGCAACTCTTCTTCGACGTGGTCGGCAGCGACAAAAAACTCGAAGTCTTCACCACTCGCCCCGACACGATCCACGGTGTGACCTTCATGGTGTTGGCCCCCGAGCACGCGTGGGTCGGCGAGCTCACCACTCCCGAGCAGCGCACCGAGGTCGACGCCTACATAGCCGCCACCAAGAAGCGTTCGGAGCGCGAGCGCATTGCCGACACAAAAAAAGTGACGGGAGTTTTCACCGGTTCCCACGCCACGAACCCCTTCACCGGAGAGAGCATACCTATATATATAAGCGATTACGTCCTCGCGGGCTACGGCACGGGGGCGATCATGGCGGTTCCGGCGCACGACAGCCGCGACTGGGCCTTCGCCCGCCGGTTCGATCTGCCCATCACTCCGGTGGTCGAGGGGGGCAACGTCGCCGAGGCGAGCTACGACGCAAAGTCGGGCCGCATGATCAACTCCGGCATCATCGACGGACTCGATGTGAAAGATGCGATCGTCCGGATGTTCGACGAGATCGAGCGGCGCGGCCTTGGAAAGCTCAAAGTCAACTACCGCCTGCGCGACGCCATCTTCTCGCGCCAACGCTATTGGGGCGAGCCGATTCCCATATATTATAAGGATGGCATCGCCACAGCCATGCCGCAGGAGAAACTGCCGCTGGAGCTCCCCCCCGTGAGCGACTTCTCGCCCTCGCCCACCGGCGAACCGCCCCTCGCGCGAGTCAAGGATTGGACATACGAAGGCCATCCCCTCGAAACGAGCACCATGCCCGGGTTCGCCGGATCGAGCGCCTACTACCTGCGCTACATGGACCCGCACAACGCCGACGCCCTCGTCTCGAAGGAGGCCGACGAGTATTGGCGCGACGTCGACCTCTACGTGGGTGGCATCGAGCACGCCACGGGCCACCTGATCTACTCACGCTTTTGGGACAAGTTCCTCTTCGACCTCGGCGTGGTCTCCGACCAGGAGCCGTTCAAAAAGTTGGTCAACCAGGGGATGATCCAGGGGCGGTCGAACTTCGTGTACCGTATTCCAGAAACGAATAAGTTCATTTCTATAAATAAAAAAACAGACGCAGAAACACGTATTTTTGCTGTACAAAATTCATGTCTTAACTCAGATGTAGATCTAGATGCAATAGAAGAAATCCTCGCAGAAAATGGGATGGATTTATCTTGGTTTAGAAGAAACGATGGTTTTTATCCGTTTGATGATTTAGATATTATTTATAATCCAGATGATCCCGAAAATCCCATTATACGCCCTAGACCTATTTTCACAAAGATACACGTCGACGTCAACATCGTGAAGAACGACATACTCGACACCGAAGCTTTCAAAAAGTGGCGCCCCGAGTTTGCCGACGCCGAGTTCGTCTTGGAAGATGAAAAGTACGTGTGCGGCTGGGCGGTGGAGAAGATGTCCAAGAGCATGTTCAACGTGGTGAACCCCGACGAGATGGTCGAAAGGTACGGCGCCGACACGCTGCGAATGTACGAGATGTTCCTCGGCCCGCTGGAGCAGTCCAAACCGTGGGACACCAACGGCATCGACGGTGTGCATAAATTCCTGCGCCGCTTCTGGAATCTCTTCCAGGGCGACATCTCCGACGAGCAGCCCACCCCCGAGGAGTTGAAAACCCTCCACAAGACGATAAAAAAGGTGAGGGAGGATATCGAAAACTTCTCGTTCAACACCTCGGTGGCGGCCTTCATGATCTGCCTCAACGAGTTGGGCAAGTGCGACAAGCGCCAGATTCTGGAGCCGCTCACGATCCTCTTAGCCCCCTTCGCCCCCCACATAGCCGAGGAACTTTGGGAGCGCACGGGCCACACCGCAACGATCTTCGACGAGGCGATGCCCGAGCACAACCCGGCGTACTTGGTCGAGGCCGAGTTCGAATATCCGGTGTCGGTCAACGGCAAGACCCGCTTCAAGAAGACCCTGCCCCTGACCCTCACCATCCCAGAAATTGAAGCCGCCGTGCTCGCCGACGAGAACGCCCAACGCTGGTTGGAGGGCAAGACGCCCCGAAAGATGGTGGTCGTTCCGGGCAAGATAGTCAACATAGTAGTTTAACCCCACACACGCTGCCCGACAACCATGATACGACACCTGAAAGAGTACGCACTGATCCACTTAGGAGGCATGATCTACGCCTTCACCTGGGCGAGCATCGTCGCCTCGGCCAAGGGCATAGGCGGCGGCGCGAGCGGCCTTGCGATGCTGTTGCAGTACGCCACGGGCTTCCCGATGGGTCTGGGCTACCTCTTCATCAACCTCGTGCTGATAGTGCTTGCGCTCGCCATCGTGGGGCGCAACTTCGGCATCAAGACGATCTGGGGCATAGGCTCGATCGCGCTGTGGCTCAACATCTTCAGCGCCATAGTTCCGCCCAACCTGCTGGGCTTGGGCGACGACAAACTGCTCTCGGCGATCCTCGCGGGGGTGCTCTCGGGCATCGGCGTGGGCTTGTGCCTGTTGCAGGGGGGCAGCACGGGCGGCACCGACATCGTGGCGATGATCATCAACAAGTTCCGCCGCGTCTCCTACGGACGGGTGGTGATGGTGGGCGACTTCGTGATCATCGGCAGCTCGTGGTTCGTCTACCACCTGCGGCCCGACGTCTCGAACCCGCTGGCGATGATCATCTACGGCTACGTGATGGTGGGGGTGTTCAGCTACACGGTCGACACGATTCTGGCGGGCAACAAACAGTCGTCGCAGATCATGGTCTTTTCGCGCATGTACGCCGAGATCGCCGACGACATCACCCACCGGCTGCATCGCGGGGTGACGATCTTCGACGGGGTGGGCGCCTACACCGGCCAGAACTCCAAGATGTTGGTGGTGCTCTGCCGCAAACAGGAGACGAGCAACATCCTGCGCGCCATCAAGGAGCACGACCCCGACGCCTTCGTCTCGGTAGGCAGCGTGATGGGGGTCTACGGCAAGGGTTTCGACAACATAGAGGTTAGACATAAAAAAAGTGGAAAATTGAAAAATGAAAATTGAAAATGAGGCTAACGCAACACAAAACCATGCGAGCCGAAATTCCGCGTAGCTCATTTTCAATTTTCAACTTTCAATTTTCAATTAAATAAAGGAAAGATGAAATACAAACGCCACCTAATAACCGCCGCCCTCCCCTACGCCAACGGAGGAATCCACATAGGCCACCTGGCCGGGGTCTACATTCCGGCCGACATCTACGCCCGTTACCTGCGCGGTCGAGGCGAGGATGTGGTGTGGGTGTGCGGCTCCGACGAGCACGGCGTGCCCATCACCATCAAGGCGCGCAACGAGGGCACCACCCCGCAGGCGATAGTCGACCGCTACCACGAGGTGATCAAGCGTTCGTTCGAGGGGCTCGGCATGTCGTTCGACATCTACTCGCGCACCACCTCGCCGACCCACGCCGAGACCGCCGGCGAGTTTTTTCGCACACTGTACGACCGCGGCGAGTTCATCGAGAGCACCTCGCAGCAATACTTCGACCCCGAGGCGGGAATTTTCCTGGCCGACCGCTACATCACCGGCACCTGTCCGAAGTGCGGCGCGCCCGGAGCCTACGGCGACCAGTGCGAGAAGTGCGGCTCAAGCCTCGCGGCCACCGAGCTGATCGCCCCCACGAGCGCCGTGTCGGGAGCCACCCCCGTGCTCAGGGAGACCAAACATTGGTACCTGCCGCTGGACAAACACGAGGCGTTCCTAAGGGAGTGGATCCTCGACGGCCACAAGGAGTGGAAATCCAACGTCTACGGCCAATGCAAGAGCTGGTTGGACGGAGGCCTGCAACCCCGCGCCGTGAGCCGCGACTTGGATTGGGGCATTCCCGTTCCGGTCGATGGAGCCGAGGGCAAGGTGTTGTACGTCTGGTTCGACGCCCCGATAGGCTACATCTCGGCCACGCGCGAGCTGCTGCCCGACCGGTGGGAGGATTACTGGAAATCGCCCGACACCCGCATGGTCCACTTCATCGGCAAGGACAACATCGTGTTCCACTGCATCATGTTCCCCGCAATGTTGAAAGCCCACGGCGGCGGCTACATCCTGCCCGACAACGTCCCCGCAAACGAATTTCTGAACCTCGAAGGCGACAAAATTTCGACCTCGCGAGGCTGGGCCGTGTGGTTGGACGAATACTTGGTCGACTTCCCTGGCAAGCAGGACATCCTGCGCTACGTGCTGTGCGCCAACGCCCCCGAGACCAAGGACAACGACTTCACATGGCGCGATTTTCAGGCGCGCGCCAACAACGAGTTGGTGGCAGTGTTGGGCAACTTCGTCAACCGCGCACTCGTGCTGACGGGCAAGTACTACAACGGCAAAGTTCCCGCCGCCGGCCCCCTCACAGATTACGACCGCGACACGCTGGCCGAGCTCCCGAAACTTCGCGCCGCCATCGAGGGGCACATCGAGTCGTTCCGCTTCCGCGAGGCGCTCAAAGACGCGATGGAGATAGCCCGTCTGGGCAACAAATACTTAGCCGACAGCGAGCCGTGGAAGGTCGTAAAAACCGACCCCACACGCGTCGAGACGGTCATGAACATCGCGCTCCAGATCACCGCCAACCTCGCCGTCGCCATCGAACCATTCATGCCCTTCACCGCCGCCAAGATCACCCGAATGCTCGGCACGAACACCCTCGGCTGGAGCTCGTTGGGCCGCCCCGACCTGCTCCCCGCGGGCCACACAGTCACCAACGCCCCCGAGCTGCTCTTCGAAAAGATCGAGGACGCAGCCATCGAGGCCCAGATAGCGAAGCTTGAGGCGACAAAAGCCGCCCGAGCCGCCGCCGTAACATCCGTAACATCCGAAGTCGAACCGCAGAAAGCGGAGCCCCAAAAGCCCGAGATCTCCTTCGACGAGTTCTCCAAGATGGACATCCGTATAGGCACGATCCTCGAAGCCGAGGCTGTGCCCAAGACCAAGAAACTGCTCAAGTTCCGCATCGACACGGGCATAGACATCCGCACGATAGTGAGCGGCATCGCCGAGCACTTCACCCCGGCCGAGCTCGTGGGCCGTCAGGTGCAGATCCTCGCCAACCTCGCCCCGCGCGAGATCAAGGGGGTCACCAGCCACGGCATGATCCTGATGACCGAGCAGCCCGACGGAAAAATAGTCCTCCTAACCCCCACCGAAAAGGTCCCCAATGGCCAAACAGTCAATTGAGAATCATGAATAATGAATCGGCTAACGCGACATAATATACGTGCGAAGCACACCCCGATTCATGATTCATAATTCATGATTAAAATAGATAAATCTATAAATCAAAAAAGTATGGAAACCATCGACTGGAAAAACCTCGGCTTCGGCTACATAAAGACCGACTGGAACATCCGAAGCACCCACCGGAACGGCGCCTGGAGCCCGCTCACCGCCACGCAGGACGAGAACCTGACGCTCCACATGGCCTCGACCTGCCTCCACTACGGCCAGGAGGCGTTCGAAGGTCTCAAAGCGTTCCGCGGCGCCGACGGCAAGACCCGCATATTCCGCCTCGAAGAGAACGCCAAACGCATGATCCGCACGGCCGAGTACACCATGATGGCGCCGCCCACCGTCGAGCTCTTCCGCGACGCCTGCATCGAGGCGGTGAGGCGCAACGAGAGGTTCATCCCGCCCTACGGCACGGGAGCGTCGCTCTACATCCGCCCGCTCTTGATCGGCACCGGCGCGCAGGTGGGTGTCAAGCCGGCCGCGGAGTACATGTTCGTGGTCTTCGTAACCCCCGTGGGTCCCTACTACAAGGAGGGCTTCCGCCCGATCAGCATCATGGTCGACCGCCACCACGACCGCTCGGCCCCTCTGGGCACCGGCTTCGTAAAGGTGGGAGGCAACTACGCCGCCAGCCTCACCTCGGCCGACATCGCCCACAAGGCGGGCTACCCGGGAGTGCTCTACTTAGACGCGAGAGAAAAAAAATATATCGACGAGAGCGGCGCGGCCAACTTCTTCGCCATCCGCGACGGCGCCTACATCACCCCCAAGTCGCCCTCGATCCTCCCCTCGATCACCAACATGTCGTTGCGCGACCTGGCGGCCGACTTCGGCCTGCGCGTCGAGCAGCGCGAGGTCGAGTTCGCCGAGCTGCCCACCTTCGAAGAGGCGGGATCGTGCGGCACCGCGGCGGTGATCTCGCCCATCGGCAATATCTACGACCCTGACGAGAACCGCACCTACATCTTCGGCGACGGCACCACCCCGGGCCCCGTGAGCACCCGCCTCTACGAGACCCTGCGAGCCATCCAATTAGGCGAAGCCCCCGACCCCCGCGGCTGGAACACCGTCTTATAGTGGTTAGTGATAAGTTGTTAGTGGTTAGTGCTAACGCAGTGTTTAGGATACGCAAAAATTTCGCGTTAGCACTAACAACTTATCACTAACCACTAATAACTAAAAAAATAACTATCTTCGCCCCTGAAAAGGGAGGAAAAAAATTTAACCCAACAAAAAACCACCAAGATGAAGAAATTAATCATTCTACTCGCCGTCGTAGTAGCCTCTGCCACAGCTGCTTCGGCCCAGAACTACGAACACGGAGTCGGCCTTCGCCTCGGCTACGGCTTGACGCTCGACTACAAATGGAACTTCAGCGAGACCAACTCGTGGGAGTTCAACCTCGCGATGCCGGCCTTCAACGGCTTCATGGCATCGGCGGCCTACCAGTGGAACTGGCCGTTGGGCGACGCCGGCATCGGCGGCCAAGGCTTCAACGCCTACGCGGGCCCTGCGGCCGGAGTCGGCTTTTTGGGCCTCCCGGGCTACCGCGGCTTCATGCTCGGAATTGGCGGTCACGGCGGCATCGAGTACAAGTTCAACGCGCCGATAGCGGTTGGCATCGACGTCAAGCCGATGGTGACCTTCGTCACGGGCAACAGCTTCTCGGGCATCTGGGGCAACGGCCTCGCCGACATCGCCCTCGTCGCCCGCTACACCTTTTAAATCAGCAACTTGACCCACCAAAACAGGGCCCCTTTTCGGGGCCTCTGTTTTGTTTCCGCATAGCCTCAGCGTTGCGTAGCGAGCGCTGGTCCATAGTTGCCGCAGCGCAGAGCGCTGCGCTTTCAGCTCGCATTTTCGAGCATGCTCGAAAATGCTACGCCCCCCGATAGCGAAAAACGGCGTAAAAAATCGCACGGCTAAAAGCGTCAAGAAATCGAGACCTTTTGCTCGCAAAAGCGCGAACGCGTCGATTTCAAGCGTTAGACGTGTGGTTTAGCCGTTTTTCGCCTCGGGGTGGGTTTTTTGGTTACTTTTTTGCCCACCAAAAAAGTAACTCGCGAATGCGAAACCTTTCATACCGCATTAGCCTCTTCACCAAAAACCACAAAGAAAAACAATATAAACCACAAGTTTACGTTCAAAGTTTGTAATTTCGCAAGACATGCACTAACTTTGTCCCTCTTATGAAGACATTGCGCACCCTCCTCTTCACCCTAATAACCACCGCGACCCTCCTCGCGGCGCCAAGCACCCACGCCCAGAGCCAAACTCAGCAGACCCAAACCCAAGACATAAGGGCCGGTGAGCAATCCGCCAAGGAGAGAAAACGGGCGGCCCGCGAGCGCCGAATAGCCGAAAGGGCGACCAAGTCGACCGAGCTAAAAGTACGAGAGGGCAAAACCCCAAGATACAGCGCCCTGTTGAAGAGCACCAGCTACCAGTTGATGTTCCGCGAGGGGCTCCGGTACTACAACATGACCAAGAAGAACAGCGACCGCAACTCGATCTATAACTACCGCCGCGCGCAGAGCCTGTTCTACACAGCGATCAGTTCGCAAACCTTCGCGGGAGTACCGCAGGAGGACTCGATCTACTACTACTACGGCTGTTCGTTCTACATGGCGCAGGACTTCCAGACAAGCCAGGACATCTTCGACAACTTCCGCCGCCGCTACGGAGCAAGCCCCTTCACTGAGGACGCCGACTACAAGTTCGCAATGGGATTCTACTTCCTCTCGCCCGAACCGCAGCACGACCAGTCGGTCACGATCCGCGCCATGAGCGCCATCACCGAGTACCTGGGGCGATACCCCGAGACGACTCACCGCGAGGTGTGCGACGAGCGGATGGGCGAGCTCCAGCGCAAGCTCCACACCAAGACCTATGAGAACGCCAAACTCTACTACAACATAGGGCAGTACAAGGCAGCGGTGCGGGCGCTCAACAACGCCATCGACCTCTACCCCGACTCGCCGTTCCGCGAGGAGTTGATGTATCTGGCCACAAGGTCGGCCTATCTCTTCGCCCGCAACTCGGTGCAGGGCCAGATGACGGATCGCTACATGGCGATGATGGACAACTACTACAACCTCGTGTCCGAGTTTCCGGAGACAAAACACCTGCGCGAGGTGGAGCAGATGCGCGACGAGGCCAGGGCCTACATAGATATCCGGACGTCGGACGACGCCACGGCCGAGGAGAATGACACCCCCGCCGCGACCACAACCCCCGCCATGCCGGCAGTTCCCACGACAATAACGACAAATTGAATCCGATCATGAACATGGAGACCAAAAGACCCGTTCCGGGCAATACCGTGACGCGCAAGCTCATCGACCTCGACACGCCGACGGGCAACATCTACGAATCGGTGGCGATCATCTCGAAGCGCGCCAACCAGATCTCGTCGCAGCTCAAGCAGGAGCTGGCGCGCAAGTTGGACGAATTTTCGACGACGACAGACTCGCTGGAGGAGACCTTCGAGAACCGCGAGCAGATCGAGATTTCGCGCTTCTACGAGCGCATGCCCAAGGCAACGCTCATAGCGACCGAGGAGTTCTTGGGAGGGGAGATCTACTTCCGCGACGGAACCCCCACCCCCGACCCCCTCGCCGCCGCCCCCGCAACAACCCCCGCTCCGGCAACCCCCACAACCACCCCCGAAGCTACCCCCGCCGAGTAATTGATAATTGACAATGGATAATTGACAATTAGCTACGCAGTATAAAGTCATCCCGACAGAGCGAAGCGACGAGGGATCTACCTTATAGTGGTTAGTTGTTAGTGATAAGTGGTTAGTGCTAACGCGCAGCCTAATACCGCGTTAGCCTAAGTTCTGCGTAGCGAGCGCTGGCCCCCCGATGTGAAAAACGGCGTTAAAAAATTGACCGACTAAAAGTGGAAAGAAATCGAGACCTTTTGGTTCCAAAAGCGCCGAAGGCGTCGATTTCGAACGTCAGGCGGTCGATTTTAGCCGTTTTTCGCCTCGGGGTGGGTTTTTTGGTTACTTTTTTGCCCACCAAAAAAGTAACTCGCGAAGGCGAAACCTTTTTTCAGGCTGCACAATACAAACATGCTGAAAGACAAGAAAATAATCCTCGGAATAACCGGAAGCATAGCCGCCTACAAATCGGCCCTACTAACCCGCGCGTTAGTAAAAAGCGGCGCGGATGTAAGGGTGGTAATGACCCCGTTGGCCAAGCAGTTCATAACCCCGCTAACGATGGCCACGCTATCGAGACACCCCGTCCCGATCGAATTTTTCAACCCCGAGAACGGCGAGTGGAACAGCCACGTGAGCCTCGGCGAGTGGGCCGACGCGCTGGTGATCGCCCCGGCGACGGCCAACACGATCGCCAAGATGGCGACGGGAATAGCCGACAATCTGCTGCTAACGACGTATCTCTCAGCCCGTTGCCCCGTGTTCATAGCACCGGCAATGGACCTCGACATGTGGCAACACGCGGCAACGCAGGCAAACCTCGCGACGCTACAACAACGCGGCGTAGGCATAATCGAACCCACGGAGGGCGAGCTCGCCAGCGGCCTCTCGGGCAAGGGCCGCATGGCCGAACCCGACGACATCGCCGCCTACCTCGCCGCCCGCCTCTAAAAAACTGCGCGACTGTCCGCAAGACGCTCGACGCTCGACGCCAAACGCAGCTAAACACCAAGCAATCAATCAAATGAAAGGGCAAAAATTCTTAGTGACCGCCGGCCCGACCATCGAAAAAATCGACCCCGTAAGGTTCCTCTCGAACCACTCGACGGGCAAGATGGGCTACGCCGTGGCGTCCGAACTCGCCTCGCGCGGAGCGGAGGTAACGCTCGTGAGCGGCCCGACCCACCTCCCGACCCCCGCCGGAGTCCGGCGCATCGACGTCATCTCGGCCGCCGACATGTTCCGCGAGTGCGTCGCGCTGTGGCCCCTCATGGACGGCGCGGTGATGTGCGCCGCCGTCGCCGACTACACCCCCGCCAACCCCAGCGCCACAAAACTAAAAAAATCGGACACCGAATTAACCATCGAACTCACCCCCACAAAAGACATCGCCGCCGAGCTCGGCCGAACAAAACGCAAAGGCCAACTACTGATAGGCTTCGCCCTCGAAACCGACAACGAGGAGTCCAACGCACTGGGCAAACTGACCCGCAAGAACCTCGACCTCATAGTGTTAAACTCGCTGCGAGACGCCGGAGCCGGCTTCGGCCACGACACCAACCGAATCACCATCCTCACCCCCGGTCGGAACGCCGACGGCGATAATATCTCCGCGCAACCGACACGCACCAAGTATCCGTTGGAGACCAAACAACAAGCCGCCAACCACATAGTCGAGGCGATTCAATTGAAAATTGAAAATGAGCTACGCAATATAAGTCATCCCGAGCGAGCGCAGCGACGAGGGATCTACCTTAGTAGTTGAAAATAAGCTAATGCCCCACGTCATTGCGAGCAAAGCGAAGCAATCCAGAGTTCCGCGTAGCTCATTTTCAACTTTCAATTTTCCACTTTCAATTAATGTCGCGTAGCTTGGTGTCGCGTCAGCTCATTTTCAATTTTCCACTTTCAATTTTCAATTATTCAACGTATTCTGTCAGCCCCCCTCACCAACATCTCATCCCGAAGAACCCCCCTGAGAGCCAACCAATTAGTCCCCAAGGCCAAAAAAACCAAAACCGGAGAGTAGACCCAGGCGGTCCGGGCAACCCAGGCCCCATAGACCATAAAACCCGCGCACCCCACCAGCAGCGCAAACTCCGCAATCAGCATACTCACCTGCCGCGAGCGATTGCGAAACAGAAAAACCACCACCAAAGGCACCAGCGCCGCCAACCCGGAAATCAAAAGCAACCAGAAACTCTCTCCAAGCCCCTCGCCACTCCAGCCGCCCCCAATAAGCGCCGCCCCAGCCACCAACCCGGCCGTAGCCACCATCCACAAAGTCTGAACCCGTTGAATCATATCATTTTATCTTTAAAGTATCCGTACCCCGTTGAATCACAAAGTTTTATCTTTAGAGTATTTATTTCTGTCAGCCGCGTTGCGAATGACAAGTTCGCCCAGGAAGCCCGTCAAAAACAGCATCACCCCCAACACCAGCGTCACAATCGCGACATAGAACATCGGCTGATCGGCCACAATCCGCAACGGCAACCCGCGCGCCTGCTTCACCAGCTTCTCGACGATCAGCCACACGGCGGTCACAAACCCCGCAACAAACATCAGCGTCCCCAGCGACCCGAACAGATACATCGGATGGCGCCCGAACCGCGCCATAAACGACACCGTCACAAGGTCCAGATACCCCTTCACCATCCGCTCGATGCCATATTTCGAACTCCCGTACCTCCTCGCGCGATGCTCCACCACCTTCTCGCCGATACGCGTGAAACCGGCCTGCCGCGCCAAAATCGGGATGTACCTGTGCATCTCGCCATACACCTCGATGCTCTTGACCACCGCGCGCCGATACGCCTTCAGCCCGCAATTCATGTCGTGCAGCCGAATTCCGCTCACCAACCGCGTCGTGGCGTTGAAAAACTTCGAGGGCAGCCGCTTCGACACAGGGTCATGCCTCTGCTTTTTCCACCCCGAAACCAAGTCGTAACCCTCCTCGACCACCATTCGCCGCAACTCGGGAATCTCGTCGGGCGAGTCCTGAAGGTCGGCATCCATCGTGATAACCACCTCACCCTCAGCCGCTTCGAACCCCGCATACAGCGCCGCCGACTTGCCATAGTTGCGCGAAAACTTAATCCCGCGAACGACTCCGCCGCCGGCCGCGTCTGCTAAAGCCAACCCCTCGACCACCCCCCAAGATCCATCCGTCGACCCGTCGTCCACAAATATCACCTCGTGCGACAACCCCTCGGCCCGACACACGCGCTCGATCCAGGCGGCCAACTCGGGCAGCGACTCCGCCTCGTTGAAGAGCGGCACGATAATTGAGATATCCAATCTGTTCGACTCCATTTTTTTCAAAAAATTTTTGTCCGAAATCAACCCGAAAATCTGTCCGAAAAATGCCCGAAATCTGTCCGGGAATTACCCGAAAATTACCCGAACACTTATCAAATTTTCGCTCCTCTTATCAAAAATAACCGTTACATAGGTAACACTACCCCAAAAAAAGCGTTACATAGGTAACACTCGGCCTTTTTAAAGCGTTACATCGGTAACACTCGCCGTTTTTAAAACGTTACATAGGTAACGCATTTTTACACGGTAGCCTATCTCGGTCGCTCTATACCGCCCCTTCGCCGCCCCCTTCATCAACCCTTCCGGAGGCAAAAAAATCGGGATTTTTCTTGAGAAACGACCCCAGCAGCAATCCCAAAAATCCGCCCTTGATCACCAAGTTCAAAATCGCGGAAACGATTAACACAAAGGGATTTGCAAGCATTCTCACCAACGTTCCGCGCATCTCCGCCATCTGCGCCTCCATCGCCGTTCCGCGATACACGGTCATCGCCGACTCCATCGCCGAGGCGTTGATAGCGTCATAGTATTCGCGAGCTATGAAGTTGACCATCAGGAACCTACCTACTCCGTAGACTATCCCCGCGAACATCATCAGCGCAAACACATACCCCACCGCGCGCGAGTAGCTATACCCCTCCGAACCTGCCGCAGCGGCGTTTCGCCTCCCCGTGTAAATAATTAACGGACAGACTATTACAAACACCAACAGCTCGTAGAGCCACGTGGCGGATGTTTCGAGCCGCAGCGCCCATCCGACGATGTTGACGGCAAACAGCGCCGCCCCACCGAGAAATCCCCAGTTCGACGCCCCCTGCCAAAATTGCTTTTTAGTCATAATATCTCTCTATCTTTCAATGTATTAACTACATAAACACACCCAAACCTTCGCGTAGCACTACCGGTTCTTCGCCGGTCAGATCCACCACTGTGGTGGGGGTGGTGGCGCCGAGTCCGCCGTCGATCACCATATCTACCTGGCGGCCGTAGCGTTCGTGTATCAGTTCGGGGTCGGTGGTGTACTCCACCGTCTCGTCATCGTCTCGCACAGAGGTAGTTAGCATCGGGCAGCCCAGCTCCTCGACCAACGCGCGGGCTATTGCCGACGAGGGAATTCGCATGCCGATGCTCTTGCGCTTGGCCAACACCTTTTCGGGCACCCTCGACAGCGGCGTGAGCAGAAAAGTAAATGGCCCGGGCAGGTGGCGCTTGAGCACGCGGAACTCGGGATTTTCGACCCTCGCGTAGTCGGCCACGCGGGCCAGCGAGTCGAACACCAACGAGAAGACGCTCTCGTCCTTGCCCTTGATGGCCCTCATGCGTTCGATCGCCTTGGGGTTGCGCACCGAGCAGCCGAAGGCGTAGACGCTGTCGGTGGGATAGACGATTACCCCGTCGGCCCTCAGCACCTCGGCGGCGTGGGCGATCTGCTTGGGGTTGGGGTTGTCGGGCCAGATCTTTACCTTCATTACTTGTGTCGCTTTATCTACGTATCTTCTTTATTCTGAGTGCCTTACCTGCAAAGAAATTCGATGTGGTTGCGGATGCCCGCCTCGCACACGGGGCAGAACTCGCCGATCGTGTGGAGGTTGTTCATCAGACAGTTGGGCCACGGGCGGTAGACCCCTTTGGTGACATAGCCGCCACCTTCGTAGACCCCCAACTCGTCGGCGCGGACGCTCTCCATCGGGGGAGGGGCGGTGGCCTTGGGGTCGGTGATGTGGATCGGGGCGGGGCGGGTGAGAGGAGTGGGGATGGGGGTACCCTCGGGCAGCATGCGGCTCCACGCCTTGCTCTCGAAATCGACCAGCGTAGTGAGGTTGACCTCCCACGGTTCGCGGTGGGCGGGGTACATCGACTGCTCGTCGTACGACACTCCGCCTATGTACTCGTCGCCGAGGCCGAGGAGCAGATGGCCGAACTCGTGGATGTAGACTCCGGCGCGGCTCGTGTAGTCGCCGGCGGAGGAGAGGGCGTAGAAGTTGTAGATGCCTCCGCCGCCATACTTGTCGCTGTTGGACAACACGTAGATCAGTTCGTAGGGGACGTGGGCGGCCTGGTCGCGCAGGTTTTGGAAATCCTCGGTCATCTGGTAGCGCTCGGAGTCGAATGTCCAGAAGCTGGCCTTGGCTGAGGTGTTGCGCCACTCTCCGGCCCCGGGCATCGTCACTCCGCTATCTTGGGAGGGTGTCCAGACGGCGCGGATGTTGAACTTTTTTCTCAGCTCACGGTAGGGTTCGTAGGAGAAGATGTCGCGGGCGAAGTTCTTTGCGGCCTGTTCGAATTTTTTGCGTTCGGCGGCGGTGTAGCCCTCGGGCAGGAGCACTATGTCGACGGTGTGCTCGGGGGCGCCGTTGATCTCGACATCGAAGGTCTCGTGGCGGAGGGGGTATTGCGCTATGAAGTAGCTGCGGGGGTCGATGGATTGTTCGTACTTTTTGACCCACGCGCCGTTGCGGTCGCGGGTGTGGAACTCGATGCGAACCTCGTTTTTCGGGAGGGGGAAGACCACCGACTCGGGCATGGATTTACGGAGCTGTTTCGCCTCGGCGGTGAACTGCCACTCGTTCCAGAGGGTGCAGTAGGTTCGTGAGTAGATGGTTTGGCCGGTGGCGGCGTCTACTATTCGGAACATCTGGCTGCCGAAGCCGGTGTCGTCGATGAGCGTGGTGCGCGAGCCGGCCCAATGGGGTTCGCGGCGGAGTTCGTCGAAAAAGTACTCCTCGGTGGTCGCGTCGCCGGCGTGGTGGTAGTCGAAGCGCAGGGTGGCGGGTTCGAACCATTTTTCGAACTGTGCGTTGGTTTGCGCTTGTGCCGCGAAGGGCAGGAGCGTTAGAAGTAGGATTAGTCGTCTCATCTTAACTTGCTGCCTACGAGGGTTATGAACTCTTCGCGGGTGCGGTGCTGCGACAGAAAGACGCCGGTGAAGGCCGAAGTGGTCGTCACCGAGTTCTGCTTCTGCACCCCGCGCATCTGCATGCAGGTGTGTTGCGCCTCGATCACCACGGCTACCCCCATCGGGTTCAAGACCTCCTGGATGCAGTCGCGGATCTGTACCGTGAGGCGCTCCTGCACCTGCAGTCGGCGGGCGAAGCACTCGACCACGCGGGCGATCTTCGAGAGGCCGGTGATGTGGCCATCGGGGATGTAGGCGACGTGGGCCTTGCCGATGAAGGGGAGCAGGTGGTGCTCGCACATCGAATATATCTCGATGTCCTTGACCAGCACCATCTGCTTGTACTCCTCGCGGAACATGGCGCTCATGAGGATCGCGCGCGGGTCTTCGGTGTAGCCCTTGGTCATGAAGGCCATCGACTTGGCGACCCTTTCGGGGGTCTTTAGCAGACCCTCGCGGGTGGGGTCTTCGCCGAGGATTCTTAGAATCTCCTTATAATGCGCGGCAAGCTCGGTTATGGCCGACTCGTCGTAGTGTTCCTCTTTTTTGTATAATTCTCTCATCGCGGCACAAATATAGTCAATTTCGGAGGGAATGTCAATAGCCCGCGGCGGGCGCTACGGCAAACGCTGCTTCAGCCAGAGCTTGAGCACCGGATCGAGCCAGTAGACTCGCTTGCCCTCGGTCTCGATGAGCTCCTTTTTGACGAGGGCGCGCTTGATGATGCTGACGTTGGCCGAGGAGCCGAGGCGATACTTTTGCAGCACCTCGGCCGAGGTGAACTCGCCGCTCACTCCGTTGACCATGGCGCGCAGGAAATTCATCTGGTAGGAGGAGAGGCTCTCGGTCTGCTTTTCGAAGAGGGGGGTGTTCTGGTCTATCAGGTCGCGGTGGGCCGTGGCGAAACTCTGTTCGGTGGCCTCCTTGTCGGTGTGGATCCAGACGAGCCATGAAAGTTGCTGGACGTAGGAGGAGTGGTTGTCGACCGCCGCGCAGATGCGTTCGGCGAGCTCGGCCGAGATATGTTTGCCCGTGCTCTCGAAGCGGCTGCGGATGTACGACACCCAGTCGGGGGTCGAGATCTTGGGGAGGTAGATCGCGTCGCCGAATTTGTAGAACGGCAGGCTGCGCTTTTCAAAAAGCTCGTTCATGAGATGCTTCTTGCTGCCGAAGAGGCAGTAGGAGACAGCGGATTGATGCTGCCACACGGTGCGCAGGCGTTTTTGAAAGGTCTTTGAGTCTTTGAACTCGGCTATTTGCTGGAACTCGTCGATGCAGACTACTATGCGGATTCCCTTTTTTTCGGCGATCTTTTGGGGCAGCTGCAGTATCTCGTCGACAGTCTCGCTTTCGGGGCTCAGCTCCAGCGAGACAGAAAAGTCGGACATCGGGTCGGGGCCGACGGTGAACTTTGGGCTGATGCGCAGGAGAAAGGTTCGGGCGTTGTCGATGAGCTCTTCGAACTTTGAGGAGGTTTGCTTCAGGACTGCCGCCGCGAAGGTGTCGTAAAACTCCTTCTCGGAGCGGCAGGAAAAAATGTCCAAAAAAACGATTTTTAGGCGGTCGGAGGTGGCGAGGCGGCTCGCCTTTTTTACCAACGAGGTCTTGCCCCAACGGCGGGGGGAGATGAGCACCGTGTTGACTCCGTGGCGGAAATTGGTGATCAAACGGGCGGTCTCGGACTCGCGGTCGGTGAAATTTTCTCCCAACGCGGCGCCTCCGAAAGAGAATGGGGTGTTGTCTGCGGATTTTTTCATGCGATGGTTTTCTTGAGACGGTTTTCTTGGGGGCAAAGATAGGTAATAATTTTGTTGGTAACAAAATTATTAGTAATAAAGTTGTTACTTAGGTAATCCTTTGAGTTCTTGCTTGTTGGGTTATGATTTGGGTTTGGGGATCGACTCCGGTTAGGAGGACTAAGCCGGTTGTGGTGAGGGAGGGGGTGAGGGGGAGGGTGACCCAGCCGAGGAGTTCGGGGAGGGGGATTTGGTCAGGGACGGGGGCGGAGGTTGCGGGGGAAGTGGCGGAGAGGGCGGCGGCGGATTGGAGGAGGCGGAGTTCGTGGATCAGGGATAGGGTGTCGTTGGAGGCGAGCGAGTCGGTGCCCACAGATATTCGCAGGCCGTTGCGGCGGAGCAGGTCGACCGGCGGGGTGAGGCCCGAGATGTGGCGGTTGGAGGCGGGGCAGAGTACCCATGTTACGGGTGCCGAAAAGTGGGTCATCACTATGTCGATGTCGCGCTGGGTGACGAGGCAGTTGTGCACCAACATCACCGGGCGGTCGGGCGGTATGCGGATCACGAGTTCGGTGGCGGGGTCGGGGTGCTCGAACTCGCTCTCCATGAAGTGGATCGAGAGGGGGCCTTCCGTGCGGTCGATGATTTGGGCGAAAGTTTTGCGGTCGAGGGAGTATAGGGAGTGGGGGGTTAGGTTGTTTGTGTGTTCATGGCTGTTTTCAGGGAGGTTTTCGGGTACTTTGGCGTTGGCTCCGAAAATTTCGTGGAAACTTTGGTAGCGGATCGGGCTGCGTTTTTTTAGCTCGACGGTGGTGTCGCCGTTGCAGATGTCGGTCACCGATGAGACCCCGTCGGCCCACATTCGAGCGTCCCAGAACTCGGCCGCGGCCTCTCCGCCATCTCTTGGGGCGGTTTTCATGCCCTCGACGAAGGCGGCGAAGCCTTTGCCGGCGGGGATTTTTCCGCGCAGGTGCGACAGTTCGAGGTGGCAGTGGGCGTTGTGCAGGCCGGGCATGAGGATGCCCGGGTAGAATTCTACTCCCGGCTCGCGGTCGAGGTGGGTTGTTTTTGATACCTCTATTATCGTGCCGTTGTCCGCGACCGTTACTACCATGTCTGGTTGCAGGCCTTGGGGGGTTAATATGAAGTGGCTTGAAATTTTTCTCATAGTTGTTAGTGGTTAGTGTTCAGAGGTTAGTGCTAACGCGGCACTTTGGCTACGCAGTCGGGAGATACTATAAGGTAGATCCCTCGTCGCTTCGCTCTGTCGGGATGACATTTCTATACTGCGTAGCTAAAATCGCTGCGGCCGTTGCCGCTTTCAATTTTCAACTTTCAATTTTCAATTGAAAAGCGAGTCGAGGCGGGGGATGCGGAAGCGGCTGCGGTTTAGGGAGTCGTAGGCGATGGCGGCGGGGAGGTAGTGGGTCACTCGGAAGTCGGTGACGGTGAGGTTGGGCGTCGTCATGCGGTTGCGGTAGCCGTTGATCGAGACGACCAGACGTCGCTCGTGGCCGCGGGTGGTGAAGTCGCCCTCAAGGTGGCCGGGCACGTCGCGGTTGAGGAACCGCACAACGTCGCCTATGTGGCGGCCGAGGCTGTCGACCATGTACATCTCTGTTCGCATCATGGGGTTGGTGTCGGTCGAGTCGATGTGGTAGTCGTACGACACGTGGTAGCTGCCCGGGCGGATATCTTCGAGAACGAAGCGGAGGCGCGCGGTGTCGGCTGTGCGGCGCACGCGGATGAGTGAGTCGTGGTGGATGGTGGTGGCGAAACGTTTCTTCGCGATGCTGATCATGGTGTCGCGCACGGCGAGGCGTTTGGCGTAGGCGCGGCTCTCGCTGCGGAGCATGGCGAGGGCGGGCTCAACGACGTCGTCCGACAGGCGGGCGCTCTTGCGTTTGGCGAAGCTGCCGATGGTGTATTGGATATCCTCCGACGTGTAGCCGTAGCGGGCGAAGATGGGTTCGTAGAGATTGAGCGAGTCGAGGCCCGGGACTATCCGCTGGCTGGCGTAGGAGTTGACCAGATAGACGTCGTGAAAGATCTGCGCCAGCTCGGCGTCGGGCACGACCTTGGGGCCGCCGCAGGAGGCGAGCAGCAGGGCTGTCGTTATCGTGAGCCACGCAACTTTGGCTTTTACACGCCACTTCATATTTGTCGGCCTATGGTTTTCCACACGGTAAAGATAGTGATAAGATAGTTAACCGTCAAAAATGCGGCGCAGATCGCGGCGATGTCGACGCCGCGCATCAGCACCGGGTAGCTGTCGACGAGGAAGGTGGCCCCCGGCATGGGGATCACTCCGAAGAGCTGCTGCACGGCGCAGACCGCGACTCCGAGTGTCAGCCCGCCCGCCGCGCCTATGCCGCCTATCATCATTCCCTGTCTCACGAAGACTCCTCGTACTGTTGATCTTTTTGCGCCCAAAGCTCGGAGGGTTCGGATGCCGGCGCGTTTGTCGATGATGAGCATGATGAGCGAGCCCACTATGGAGAACGAGGCGATGATCAAGACCGCAAGGCCGATGGCGAAGATGCCCCACTTTTCGAGCCTCATGATGCGGTACATCGACTCCTTGAGTTCGTAGCGGGTGAGGGTGCGGAAGTCAGCTCCGGTTATCTGTTCGAGGGCGGTTTTTAAGTTTTTTTCCGACACTCCGGAGTGGAGGCGCACGGCGAGGCCCGAGGCCATGCCGCCGTAGTCGAAGAGGCGACGGGCGAAATCCAAAGGCACCATGACGTACTCGCCGTCGGTGTCGGCGTCCAACATGAAGATGCCGTCGACGGCCGCCTCGGCGGAGGAGAAGCCGCTCATGGGCAGCAGCGCCGACCACCCCTCGCGGCGCGGGACGTGAAAAGTGAGTGGCTCTTTGAGGCCCGGGTTGACGCCCAGTTCGTAGGCTATGCCCTGGCCCACCACAGCTCCGGTGCCTCCGAAGTTGCCGGTGTAGACCATTCGTTCGATGGGGACGACTCGGGCGAAGTTTTCGTCGACGCCGCGCACCGTGACCGTCGTCTGGCGGCCGGCGTACTCGACCAGAGCGCTCTCCTCCAACATGAGCGACAGTTCGGCCACCCCGTCCAGCGCGCGGATCGCATCGGTGTCGAGGGTCGAGGGGTCGAACACCTTTCCTTCTGCTGGCAGCACGGTGAGGTCGGGGTCGAAGTCGCGGTACATCTGCTTTATGAGGCTGTCGAAGCCGCTGAAGACACCCATCAGAATAACCATCGCAGCGACGGGAATCGCCACGGCAACCATGCTCACGCGCGAGATGATGTTGATCACCGAGTGGGACTTGGGCGAAAAGAGGAAGCGGCGGGCGATGAGGCCCGACACTCCGCGAGGCGACGTGGCGTTCCGGCGGTCGGTATTTCGCACGTGGGTCACTCCTTGAGCAGATTGTCGATCTTGTCGATATATTCGAAGCTGTCGTCGAGCACTATTGTCAGCTCGGGCACCACCCTCATCTGACCCTTGATGCGGGTGCCGAGGGTGCGGCGGATGAGCCAGTTGTTGGACTGCAACGAGGCCATGATCTCGGGGTGTTTGTCGAACGGGAAGACGCTGACCCACACGCGCGCGTACTCAAGGTCGGGGCTCATGCGTACCTGCGACACCGTAACCATTGCTCCGCGGACAAGGCCGGCCAGCTCTCTTGCAAAGAGTTCTCCGAGGTCTTTCTGTATCTGTCGGGCAACCTTTTGTTGCCTTGTGCTCTCTTTTTCCATTGTTTTACATGTTTAGACGAATGTTTCGGAAGTCGTCGTCGCCGACGGGGACGGTGCGGCCTCGGCGCAGCGGCGGCGCGGTGATACCCCCCTTGCCGAGGCGGAAGTAGATGCCCATCGTGATGTAGAGGTTGTCTAACTCCGACCGCAGGATGGTTCGCTCGTGGAACTGGTACTTGCTGTTGTAGCGCAGGATGTCGGACATGCCGTAGTAGTAGCGCCCCTCGGCGAAGAACTCCCAGCGGCCCGCAAGCACTCCGAAGCCGAAGCCACCCACGAAGCCGTAGTTCCATCTTACGTCGCGGGCGGTCTGCATCGTGTAGGGCTCGTCCGAGACGACGGTCGTGCGCTGCTCCCAGTGGTACCTCTTCTCATCCTGCGGGTCGTCGTACACCTGGTCGGCTACGTGGTGCTCCACAGTCAGGCGGTCGCCCAGGCCGAGGTTGTAGCTGAGGGTGACCCCCGCGCTTAGGAAGACCCGCACGTGGCGATTGGCGAAGTATAAGTGGGGTTGCCAGACGAGGGGCAGGGTGATGGTGCTTACGGTTCGGGTGGTTATGTAGTAGCTGGTGGAGTCGGAGATTATCCCGGGTGCGCCGTAGCGGTCGCCGTCGAAGAGGCGGTAGCCGCGCATCTGGTACTCAAGTTCGGCGCCCACTCCTCCCACTACCGGTTTGTCGGTGTAGTACTTCCATGCCACGCCTCCGGTGTAGCGGCCTAACATGAGGCCGCTCTTGGAGGGGGCCAAGTGGAATCTTCCCATGGCCCCTCCGTAGCCGGCTTTTATTCCTATGTAGTGTTGGGCCGAGGCTCCTGACTCCGAGAGCAGCGCCAACATACATAGTAGGTATATTTTTAATAATTTCATTTTTTATTTTTTTACGTTACTTTTTTGGTGGGCAAAAAAGTAACCAAAAAACCCACCCCGAGGCGAAAAACGGCTAAATCCCACGTCTAACGCTTGAAATCGACGCGTTCGCGCTTTTGCGAGCAAAAGGTCTCGATTTCTTGACGCTTTTAGCCGTGCGATTTTTTAACGCCGTTTTTCGCATCGGGGGAAGCTACGCAATGTTGAAGCTACGCAAAACTTCCGCGTTAGCACTAACCACTTATCACTAACAACTAATCACTATCTGACTGTCGATTGTATTTGTTGGCGGGCGGAGCCCATGGCGCTGCCTATTCCCAAGCCTCCGGTGGCGGCGCCGGTGGGGGATGTGCCCTGTCTTGCGGCCTCGGCCTCGCGGGCGGCCCTCTCCTCAAGGTACTTCGACACGCGGGCGTCCTCGGCGCGGCGCAGGTCGGACTGAATTTTGGAGATCGAGACAGGTGCGAAGATCTGCCCCATGTCTAACTGCGCGTCGATCACCCGCCCCTTCTCGGCAACGATCACCTGATCGCCCGTGGGGCCGACGTAGAACTCGGTGCGCTCGGGTTGGCGGCGCTCGACCAACGAGCCCGAGTCCCAGCGGCCGTTGGCGTTGCCATCCTCGGTGACGCGCACCCTGACGTCGCCGTCGGGGATGTAGTGGAAGCTGTATGAGCCCGTCGCCGCGTCGCGAACTTCGCCGATCACCTTGCCTGCGGCGTCGACCGCCTGCACGATGTAGCGCGACTCGGGGTTGCGGCCCACGACGTTGAGATTGAGGGAGGTGAACTCCTCGCGCATCTGGATTTTGAAGTTGGCGCCCAGCGAGTCGTTCCTCTCGCCGGCTATGTTGACGAAGACACCCTCGGGGATTATGAGGCGGTACTCCGCCCTTTCGTCCCACTCGGCCGAGACTACCCAGCGGCGGATGTTCATCGTGTCGCGCACAAGGCGGAACGGCACGGGGGCGGGGTCGCCCAGGTCGGGGGTGGCGGTCAGGGATATGCGCGCGCTGTCGATGGTGGCCAACGGCAGGCCGAACTCGATGGGGATGCTCTTCTCGGGATTGACGGCCGCGCCGGCGTCGACCTTGAAGGCGAAGGGGTTGGGTTTCGCGGGGGGGGTGTACTCCTCGCCCTCCTCTTCGGCTCGGGCCTTCTCCTTCTCCTCGCGTTCGCGTTCGCGCTGCTCTTCGCGCGTCTCGACAATCCTCCATGCCAACCTCAAATCTTGCGAAGCCGGGGCGAGGACTCCCAGCGAGTCGGGGCGGATGTAGCTCATGCGACCCTTGATAGTGTCGGGCAGCGACTCGGGCGGCATGTCGAACCACAACGAGATGGTGTCGCGCCCCGGGGTCATGAACTCGCGGATCACCTTGTCGTCCGGAATGCCCTCGAAGCTGAGGGTGTCGATCTGCGGATGGGGGGCGCTGAAGCGTAGCACCGCCTGATGACGACTCGGGCGTTCGGAGCCGCTGAAGTTTTGACGCCTCGGGGCCGTCTCGCCGAAGAGTCGGAAGAACAACTGCGGATCGGCGGTGGCGTAGTGACGATAGGGGTCGCGCCACACCGAGATCGGGGCGAGGGTGGCGGGATTGAGCACGCTGTCTAAGAAGCCCACCTTGTCCGTACCGACGTCGTAGCGCTGATTGCCGTTGGTGTCCTCGAAGGCGTAGGCCTTGTAGAGCATGTCGCGCAGGTTCTGGGCTATGAAGATGCCGTTGCCCTCGGCGCGCCCAACGACTAACGGGTCGCCCTTGAGCAGCAGCGAGTCGTACTCGGGGATCGTGTCGTGGGCGGCGTCGTAGAAAAATACGTAGGAGCGCGAGACGCTGTCGCCACGCATCGCGTCGGCAGTGTAGCCCGTGGCGATGAGCGAGTCGATGGCCGAGCCGGTCGAGAAGACGTAGCGCAGGCCGTGCAGCACGTTGCCCTCGTTGTTGTCGACCACGGCGTTGCCGAAGTTGAGCGAGTAGGTGCGGTTGGGGAGCAGGGTGTCCTTGATGTCGACCCTCACCCCGCGGCCGCGGACGGTGACGGTCGGTTTGGTCTTCATGAGGGGCGAGGTGAAGAACTCCTTCGACGCATCTTTGAGTTGGACGTACTCGTTGAACTCGATGAAGACGCGGTTGGCGGTGAAGTGGCGCGACCCGCCCGAGGGGGTGATGAGAGTCACCACCGGCGGGAGCGAGTCCTGGGGCCCGCCCTGCGGAGAGAGCTGCTGGGCACAACGCATGAAGGCGGCGCAACACACCACCCCGAGGGCCAACGCTATATGTCTCGCGTGTCTACTCAACGTCTTCGGGGATTTCTGTTTCCGGGGTTTCGAGTTTGTCTATCGTCCACTCGTTCTCCTTGTAAGGATAGGTGTCCAAGTAGGTCTTGAACGAGACGGGCACGCGGGTGGTCTGGAGCGGAATCTGGTACTTGAAGGTGCGCCAGGCGTACATGCCGCTCACAGGATCGACCGCCACCAATAGCACCGGCGACCTGGTGATGATCATGCTGATGAAGATATCCTCGCCCAGCTGACTGGCCGTGATGCCGTGCGACCGCACCTCGTGCGTTACCCTGTGGCGGATTATGCCCGCGTCGGCGTCGGCAAAGGTGTCGGGCCTCCAATTCATGATATCCTTCTCGTCGATATACCAGCCGTAGAGCCTCGTCATGTAGGCGGGATTCTGGATGTCGCTGCCCGCGGAGGTCATTAGTCTTGGGAGCACCACCAACTCGCAGTCGGGGGTGAATTTGGTGCAACCGGTTATAATTGAAAATTGAACCGACAACAAGCCGAGAGCAATCGTGCTTGCACGAATTGCCGAGGCGCGACGGAGGAACGCGAAGCGAAAATTGAAAATTGAAAATGATAGGACAACATAGGCTACGCGCAGAATTTTCCGCGCCAACTTACACCCAATTATCCATTGTCCTTTATTCATCTGTTTTGCGTAGCTTAAATCGCCGCCGGCGTTCCGGCTTTCAATTTTCAACTTTCAATTTATTACTTAGTTCGGTTAGGGTTTGGCCGAAGATGGGGTGGATTTTGTCGGGGGCGACCTCGCACAGGGGCTCCATCACAAATTCGCGCTCGTGCAACAGCGGGTGGGGCACCACGAGGTCGGCCTCGGCGATGATCTCGTCGTCGTAGAAGAGGATGTCGATGTCGATCACTCGCGACGAGTAGTTCTGGCCCGTGCGCAGCTTCTCGGCCTCCTCGGCGGCGCGGTCGCGGCCCAGGGCAGACTCTATGGCCTGCACCTTTTCGAGCACCTCGCGCGGCGAGAGGTCGGTGTCGCACGTGAGCACCTGATTCGAGAACGGCTCGCCCGACTCGAAACCCCACGCCTCGCTCTTGTAGCGGTGCGAACAGCGCATCACGGGGCCGATCTCGGAGTTGATCAGCTCCTGCGCCCTGTGCAGCAACGGCTTCATCTCCCCGAGATTGCCGCCGGTTATTAGGATTACTCTTGCCATACCTTGTTTTTTGAATCATGAATTATGAATCATGAATTTCGGCGTGCTTCGCACGTATTTTAATTTTGCGTAGCCGATTCATGATTCTTGATTAATGATTCATGATTATTTAATTATCATTTTGCTGGCGGCGAGGGCGAAGTGGGTGAACACTATCGCGGCGCTGCCGTTTTGCCTCAACTGCCCTAAGGCGCTCTCGATCTCGGACACCAACGGTTCGACGTTGCGCGGCCCGATGAACGGGGCGAACCGGCGACAAAAGTCGAGTTCCGCGCCCCAAAGGTAAGCAATATCTTCCAAACCGGCGTTAAGCATGAAACTTGCGCGCGTGAGGCGGATGAAATTTTCCAACAGACGCTTCTGTCGTTCGCGCCCCAAGGCTGCCGCGCGTTCGGCCCACTTCATCAGTTCGAGGTGTTTGTCGTTGTAGCTGAGGCGCATCAGCTCGACGAAGAGCTCGAACTCCTCGCTCCCCTCCTCGGCGTCGACTCCGGCAAGGGCGCGGCGGGCGTCGAACTCGCTGCCCGGCACCACCGTCTGCTGCACGCGCGACAGGATCGTTGGCAGCAACAGCTCGGGTTTTGCGCTCACGAGGATAAAGAGGGTGCGGTCCCACGGCTCTTCGAGGATTTTCAGCAGCGTGTTGGCCGCCTCGATGTTCATGCGTTCGGGCAGCCACACCACCACCGCCTTGTAGCCCCCCTCGAAGCTCTTGAAGCTGAGTTTGCGGATCACCTCGTCGGCCTCTCGTTTGGAGATCAGACCCTGGAGGTTTTCGAGGCCGAGGGTGTCGTACCACATCTGCTCGTCGAAGTAGCCTCCGGTCGCGGTCACCATCTTGCGCCACTCGGGCAGGAAGGTGTCGCTGGTGATCGCCTCGCCGCTCTTCTTGCCCTGCTTGTTGACCGGCATCACGAAGTGGAGGTCGGGGTGTTGCAGGTTGGCGATCTTTTGGCAGCTGGGGCACTCTCCGCATGAGTCGCCGTCCGCTCGGTTGGGGCAGTTGAGGTACTGGATGTAGGCCAACGCCAACGGCAATGTGCCGCTGCCCGCCTCGCCGGTGAACATCTGGGCGTGGCTGACGCGGTTTGCGTCGACGGTTTTTACTAACCGGCGCTTTATCTCTTCCTGGCCTTTTATATCTTTGAACTGCATTGTTTAGCGCATAAATAATTCGCTGCGGTCGTTACCGCCCTGTACTGCCAAAGCCGCCGGCTCCGCGGGTCGTTTCGGAGAGCTCGTCGGTGGGTTGCCACTCGACCCTTTCGTGGCGGGCGACTACAAGTTGGGCTATCCGTTCGCCGGCACGAATCTCGAAGGGTTCGGACGAGAGGTTGACGAGGATCACGCGAATCTCGCCCCGATAGTCGGCGTCGATGGTGCCGGGCGCGTTGAGCACCGTGAGGCCGTGCTTCGCCGCCAGACCGCTGCGAGGGCGCACCTGCATCTCGACCCCCGCCGGCAGCTCGACGAACAACCCCGTGGGGATCATGGCGCGCTCAAGAGGTTTGAGCGTGACGCTCTCCGTGAGGTCGGCGCGGACGTCCATGCCCGCCGAGAGCTCGGTTTCGTACTTCGGCAGCTCGAACGCCGAACGGTTAATCACCTTTATCTGCATATTGTCGCTTTAATTTAGTTACCAATGAGACACTCACCGCCACCATCGCCGCCTCGCACGCCAGACGCGCCCATGCCGCACCCTCGTAGCCCATTCGCGGTACCAGCGCCACGTTCAGCGCCACCGCCACCGCCATGCCGGTGCCCGTGACGGCGATCGCCATCCAGGTGCGCTCGGCACGCTTGTACCAGAACGACAGGTTGAGCACAACCCCCGCCAGCGCGTTGGCCGCCAACAGGACAGGCAGCAGTCGGCTCCCTCCGCGAAACTCCTCGCCCACGATCTGCACAACCAACGGCCGCGCCAACATCACCGCCGCGAAGATCAGCGCCGCGACGACTATATAAAGTCTCATCGCCAGAGCGCTCTGGCGTGCGAAGTCGCCCTTGGCAAATCGTGCCAAAAAGAAGGGTTCGGCCGCCAGGCGGTACATCTGCGTGAAGAGGATCATGATGACCGCCAACTTTGTCGTCGCGCCGTAGACCCCCAACGCCCCCATCGCCACGTCGGGCGGCATGAGCCACTTTATCATCTGGCGGTCGATGAACTCGCCCGCCGTGCCCGCCACTCCGCTGACGAGCAGGGGTAGCGAGTAGACCATCACCCTTTGAAGCGTGGGTCGGTCGATGCGCGGGATTGCTATGCGCACCGTCGGCACGAGCAGCAGCATCGACACCGCGCTTGCCGCCACGTTGGCCACCAACACCCACTGTGCGCCCGTGCGTTGCTGCACCGAGTAGAAGACCAGACACAGCGCGAGGTTGACCACCACCGACGCGAGCCTTACCCCCACGTATCGCATCCGTCGGCGCTGCTCGCGAAGGCGCGCGAAGGGCATCGCCGCCGCCACGTCCAACGCCACGATCACTCCCGTCAGCCACACCAACGACGGAGTGTCGCCGTAGCCCAACACCTCGGCCGCGGGTCTGCCGAACAGCGCCGCGAGTATTCCGAATGCCGCCGCCGCTAAGAGGGTCGTTCCCCAGAGGGTGGCGAAGAGCTTGCGTTTCTCCTCCTCGTTTTCGGCTTTTCCGGCGAAACGAAAATATCCGCTCTCCAGCCCCATCGTCAGCAGCACCAGTGCGAAGGGTATCAGCGAGTAGAGGTCGGTCACCACGCCATACTCGCCCGTCGCCATGACGCGGGTGAGGTAGGGTACCATCAGGTAGTTGAGCATCCGCGTTAGGATGGTGCTCAGTCCGTACACTATTGTGTCTCCCGCGAGGGTTCGGATGGCTGACATAACTCGCAAAGTTAATAAAATTAAGAATTAAAAATTACGAATTAAGAATTTTTAGCGCTTCGGGAGCACTGCTTGTCGCGCTGTGGCTCCGGCAGTGAGGCTGTCGGATGTCGTCGTCATTGCGCGTCGCGTGATTAATTTTTAACTCTTAGAATCTGTTTTGAATTTATTTATAGATTTTTTTAAGCATGATTTGACATAGCGTAAGTTGTAGCATTGCGGTGGCAGATTCGGTGGAGTATTCGTAGTCGAGGGCCATTCGTCG
>JAITWH010000011.1 GCA_031285405.1 Alistipes sp.
AGATACGAAAAATATACGGCAATCTGCTGATAACCAATTATTTAAATCAATGTGTTTTTTAACAACTTCTTAATTGTATAAGGTAGATCCCTCGTCGCCTTCGGCTCTGTCGGGATGACCTAAAACAGAACAACCGCCTCTGATGAGGCGGTTGTTCTGTTTTAGATTAGGTTGGATCAGTAGTCGAACCTTTCTAATTTTAGGGTCATCTTGTCTCCCAGAGGGGGCAGGATGGTGGTGTAGTGGGGGGTCTGCTGGTGGGCCGAGAGCGCCGCGTCGCCCGCCCACGTCTCGACTATGATCAGCGAGGTGGGGTCGATCGTGCTCTGGTAGATCCAGTAGCCCTCGCAGCCAGCCTCGGCGCGCGAGGCGGCGGCAAGTTCGTTGAGCCCGGCGATCACCTCGTCGAGGTGATCGGCCTTGGCCGTGACGGCGACATTGAGTCTTATCATGGTCGTTGCTTTTTGAGTGGCGGCTGCCGCCTCCTCGCCGTTGCCGGTGTTGCCGCCGGTCTTGCCGCAGCAGCCCGACAGGGCGAAGAGGAGTGCAGTCGCGATGAATAGTGTGCGCATGGGATTACAGCGTCGTGACGTTGATGTTGCGGAAGAGCACCTTGATGTTGCCGCCGTCGTGGATCTGCAACGCGAGGCGACCCTGACGCTGGGCGAACGCGTCGTCGGTGAGGTTGGTCACCTCGACGTCGTTGAGCCATACGGTTGCGTTGTTGCCCACAACTTTTACGCGCATCTTGTTCCAGCCGTCGACCAAGTGCTCAACGGGGGGTTGGAACAGCCATGCGCGGCCGTAGCTCTCGTAGATGCCGCCAGAGTGTTTGCCCTTGGGTGCCACCTCGACCTGCCAGCCGTTGACCCTTGCAGTGGGGAAGACGACCGAGCGGAAGAAGAAGCCCGAGTTGCCGTCAGAAACCTGATTGAACTCGAACGTGGCGTCGAAGTCGTCGTAGTACTCGCGGGTGGCGAGGTAGCCGTACTGCTTGTCGGGGCCGTTCTCGACGACTATGTTGCCATCCTCGACGTAGAAGAGCTCGGTGCCGTAGGGTACCCAGTTGTTGATGTCCTTGCCGTTGAAGAGCTCGACAGTCTTGCCCGGTTTGCGGGGCAGCTCCTTGATCTTGACGTTGCGGAACGACGCGGGGTAGCCGTGATCCTGCAGGCAGAGGAGGCCGCGGTGCGCCAAGCCGTACTCGGGGGCGTTCTCCCACTTGCCGCTCTCGCGACGGGCGAACCAGTCATCCGTCCAAGCCTCGAACTCGATGATCTTGGAGCCGTTGAGCCAGTACTCGACGTGGCCGCTGTCGAAGATGATCTCGGAGTTGTTCCACTGGCCCGGAGGGTTCAGCGTCACGCCGTCCAAGTTGGGGAGGTACATCGCGTAGTCGACACCCATCGACTGCCACGGCTGGAGGGTCTCGCCGGTCGCCTTTTCGTAGCCCTCGACGTCGATCAGCTGATACTCGGGGCCGGTGACGTAGGGTACGGTGAACTCGGGGCGTTCGACGACGTGGTACAACAGGCCGCTGTTGCCTCCCTCGGTGAGTTTCCAGTCTACCGACAGGTGGAAGTTTTCGTACTCCTTGCGAGAGACGATGTAGCCCGAGGCGTCGCTGCCGCTACCGTCGGCCTGGATCGCGCCGTCGACTACGTGCCAGCCGGTCAGATCCTCGGCGTTGAAGTTGCGCCACTGGTCGAGCGTGGTGCCGTCGAACAGCAGTTCCCACCCCTCGGCAACTTCGGCCTCGGTGAGTGTGTTGGCCTTGGGGCCGCATGCTACAGCCGACATTGCCGCGGCGAGCACTACTAAAGTAAAGATTTTTTTCATGTTGAATTAAGTGTTAGGTGTTATTGTTTGTGTGTGTGTGTTTATGAGTTCCAGATTTTCCATGCGGCCTCGGCCTGGGCGTGGAGCATCTCCTCGCCGTTGGTGGTCGCCGCGCCTCTTTTCGTCCCCTCGGCGAGGAAGGCGGTGGTGGCGGGGTTGTAGACGAGGTCGTAGAGGTAGTGCTCGGGGCCGATCGCGTCGTAGGGGAGCGCTGGTTTGCCCGCTACCTCGGGGAAGGTGCCCAGGGGGGTGGTGTTGACTATCAGTTTGTGGGCCTCTATTATCTCGGGGGTAAGTTCTTCGTAGGTCAGTGTGTCGTTGCCGCGGGGGCTTCTCGAAACCATGCGGTAGTCGATGTCGAGGAGTTCGAGCACGTGGCGCACCGCTCGCGACGCTCCGCCCGTGCCGAGGATGAGTGCCGCGGGGTGGGCTCCGGCGAGGAGGCGTTCGAGCGATACGCGGAAACCCAAGGCGTCGGTGTTGTGGCCCTCAAGGCGTGGTTTGCCATCCTCGTGGGTGACTCGCACGCAGTTGACCGCTCCGATCTCGCGCGCGCCGTTGGAGAGGGAGTCGAGGTGGGGGATGATATCCAACTTGTAGGGGATTGTGACGCTGAAGCCGCACAGGTCGGGGTTGTCGCTCAGCATGGTGTCGAGGCCCGCGATGTCGTCCAACGGGAAGTTGAGGAAACGGCAGTCGGTCAGCTCCTCGGAGGCGAACTTGCGCTCGAAGTATGCCTTGGAGAAGGAGTGCCCAAGCGGGCGGCCTATTATTCCGTAGGTTCTCATAGCAGGAACTTTACAAGTACGAACGCCCCTATCAGCACGACTGTGAAGGCGAGGGCGAGGGCGTTGAAGTAGCGGTCGATGAAGATTCGGATCGGCGGGCCGAAGCGGCGGATGAGCCATGCGATGAGGAAGAACCTCAGGCCGCGCGACACGACCGACGCGAGGAAGAACATCGGCACGCCGATGTGGAACACGCCGCCCGCGATGGTGAAGAGTTTGAACGGGATGGGGGTGAAGCCAGCCGTGAAGATCGCCCAGAAGTTGTACTGTTCGAACATGCGCTGCACTTCGAGGAAGCTATCCAGCGGGAAGATGTGGGCGAAGCACCAGTGGGCCAGGCCGGTGTAGTCTCCCGCCGTCGTCTGCCACAGGAAGTAGCCTATGGCGTAGCCTCCGAGTGCTCCCGTTACGGAGCCGGCGGTGCATATTAGGGCGTATCTCAGTGCCCTTTTCGGGCGGCCGAGGCACAGCGCGATGAGCAGCACGTCGGGCGGAACGGGGAAAAAACTCGACTCGGCGAATGCCAGCACGAACAGAGCCGCCTCGCCCCAACGGCTGTCGCTCCAACCGAGCACCCAGTCGTAGAGGCGGCGGATGGGGTTTCTCTTCTCTATGGCTATGCTTTCGGTGGTCATGGCTCGGGGGCTGGTTCTTGTTGCTCCTCGGGGGCTTTTTGGGTGATCGTGTATTCGTAGCTCTCGCCCTCGCAGGTGAAGGTGAGGGTGAAGGTGCGGGATTCGGGGGTGGGGTTGGGGCCGGCGGTCAGCGTCAGTAGCGTGCCGTTCTCGATGTCGGCGCCTCCTCCCGCGAGGTCGAGGGTGAGGTCGGGTGAGTCGGTCGCGGCGGTCCAGTCGCCTTTTGCGTAGACGGAGATCGGTGCATCGCCGCCCTCGGCCGGTAGCTCGATCTCGAAGGTCGTGGGGTTCATGAGCGTCGACTGGGCCAGCAGGTCGAGGCCGCGCTGAACGACGGCAACCGTGTCGGCCAACTCGCGGAACGCATCGTTGACGGGACGCAGGGCGATGGCGGTGCGGCGCTCCTCCAACATGTGGGTGGCGTCGGTGGTGATGTCGAGTGTGTTGGTATTTTCTTCGCGGGTGGCTTTGGCCCACTCGCCGCCCTCAAGGATGGAGAACTCCCACTCAAGGGGGGTGTCGATGGTGAGGGTTTGGGTGGCGGCGTTGCGTGCGCCAAAAATTGTGAGCTCGTGGGGGGAGACTTCGAAGAAGACATCCATTGCGCGTTGCACGACGGGAACGGTGAGTTCGAGGCCGTCGCCCGAGATGAGAAGTATCTCGGCGCGGCGCTCTTCGAGGCTCTCGTTGGTGCCGGCGAGGCGCAGCCACAGTAGCGACAGCGCGTCGTCGTAGCTGAGCGACAGCCACTCCGGTGCAGACGCGGGGTCGGCCAGCCAACGCGACGACGACTCGACCGTGACGGCGATGTCGCTCGTGGAGTCGGCCGCGATCTCGACCGACGAGGGGTCGGCGCGAAGGTAGCGGTCGTCCTCCTCGCACCCCGTCGAAAGGAGCGCGAGACAGGCCGCCGTCGCTATGTGTCGCAAGAGAGTTGTCATATAGCGAACAAAGGTAAATAAAATTTATTAATTTTGCAGCCACTACATCTCAGACAAAAATATGAGCACACAACAGATCAAACATCTCAGCGACGTGGTCGTGCGTTTTTCGGGCGACTCGGGCGACGGTATGCAGCTTACAGGCACGTTGTTCTCCGACGCGGCGGCAGTGCTGGGCAACGGTATCTCGACCTTTCCGGACTTTCCCGCCGAGATACGCGCACCTCAGGGAACGGTGGCGGGAGTGTCGGGTTTTCAGGTTCACTTGGGCAACAGCCGGATGGCTACGCCGGGCGACTTTTGCGATGCCTTGGTGGCGATGAACCCCGCCGCGCTGAAGGCCAACGCAAAGTGGTTGAAGAGGGACGCCACGGTGATACTCGACGGCGACAGCCTCAACGAAAAGGAGTTGCGCAAGGCGGGGTTTGCGACGGACGACCCGATTGCCGAACTTGGCCTCGCGGGGTACAACGTGGTGGCGCCAAACATCACCTCGATGACGCGGGAGGCGGTCGAAGGGTTGGGGTGCGATGTGAAGAGTGCGACAAAGTGTAAGAATATGTTTGCGCTGGGCATCTGCTTCTATCTCTACAACAAGCCGATGGAGCATACCTTTGAGTATATCGAGCGGAAGTTCGGGAAGAAGGATCCGGTGATCGCGGAGGCGAATGTTCGCGCTTTGAAGGCGGGGTACAACTACTCGGCCAACACCCATATTTTTGCGAACACTTATGACATTGCTCCGGCGGCCGATCTGGCGGCGGGGACGTATCGAACTATTAACGGGAATCAGGCTACGGCGTGGGGTTTCATCGCCGCGTCGCAGAAGAGTGGGCGGCCGTTGTTCTGTGGCTCTTATCCTATTACTCCCGCCACCGTGATTCTTGAGGAGTTGGCCAAGCGGCGCGACCTGGGGGTTAAGACGGTGCAGGCCGAGGATGAGATCGCGGGAATTTGTACCTCTATCGGGGCGGCCTTTGCGGGGTCGTTGGCGGTTACTACAACCTCGGGCCCCGGGCTCTCTTTGAAGAGCGAGGCTATGGGGTTGGCCGTGATGACGGAGCTGCCGTTGGTGGTGGTGGACGTGCAGCGCGGGGGGCCCTCGACGGGGCTGCCCACCAAGACCGAACAGAGTGACCTGTTGCAGGCGCTGTATGGTCGCAATGGCGAGGCGCCGATGGTGGTGATTGCCGCTTCGACACCTTCGGACTGCTTTCACTACGCTTTTTGGGCGGGGAAGATCGCGCTGGAGCGCATGACGCCCGTGTTGCTGCTGACCGACGGGTTTATAGCCAACGGGAGCGAGCCGTGGAGGGTGCCGGCAATGAAGGATTATCCGGAGATCAAGGCTCCGGTGGTGGAGAGCGTCGAGGGGGACTTCTTCTGCTACGATCGCGATCCGGAGACGGCGGCGAGGAGTTGGGCTATTCCCGGGACTCCCGCTTTGGAGCATCGCATCGGCGGGCTCGAAAAGGATAAGCGTCGCGGCAGCGTGTCGCACGATCCGCAGAACCATCAGACCATGACCGAGATGCGGGCCGAAAAGGTGGCGCGCGTGGCGGGGGTGATTCCCGTGCAGGAGGTTGTGGGCGATCCCGAGGGCGATCTGTTGGTCGTGGGGTGGGGCGGAACTCGCGGCCATCTGCAGTCGGCGGTCGAGAAGATGAGGGCCGAGGGCAAGCGGGTGTCGCTGTGTCACTTCAACTGGATCAATCCGCTGCCTCGCGGCGTCGAGGAGATATTCTCGCGGTTCGGGCGAATCGTCGTGTGCGAGCTCAACATGGGGCAGTTTGCGGGGTATCTTCGCATGAACTTCCCGGGTGTGGCGTTTGCTCAGTATAATAAGGTTCAGGGGCTGCCCTTTACAGTCGATGAACTTGTGGGCCATTTTGATTCACTGTTAAAACAAGATTAATTATGTCACAAAATTGCATATACAGCGCCGCGGATTTTAAGAGCGATCAGGAGGTTAAATGGTGCCCCGGGTGCGGCGACCACGCTGTGCTCAGTTCGATGCAGGGCGCGCTTGCGCAGATCGCCACCGAAGACGGGGTGCCGCGCGAAAAATTTACGGTCGTGAGCGGCATCGGTTGCTCGTCGCGCTTTCCCTATTATGTGAAGACTTATGGGTTTCACGGGATTCACGGGCGCGCCGCGGCGATTGCTACGGGGGTCAAGACGGCGAATCCTTCGTTGAACGTGTGGGTCGCGACGGGCGATGGCGACTCGCTGGCCATCGGGGGCAACCACTTTATTCATGCCGTGCGGCGGAATATCGACCTTACGATGATGTTGTTCAACAACGAGATATATGGGTTGACCAAGGGGCAGTACTCGCCCACGACCAAGCTGGGTAAGGTGACAAAGACGTCACCCTTTGGGACTGTCGAGAAGCCTTTCAAGCCTGGGGAGCTTTGCATCGGCGCGGGGGGGACCTTCTTTGCGCGGTCGGTGGATGCCGAGGTGGCGCTGACTCGTGAGCTGTTGGTGGCGGGGGCGCGGCATCGTGGGATGGCCGTGGTCGAGGCGCTGGTCAACTGTGTGATTTTCAACGACAAAACCCATGCGTTGTTTGCGGGTGATAAGGCTACGCGTGCGGAGAATACTATTCTTTTGAAGCATGGCGAGAAGATGATTTTTGGGGCCGCGCGGGATAAGGGGTTGGTGTTTGATGGGGGGCAGCTTAAGGTTGTCGCCGCGGACGATCCCCGGGTTTTGGTTCATGACGCTCATGCGGCCGATCCTATGGTGCACTTTTTGTTGGCGGGGATGGCCTGGCCCGAGTATCCGGTGGCTTTGGGGATTATTCGGCAGGTCGAGGCTCCGACATATGACGGCGAGGTGGCTCGGCAGGTTGCTGAGCAGCAGGCCGCGGCTTCGCGGATCTCAGATGTGGATGGGCTTTTGGGGTCTGGGGCGACTTGGGTTATGTAATTGAAAATTGAAAGTGGAAAATTGAAAATGAAGCTAACGCAGAATCTCCGATTGCGTAACTTGGTGTTGCGTAGCCCATTTTCAATTTTCAATTTTCAATTGAGATGACTCTGCCGCCGTCGGGGAGGGGGGCGATGTGGAGGTGGAGGGTGTCGTCGGGGAGGAGCTCGGCGATCTTTTCGGGCCACTCGACGAGGCACAGGTCGCCGCTGAAAAAGTACTCCTCGTAGCCGAGGTCGAACGCCTCCGCGGGGGTGTCTATCCGGTAGAAGTCGAAGTGGCAGACTCGTTCGCCGGTTTTGCCCGTTTTCGGGGGCAGCGAGTACTCGTTGACGAGTGCGAAGGTGGGGCTGGTGACGTCGTCGGTCGAGCCCATCGCCTTTAGCAGGGCCGCCACGAGGGTGGTCTTTCCCGCTCCCATGCCTCCGTGCAGCGCCACTACTCCTCCCCTGGCTTGCAGGATTGGGGCGAGCTCTTTTGCTGCCTGTGGGAGGTCTTTTAGGTTTTTTATTGTTAGTTTCATGGTCTTTTTTAATCATGAATTATGAATCATGAATCGCGGCGTGCTTCGCACGTATATTAATGTCGCGTAGCCGATTCATTATTCATGATTCTTGATTCATGATTTGGGATTAAGGACAATGTAGGGTACTATCATCTCTTCCATCGAGATGCCTCCGTGTTGGAAGGTTTGGCGGTAGTAGCGGACGAACTGCGAGGCGTTGTTCTGGTAGATCAGGTAGTCGCGGCCCGTGGCGAAGAGGTAGATCGACGAGAGGTTGCCGCGCGGAAGTTGCAACTCCTCGGGGTGGGTCGCCGCGAAGACCTCGCGCGGGTTGTAGCCGCCGATGCGTTTGCCCGTCTTGTAGCGCAGGTTCTGCGACGTCTCGCGATCGGCGATCACCTTCACCGGATTGTCGACTCGGATCGTGCCGTGGTCGGAGGTGATGACAACCTTGTGGCCGCGCGCCGCCAGCAGACGCAACAGGATGTAGAGGTCGCTGTGCTCGAACCACGAACGGGTGAGTGAGCGGAACGCCGCGTCGTCCTCGGTGAGTTCGCGGATGATCTCGGTCTCGGTGCGCGCGTGCGACAGGATGTCCAGAAAGTTGTAGACTATCACCGAAAAGTCGGCGTCGTAGACCCGCTGGATATTCTCGATCAGGCGGCGGCCCTGCTCGGGGCGCACGAGTTTGTCGAAGGTGGTGTGCCACGTCTTGCCGTTGGACTGGAGTTGGCGGTGCAGGAAATCCTCCTCGTAGCGATTCTTGCCCCCCTCCTCGTTGTCGTTGAGCCACTTGTCGGGCAGCAGTTTGTCGATCGCCAAGGGGGTTAGGCCGGCGAAGATGGCGTTGCGCGCGTACTGGGTGGCCGTGGGGAGGATGGCGCAGTAGAAATCCTCAGTCGAGACGTTGTAGAGGTTGTCGATGAGGCTGCGAACAGCCAGCCACTGGTCGTAGCGGAAGTTGTCGATGAGCAGCAGCGTGGTCTTGCGACCGTCGGCCGCCGCGCTCTCGACCTCGGGAAAGATGTTGGTGCGCATCAGCGTGTGCGACATCACGGGGGTGTCGGCCGAGCGGTTGTTGATCCAGCCCGCGTAGCCGCGACGGACGAACTTCGCGAACTCGACCCCCGCCTCCTCGCGCTGGTAGGTGAGCACCTCGCGGATGCTGGGATCGTCGCCGTCGGAGAGCTCGATCTCCCAGCCGACCAACTTTTTGTAGATGTGCTTCCAGTCGGCGAAGGTGTCGGCGTCGCCCAGCGAGGCGGAGATGCGGCCGAACTCGGCGCGGTAGTCGGCCATAGTCTGCTCCGAAACCAAGCGGCGGCTGTGGATGTTCTTCTTGATCGAGAGCAGCACCTGCGACGGGTTGACCGGTTTGATGATGTAGTCGGCAATCTTGGAGCCTATCGCCTTGTCCATGATCATCTCCTCCTCGCTCTTGGTGACCATGATCACCGGCAGGCCCGGGCGCTGCTCCTTGATGTAGGGGAGGGTTTCGAGCCCCGTCATGCCGGGCATCATCTCGTCGAGGATCACAAGGTCGTAGTGGTCGGCGGTGATCATCTCGATGGCGTCGTAGCCGTTGTTGCAGCTCTCGACCTCGTAGCCCTTCGAACGGAGGAACATGATGTGGGGCTTGAGCAGATCGACCTCGTCGTCGACCCATAGTATTTTTGCGCTGTTCATCTTTCTTTGTCTGATTTTTCTTCGATTACTTTTCTTACTGAGCCGTGTTTCAGGAGTAACTGTTTCGCCTCGGCGGCGGTGAGGTCGGTCTCCTCCATGATCATGCGGGTGCCGCGCTCGATGAGTTTGGCGTTGGCGGGGCGCATGTCGATCATGCGGTTGCCGCGCACGTGGCCCAGGCGGATCATCGCCGTGGTGGAGATCATGTTGAGGACCAATTTCTGGGCCGTGCCCGCCTTCATGCGTGTGCTGCCGGTGACGAACTCGGGGCCGACGACAACCTCGACAGGGAACTCGGCCGCCGCGGCGACAGGCGATAAGGCGTTGCAGGTGATGCTGCCCGTGAGGAGCCCCTCGGCTCGTGCCCTTTGCAGGCCGCCGACCACGTAGGGGGTGGTGCCCGAGGCGGCGATGCCGATCACAGTGTCGGCGGCGGTGGGGGCGAAGGGGGCAATGTCGCGCCACGCTCCGTCGGGGTCGTCCTCGGCCCCCTCGACAGCTCGGCGGATTGCGCCGTCGCCGCCGGCGATCAACCCTATCACGATGTCGTGGGGCAGGCCGTAGGTGGGGGGGATCTCCGACGCGTCGAGCACTCCGAGGCGTCCGCTTGTTCCGGCGCCTATGTAGAATAGGCGGCCGCCTCTCTCCATTCGGGCGATGAGTTGCTCGGTGAGGCGTTCTATTTGGGGCAGCGCTTTTTCGATGGCGGGTTGCACGGCGGCGTCCTCGCGATTGATGGCGGCGAGGAGTTCGCCGGCGGACATCTGTCGCAGGTCGGCGTAGGGCGAGGGTTGTTCGGTGGTCTTTATCATCTCTTTTATGAGTGGTATCGGATGAGGCCCGGCATGGGGCTTTGAACTATCGTGTCGACTCGCAGGCCGTGGCGCGCGGCTGTGGCCCGCAGCGGCTCCTCGAAGTGGTGGGCGACGCTACCGACGAACGAGACGGCTGGGGTGTCGTATTGCGACAGGTTGCGGGTGATGAACGACGAGAACGAATCCTCGACTATCGCTCGCGCGGCAGGGTGGGCGAGGTGTTCGTGCAGGAACGGGGCGAAGGAGGCGAGGAAGCGATTGGCGGCTGGGCGGCGGTAGACTGACTCTATTATTTCGGAGTAGGAGAGCGGGTGGGTGCGGCGGAACGCCTCGGCGAGGTCGTCGGGCAGCAGGTTTTTCAGCAGGGCCGAGATCAGTCGCTTGCCGAGGTCGGCGCCGCTACCCTCGTCGCCGAGTATGTAGCCCAGCGGCGGGGTGTTACAAATGATACGTTTGCCGTCCCACAGCGCCGAGTTGCAGCCCGTGCCGAGAATCGCCACCACGCCAGCCCGTGTGCCGAGCACTCCCCGCGCCGCTCCCAAGAGGTCGCTGCCGACGGTGACGTCGCCGGTGGAGAAGAGGCGGCGTAGCACATCGGCCACCCCTTCGCACAGGTCGGGCAGGCAGCCGGCGCCGTAGAACCTTACGCGAGTTACGCCCTCGGGAGGCGAGGGGAGGTCGCGGCGCAGGATGGCCTCGATCTCGGCGGGGGTTTGGAGTGCGGGGTTTAGGCCCGAGGTTACGAAGCTTTGGGGTGTCTCTTTTGTCACACTTTCGTGTGTCTCCTTTGTAACGCTTTCGTTCCCGTTTTCGCATTCGTCGCACGCCATGGCCCACTTGGTTTTGGTCGAGCCGCTGTCCGCGATCAGTGTCGTTGTTTTGTGTCGGAAGTTTTGCACACGTCAAAGGTACTAAGAAGTTGTTTAAAATTCCCTACTCTCGCGCTTTTCGTCTCCGAATCGGCGATTTTTCCGCCCGGTCGGGAAATTTAAACAACTTCTAAAAGCTGCGAAAAAATAAAATAAATAATTTTTCACACCACGCTATTGGATTGATAAAAAATAAATTGCTATCTTTGCAAACGATTTACGCCCCTCTGTGCATGACGCGACTCGGACGAGAGGAGGAGAGGGGAGCCGGAGGGCGAGAGGAGAGTGACGGAGGTGGCAGAGGTGTGTGACGGAGGAGACGGAACGGAACAAACTTTTAATAAAATACAGATATGACAAAGGCTGATATTGTAAACGACATCGCCAAAAGGACGGGCGTCGACAAAGCTGCAGTTCAACTTATCGTTGAATCTTTTATGGATAGCGTCAAGGACGCTCTCGTGAAGCAGCAACACGTCTACCTGAGAGGCTTCGGAAGCTTCATCATCAAAAAACGCGCGGAAAAGGTGGCTCGCAACATCTCCAAAAACACCACCATCACTATCCCTGCCCACAACATCCCCGCCTTCAAGCCCGCCAAGAGCTTCCACGCAAGTGTGAAGAAGTAGGCCGACCGCACCGGATGAGGAGCCGGCCCGAAAGGGCGGGGCGATCTCCGGAGAAGGGGGTAGTTAGTCAACATTTTTTTTTAATCTCAAATCACAAACGACCATGCCAAGCGGTAAAAAGAGAAAAAGGCATAAAATGTCCACCCACAAACGTAAAAAACGTCTGCGCAAAAACAGACACAAAAAGAACAAGTAAGTCAGGGGGAGAACATTAGGGTAAAGCTAAAGACCGCCGCTAATCGAGGGCTCTTTAGCTTTGTCTTTTTAAATTGCTATGTATTTTCATCCCCGCCTCGGGCCGGAGCGTGCATCGAGCCGCGGGCCGGAGGCGGGGACGAAAATCGTTTTTCGAAGAGAAATGAACAAAGAACTGATAATCAACGTCACCCCGAGCGAGATGAACATCGCGATGGCGGAGGATCGCGAGCTGGTGGAGTTCTCGAAAGAGAAGTGCCAGACCGGTTTCGCCGTGGGGGACATATACCTCGGCCGCGTGCGCAAATTGATGCCCGGCCTCAATGCGGCGTTCGTGAACGTGGGGCACGAAAAGGACGCTTTCATACACTACCTCGACCTGGGGCCGCAGTTCGACACCATACACAAGATGGTGGGGATGCTCACGCAGAAGAAGCGGGTCGCCAAGTTCGAGAATCTGAAATTCGCCCCGCCGTTGGGCAAAAACGGCAAGATCGGCGAACACATCGCCGTGGGGGACACCATCCTCGTGCAGATCGCGAAAGAGGCGATCTCTACCAAGGGGCCGAGGCTCACGGCCGACATCTCGCTCGCAGGAAGGCACGTCGTGCTGTTGCCATTTTCCAACAAGATATCAATCTCGCAGAAGATACGGCAGAACGCCGAGAAGAAGCGCCTCAAGAGGATCGTCGACATGGTGCTGCCCAAGAACTACGGAGTCATAATCCGCACCGCCGCGTCGGGCACAACCGACCTCGACATCGAGCAGGATATCCTTGCGCTGGTCGAGAAGTGGGAGGTGGCGCTCAACAAGATGAAGACGCTCACCGCGCCCATCATCCTGTCGGAGGAGATGAACCGCGTTGGCTCGATGATTCGCGACAGGTTGAACGGCGACTTCAAGGCGATCTACGTCGACGACGCAAACACGCTGGAGGAGATTCGTGAGTATGTGAAGCTGATCGCGCCCGAGAAGAGTCGCATCGTGAAGCTATACAAGGGGAGTGTGCCGATCTTCGACAACTTCGACATCACGCGGCAGATCAAGTCGCTGTTCTCGCGATATGTGTCGCTCAAGCGGGGGGCCTACTTAATCATCGAGCATACCGAGGCGTTGCACGTGATCGACGTCAACAGCGGCAACCGCACCAAGGTCGAGAACGATCAGGAGCGGACGGTGCTGGATGTGAATCTTGGGGCGGCGGAGGAGATCGCGCGTCAGTTGAGGTTGCGCGACATGGGGGGGATCATCATCATTGACTTTATCGACCTGCACAAGAGCGAGAACCGGCAGGCGTTGTTCGACAAGATGACGCAGTGCATGGCCGCCGACAGGGCGAAACATACCATCCTGCCGTTGACGAAGTTTGGGCTGATGCAGATTACGCGTCAGAGGGTGCGGCCCGAGGCGATTGCCGAGGCGACCGAGGTGTGTCCCTATTGTAAAGGTACGGGAACTGTGTCGCCCACGCTGCTGGTCGACAAGCAGATTCAGGACAGGGTGGAGTACTACGCGACCAAGAAGGGAATCAAGAGTCTCACCATCAAGGCGAGTCCGCTCGTGGCGGCGTTCCTCACCAAGGGATTCCCGTCGCCGAGGCTCAGGTGGATGTGCCGGTACAAGTGTCTGGTGAAGATATTGTCCGACCAGTCTATCGGGGTGGCCGAGGCTAAAATCTATGATATCAAGGGGCGGGAGTTGAATTGATAATTGGCAATGGATAATTGAGAATTGCTTCGACGCAGTTTGGTTGTCCGTGTGATATGAACGAGGCGGTAGATAAACTCATACAGGCATTCGGGGAGAGCGAACCTCTCCTCGCGCTTGTTAATGGAGTTGGGGTTCGCGCGGGCGGGGCGGGTGAAAGCGGATTCACCGTTGGGGTCGAGCGGCTGGCGGGGAGCGCGTATGCTTTGGCGGCGGTGGCGGCGATGCGGCGGATGGGGGGTGTGCATCTGTTTGTGGCGGCGGATCGCGACGCGGCGGCCTATCTGGCAGGTGACTTCTATAATATGGGAGTCGAAGCGATGTTTCTGCCGCCGGCCCACAAGCGGTCGATAGCGTTCGGCGAGCAGGACCCGTCGGGCACCGTGCAACGAACTGCCGTGCTTAACGCAATCCGAAGTTTTAGTGGCGATGGCTCGTTGGCGATTTGTACCTATCCCGAGGCGTTGGCAGAGCGGGTGCCGTCGCGCGGGGAGATGGTCGGGCGGACGCTAGCGCTCAGGGTCGGCGAGGAGGTGTCGATGTCGACCGTCGAGGATATCCTGATGGATTGGGGCTTCGTGAGGGTCGACTTTGTGTTCGAGCCTGGGCAGTACTCGATCCGTGGCGGCATATTCGATATATTTTCCTACTCGGCGCCGCGCCCCTTCAGGGTCGACTTCTTTGGCGACGAGATAGATTCAATACGCATTTTTGAGATATCGTCGCAGCTCTCGGCCGAGAAGGTCGAGCGGATGGAGGTGCTGCCCGACCTTAAGACGGGGAGCGGCAAGGAGGTCAGCTCGTTTGCGGCTTTTGTCGGCGGCGGGGCTGACGTTACGTGGTGGGTGGATGACCTGGGGTTCACGCTCGGCAAGTTGGACGCGCTACGCAAAAAGGTGTTGTCGGAGTTGGACGAGCCCGCGCGGATCGGCGAGATGGTGACGAGTGCCAAGGAGTTTTTGGACGATGTCGCGGCGGCGGGGATGATCATTAGGTCCGGCAGCGAGAAGCGTCCGGTCGACGAAGTGGTGGAGTTTGCCACAGTGCCGCAGCCCGAGTTCAACAAGCAGTTCGAGATGCTGGCGGAGAACATTGTCGAGAGTGCCGCTAAGGGGTATCAGACATTTATACTCTCCGAGAACAAGGCTCAGACGGAGCGGTTGGCCAACATCTTTTCGTCGATACGTTCCAATGTGCCGATGCGCTCGTTGCCGCTCACGTTGCACGAGGGCTTCATCGACCACAACCTGCGACTGTGTCTCTACACCGACCATCAGATATTCGACCGTTACCATCGCTACAAAATTCGCGGAGAGATAAATCGCGACGAGGCGCTCACCGTGGCCGAGCTCAACGAGCTGAAGACGGGCGACTTCGTGGTGCACATCGACCATGGGGTGGGGCGGTTCGGGGGGCTCGTGAAGACTGTGGAGAACGGGCGCGAGATCGACGCCATCAGATTGGTCTACAAGGACAACGATGTGCTGTTGGTGAATGTACACAACCTGCACCGCATCGCGCGATACAAGAGCGGCGACGTGGCCGAGCCGCCGAGGGTCTACAAATTGGGCAGCGGCGCATGGCAGCGGATGAAGGCGGCGACGAAGAATGCCGTCAAAAATATCGCGCGCGAGTTGATCGCCCTCTACGCAAAACGAAAGGCCGGCGGCGGGTTCGCATTCTCGCCCGACACATATTTGCAGACCGAGCTCGAAGCGTCGTTCCAGTATGAGGACACGCCCGACCAGCAGAAGGCGACCGAGCTGATCAAGCAGGATATGGAGTCGCCGCAGCCGATGGATCGTCTGGTATGCGGCGACGTGGGGTTCGGCAAGACCGAGGTGGCGATTCGCGCGGCGTTCAAGGCTGTGGCCGACTCGAAGCAGGTGGCGGTGCTGGTGCCGACCACCATTTTGTCGTTGCAACATTACAGAACTTTTTCGGAGCGGCTGCGCGGGTTTCCGGTGCGCATAGAGTTTTTGAATCGCAGCAAGAGCGCCGCCGAGACGCGCGAAATCCTTGCCGACGTCGCGAGCGGAAAGGTAGACATATTAATAGGTACGCACAAAATTCTCGGCAAGGGGGTGAAGTTCCACGACCTGGGGCTGCTTGTGATCGACGAGGAGCAGAAGTTCGGCGTCGCCAGCAAAGAGAAGCTGCGCGAGATGAGTGTGTCGGTCGATACACTTACCCTCACCGCGACGCCCATTCCGCGCACGTTGCAGTTCTCGCTGATGGGGTCGCGCGACCTGAGCGTGATCAACACCCCGCCGCCCAACCGACAGCCGATCGTCACGGAGAGTCATCTGTTCAACGGCGAGCTGATCAAAGAGGTTGTCGAGACGGAGCTCGCGCGAGGAGGGCAGGTCTACATTGTACACAACAGGGTGCAGGATATCGGCAAGATCGCGGGGATGGTGCGCGACCTCGTGCCGCGGGCAAGGGTGGCGGTGATGCACGGACAGATGGAGCCCAAGGCGGTGGAGAAGTTGATCATGGACTTTATCTATGGCGAGTTCGATGTGCTGGTGGCTACCTCGATCATCGAGAACGGCATTGACATATCGAACGCCAATACCATTATAATAAACAACGCCCAGAACTTCGGCCTCAGCGACCTGCATCAGTTGAGGGGTCGGGTGGGGCGGTCTAATCGCAAAGGGTACTGCTATCTGCTGTCGCCGCCCGACGAGTTGCTGAGTGGCGACGCGAGGCGCAGGCTGCGGGCGATTGAGGAGTTTTCGGATCTTGGGGCGGGCTTCAACATCGCTATGCAGGACCTCGACATCAGAGGCGCGGGCAATCTGTTCGGTGCCGAGCAGAGTGGATTCATTGCCGACATCGGGTTCGAGACCTATCGGAAAATTTTGGACGAGGCGGTCGCGGAGTTGAGGGCCGAAGGGGTCGAGGGGGCGGATAAATTAGTGGGTGGTGGCCTGGCGGGTGACGAGGCTGCTGCTGAAGGTGCGGCGGTGCGTTACATAGACGACACCCACATCGAGACCGACAGCGAGGCGGCAATTCCGGACGACTATGTGGGCAACGCGGCCGAAAAGCTCAAGCTCTATCGCACGCTCGACGGAATGACCGACGAGGCCTCGATGCAGAGGTTCGCCGCCGAACTCGAAGACCGGTTCGGCCCCGTGCCGCAGGAGACGCAGACGCTGATGGAGGTGGTTCGCCTGAGGTGGCTGGCCATCGCGCTGGGATTCGAGAGGGTGAAGGTCAAGAACGGGTTGGCGATATTGTCGTTTCCGGCGGACAGCGGGTCGGCCTACTACAAGAGCGACACTTTCAGCAGGATATTGCAGTTGGTCGCGAGCGAAAAAGATAAATTTGTGCTGCGGCAGAACAATAATAAGTTGGGTTTGACTGTTAGAGGAGTGAAGGACATGCCGGCCGCGACGGGGGTGCTTCGAAAAATTCTTGACTACTCTCGCGGCGTCGCCGACTGATTTTTGATCTGACTTGAACGCACCTGACTTGAACGCCCCCGACTTGCATGAACTTAACGATCGACATAGGTAACAGCAGCGCCAAGGCGGCACTCTTTGATGGGGGGCGGTTGGTGGAGGTTTGTTCAATTAAGAATTAAAAATTACGATAAGGCGATCGTGGTTTCGACTCGGGGGGAGGTGGCGGAGATCGAGAACGCGGTGCGTGCGGCGGCGGAGTTCTTTGTTAAGTTTGACCACACGACGCCTGTGCCCATCAGGAACCTGTACGCCACTCCCGAGACTTTAGGTTACGATCGACTCGCGGCGGCGGTCGGGGCGCACGACATGATCGCGACGGGAGCGTTGGGGCGGGTCGAGGCGGCGCTGGTGGTCGATTTCGGAACGGCGATAACCTACGACGTGGTGACGGCGGCGGGGGAGTTCCTCGGCGGCAACATCTCGCCCGGGGTTGCAAGTCGTTTTCGCGCGATGCACGAACACACGGGGGCGCTGCCGATGGGGGCGTTGCCGGAAGCCGCTCCGGAGTTTCCCGCGCGGGAGACGAAAACCGCCATCGGGAGCGGTGTCGCGTGGGGCATCGCCGCCGAAACAGAGCGATATATCCTGGAGGCGGAGGAGAAATTCGGCACCGTGGGTGTTATTTTTACCGGCGGCGACGCAGATTATTTTGCGAGACGAGTAAAATTTCCGATATTTGCGGTTTCGGAGCTCGTTTTTAGGGGACTGAATGCAATTTTAGAGCATAATGCGAATCTGTAAATACATCATCGCGGCGATCGTGACGGCAGCGCTCGCGCCAGCTCCGGCCCTCAGGGCGCAGGAGAGCAGCGTCAACACCTTCTCTCCGTACACCATGTACGGACTGGGCAACCTCAACGCCTCTCCATCGTCGGCCTTCGTCGGGATGGGGGGAGCGAGTATCGGTTTTCGCAACGGCGGATTCGACACCAACGGCGACCTGAGGGTCAACCTGTCGAACCCCGCGTCGCTCAGCGCGATTCCGGCGCGGTCGATGATCTTCGAGGTGGGGATGGGCGGATCGAACGTCTATCTGAGGCAGCGCACCGCTGCGGAGACTCTCAATACGAGTTTCAATACATTTAATTTCAACAATGTGTCGATCGCGCTGCCGCTGGCCAACAAACTTGGGCTGGCGTTCAACGTGTCGCCCTTCAGCGAGGTGGGCTATCGGGTGCACACCGACGACGTGTCCTATCTGGCCGACCTGGGGGTGGTGCGATACTACTACAACGGCGAGGGCGACGTGTCGGAGGCAAAGCTGGCAGTCGGGTGGGAGCCCTTCAAGAATCTGTCGGTCGGCGCGGAGGTCAACTATCTGTGGGGCAATATCAATCGCACGTATCAGGCTGTGATTCAGAGCTACACCGGATCGGGGCAGTACGGCGAGGTGTCGACGAGCCAGGGGGGATCGGGAGCGAGCACGAACGAGAAGGTGGCGAGGATGTTCGGCGCGTTCGGCGTGCAGTACACCGCCATCAGCAAGGAAAAGACGAGACTCACCCTTGGGGCGACATACCGGATGGGCGGCAAGCTCAACTCGACAGTCACAGACTTCATCCCGTCGAACAATATCTATGGCGACACGATTCGCTTCAGCCAGATGACCTCGGCGATGAAGATGCCGCAGAGGATCGGGGTGGGGGTGTCGCTGGTGAAGCCCAAGTGGGCGATCGGCGCCGACTACCTCTACGAAAATTGGGGCGACAGCAACGGCTACGACGCGGTGAACGACGTGAGGTATGTGAACACGAACACATTTAAGTTGGGCGGACAGTACACGCCCGACAGGTACGACATCAGGGGACGCTTCGGCAGCTTCTTCAATCGCATGACATACAAGGCAGGGGCGAGGGTCGGTGGAAACTACCTCGAACTGCAGGGACGGTCGATCGACGAACGGGCCGTGACGATGGGGGTAGATATCCCGTTCCGCGCGACCAACGTCTCGAAACTCTCGTTGGGGGTCGAGCTGATGGAGAGGGGCTCGCTGAGAGACGCCATGGTGAGGGAGCGATATTTCAAGATCAATGTGGGGGTGATGCTTTTCGGAAGGGATTACGACTATTGGTTTGAAAAATATAAATACAATTAGTATATTTGCGCAAAATCAATCAAAACTAACGATACTTCGAACTAAAATGAAAAAAATTATCAAAATGGCCCTCGCGGCGGCAACGGTATTCGCTGCCGGTGCGCCGGTCATGGCACAGAACAACGCCCTTGAGGATCCGCGCTGGGGAGGCACGCCCGAAGATAGGCAGGAAAATCTTAAGAGAATGAACTTCCTTCGCGACGAAGTGACCGCCAAGAATTGGGACGACGCCGCGGGTTATATTCGCGAACTGATGAACGGCGCCCCGAGCGCCAGCTCCAACCTCTATCTGTGGGGTGTGCAGGTGTACAAAGGCAAGCTCTCGAAGGTAACCACGGCGGAGGACAAGGCCCGGTTGGTCGACTCGATCATGCTGATTTACGACCGTCGCGCGCAGTACTACGGATCGGATCCAAATCGCGGGACCGCCTATATTCTGAAGAGCAAGGCGCAGGACTACGCAAATCTCAACCCGATGGACAGGCCCAACGTGAGGAAGTTTTTCAAGGATGCGGTCGACGCTCCGGGCGCCCAGTCCGATGTTGTGCTCATGTACTTCCAGCAGTTGGTGACCGACTTCAGGGGAGTCGAGATCAGCCCCGAAGAGCTGCTGGGCGAGTACCAGAGGCTCGCTCCGATGGTGGAGAACGAGTCGGCAGAGGTTAAGGATGGCCTCACCGGTCTGTTGGCAACCAGCGGCGCCGCCGACTGCAACGTTTTGGAAGATCTGTACACCAAGGAGCTCGCCGCCAATCCGGGCGACACCGAGTTGCTCACCAAAGCATACAACCTGATGTCGATGGCCGGATGCGACAGTCCGTTCTACATCTCGGTGGCCGAACAGTACTACGCCGCCGCTCCGTCGTCGGCCGTGGCGATTCGTTTGGCGACCCTGTTCGAACAGCAGCAGCAGTACGAAAAGGCGTTGCAGTATCTGAACGAGATGGTGGAGACCGAAACCGATCCCGCCGCCAAGGCCAACCTCTATGTGAGAATGGCAGCGTCGGAGCTCGGACTGAGGCACGCCAGCGCAGCCGCTCAGGCCGCTCGTCAGGCTATCCAGCTCAATGGCAACAACGGTTACGCACACATGTTCCTGGCCGAGGCCTACATCGGCGGAGCGTCGGGATGCAGCGGGTTCCAGGCCCAGACGGTGTTCTGGCTCGCCTACGACGCGCTGTCGCGTGCTCGTGACGCTTTCGAAGGCGACGCGACGCTGATCGAGTCGGTGAACAGCCGCATGGCCAACTGCCGCGCAAACTTCCCCACTTTCGAGGATGGCTTCATGAACGTTCAGGGATACGAGAACGGCAAAGCCTACACCGTGAGTTGCGGATGGGTCTCGGGATCGACCATGATCCGTTCGCGATAAGGAGGGCCGCGCGATGGGGGAGACCTGTCAAGAGGGCCGCGAGATGGGAGGTGCCTGTCGAAGGGGGCATACGAAGGGGAAGACTCGTCGTGATGGCCGTGAGATGGGAGCGGTTTGTCGTGAAGGGCGCGCTGTGAAGGGCGCTGGGCCGACAAGAAGAGCCTGTCCGAAATTTTTGGTAGCACTCCTCGTCATGGGGAGTGCTATCTCGCTATTATCGTGTGGCGGGAGGGTGGCGGTGACCGATGCCGCCGGCGATGAGGCGCTCATCTCGCGCACTGTTCGCGACATGGAGGTGCTCTCGTCGGAGAATGGCGAGAAGACGCGACTGATGCGCGCGCCGCTGATGGAGGAGCACGCCTTTGCCAAGGCCGCCTTCGAGGAGTTTCCGCAGGGGATGGAGGTGGTGGGGTTCGACTCGATCGGCCGCCCCTCGTCGAAGGTGACCGCCGACTACGCCCTGCACTGGACGGCGCGCGATCTGTGGGAGCTCAAGGGCAACGTCTTCGTCGAGGGCGAGGAGGGGCAGCGACTCTACACCCAGCAGCTGACGTGGGACAGGAAGATCGCGAAGATATACTCCAACGTCGACTCAAAGGTCGAGGAGGGGGAGGATGTATTTATCGGCGAGGGTTTCGAGGCCAACGACGACTTCAGCCGGTGGACTTTCCGCCGACTCAAGGGGACGGTGGGGGTCAATATGGAGACGAGCGCCCCTCCGGCCGATTCGGTGGCGGTGTCGTCTGGTGACGATTCGATGGCCGGAGCTCCTGCCGGAGTTGAAGATGGGGGCGCATCCGGAACCGAACCCGCCACAGCCACAGCCGAAACCGAACCCGCCACTGCAACAGAAGCCGCAACAGAAAATTCCGAACCAAACACTTTAACACCTGAGCAATGAGTGTAGCCGCCGCATGTGTGATCATCGCCGCGATGCTGGTGCTGTACGCGTTCTTCTCGGGAATGGAGACGGCGTTCACCGGCTCGAACAGGCTCAAGCTCGAAATCGACCGACGCGGGAGCGACTTTTTCAGCTACGCGGCGAGGCTCTTTACGCGCCACGGCGGACAGTACATCACGACGATTCTGGTGGGCAACAACATCGTGCTGGTGATCTATTCGCTGGCGGTGTCGGCCCTGCTGTCGACCCTGATGGGGCGCAGCTCGCTGTTGGTGGAGACGTTGGCGGCGACGGTGGTCATCATCTTTGTGGGTGAATATATCCCCAAGTCGATCGTGCTCAAAAATCCCAACTTCTACTTTCGGGCGCTGTCGTTTCCGGTGTGGGTGTTCTACATCGTGCTGTGGCCCGTGGCGAGGGGGGCGACGCTGCTTTCGAGCGCCGTGATCCGTCTGTTGGGCCATCGCGCCACCGACGAGACGCCCGAACTGTACAGCCGCGCGGAGCTCGTGAGCCTCGTGGAGGAGACGGGCGAAAAGGCCCCCGGGCACGAGGTAAAGCTGTTTCAGAACGCACTCGACTTTACCGACATGCTGGTGCGCGACTGCATGGTGCAACGCATCAACGTCGAGGCGATCGGGGTCGACGACACCATCGAGGAGCTCACTCGCCGATTCGTCGCGACGCAGTATTCAAGGATTTTCGTGTGGAGGGACTCGATCGACAACATCGTGGGCTATGTGAATGTCAAGAGTCTGTTTCGCTCGCCGGCCACCATCGAGGATGCTCTCAAAACGGTCGACTACGTGCCCGAAACGATGCCGGCGCAGGAGCTGATGACCCACCTGATCAAGCACCGCAGCACCATCGCCGTGGTGATCGACGAGTTCGGGGGAACGGCGGGGGTGGTGTCGCTGGAGGATATTCTGGAGGAGATCTTCGGCGAGATCGAGGATGAGCACGACACACCCGAGATGATCGAACGCGAGGTGGCAAAGGGCGAATGGGTCTTCTCGTGCGGGTTGGAGGTCGACTACCTCAATGAAAAGTATGGACTGGGCATCCCCGAGAGCGACGAGTACGACACGCTGGCCGGTTACATTATTTTCAACTTCGAGGATATCCCGCCGCAGGGGGCCGTGATCGACATCGGACAACACGAGGTGAAGATACTCAAACGCACCTCATCGCGAATAGAACTCGCCAGAGTGCGTGTAATTTGAAAATTTTCATTACCTTTGACGCCTCATAAAGGGGCTGCCTAAACAACAGACTCCGACCGGACTGACAAATTAATAACTCGTAAATCATATCATGGCAACACTCAACACTTTAAGAACACGCGGCGCGCTGATCCTCACTATTTTTATCGGCGTGGCGCTCATCGCTTTCCTATTGCAGGACCTCACCAGCGCCAGCAGCGTATTCCAGAGCCGCCGCAACAGAGTCGGCTCGATCGAGGGCAACAGCATCGACTACATGGAGTTCTCCGTCGCGAGCGACAACCTCGGACAGGTCATGCAGACCATCTACGGGCGCAACTCGCTCTCGCAGGCCGAGTCCGATCAGGTGAACGACATGACGTGGGACAGCTACATCCGCCGCTACGCGTTCGATCCGGGCTATCGCCGCATGGGTCTCGCTGTTGGCGAGGCCGAGCAGATCGACATGGTGCAGGGACAGTATGTGTCGCCGGTGATCGCGTCGCTCTTCTCGTCGCCCACCACCGGAGTGCTCGACAACGCGGCGCTGGCTAACTTCATCGCAACGCTCGATCAGGATACGACGGGTCGCATGGCGGCGATGTGGGACTATGCCAAGGGCGAGATGAACAGCGAGAGGACACTCGCGAAGTACGCCGCTCTGGTGGGAGCCGGCGCGTTTGTCAACAACCTCGAAGTGGCCGGCGGTGTCGCCGCCGCAAACAATGTGTACAGCGGCCAGTACGCCATGCTGCCCTTCACGGGTATCGCCGACTCGACGGTGACGGTGTCGTCGGCCGAGGCGCGCGAGTACTACAACGCGCACAAAAACACCTTCCGTCAGGGAGCGTCGCGCGATGTGGAGTATGTGTCGTTTGAGTTGGCCCCCTCGGAGGCCGACTACGCCGAAGCCGCCGCGCACATCGAAGAGGTGGCCGCCGAGTTTGCCGCCGCCGCCGACCCCATGCAGTACGCGTCGATCAACTCGCAGGAGCGCACCAATCCTGCCTACTATACAGAGAATCAGCTGACGGGCGACGTTCTGGCGATCGCTTTCGGTGAACGCCGCGGCGAGATGGCCGGGCCGACCCTCACGGGCGATGTGTACACCATGTCGAGAGTTGCCGCCATGCGCACGACCCCCGACTCGGTGGGTGCGCGTCACATCCTGCTCCCCACGGAGCGCGCCGCGTCGGCCGACAGCATCATGAACGCAATTCGGGGTGGGGCAGACATCTTCGCCCTCGCACCCCTCTACTCGATCGACCCGACGGTGGATCTGGGACGTTTCACGCCCGAGATCATGGTCGAACCGTTTGCCCAGAGCGTGATCGACGCTCGGGCCAACGAGGTGTTCACTGTCAACACGCAGTTCGGAACGCACGTCGTGCAGATGACATACAAAGGTCCGTCGGTGCAGAAGGCGCAGATCGCGACGATCACCTACAACGTCGAGCCGAGCGCCGCCACGGAACAGATCGCCTACAACAAGGCGCGCGATTTCCTCACCGCCGCGGCCGGTTCGAAAGAGAAGTTCGACGAGGCCGTCACCTCGACCGGAGCAAGCCGCCGTGTTGCGACGATCGGTCAGAGAGACCGCGACGTGTCGGGTCTTGTCAACTCGCGCGAGATCGTTCGCTGGAGCTTCAACACCAAGCCCGGCACCGTGTCGCCCATTTTTGACGTCGACAACAACTATGTGATAGCAGTGCTGGTAAGGGCCAAGGAGGCCGGTATCGCCGACATTCGCGACGCCGCACCCACCATCGTTCAGCGTCTGCGCTCCGAGAAGAAGGCTGCGATGCTTGCCGAACAGATGGCAGGCAAGTCGGTGGCCGAGGTCGCCGCGATGTCCGGCGCCACGACGGGCGAGATTGCGTCGCTGCGCACCAATGCGCTGTATGACCCCGTGTTGGGCCTTGAACCCGCCGTGATCGGCGTTTTCAACGGCTTGCAGGCAGGCGCGGTGTCGAAGCCTGTCGAAGGGTATGCCGGCGTATATGTGGTGTCCGTGTCGTCGGTAGACACGACCGAAGAGGCCACCGATGCCAGCGAACGCGTGAGACTCGAAGCCGAAACCGAAGCGTCGCTCTCACAACGCCTAATGCAAGCCTTAGTCGAACAGACCGATATCGACGACTCTCGCGCACGATTCTTTTAGTTAGAATGGGGCTTGGGAGAGGCTTTTAGGCTGATGCCCTTATGTCTCTTGTCCCTGTCCCCTACTTCTACTTCTACTTCTGCTTCTGATTCCGCTTTTGGCTTCAGCTTCGAATAGAAGAACTTAACTGATCAGATTAAAACAGAACTCCCCCACCTGCGAAAAGCAGGTGGGGGAGTTCTTGTTTGAAGCCACCTAAGAGAAATGAAAGAGAACAAGAGTAGACACCAAAAACGCTTAATAAATCATATGAAATAGTGGTTCTAAAATCACCGCTTTACTGAATGGATAACAAAGAATCAGGTAGCTAACAATTACAGGCCCTGCTACTATACAAGGCCCGTTTGCGTGAGGGAGTATGTGGCGAGAAAGACTGATTTTTCCACTGGAGCGATTGAGTGAAAGGATAGTCGGGTTATGCGTGCTCTTTTCATGGGGGCTATTGTGTGATGGAATGAAGCAGGATTGGCGATTTCCGCGAGAGTGATTTGAGATGGCGAGGTGGGTATGGCTTTTTTAAGCGTGGTGAGATGCAAATTATTAGTGCTATTCTTCTACATAGTGCAGTAGTAAAAGATATGTTGTCCCATGTACAAAACACACATAACGAACCACGCATTGGAGGCTTGTTATTCGTTCAGTAGCGTGAAAGAAGCGCGCAACGCTGATTGATGTGTGGGAATAGTTTGGTAGATTGAGCACATGATTTTTGCTTCGAGGAACACTCAACTTGTGTAATAACAGAAAAGCTACCCCCATATGGGGGTAGCTTTTCTGTTAACGCAAAATTGTTCGAAAGAATCTCTCAATTAGGTGTATGGAATGTGTTTTTGGGAGCGACACTTCCGGGAATAGGCCATTCTCCATCCCTGCGGAATATCCATCCTTCGATATAGGCACCGATATTCCACTTGTGGTGGGCGGATGCCGTGTCGTAGGTCTCGTCATAATCTGCATCCCAACCGGTATGGCGGTGCCCTTCGATCACATACTTGTAATTGTCTGCCGCGTCAGTGTTTCCAGACAATTCAAGCGTGAACTTGATATGGTCGGACTTGTGACCGCTCGGGGTATCGAAACCTCCGAGAGTGACCTGTCCGTCTGAGACGCTTACATTCATACCTGCCTTGTATGCAGTGGGGCGATTCTGTCCGTATCCGGCATACGCATGCAGATATGTAAACTCGCCAGCACTGTTCTTAGTTACATCCGTCGTCCTGTAATACGGCGTAACAAAGAGAGGAGGTGCCACAGAAGTCTGACCAGACATTTGGAATGTCTTGGCAGATACATTGCAGTCGGCTTTTACACTTACAGTTGATATGGTCATAGCGTTCTCACGCAACATATAACCGACATGCAACCACAGTTTATCAGGAGCGTTGTCAACCGTTCCCGAAGAGTATACCTCCACCAATTCGAGACGTGTTGCAGTAGCCGGACTTGCGGCATACTCGGCTGCATCATAGGCATAACAGATCCAGCGTCCATCAAGAGGTGCCACCCCTGACATATCCACGTCGGGGTCGCCATACGTTTCGCAGGAGACGAGCACACCGGCAAACGCGACCGTCGATACTAATACTTTAAATATGTTCTTCATACTAATAACAGTTTTTATTTGCATCATTTTCACACAGACCTACTTATGCCACCAGAGTTTCGAATTCAAAGGCTCTACAGCAGGTGTATTTTTGTTGTAGAGTGACGATGCCTGGGGATACAGATATCTTCTGGAATATCCATCGGAGAAGCCTCCATGGTGATCTTCAAGCATTCCTCCGAGAGTGGGGTATCCAGTTCTGTTGAGATCGAACCACGAATCCCACGCCTGGCAACGAGTTGCAGCAATCCATTTCTGGACAATAATCTGCTCGATCATCGCCTCCATAGAGGCACTCGAATCGAATTCATAGGCGCCTCCATCCGCGACGAAAGAACTGCCATCTTCACCCCAGCGGTCAAAAGCTGCCTTCACTCCTGCGTCGTAGGCGGTCTTTGCCGCAGCAGAGTCGTTCAGACGAGCATAAACTTCGGCCTTCAGGAAATAGGCTTCGGCAACCGATGCAAAATAGACAGGGTCGGTCGGCTCCAAAATAGGACGGCTGGCGCCACTGGGGGCACGACCGCTAAATGTACCACCGGAAAAACCACCCTCGGCATCCGCCTCATAGAACGATGCTATGCGCGGGTCTTCATTTTCTGTGAGAAAATTGAGAGCGGCGGTATTTGCCCTAAGGTTTTGCGGAGTATTCAAATCGCGCCTGTCTCCTTCATAGAAGGGATTGGAACGGTTGTCTGAATCTTCGAAATGGTCAAACTTGGCATCGCCAGATGCTTCGTCGAGCAGACCGATAGAACCCGAAAGAATTTCCTGTATTTTAGACTGGTTTACTGTGAAATCGCGCATAAGCATCTTCAAATAGACCGTGTTGGCGAACTTCAACCATGCTTCCATATCCCAGTCAAAAACCATATCCTTGCCAGCTGTTGCGGTAATACCTGCCTTAGTCGTAAGGTCTTCGACAGTGTATTCGGAGAGGATGTCCTCATAGAGTTTCAAAACGACTTTGTAGGACTCTTCACTGCTCTCAAATTTTGGTTCGAGATTTTCCTCACCCAACTGCCCATCGGCATAGGCAATCCTATCGAAGGTGCTGTTAAGAATGTGCCAGTTGAAAGCCTCCATGATTCTGCAGGCCGCTACATAAGGATCGTAATTCTCTCCCTGTTCCATAGCGACTTTCATGGCTCCCCTCAACGCCGGAATGGTTTGACGATAGGTCGTTTGCCACTGAGCAGTCATATAACCATCGGCAGTTGTGATGCCGGCATAGTCAATCAACGCATTATACTGGTTCGTAGAGACATTCATAGTATAGTGCTGCGACCAGAATGATCCCATGAGCTGGGTGGTGTATCCCAATGCCACAGTCGAATAGACCTGCCCCACAGGGAACTGCGAGTCCAAACCGATATCGTTGGGGTTGTCGGGGTCCGTGTTTATGTCGAGGAAATCCCTACATCCGCCCAAAAGCAATGTAAGAACCAGTCCTCCGCTCAATAATATTTTTTTCATATTAAATTATGTATTTATTCGTAAGACTTTGAATTTAGAATATCACCTTCAGACTACCACCGATAACGCGAGTCGAGGGGGCTGCATAGAATTCACCGAACTGCGACGTGAGGTCGTTACCATAGTTGGTAACGTCGGGGTCAATGAAGCCCTGTCCGTCGGGAGTCCACAAGAAGAGATTACGCCCCACCAAACTCACCTGCAAGCCACCGACAGGGGTGTTCTTGAACCATTTTTCGGGCAGGCTGTAGGTAAGGTTGAGCTCTCTCAACTTTATATACGAACGGTCGAGCATGCTATTGGCAATGTTGCGCGAAGGGTTCATGCCGTCGTACCAATGGTTGTTGTAATTTCGGCCGATACCGACAGGGATATTATTCTCAACATACTCCTCGCCGACTTTCCTTACGGTGTCGGAAAGGATGAACGGATTACGTTCGTTGTAGGCGGTTTCGGGAGCGGTTCCCACGAAATACATGATGGACTTCTGCGCAGAATACATCATACCACCATGACGCCAGTCGAAAGTAAAGCCGAGCGACAGATTCTTATAGGAGAACTGGTTGTTCAGACCCATAGTGAATTTGTACTCAGAAGTGCCAACTACTTGCTTGCTGTTGGGATCGTTCTGAAGATCACCGTAGTTGTTTACTACATATTTACCAACCAGTTCTGCGGGATTGGTTCTCTCGGTACCGTCGGCAAGCGTCTCCTTTTCGGGAACCCTCACATAGTCGTTGTACGTGAACACACCGAGGGGCTGACCGACCTGGGCAACAAAACCGATACCACCGGTCAAGGAGTAGAGGCTATATTCAGAGAGACCGTCGAGCAATTCTATTACTTTACCGCGGTTGCGAGTAAAGGTCCATGTCACATCCCAACTAAAGTTATTGTTGCGCACGGGGCTACCACCGACAGCGATCTCGATACCCTTATTCCCGATTTTACCTACGTTCGCCGTGCGGCTGGCGTATCCGGATTCGGGAGCAACGGTCAGGGACATGATCTGGTTAGTGGTCGACCTGTTGTAGTAAGTGAAGTCAACAGTAAGCCTGCTCTGGAACAGACGCATGTCAAAACCGAATTCTGTTTCGGTAGTGATTTCGGGCTTCAGTCTCAACGCCGGCATACGGGTGCTCGTATTGAAACCGGAATTTCCTGCAATAGGGAACTCGACATTGGCAAAAGAGACACCCATTGTGGAGCGAGTGTAAAAAGCTCTGGTTTGATACATGTCGGCATCGTTACCAGTCTGCCCATTGGAGGCGCGAACTTTCAGGAAGTTAAGTGTATTGCCCTTGATCGAAGGAAGCATGTCCGTCAAGATAACCGCAGCGTTAGCACCCCAGTAGAAGAAGCTGTTGTTGTCGATCGGAAGGGTCGAAGACCAGTCGTTACGTGCGGAAAGTGTAACGAAAGCCCAGTTCTTGTAGCCGAAATCGGCTTGAGCCAGAGCTCCGACCATTCGGCGACGCTCGAAGTTCTCCCGAGCGGGAACGTCCTTGGCATAGTTACTAAAGCTGAACCAACCCGGCTCTCCAAGACCCGAAAATTCAGCGTAGGTCTCATCAAGAGTTCTTTGGTTGACATTCCAGCCGGCCATTGCATTCAACGAAAAATCGCCAAACTGGTAGTCAGCATTGAGCATGGCCGTGGCGTCTATCTGACCGCGGGTCTCTTTCTCATGTCTGTACCAACCAGGTTCGTTGGATCCTCCGAACATCATGCTCCATCCATCATCGGACAACGAGTAGATGTCGTTCATGTATCTCTGGTCGTTGGTCGCAAAGTCGCCACTGACACGACCGACGGCCTTAAGCCCTGGAACGATGTCGTAGTTCAACTCGATGTTACCCCAAACGCGGTCGTTCTGATACTTAACGCTGTTATGATCAAGAATCCAATAAGGGTTCAGAGCATAGGGAGTGTAATAGCTGTCGGGATTGTCATACGGCCCTGTCCAATCTGAAGTGTCGGGCAGATAGAGCGACGTAGGGCTCTGAAGAATGTCATTATAGATCGTCGAACCGGTATCGCCCTGTCCCGACATCGCGCCGGCGCGGTCTTCCCTTGAGTAGTTGACAGAGTATCTGATGAGAGCACGATCGTTCAGGAATTTGGTATTGCCGTTGAACGTGAAAGTGTTTCTCTGGAACGTATCGTTAGTGGTGGGCAGAATGCCGTTCGACGAGAAATTGCCATACGAAACATAAAAGCCCGAGTTGGCAGATCCGCCACTCACCGAGATAGTATTGCTTACTTCGAGACCCGAGTCATAGAAGTCACGAATGCTATTCTTCTTATAGTCGAACGTTCCCTGACGCGGTGCCACGTAACGGGGATCGTCCTGTGCATAAGTGTACGAGGGACCGTAGTTCCATTCAAACGGACGTCCGTCGAGTTTCGGGCCCCACGATCCCTGTTCCACGTCGACCCAGGTGCCGAGATATTTCCCTTCACCCATGCCTGCGTAGCCCCAGAAGTCGTACTGCCATCCCTGACCAAAGCTCTGCTGGGTTTGCGGAACCCTCAGTACGCCCGATCCGAGAACCGAAAGATTATAGTCGATCTGTACCTCCTGGTTAGCCTTACCGCTTTTAGTAGTGATCATAACCACCCCGTTAGCAGCACGCGAACCCCACAGAGCCGTTGCGGATGCACCTTTCAGAATCGTCATCGACTCGATGTTCTCAGGGTTGACCGCATTTGCCTGGTTACCGAAGTCCATTGCGTTGTTCATCTCCTGACGTCCGGCCATCTCATTCATAAAAGGCATACCGTCGATAACGTACAGAGGCTGATTGCTACCTGTAAGAGACGAGAAACCGCGAACGATAACTTTCTGTGATGAACCACTGGCACCCGCGCTCGATATCGACACACCGGCGACCTTACCGATAACACCCGTCATTATGTCCGACGATTTACCGACGACCAGATCGCTTGCCGTTACCGTAGAAGCGGCATATCCGAGTGTCCTTTCACTTCGAGTCATACCGGTTGCCGTCACAACAACATTCTCAATAGCCAAAGCATCGGGAACCATAGTGACATTAATCGCACTCCGTCCGGAGACAGGTACGGTTTGAGTCTCCATGCCGAAGAAAGTGAAGACGAGGTTTGCATTCGAGGAGACGGAGATCGAATACAGACCGCTCGGATCGGTGAGGGCCGCGGTATTCGAGCCTTCAACGAGGACGGTTACACCACCGATGGGCGTGCCGTCGGAATCTGTTACCGTACCGGATACTCGTTGGTTCTGAGCCGAGAGCTGAAAGCTCGCAAACAGAACCATGGAAAACAGTAGTACAAATTTTCTCATGCTAATTAAGTGTTAAGTAAAAAAAATTTAGTTTGGAAGTTCATCTGTTTATTGTCAATCGTTAAGTTGTTTTTTAGAATCGGGTTACAATTTCATCATCAATCGCCACTTTTCAGTTACAAATCGCAACTTATTGAGCCATTGATAATTGAGCATACGTTCGGCAAAGGTAGTCTGAAATTTCGGAAATCCAAAAATAAGCACAAAAAAAGCGGGGTACCGGCCTGAAAACGACCTCGGTACCCCGCCACCCAATATCTGTTGCGCAGCCGATAATGTCT
>JAITWH010000017.1 GCA_031285405.1 Alistipes sp.
TGCTCCTTCGCGCCTCGGAAATTCAACCAAGCTTGTTTGCTCTGGGTTTGGGGTCTATTATTAATTTTTAATTATTATTTTATCCAACCCCCACCACGCCCCCCCCCATAAATCAAAAAACGACTCTTATCAGAAAGAATAGCCACCAAAGCCCCCTCCAACCGCCCCCGAATCACCTCAAAATCCCCAACCAAACCACTGTCATTCAGACAGATCATGGCATACTGCTGCGAACGAACATACCGCTCGATCTCCCCAATCCGCTCCTCGGCCAAAAAATCCAACCGCGCGTCACGAAAACCCACGGGCTCAAACCGCCCTGTCGCCAACTGCTCATACCGCATCAACCAGTGGTTCACCCCCATAGGCGAGCGAAACCGCTGCCGACACGTCGCGTCGAGCACCTCCCCCTCCTCGCGCCACATCCGCTCAAAAGTCTCGCGCAGATAGGGCTGCGGCATATGCGTGTCGGCCAATCCCGACCACCCTCGCCACACCGACAAGTCCAACGTTTTCAACAAGTTAGCCACCCCATACCTCGGCGACAACCACTTCCCCCGATTGCGCCTCATCGCCTCACGCCGGTCGTGCCGCCTCGCCAAAATCTCCGTCATGTTGAGCACGGTGTGGCTGATGCTCGACCCCGCGATGAGCGACAGCCTCGCCATGTCGCACGGCAGCCCACTCTCGCCGCGAAAAAATCTCTCCGCCGGCACCTCCCGGCACAGAAACATGTCGTCGTTGAACAGCACAAACCGCTCGGCCAACCCCTCGATGCGATGAACATTGAGCTCGATCGGCCGCGAAGCAAAAGTCGGAAGATACTCCGCCGGTATAAAATCCCTGTGTCTCACAATGTTAAGTCTCTCGCAACTCACATCGAGCCACTCCGGCAGGTGGCCCCAGGTCACGAGATGCACCCGCCGCACCCACGGCGCGAACCGCTCGATGCCCCGCAAAACATACCGCAACGTACCCCAATCTCGATACCTGATCTCCGCCGAATTTTCGTCCCCGCCCGTCGCCACAACTTCCTCGGTGTCAGCGTTATACGTACCACCACCAACCCCCGTCACGGCGGCGCGGGCGGCACGGAACTCGGCTTGCCAGGCGGGGTCGCTGCCGTCGACCCACGGTATGACGATGTCAATGTCTGAGTCTGTTTTTGTGCCGCTCTTCATGCTCATATTGTTCATTGTACCAATAAGTTACAGCCGCGAATGTCGCTCCGCGCGATGCGTCCGTCGATGGTGAAACTGCCGTCCGGCGCGACGCTGCCCACGTCCTGAGTCTGGATAAACGAGCAGGACCAGAGGTTGGCGAGGTCGATTATGTTGATTCCTCCTCGGTGAATTTTGTTGGTTTTTTCGGGGGCGTTTTTTTTGCTGTAACTGTTTGTGTTACAGCGGAATGGCCGTACGTCGAAGGGGTCGTTTAGGTCGCGCACCACGACCCTCATCCAGGGCGGTGTTCGGAAAATTCCGGCGCCGTGGGAGTAGGCTTGGGACATTAGTTCGGCCATTCCGTATTCGGAGTGGATTGTTTCGACGCCGAATGCTTCGCGCAATGTGCTGTGCATCAGTGATTTGAGCATCTCTTTTCGGCGACCTTTCATGCCTCCGGTCTCCATTACTATGGTTTTCGGGGGGAGTTTTTCACCCTTTTCGGCGAGCTCTTCGGCGAGGTCTAACAGCGCGTAACTTACTCCTAATAAGAGTTTTAGCTCGTTTCCGGTGTCGCTGTTTTCGCCGTTTTTTTGGGCGGTTTTTTCGGCCATGTCGGCCAGCAATTTTGTGTGGTTTCGGAGGTAAAATCCGCCCCCTTTTTCGTGCTCTAATCCTCTCTGTATCAGCCCGTTAGTCATGCTTACGAGCGACGATCCTTCGCGTTCGAGGTAGGAGGGTAGTAGGGCGAAAATGGTGTATTTTTCGGGGGAATCGTAGAAAAGTTCGAATCCGCGCGTGTAAACTCGCTCATAATCAGCGAGATGGGCGACGTAGTGGCGTGATGGGCCCTCGCCTCCGGTGGCGCTGCTGGTGAAGACCGTTTCGGGTTCCTCCTTGCCGCAGTAAACTCGCTGACTCTTAAATAGTTCGATGGGGAGGAACGGGATTTTGTCCACATTGTCGACATCCCTTGCAGGATCGACTCCGATGAGGTCGAGGTAGTCGCGATATGGCTGACACTCAATGGATTGACGCCGAAAAACGCGCATCGCCGCGCGGTTGAAATCGTCCGGCGTGAGAATCGTCAATATGTCGTCGATTTTGTCCAAAGTCTATGTGGGTCGGAATGGTGCGCCGTGTAAAAAAGTGTTACAAATGAAACGCTTTTTTTTGGCCGTGTGTTACCGATGTAACGCTTTTTTTGGGCGAGTGTTACCAATGTAACACTTTTTTTTGCCGAGTGTTACATTTGCGACACTTTTTTTGAGGGGGCTTTTTTCGGGTCGGAAAATCGGCAACTTTTTGCGCTCGAAAATCGACTCTTTGTCGCCTCGGAAAATCGTCCCTTTTTCGGCCCCTCGAAAAATCGCTACTCGTCTAACAGGAATCGCTCGCAGTCGAGGGCGGCGCGGCAACCCGCGGCGGCGGCTGTGATCGCCTGCTGGTAGACGCGGTCGGCGACGTCGCCCGCAGCGAAGACTCCCCTCACGCTCGTGGAGGTGGGGTAGGGGGTCGCGGGGTCGGAGTCTGTTTCGGCGTCGGGGTCGGCGGCGGCGGGGCCGGTGAGGATGTAGCCGTCGGGGTCGAGGCGCAGCTGGCCGCGGAAAATCTCGGTGCGCGGCGAGTGGCCGATCGCGGGGAAAAAGCCCTCGATCGCGATTTCGCGCACGGTGCCGTCGGCCTTCCCGAGGCGCGCGCCCGTCACGCCGCTCTCGTCGCCCAGCACCTCCTGCGTGGTGTGTTCGAAGAGGACCTCGATGTTCGAGGTCTCGAAAACGCGCCGCTGCATGTGCTTCGAGGCGCGCAGAAATGGCTTACGCACAACGAGATAGACCTGCCGGCAGAGCGTCGAGAGGTACAGCGCCTCCTCGCACGCGGAGTCGCCGCCGCCCACGACCGCAACGTCCCGGCCGCGGTAGAAAAAGCCGTCGCACACCGCGCATGCACTTACGCCCATACCTATATATCTGCTCTCAGACGGCAGGCCGAGGTAGAGTGCCGTGGCCCCCGTGGCGACGATAATCGACTCGGCCTCAATCTGATGCGACTCGTCGGTCGTGACCCTGAACGGGCGTACCGACAGGCCCACCGACGTGATCTCGCCCTGGCGGATGTCGGCGCCGAAGCGTTCGGCCTGCCTCCGGAGGTCGTCCATCATCACCGTGCCGTTGACACCATCGGGGTAGCCCGGGAAGTTCTCGACCTCGCTGGTGGTAGTTAGCTGGCCTCCAGGGGTTAAGCCTGCGTAGACGACAGGTTTTAGGCCCGCGCGGGCTGTGTAGATCGCTGCGGTGTAGCCTGCGGGGCCGCTTCCTATTATTAGGCATTTTATCTTTTCCATGCTTTTTTCTTTTTTACTTTGGGTTGGGGTTGACTTGCAAAGATAATACATTTTTTGGGGAAAGTCAAGACCTATTTTTAAATCATGAATTATGAATCAGGAATCATGAATTTTGGTGTGCTTTGCACGTTTATAGCTGCGGCTTGGCCGCAGGTTTCGCCTTAGCGAGTTACTTTTTGGGCCTGCAAAAAAGTAACCAAAAAACAGGCCCCGAGGCGAAAAACGGCGTAAAAAAATAAATCGCTGCCGGCGTTCCGGCCTGGATTGCTTCGCTGCGCTCGCAATGACGGGGGGGGGGGGAAGTGAAAAACTAAAAGTGAAAAGTTGTGGTGTGCTTCGCACGTGTTTTGTTGGCTACGCGGTGCTCTGGATTGCTTCGCTTTGCTCGCAATGACGGGTGTCGCGTTAGCACTAACCACGATAAGGTAGATCCCTCGTCGCTTCGCTCTGTCGGGATGACATTTTATAGTGCGTAGCTTAAATCGCTGCCGGCGTTTCGGCCGTAGCTCATTTTCAATTTTCAACTTTCAATTCTGAATTCGTATAGCTCAATCCTTGGGATTGAGCTATACGAATTCAGAAACGTACATTCCTATGTCTTCCACGGAGATTTGGTCACCGCCGAGGATTACTAATCTCTCTACCACGTTGCGTAGTTCGCGGATGTTGCCCCTCCAGGGCATGCGCTTGAGCTCCTCGATACCCTCGGGGCTGATGTTCTTGCGGGCGATGCCGTACTCGCGGCAGATGCGCTCGGTGAAGTGGTCGACCAGTAGCGGGATGTCGTCGGTGCGCTCGCACAGCGGCGGAACGTTGATGATGATCACGCTGAGGCGGTGGTAGAGGTCTTCGCGGAAGTTGCCCTTGGCGATCTCCTCCTTGAGATTTTTGTTGGTCGCGGCGAGCACGCGCACGTCGACCGCAACGTCTTTGTCGCTGCCCACGCGGCTGATGCGGTGCTCCTGAAGCGCTCTAAGCACTTTCGCCTGCGCCGAGAGGCTCATGTCGCCGATCTCGTCCATGAACAGCGTGCCGCCGCCCGCCTGCTCGAACTTGCCCTTGCGCTGCTTGATGGCCGAGGTGAAGGCGCCCTTCTCGTGGCCGAACAGCTCGCTCTCGATCAGCTCCGACGGGATGGCCGCGCAGTTGACCTCTATAAAGGGGCCGCTGGGGCGTTTGCCCTTTTGGTGCAACATGCGGGCAACCAACTCCTTGCCCGTGCCGTTGTCGCCGAGGATCAGTACACGTGCGTCGGACGGGGCGACCCGCTCGATGAGGTCTTTGACGTGGCGCATCTTGGCCGACTCGCCGATCATCTCCTGGAAATCTCCCCCCGCCTTGGCCAGACGCTTGGGTTGCGGGATCTCGGGCTCGGGCTCCTCCTCGACAGGGCCCATCGCCTTTTTGATCGACGACAACAGGTGGTTCATGTCGATCGGCTTGGGGATGTAGTCGAACGCGCCCGAGCGCACCATCTCCACCGCGCGCTCGACGGAGGTGTTGTCGGACAAAATTATGAACGGACACTTCAGACCGAGACCCGGGCAGTGGTCGCACAGGAACAGATCGGGATCGAATCTCTTGACGATCTCGACAGCCTCCTCGGGATTAGCGGCAGCCTCTACTGTGTACTTTTCGTACTCAAGTCTCTCGCGCAACGTGTTGCGGATTCCGCGGGAGGCCTCCATAATCAAAATGTTCGGCATCTATAAAAGGCGTTGTTATATCAACAAAAAGTCCTAACTTTGTACGAAGATAGTGAACATTCCTGAAAAAACCGCATATTTGCACACTATTTTTTTCATGATTTTATGGAGAAGAACTATAATTACACGCGCCGGAAGATGTATCTGCCTGAGTATGGGCGACATATCCACGAAATGATCGACTACCTCGGTACGATCGAAGATCGGGTCGAACGCACCCGGCAGGCCCACATCGTGATCGACGTGATGGGAAATTTGAACCCGCTGCTGCGTGATACCTCGGATATCGCGCATAAATTGTGGGACCACCTCTTCATCATGGCCGACTTTGAGTTGGACGTCGACTCGCCATATCCGATCCCGACCCAAAAGGAGCTTAGGCCCACGCCCGAGAAGATCGAGTATCCGAAGAAGGATATGATGTATAAGCACTATGGCAAGAGTGTGGAGCTGATGATCGCCTCGCTGAAGGGGAATCCCGACTCGGCGGCGGTGGAGGAGACGTTGGAAAACATTGCGCGGTATATGCGTACAAAGAGCTATGAGTATAATCAGGAACATCCCATCAACGAGGTGATCATCAATGACATCAAGCGGATGTCGCGGGGAGGGATTGTGCTCGACGAGGAGGCTCTCGGGTCGCTTAAGAGTGAGTATCGGTTGTCTCCGCAGCAGGCCTCTCATCAGAAGAAAGGTGGAGGTAAGAAGGGGGGACGTTCTGGTGGCGGGCGACAGCAGAGGGGGAGATCTTAGGTTTAGTGGTTAGTTATTAGTGGTTAGTGCTACGCGGGTTGGATAGTTAAAAGTGAAAAACTAAAAGTGAAAAGTTGTGGTGTGCTTCGCACGTATATGTCGCGTAGCTAATTATCCATTATCAATTGTCAATTATCAATTATTTACGTTCGGATGAATTTTAGAGAGATATTTTCGGGCATGGCGGGAGTGGCGGCCTTTGGAACTATGGCGGCTTTGGCGGCGTGCGGGGGTGGTGACAGTGCCCGGTTGGGCGGACATTTTATCGGTGCGGTGTCGCAGCCGGTATATCTGGAACGGGTCAATCCCGCGGGAGGGACGCCGCAGACAGACACCGTGGTGACCAACGAGAAGGGGGAGTTTGAGTTCCGCGTGGCGCTGCCCGATCGGCAGCCGGCGGTATTCAATCTGAGGCACGGGGCCGACATGGTGCCGCTGCTGATCGCGCCTAAGGAGCGGGTCAACGTGATGTCGTTCGGCGACCTGAACGGGTATCGGGTGAGTGGTTCGCCGGAGAGTGAGTTAGTGTCGGAGCTGCATGGGATTTTGACGGACGGGGCGCGGTCGTTGGACTCGCTTTCGATGCTCTTTACGTTGGCGCCGGCGGATAGTCCGCGGCGGGATGAGCTTCGCAGGGAGTACTCGGCGGAGTATGTCGCGGTGAAGCGGAGGCAGATCGGGTTCATTGTGGAGAACTCGTCGTCGCTGGCCGCGGTGTATGCTCTGTATCAGCGGTTGCCCGGGGACGATGTGCTGTTTAATGGCGACACGGACTATGTGTATTACCAGATGGTGGCAGACTCGGTGCAGCGGCGGTATCCCGATTCGAGGTATGTGCATGCGTTGGAGCGTGAGATTGCCGCGGGGAACAATCAGCGCGATCTGGCGAGGCGGCTGACGGAGGAGGGGATTGCCGAGGTGGACTATCCCGATATCGAGCTGCCGAACATGTATGGGCAGCGGGTGAGGTTGTCGTCGCTGGCGGGGAAGGTGATTGTGATCGACTTTTGGAGCGCGACCGCTACCGAGGGGCGGTTGAACAATGCCGAGATGAAGGAGCTGTGGGATGAGTACTCGGAGGCGGGGTTGGCTGTGTATCAGGTGTCGCTGGATACCTCTCGGCCGCTGTGGGTTAACGCGGTTCAGGATCAGAAGCTGCCCTGGGTTACGGTTTGTGACTTTCGGGGGGAGGCTACCGTGGCGGCGCGACTCTATAACGTCTCCTCGCTTCCGGCTAATGTGGTTATTGATCGGGAGGGGAACATTGTCGGGCGGAACTTGTTTGGCGACGCTCTTCGGCGGAAGCTTTCGGAACTTCTTTAGTGGTTAGTGCTAACGCGGTATAAAGGCTACGCTGAATCTGGTATTTAATTGAAAATTAGGAGACAACGGGGTGAGGCAGTATTTGGATTTGTTGCGGAGGATTTCCGCGGAGGGGGTGGTTAAGGGCGATCGGACGGGGGTCGGCACTAAGAGTGTGTTCGGGCACCAGATGAGGTTCGACCTGGGGCGGGGGTTTCCGCTGCTTACCACCAAGAAGGTGCATCTGCGCTCGATCATTCATGAGCTGCTGTGGTTTTTGGCGGGCGATACCAATGTTAAGTATCTGAACGACAACGGGGTGACGATCTGGGATGAGTGGGCGCGAGAGGATGGCGATCTGGGGCATGTGTATGGGTATCAGTGGCGGAGTTGGCCGGCGGTCGATGAGGCGACGGGGGGAGTGAGGCATATCGACCAGATTGCGCAGGTGGTGGAGTCGCTGCGGACGAACCCTGACTCGCGGAGGCATATTGTGAGTGCGTGGAATGTGGGGGAGATCGAGGGGATGGCGCTGCCGCCGTGTCATCTGCTGTTTCAGTTCTATGTTGCCGAGGGGCGGCTGTCGTGTCAGTTGTATCAGCGTTCGGCGGATGTGTTTCTCGGGGTGCCCTTCAACATTGCATCTTATGCGCTGCTGACCATGATGATGGCGCAGGTCGTTGGGTTGGAGGCGGGGGATTTTGTGCATACGACGGGGGATACGCATCTCTATCTTAACCACTTGGAGCAGGTGGAGGTTCAGCTTGGGCGCGAGGTTAGGGCGCTGCCGGAGATGAGGATCAATCCCGAGGTTCGTTCGATTTTTGACTTTCGGTATGAGGATTTCTCTTTGGAGGGGTATGATCCCTGGCCGGCTATTAAAGCACCTATTGCTGTATGAGGTCGGAACGCCGACGGCGGATTTAATTATGATTGCAAGATGATCAAGATAATTGTTGCGATAGCGCGTGGCGGGGTGATCGGGTTGAACGGGGCGATGCCGTGGCATTTCTCCGAAGACCTGCGGTACTTCAAGCGGGTGACGACGGGGCATGCCGTGGTGATGGGGCGACGGACTTTCGAGTCGCTGGGTCGTCCTCTGCCTGCGCGGGTCAATGTGGTCGTGACGCGCAACGAGTCGTGGAGTGCCGAGGGGGTCGAGGTGGTGCACTCGTTCGACGAGGCGGTGCGGCGGTTTCCCGATGCGTTTGTGATCGGCGGGGCCGAGATTTACAGGCAGGCGCTGCCCGTGGCCGAGGAGTTGTACATCACGCGGATCGACGCGGAGTATGAGGGCGACACGCGATTTCCGGAGTGGGACGTGGCCGAGTGGCGGCTGGTCTCTTCGGAGCGGTGCGAGTTGCTTGATTTTCAGGTATATCAGCGGGCCGCGGCGGCGTCAGGCGATTAGGCGTCACGGCAGGTCGGACTGGGGCGGGTCGGCGTTGGCCTTGTGCTCCGACTCGAACATGGGGTCGTCGACGCGCCACATCTCTTTCATGTATTTTTCGTTTTTCATCAGGTCGGCGAACGGCTGGATGGTGCGCACGTCGAAGTCGGGGATGATGAGCCGAAGGTCGACGTTGTGGATCATGCGGTAGTCGGTCAGAAAGTGGTTGTAGTCGTCCTCCCACTTGCGGCCGTCGCCCGAGAGCCAGTTGTAGTAGAGCAGGATCTGCTCGTGGGACGAGAGCGACGCGCGGACTATGCGGAGGTAACTGCGCTTCTGCTCGTAGGTGAGAAACTCGCGCGAGATGACGAAACGCACCAACAGGAAGAGGTGGCGGTAGTACTGGTCGAAGTTCTCGTCTTGGTTGGCGCGCCACACGCGGATGAGGATGTCGCGGTTGGTGTCGGGGCTCGATTCGCGTGTCTTTTTTTCGCGCTCATACTCGCGGTTGATCATGTTGGCGAAGTACTCGAAGCCGCGGCGGCGACGGATGCCCGGGGTGGCGTCGGCGTCGGTGGAGGTGCGCGGGATGGAGAACGAGTTGATCACGTCGCCCGAGTTCTCCTTGTGCATGCGGAACAGCTCGAAGAAGCGGTGCTCGAACTGGTTGTAGTCGAACTGGCGGATGACGAGCTTGTTGGCGCGGTATTGGACGTAGAACGCCAGGAACATCATCGCCACGCTGGAGATGCCTATGAGCGGGCCCGCGATCTCGCTCACGTTGTCGGCGATCGGGCCCGTGAGGACGAAGTCGACCACGCGGTGGTGGTTCGATAGCAACGTGCCGATGGCCAGGCCGACCAGCATGATCGCCAGAGCGATGATCACCCACGACAGGCCGTTCAGGCGATCGATCTTGTGGTCGTCGCTCATTCCTTCTATTGTTTTCATTTTTGATTGCCTTTGATTATTAAACTTTGCAAATTTGTTGCCAGTTTTGGTTGGAGCGGTGGGGGTTGTATGGAAAATGGTGTTCGGGGGAAAATAGGAGATATATTTTGCGGAACGTAATAAATATATTACATTTGCGTTATGAGGAAGGTGATATTCAGTCAGGCGTTCGAAGAGTTCTACGATGCTCAACCCGCTGCGGTTCAGGCCAAATTGGACTATGCCGTCAATGCCTTGGGCGAACTGCGCGTGGTGAGCGCAAAGCTGGTCAAAAAGTTGACAGGTACCGACTTTTATGAATTGCGGGTGTCGATGAGCAATGAATATCGGGTCATCCTTTTCGCCGTCGACCACGACAACATCACGGAGGCCGGCACGGTCGTACTTCTCAACGGTTTTGTCAAAAAATCGACAAAGGATTATAAAAAACAGATCAATACGGCGATAAAATTATTGGAGGCACTGATATGATACGTCAACTCGATTCTCAAAAATTGGCCGCGCTCAAGACCGCGGACGAGCACCTCGCCACCCGCTATGGGGCGGAGGGTACGGCTCACAGGGCCGAATTCGAAGCACGGGCGCGGGCGTGGTACTTCGCGGAGATACTGCGCGAACGTCGCAAGGCGGCTCGCATGACACAACAGCAACTTGCCGAGATGGTTGGCAAGAAGCGGGAGTACATCGCCATGCTTGAGCGCGGCGAGACCGACATGCAACTCTCGACCTTTATCATGATATCCGATGCACTGGGGCTTAAATTTGCGCTGACCCTTTGAACTTTTTTGAGGAGGGTCGACGAATAGTTCGCGGGGGGTGGAGGCAAAATGGGTATTTATACCACTGTTTGGGTGGGGTGGGGGGTGTATCTTTGCGGCATGGGAAAGTATTTCGATTTGCTGATGGAGGATGTGCGGTTGCGCGAAGGACTCAAAGCCTGCATGAACTGCGGCGTGTGTACCGGCGTGTGCCCCTCGGCCGAGTTCTATGACTACGATCCGCGACGGATCGTCAACACGATTCAGGGACGCGACGACGCCGAGATCGAGGCGTTGCTGCGGAGCGAAACCATTTGGTACTGTGGCGAGTGCATGTCTTGCAGGCCGCGCTGTCCGCGTGGGAACACCCCGGGTTACATCATTCAGGCGCTGCGCACGTTGTCGCAGAAGTTGGGTTTCTTTGTCGAGTCGGAGAAGGGGCGGCAGCAGCTCGCTCTCAAGCGCACAATCGGGCAGCACATATTGGACAAGGGTTACTGCATCACGCCGCGGTTGGTGGCTCCGGGGATTCATCCCGAGCAGGGGCCCGTGTGGGAGTGGGCCGTGGCGAACGACACGGAGCTCTTCTCGCGGCTGTCGCCCAACTACATGGAGGCGGGTGCGGGGGCGATACGCGATATCGACAGGGAGACGATCGGGGAGATTCAGCGGATTTTCGAGGTGAGCGGCGGGGCGGCGTTCTTTGAGAATATCGAGGCGGCGAGCGATGCCAAGGCGCGCGAGATGGGGTTCGATGGGGCCACCGACGAGTACATGAAGCAGACATACACCTTTAATTCGGGCAACCACTCATGAAAAGAAGCAGTTGGAAAGAGTACGAGAAGGAGATCGCGGACGATCATTACTACTATGCGAGGAGCTGCATCAGGCAGAACTTCTTTCCGGGAAGTGAGACAACCTTCCTGCGCATCATGCGAGAGGCTCTCGGCAAGGATATCTACGACGACCCGCGGCACACGTCGTGCACCGGCATCGGCTACCACAGCGACATCGTGCCGTTGGATACCACCATGGCGGTGGTGGCGAGACAGTTCGCGCTGATGACCGAGGCGGGGTACGAAAATATCGCAATATCGTGCATCACCTCGTTCGGCCTCTACACCGAGATTCTCGAAACTTGGCACGAGTTTCCGGAGACCGAGGCGCGGGCGAGAGAGAATCTATTCAAGGCGACGGGGCGCGAGTTCCGCAAGCCGGCCAACATTGCCCACACGTCGGACATCGTGTTTCACAATCGCGAGGTCATTGCGGCGCAGGCGGTGAGGAAGTTGGTGAATGCCGAGACGGGGGCGCCGCTCAACATCGTCGAGCATATCGGGTGCCACTACGCCAAGATATTTCCCAAGAGCGGCATCGGCGGCAGCGAGTTTCCATATGTGTTGGCGGGGATGGTGGAGGAGTGGGGCGGCCGCGTGGTCGACTACCCCGAGCGGCGGCACTGCTGCGGCTTCGGGTTTCGCAACTACATTGTGCAGGCCAACCGCGGATTCTCGATCGCAAACTCGCGCAAGAAGCTGGAGTCGATGGCGCCCTACAAACCCGACATGATGGTGGCAAACTGTCCCGGGTGCGCGATGTTTCTCGACAAGTGGCAGTACGCCATCGCCGAGATGGAGAATGTGACATACGGCGCCGACGGGCGGGGGATTCCCGTGCTCACCTACGAGGAGATGGCGGGGCTGGTGCTGGGGTACGATCCGTGGGACATGGGGATGCAGATGCATCAGGTCGACACCGAGCAGGTGCTCCAGAAGATGGGGGTGCGGTATGACCCCGCGGCGAAGTTCCTGGGGCGCGCGGGGAAGTTTATCGGGGCTCCGGCGGCGGCGGCGGTGAATACATTTTCAGGAGATAGAATATATCGAATAAAGACATAAAGATGAGTTCGAAGAGAATTGTGGTTATAGGAGGCGGGCCGGCGGGAATGCAGGCGGCGCTGTCGTTGGCGGCCGGCGGGTTGAAGCCCGTGATCGTGGAGCGCGCGGGTGAGCTGGGCGGGAAGCTGAAAGAGTGGCACAGGTTGTTCCCCTCGATGACGGAGGCGAACGAGGTGCTCACTCGGCTCACCGGAGAGATCGCCGAGGCGGGGGTCGAGGTGATGCTGCACACCGAGGTCGAGGGAATCGCGCTCGGCGAGGGGGGCGCGCACGATGGGGCTCCGAACGGGGTGGTGCTGGCCGAGGGTAAAAAGCTGCCGGCGGGGGCGGTGATCGTCGCGAGCGGGTTCGACATATTCGACGCGCGACAGAAAGAGGAGTATGGCTACCATGTGTACGACAATGTCTTCACCACCGTCGACATCGAGCGGATGCTGAACGGCGACAAGGTGGCACTGAGCGACGGAACGGCGCCGAGGCGCATAGCGTTTGTACACTGCGTGGGGTCGCGCGACGAGAAGGTCAATCAGCGACACTGCTCGAAGGTGTGCTGCATCACCGCCGTCAAGCAGGCGATGGAGCTGCGGGAGCGGTTTCCCGAGGCGGAGATATACAGCTTCTATATGGATATCCGCATGTTCGGCCCGGGCTACGAGGAGCTCTATCAGCAGGCGCAGCAGGAGAGCCACATCAACTTTATTCGCGGGCGCGTGTCGGAGGCGTCGCCCACCATCGACGGGCGGATTCAGATCAAGGCCGAGGATACGTTGGTGGGGCGGCCGCTCAAGATGAGTGTCGACATGGTGGTGCTGGCCGTGGGGATGAAGGCGGCGGCGGGGAACGAGAAACTTGCGGCTTCGTGCGACGGGCTATCGCTTGCTCCGAGTGGGTTTCTGGCTCCGCGGGATATGTTCACGGGGTGCGTATCGTCGGGTGCCGCGGGGGTCTTCTACGCGGGGACGGCCACGGCTCCAAAAACAATCGGCGAGTGCATTGCCGAGGGGGCCATGGCGGCTCAGCGGGCGGCGGAGTATCTTAAGAGTGGCGCGAAGAGGTGATGGGGGCGGTCAATTTCGGATACGGCATATCGGCGGCGCGGGGCATGGACCTCGACCGCAACGACCTCGGGCCCGCGCGCGAGATCGCCGACGAGGTGCCCGAGTTCAGGGCCTGCATCGCGTGCGGAGGTTGTACCGCCACCTGCACCGCGGGCAACCTCACGTCGTTTAACTTCAGGATGGTGCACACCCTCGTGCGGCGCGGAGAGTATGCCGGCGCCTACCGCGAGATGAACAAGTGCATGTTGTGCGGAAAGTGCCGGTTGGTGTGTCCGAGGGGTATAAACACTCGCGGCGTGGTGATGCAGATCAAACGTAAATTAGGCGATTATTAAATGGATGGCTTGACTTTTTACAGCGGCTTCGTTGTTCCGTTCATCGTTGGGACGAGTGTGCTGTTTGCCGTGATAGTCTATAAATATGTGCGATGGTTCGCGCGGCTGCCGAGGCGCGACAAGCTGTCGGTGAGGCGTGGGATGTTTTCGGGGGCCACCGTCGCCGCGGCGTGGGAGTGCCTCATGGAGAGTCTGCTGCACAGGCGGATATGGCGGGTGAACCCTGCGTTGGGGTACATGCACACGAGTTTCGCGCTGGGGTGGTTTCTGCTCATCGCCGTCGGGTGGATCGAGACGGTGGCCTATCTGGGCGGGCGGTTCGTGCCGTTGCAGGGGCACATATTTTTTAAATACTTCACCACGGAGTTGCAGCACGGCCCGCGGTGGGGGGTGAACTTCGAGGCGGTGATGGACCTGCTGCTGCTGTATGTGCTGTCGGGGGTGGCGCTGGCGTTGTTCAAACGTCTGCGGTCGCGCGCGATGGGCATGCGGCGCACCACGCAGTTGAGGATGGGCGACAGGGTGGCCATGGCGTCGCTGTGGTTTATATTTCCGATGCGTCTGTTGGCCGAGAGCTTCACGAGTGGGATTCATGGCTCGGGCGGATTTCTTACCGGCGGGCTTGGCGGGGTTCTTGCGACAGTAGTTCCGGCGGGGGTTATGCCGATTGCGGAACTCGGCGCCTGGTGGGGATACTCGATCGCGTTGGGGGTCTTCTTTGTCTCGATGCCTTTCTCGCGATACATGCACATCTTTACCGAGATACCGCTGATCTTTCTGCGGCGATGGGGAGTGCGCGGCGAGGTGGGGCGCGAGAAGAGTTTCGACCACTTTCAGTTGGAGGCGTGCTCGCGGTGCGGAATCTGCATCGACCCGTGTCAGATGCAGCGCGACGGCGGGATGACGGGGGTGCAGTCGGTCTACTTCATTCGCGACAGGAGGTACAATCGTCTGTCGCGGCGGATGGCCGACAGCTGCATGGCTTGCGGCAGGTGCGAGGCTAAGTGCCCCGTGGGGTTGGAGTTGGATACTCTGCGGGTCGGCAGTCGGTATACTCTTAATAATACACCTTCGAACGACAGATGGGCCTACGCCCGAGGCGGCAACGGCCGCAGCGATATAGCAGGAGCGTCGTTGCCTTCGGAGACGGCTCAAGTGGGATACTTCGCGGGCTGCATGACGCTGCTGTCGCCAAGGATTTTGCGGGCGATGGAGAGCGTGTTCGCCGCCGCGGGTGAGGATGTGTGGTGGGCCGACCGCGAGGGTGGCGTGTGCTGCGGCAGGCCGATGAAGCTTGCCGGTGAGGTCGACGCCGCGCGCGACATGATGAAACTGAACGAGGAGCTCTTCCGGCGGCACGGCATCACGACTCTCGTCACCTCGTGTCCGATATGTCTGAGGGTGTTTCGCGAGGACTACTCGCTGCGGGGGATTGAGGTGCTGCACCACTCGGAGTATTTTCAGCGCCTCGTCGCCGGTGGGCGGATATCTCTGAAGGCGGGAAGCGAGCGACTGACCTATCACGACCCGTGCGAGTTGGGGCGCGGGTGCGGAATCTACGACGAGCCGCGCGAGGTGTTGCGCGCCGTGGGTGAGCTGGCCGAGCCTTCGGAGACGCGCGAAGAGGCTCTCTGTTGCGGCAGCAGCATCGCCGGAAACGCCATCGGCGGGGTTGCCCAGACGCTGATGGGGCGTGCCGTGGGGCGCGCTTTCGAGGCGACCGGTGCTTCGTGCGTCGTGACGGCTTGCCCGCTCTGCAAGAAGGCTTTGGCTCGTGGGACGGAGCTTCCGGTGCTTGATCTGGCCGAGGTTGTGGAGCGTCACCTCATGACGGCGGCCGACTCCAAATGATCGTTTTTTGATTACTTTTGCCATTTCTTGACGAGACGTGAAATTGCTGCTCACCATACTTATGTTCTTGCCGGCCGTTGCGGCGGCGGGTGTTACTTATGACACACTTTCGAATGCGAGTGTTACGGATGACACGTTTTCGGCGGCGAGTGTGTCATACGACACGGTTGCGCTCAACATCCAGACCGTCACTGTGTCGGCTCCGCTCAAGCGCGACGGAGACTATCGCCGACTGCCGGTGGCGGCGTCGACTCTCGGGTCGAAGGAGCTGAACGGCGACTTCATCGTGGAGCCCAAAAACCTGTCGCTCACAGTGCCCAACATGATGCACGCCGACTACGGGGCGCGAATGACGGGGTCGATATACATGCGTGGCCTCGGGTCGCGAATGGATCAGCCCGCCGTGGGGCTCTACGTCGACGGGGTGCCGGTGATGAACAAAAACAACTACGATTTCGACTACTTCGACCTGGCGAGGATCGACGTGCTGCGCGGGCCGCAGGGGACACTCTACGGGCGCAACACAGTCGGCGGGGTAGTCGACGTGCAGACCCTCTCGCCGATGGACTATCAGGGCGTGCGCGTCGGGGCGGGCTACGGCAACGGCAACTCGTGGCATGTGCAGGGGGCGGTGTATGCGCGACCCACCGCGAAGTTCGGGTTTTCGGTCGCCGCGAGCCACAGGGCGACGGATGGATTTTTCACAAACAGTTTCGACGGCTCGCACGCCGACAGTGGACGCAGCAGCGCGTTGAGGTTCAAGCTTCAGGGGCGACTCGGGCGCGGGTGGATGGTCGAGAATTCGCTCTACGCCAACCTTGTGCGGCAGAACGGATTTGCCTACGCCCCCTACGACGAGGCGACGGGGCGGGCGGGCATCATCGACCACAACGACCCCACGACATACGACCGTGTGGGGCTGACCGACGGGTTGACATTTCGGCGCGACGGAGCCAGGGTGCGGGTCTCGTCGACCACGAGCTGGCAGTTCACCGACGACGACATGGTGTTGGATCAGGACTTCTCGCCGCGGTCGATGTTCACCTTGAGGCAGTCGCAGCGGGAGAATGCCTTCACTCAGGAGGTTGTCTTGCGCTCGGCGACGTCGGGCGGCTCGCAGGCTCGGAGATGGCAGTGGCTGACGGGATTTTTCGGCTTCTATCGACATCTCGAAACCGAGGCCCCCGTCGTATTCAAGCGCGACGGCATCGACGAACTGATTCTGGCAAACGCCAACAATGGAATACACACCGCCTTTCCCGACGCCGACCTGCTGATCCGCGAGGAGAGTTTCCCCGTCGACAGTCGATTCCGGCTGCCGGCCTACGGGCTGTCGCTCTACCATCAGTCGACGTGGCGGAGGGGGCGGTGGAGCCTCACCGCCGGAGTGAGGGCCGACTGGGAGCACACCGCCATCAACTACACCAACTCGGCCGAGATACACTACCGGTTTACACTCACCATGCCCGACTACAAGGCGCTGCCCGTCGAGATGAATGGGCGGCGGGGCAAGGCCTACTTCGAGGTGATGCCTCGCGTGGCGGCGATGTACGAACTGCCCGCGGGAAGTCTCTACGCCTCGATCGCGCGAGGGTACAAGGCCGGCGGATACAACACGCAGATATTTTCGGACATAGTGCAGAACCGCATGATGGGGGCGCTGATGGAGGATCTGGGGGTCTACTTCGACGGGGTGGGCGAGGGCGGCAGCGCCGAGGATGCGATATCGTATCGGCCCGAAAGGAGTTGGAACTACGAGGTCGGGGGCCACTTCGGTTGGCTCGACGGGCGGCTGCAGGTCGACGCCGCGCTGTTTTGGATCGACTGCCGCAATCAGCAGTTGACGGTGTTTCCGGCGGGCAACGGCATCGGCCGATTGATGTCCAACGCCGGGCGGACACGCAGCGCGGGGGCGGAGGTGGCGGCGGCGTGGCGAGTGGGCGATCTGCGTCTGACGGGGGCTTGGGGTCACACCTCGGCGCGATTTCTGAGCTACGACGACGGGCGCGAGGATTATGCCGGCAACATTGTGCCTTATGCTCCTCGGAACACTGTTTCGCTTCAGGGGGAGTATCGGATTGGGCTTTCGGGTCGCGGGGGGGCTTCGGGTGACTCTTCGGGAGGTGGGGTGTTTTCGGGGGCGAGCGCGCTGCTTCTGACGGTGGGCGGACAGGCCGCGGGGCCGATCGTGTGGAACGAGGGCAACACGCTGACGCAGAGGCTGTATGGGCTGATGAACGCGTCGGTGGCGTGGGAGACGGCGCGGCTGTCGGTGTCGGTGTGGGCGCGCAACATGACCGGAACGGAGTATAACACGTTCTATTTCAAGTCGGTGGGGCGCTCGTTTGTGCAGCGCGGGAAGCCCTTGCAGGCCGGCGTTACCGTGGCGTTGAATTTATAGCAATTTTTAATCTTATAATCCAAACTTATGAACTATTTAAAAATCGGGCTTATGGCCCTTGTGTCTCTCTTTTTTGTGGCCTGCAACAACAACGGCACTCCTCCCGAACCCAAGCCCACACTGCCCGCCAACGGCGCCTATGCAGGGACTTTCGTTATCTCACAGGGTACCGAAGACGAATTTGTATGGGATGCGAACGTGGTGCTCACGATTAACCAAGAAGAGACCTATGCAACGGTGGATATGCTGAAGGTCAAATTCACAGAAAAAGGGATGCCAGAGATGGATATCACTATTCCCGGAGTTCCGTTAACCGAAATATCCGATGGATATACACTTTCGTGCGATGAGGATGGAATCATACCTATAATGGCTGGAGGGAAGTTTCCTGATCGCGTAATTACAGAAATTGTCGGCAAAGTGACCTCGCAAACAATTTCGTTTTCCTTTGTTTGCATGAATCTTCCTGTGAACTTCACCGGCGTCCGCGAAGGGGCCTTGCAGAGATAGGCAGACGCCCAAAACACCCGCATGAAAAAACCGCCGACTCGTTGAGGGTCAGCGGTTTTTTAGGATCGAATCATAGTGGTCAATCCCTCTTGATTACACTTTCACGAAGGGCCGTCGGGTCGCGGCGACAGTCGAAGATGGTCGATATGACTATCTCCGTATCCGTCACGAAATAGACGATCTTGTAGTTGCCCTCGACCAGATAACGGAATCCATGGGGGTATTTCGCCAGCGACTCTTCGCACTGTCCGGCCTGCGGATTGTCTACAAGCATCTCCGGCCGGGCATAAATCCCGTCGCGAATTTTCTTAGCCACTCTCGCCCCAGCCTCCTTTTTGAGATAGTCCGAGATTTCGTGCAACCGTTGCTTGGCCAAGTTCATCCAGACGATACGCCTCACCATCTATTCATCTCATTTTTAAGCTCTTCGTGCGATATGACACGTCCGGCCCGGTAGTCTTCGAGCGAGCGGTCAATCTCTGCGTGATACTCCTCCAACGTCATCGGCTGTATGGTTTCGTCCGTGGATTTGCGTTTTGTCTTTTTTTCTCGGACAAACGGTAGCGTTCTTGCGAATTCGATGAATTTCAGAGCTTCCACGCTACTTGCATCGACTTGAAATGTTGTCATCATGGCGATATCTTTTTGCAAAGGTACAAAAAAAGCGTGACATTTGTTACGCTTTTTGGGGAGTGGAGTGTTACTTATGTTACGCTTTTTTTTGGGCGTGTGTTACTTATGTAACGGTTTTTTTTGGGGGAGTGTTACGGATGCTACACTTTTTTTTTGGGTGTGTTACCTATGTAACGCTTGGTTTTTGCCTGTTTTTGGCTTTTAGGGTTTGATTTTTCTTGTTGGGGGTTTTTTGAAAGACGCGTTTTGCGAAGATAGTTAATTTTTCTTTGGA
>JAITWH010000026.1 GCA_031285405.1 Alistipes sp.
CTAAAATCTACACCCTAAATCTGACCCGCAAAAAACTCTTTTTTGCACCTTTTTTTGACCCGAAATCTGAGGGGTCAATTTGCTCCGCTCAAAGGGGTCAATTTCATCGGTATTTACACTTAATTCTTAATTGATGTTCAGAAGTGGGTGAACCCGCGCCACTCTTTTGTGACGGGGGTGCCGTTCTCTATCCAGACGATCTCCGTGGGGCCGTTCACGATGCGTCCGACGGCGTGGAGCGGCGACCCGAAACGCGCGAGATAATTTTCGGCGAGGCGCGCGAAGTCGTCGGGCGCGGCGGTGAAGAGCAGTTTGTAGTCCTCGCCTCCCGTGACGGCGAGTTCGACAGAAACGGGGGTGGGGATTGCGGAGAGCTCGATTTCGGCTCTAACTTTCGACGCGCGCAGGATGTGCATGAGGTCGGAGGCGAGGCCGTCCGAGAGGTCGATCATGGAGTGTACCTCGGGCCGGCCGCCGAGCCACTCGCCCTCAGCGACTTGCGGGGTGGGGTTGCGATGAATTCGCGCGAGAGGGGTGTCGGGGCGCCCGTCGAGGATGTCGCGCAGCCCCGCCGCCGACTCGCCCAACGGGCCGCACACAACTACTATGTCGCCCGCCCGCGCGCCCGAACGAAACTTTAGTCTCTCCGCCGCCGTGCGACCGATGACGCACACATTGACCGCGACCCCGCTGAGCGAACTCGTCGTGTCGCCCCCCGCGAGCGTAACTTCGTGCTGTGCGGAGAGTTCGCGATAGCCATCCATGAACTCGGCGGCCCACTCGCCGCGACACTCTGTCGGTAGTGCGATCGACAGGAACGACGCCATCGGCCGCGCCCCCATCGCCGCGACGTCGCTCAGATTTACCGCCAGTGCCTTGGCCCCTAACTCGCGCGCGGTGGTGGAGTCGCGCAGAAAATGGACACCCTCGACCAGCATGTCGGTGGTCACCACAAACGCGTCGCCGTCCGGTGCGGGCAGCACCGCGCAGTCGTCGCCTATGCCGAAAATAATGTCGCCGCGGCCGTTGTCGCCAAACGCGCGCCTGATGCCCTCTATAAATTCGAACTCTCCCATAGATGTGTGCAAAAATAGCTATCTTTGCGCATATAAAACTTGCTGTGATGAAGATATTGATAATAAACGGCCCCAACCTGAATCTGCTTGGCAAGCGCGAGCCCGGAATCTATGGCTCGGCCGACTTCGAAACATATCTTGAGAGGCTGCGCGCCGCCCACCCCGACGTTCAGATCGACTATACTCAGTCCAACATCGAGGGCGAGATTATCGACGCGATACAACGTGCGGACGGGGGCTTTGATGGTGTGCTGCTGAACGCTGGAGGTTACACCCACACCTCGGTCGCCATTCGCGACGCGATCGGGGCGGTCGGGGTTCCGGTGGTCGAGGTGCATATCTCGTGCATCCTGGCGCGCGAGGAGTTTCGGCATGTGTCGCTGATCGCGCCTGTGTGCCGTGGCTCGATTATGGGTTTTGGGTTGGAGAGCTATCGACTGGGGCTGCTGTCGTTCCTCATGTAACGCGCGCGCGAGGAGATGGCTGCCGAGCTGAAGGGGAAAGTCGTGCGCGGATTTGCGTGGAACGTCGCCGAGAGGGTCGCCTCGGCGCTGTTTCAGGCGTGGGTGGCCATCAACGTCGCCAACCGCCTCTTTCCCGAGGACTACGCGATGAAGGCGATCTTCGCGGCATTCGTGGTGGTGTTCAACTCGTTTGTCGACAGCGGGTTTTCGCAGGCGCTGATTCGCAATCGCGACGCGTCGAAGGCCGACTATTCGTCGGCGTTCTGGTTCAACATGGTGGTGTCGGGGGCGGTGTACGGGGTGTTGGTCGGATTGGCCTACCCTGCGTCGCGACTGCTGGATATGCCCGACCTTGTGCTGTTCGCTCCGGTCTTCTTTTTGGTCGTTCCTCTCGGGGCGTTGGGGATCATTCAGCAGACGGTGCTCACTCGCGAGTTCGACTTTCGGAGGCTCTCGCTCATTACGTTTTGCGCCACGGTTTGCAGCGGCGTGGTCAGCGTGGTGTTGGCGTGGAACGGCTTCGGGTTCTGGGCCATCGCGGCGCAACGGGTTGTGCAGACGGCGGTCAAGTCGCTGCTGCTGTGGGTGTTCGGACGTTGGCGGCCGTCGATGATTTTTTCGGGCGAGTCGATCCGGCGGATGTTCGGCTACTCGTCGCGGCTGCTGGGCACCGATCTTCTCAACAACCTCTACGCCAGCATCCCGCAGTTTATAATAGGACGGATACATGGCCCCACGCTGGGCAACTACGAACAGGCGCGCCAGATTCGCGACCTGCCGCTCAACTCGGCGATGACCTCGATGCAGAGCGTCACCTTTCCGGCGCTGGCGTCGGTGAGCGGCGACGATGACAAGTTCGCGCGGTCGGTCGGTCGGGTGGTGGGGGCGATCGTCTTTCTGATGTTTCCGATGATGGCGGGGATGGTCGTCGTGGCGGAGGAGCTCTTCGGGATGTTTCTCGCGCCTCAGTGGCAGGCGTCGGTGCCGTTTTTCCAGATACTGTGCCTCGGGGGATTCGCCACGCCGCTGGCCATCGTATCGTCGAACATCCTGCGCACGCGGTCGGACGGGCGGGCGGTGCTGCGGGCCGAGATGGTTCGCAAAACGCTTGCTACTGTGATACTTGCGGCGACTATTCCGTTGGGGATTTTCGCCATCACGTGGGGCGTCGTTGCCATCGCTTTTGCAGACGCGGCGGTCAGTTTTTTCGCGGCGCGTCGAGAGTCGGCCTACGGATTTCGGGCTTTGGCGCGCGATCTGTTGCCTGTTTTGGGGCTGACTTTGGTGATGGCCTTTGCCGTGATTTTGGTGGGGGCCGTGGTTGTGCGCCCTGTGCTTTGGGCGGGGTCGTTTGTCTCGGCTAAGTTCGCCCTCGGGCTGCTTCTGGGGATTAAAGTTCTGACCGGTGCGGTGGTTTATCTCTTTGGTGCGGCGTTGCTTCGGCTTTCGGCTTTTCGGGAGTTTACGGAATTACTCGGCAAAATAGTAGGGAGGGTGCGCTCCTAAATGTATTTTGCAGTACACAAGAGAAATAGGTGAGTTTTTATTTGGATCTTATAAGTTTTATATTTACGTTTGCGTGAATTCATTTCAAAACACAAACTTTAATAATCAAAACAATGAGAAAACATTTTATTTACCTGCTGTCTGCACTATCCTTGGTGGGATGTACAGAAGAATTCACCCCCCCTCCTTTCTTGAAGAGGAAGTGACGATTGGGACCCCGCTACGCAATGTAGCTGATGCGGTCTACAACGAAGTCGCTGATGTGTGGATGATGCCACGAGAGATCCTTCACTCCCCTATGACGAGAGCAGGCACACCCGCCACGCCGGACTCCGAACCGACTCATTATGCACTTAAAATATACCCACACACCGAAGATGAACAATGGCAGGTTGAAATGATGAAGGATATCCATGTGTCGTATATTCCATTTGGTTACGTACGGTTGACCAGTAGTGAAGTCAATAATCTGCCGCAGTCAAAGACACGGTCTGTCGATAATGCCTATGCAGAAAAGAGTCCATACACCGTTACTTACGACAATTATGAGAGTACCGACGGAGATTCTATAGAGCCAAAGACTTTCCAACTCCCCATTCTGTATGTTGTATGGCCGGTCGGAAAACCTTTGCCCGACAATTTGGAGTATGTGATCGACCACGAAGTTTTCATGTCCCCTAACGATTTCACGACTCGTGCAGCATTTGCCTCTGTCGAGCCATATCCAGTACAGCTTTATGTTTATGACCAAGGAATCAAAGCACCATTAGCCAATGTCGCTGTAGAGGTTTATACGAACGATTACTTTTATGATCCATGGGACGATCGCGACCGTCCCGGATATTGGACGCTTGATGTTATCAATACAGTTACGGATGACAACGGAATGATAGACATAGGGTCTATAGTTGCGACTTATCCGAGTCACTTTCCTAATGATCCCTATTGCCATCTGTATGTCGAGGTTATTTACAGAGATTCTGAGGGCAGATGGAAGGCGACATCGGGAAACAGTACTATCCCCGAATCTCAAACCGATGGCAGACTATTCCTATTCGACTGGAATCCACAGGATGGAGATTACAGTTTCTGGTCGGACGATCGACAGCTGAATCAGATTGCACTGGCTGCCAACTATTTTTTCAACGAACAGACCGACTTCCCGAGACCGTCTATTTCCGGCGGGATACAGATCATTGCCAACAGTACCCCGAATCGTCCGACGAGTACAAGCTATATTGGAGGAATGTTCTCATACCCAATATCCGGTAGTGGTAACCCTTTAATAGAGATATGGAATAATGGAACCCCTATTGCATCAACTATCGGCACCACACTGCACGAGTTGGGACACTTTGCCCACTATAGCAATAACAATAGCGGATACCGAAATACCCTCCTTTTTTTAAAAGAATCTTTTTCTTCATACTCTGGTTGGTATTTTACTCACAGCTACTACAAGTCACTCGGCCGTACAATTTATCCCGACCAAGACATTACTGCGCATGGATTGTATGATGGTCAGGGACGACAAATGTGGGATAGAACCACTCTTGATCACTACACTCCTATTTTGGTGGATTTGACAGATGATATGAATCAAATAGGTTATTACGGCTATTTCAATCCATTGGATTATCCTAACGATAATTTCAAAAATGTGCCGGCAACTGCGGTATGGAGCATTATTACAGGCAGCCAGAATTGGACATCGTTCAAATTGAAACTCCAAAGCTATGCGGGAACGGGAGCGGGAAAATATTACACTCTTGCCCAATATTATGAATGGATAGGCACCTTTGAACAATGGTTGGTGCGCTATCCCCAGTACCTTACATTGCTGTAAGTTATGAAAAAACGATTGCTATTATTGCTTGCCGTTGGAATTTGTTTTTTTACCTCATGTGAAAAGGGGATAGCTGACATTAACGGCACTTTGTGGGGGCTACATAATGAATACGAAGAAGGTTGGGACGACACCGTAATAACCTTTACTGCCACTCATGCCACTATTACCACAACATTCAGTAGTAGGGGAGCGGATATATTTACTGGAACATATACCTATGATCCGCCCAATGTTGAGATAGTTGGAGACACCTGGTTAGAGGATGGGGTTGTGTACGAATTCCCATTCCCTTTGCATCACAGGGGAACAGTAAAAGGGCAGGTTATGACACTGTCCATAATGGAGTCTCCAGGGTTAGTTTCATTTGGAGATTACAAAAAACAATGAAACCTTCCAAAAAATAGGGAGATGTAAACAATCGTTCAACTAAGGGCTTAGTTATGTAACTAAGTTCTTAGTTGAACGACTCGATGCAGTTCTTGTGACTCTTTTGTTACGCGTAGCTAAAATCGCAGCGACCGTTAACTTCGTTTTCCTCCTCGCGGCTCGGCAAAGTCTGCAAGCAGCCTCTGCTCTCGCTCGCAGCGTCGGTTGCCGCTTATTGCAGGCGTTTTTTGATCTCGGCGGTGGCGGATTCGTAGCCGGGCTTTTCGAGGAGGGCGAACATGTTCTTCTTGTAGGCCTCGACGCCGGGTTGGTCGAACGGATTGACTCCCAGCATGTAGCCGCTGATGCCGCACGCCTTCTCGAAGAAGTAGAGCAGCTCGCCCAGAGTCCCCTCGTCGATGCGCGAAATCTCTACGCGGATGTTGGGGACGCCGCCGTCGACGTGCGCCAACATGGTTCCCAGTTCGGCCATGCGATTGACCTCGCTGATGCGCTTTCCGGCGAGGAAGTTGAGGCCGTCGCCGTCGTTGGCGGCGCGCTCGATGCGCATCTCGCGGTGAGGTGCGGCGACGCTGATAACGGTCTCGAACAGAATGCGTTCGCCCTCCTGAATGTACTGCCCCATCGAGTGGAGGTCGGTCGAGAAGATTACGCCGGCGGGGAAAATCCCCTTGCCCTCCTTGCCCTCGCTCTCGCCGTAGAGCTGCTTCCACCACTCGGCGAAGTACTGCAACGCGGGTTCGTAGGCGGCGAGTATCTCCACCTTGAAGCCCTTGCGATAGAGGGCCGTGCGCGCGGCGGCGTAGATGGCGGCGGGGTTCTTGTCGAAAGCGACCTTTGCCGAGGTGGCGGCTTCCATCCTCTGCGAGCCTGCGACCAGTGCGTCGATGTCGACACCCGCGACGGCCAACGGCAGCAGCCCGACGGGAGTCAGCACCGAGAAGCGTCCGCCCACGTCGTCGGGAATGACGAAGGTCTTGTAGCCCGCCTCGTCGGCGACAACTTTGAGGGCTCCGCGCGCCGCGTCGGTTATCGCGACGATGCGCTCGGCGGCGTCTTTCGCGCCGTAGCGCCTCTCGATCTCCTGCTTGACTATGCGGAAAGCGATGGCCGGCTCGGTGGTGGTGCCCGACTTCGAGATTACGATCGTCGCGATGGTGCGATCCTTTACAGCATCCATGAGTTCGGCCATGTAGTCCTCGCTGATGGTGTGGCCGGCGAAGAGGATCACGGGATCTTTGCGTTCGCTCTGCAGCGACGCGAAGGGATTTTGCAGCGCCTCAAGCACAGCCTTGGTGCCCAAGTAGGAGCCGCCGATGCCGATCACGATCACCACCTCGGCCTTGGCGCGCAGAGTAGCCGCGGCCGCCTTGATCTCGGTCAGGAACTCGGGCGTAGTGCTCGAAGGGAGGTTCACCCACCCGAGGAAGTCGTTGCCCTTGCCCTCGCCGGTGTGGAGCAGGGCGTTGGAGTATTCGGCGTCGCTGCGGAGCGCCTCGAATTCGGCCTGCGGAACGAAGCCGAAAATTTTGCTGATGTCAGGGTTTGTCATGACGAGCGAAAATTATATAAGTTTGTTGGTTAGATTTCTCATCGTTTTGGACGGAGCCGCCCCGCCGTACAGAATGTCGTACACGGCCTCGGCTATCGGCATCTCGATTGTCGGCGAGCCGTCGCTGCCGGAGAGCGAGGCGTTGACGTGGCGCACCGTTTCGCTGGCGTAGTACCCCTCGGCCACGCCGCCAAGCTCCATCTGCGCGACCTTGACGTGCAGACCCTTGCCGATCATCATCCCGAAGCGGCGGTTGCGGCTGAAGGGCGAGTAGGCCGTCACCAACAGGTCGCCCAGGAAGGCCGAGGTGTCGGTGTCGCGGCCGGCGCAGGGAAAGTTGCCGTCTAAGAAGCGGCGCATCTCGCGGGCGCCGTTGGATATGAGCACCGACAAAAAGTTGTCGCCGTAGCCCAACCCCGTGGCGATGCCCACCGAGAGGGCGTAGATGTTTTTGAGGATCGCGGCGTACTCCACCCCGCGAATGTCGTCGGAGATGGTGGTGTGGATGTAGCGCGCCGAGAGTTTGTGTGTCATGATGCGCGCGTTGTCGAGATTGTCGCACGCAACGGTCAGATACGACAGCCTTTCGAGCGCGATCTCCTCGGCGTGGCTCGGCCCGCCGATGACGCCCGCCCTGCCCAACGACAGACCGTGCGTGCGTTCCAGATATTCGGTGACGCTCAGGTAGTTGCCCGGCACGATGCCCTTGATGGCCGAGATGACGAACTTCTCTGACAGCGGCGTCCGGAGTCCCTCCAGATAGCTCTTTATGAACGCCGACGGAGCGGCGAGAATCACCACGTCGGCTCCCGCGACCACGCTGTCGATGTCGCCCGAGAGCTCTAACAGCCGCGTGTCGAACTCCACGTCGCTCAGGTAGCGCGGGTTGCGCCCCTCGCTGCGCAGCGACTCCAGCACCTCGGGATTGCGGACGAACCATCCGACCCGTCCGCCTTCGAGTCCGGCGCTGTCGGTGAGAATTTTCACCAGTCCGGTCGCCCAACTGCCGTGCCCTACGACGGCGCACCGCGCCTCTTTATCTATAAGTACGTTCATCGAGTTGCAAAACTAATAAAAAAAAACTATTTTTACGGAGCTCCGCTCTCGTTTATATAGGCTGCGCCTCGGGAATGCTCAAATAAATTTGGCATTCCGCTCGGCTTGCACTATATTTGTGGGTTATTTCACCACCTAAAAGATTAATGAAGAAAGTATGAACCACAAAAAGATAAAATCCGCACTGCTGTCGGTCTACCACAAAGATGGGCTGGACGATATTGTGCGCCAACTCGCCGCGGCGGGAGTCACTCTCTACTCGACGGGCGGAACGCTCGAATTCATCCAATCGCTCGGTCTCGAAGCCGTTGCCGTCGAGTCGCTTACGGGCTATCCGTCGATACTCGGCGGTCGGGTCAAGACACTCCATCCCGGGGTGTTCGGCGGAATTCTTTCGCGTCGTGAGCTGCCCGAAGATGCCGCACAGTTGGAGCAGTACAACATTCCCGAAATCGACCTTGTGATTGTCGACCTCTATCCCTTCGAGGCGACGGTGGCTTCCGGCGCGCCCGATGCCGACATCATCGAGAAGATCGACATAGGCGGAATTTCGCTGATTCGCGCCGGTGCCAAAAATCATAAAGACGTGGTGATCGTCGGCTCGCAGGAGCAGTATGGCGAACTGTTGGGACTGCTGCGTGGGCAGGATTGCTCGACCACTCTGGAGCAGCGCAGGCGTTTCGCGGGGCTGGCGTTCGGGGTGAGTTCGCACTACGACACGGCGATACACAACTGGTTTGTGGGCGAACACGAGCTGCGCTACGGCGAGAATCCCCACCAGAAGGCGTCGTTCCGCGGCGACTTGGGCGAGGTGTTCGAGCAGCTGCACGGGAAAGAGATTTCCTACAACAATCTGTTGGACATCGACGCGGCGGTGAATCTGATCGCCGAGTTCGGTGACGCGACCCCCGCTTTCGCGATTCTGAAACACAACAACGCCTGCGGAGTGGGCACGGGCGACTCGGTGCTGGCCGCCTACGAAAGGGCCCTCGCCGGCGACCCCGTTTCGGCGTTCGGAGGGGTGCTCGTGACGAACAAGCCCGTCGACGCGGCAGCCGCGGAGGAGATCAATAAACTATTCTTCGAGGTGATACTCGCACCGGCCTACGACGACGCGGCGCTGGAGCTGCTCTACTCGAAGAAGAATCGCATTGTGCTGGTGCTCAAGAGTATCGTCCGTCCGCCGGTGCAGTTTCGCTCGCTGCTCAACGGTGTCGCGGTGCAGGAGAGGGACCTGAAGGTCGGCGGCGTGGACGGTGAAACCAAAACCGCCACCAAGCGTACTCCGACGACGCAAGAGATGACCGACATGGTGTTTGCCAACAAGATAGTGAAGCAGTCGAAGAGCAACGCGATCGTGTTGGCGCGCGACGGCCAGCTGCTGGCGAGCGGAGTGGGGCAGACCTCGCGGGTGGATGCGCTGAGGCAGGCGATCGAAAAGGCGAAGGGTTTCGGTTTTTCGCTCAAGGGGGCGGTGATGGCATCGGACGCCTACTTCCCGTTTGCCGACTGTGTGGAGATCGCGCACGGCGAGGGGATCGACGCGGTGATCCAGCCCGGCGGCTCGGTGCGCGACGGCGACAGCGTCGACTACTGCGACGCACACGATATGACTATGGTATTTACCGGCTTAAGACACTTTAAACATTAATTTAATCATGAATCATAAATCATGAATCGCGGTGCGCTTCGCGCGAGTATTAAAAGCCTGCGGCTTTGTCGCTCAAAAATTCATGATTCATTATTCATGATTCATTATTTACGATTATGGGATTGTTTTCACTGACTCAGGAATTGGCGATCGACCTCGGCACCGCCAACACGCTGATAATACACGAGGGCAAGGTGGTGGTCGATCAGCCGTCGATAGTGGCGCTGGACGCCCACACCGGCAAGATGGTTGCGTTTGGCCACAAGGCCAACCAGATGCACGGCCGTACCCACCAGAATATCCGCACCATCCGTCCGCTCAAGGATGGGGTGATCGCCGACTTCACCGCCACCGAGCTGATGCTGCGCGGGATGTTGCGCGAGGTGGCGTCGTCGAGGCTCTTCACGCCGTCGCTCAAGATGGTGATCTGCATCCCGAGCGGCTCGACCAACGTCGAGATTCGCGCGGTGCGAGACAGCGCCGAACACGCCGGCGGGCGCGAGGTCTACATGATCTACGAACCGATGGCGGCGGCGCTGGGTGCGGAACTCGACGTGCAGGCTCCCGAGGGGCACATGATAATCGACATTGGCGGCGGCACGACCGAGATCGCCTGCATCTCGCTGGGCGGCATCGTCTGCTCGGAGAGCATCAACGTGGCGGGCGACGTGCTCACCGAGGATATCCGTAACTACATGCGTCAGGCGCACGAGATCAGGGTGGGCGAGCGCACAGCCGAGGAGATCAAAATTGCCATCGGCTCGGCCATCAAGAAGCTGCCGCACGGCGAGGAGCCTGAGGACTTCATGCTCACGGGGCCCAATATCGTGACGGCGCTGCCGCGAACAATTTCGCTGACTTACAGCGAGATCGCCGGCGCGTTGGACAAGTCGCTGCTCAAGATCGACTCCGCCATCATGAAGGTGCTGGAGAATATCCCCTCGGAGCTCTACTCCGACATCTATCGCAAGGGGGTATATCTGGCGGGCGGCGGCGCACTCATCAGGGGTCTGGCCCAGCGGTTCAGCAACAACTGCAAAATTCCGTTCATCGTGGCCGACGATCCGTTGCGCTCCGTGGCGCGCGGCACCCACAAGGCGCTCGAAAACATAGGTAAGTTCTCGTTCCTCACTCGATAAAACCTCAGCCGCTGCCGTGTACAGACTGTTACTGTTTCTGCGCAGGATATTCGTGCCGGTCATCTTTCTGCTTCTCGAAGGGGTGGCCCTGCACTACTACGCCTCGTCGACGGTACACTCGCGGGCGCGCCTGCTGGGGCTGTCCGACGCTGTGATGGGAGGTGTGTACGGCTCCATCGCGGGGACGGAGCACTACATGAGCCTCGGGCGCACCAACCGGATGTTGGAGGAGCGGGTGGCGACGCTGGAGAACGAACTGTCGGTCTATCGCGCAGGCAGTCGCGCGGCGGAGTTGGACTCGCTGTCGGCGCGCGTGCAGCTGCCTCACCGATATGTGGCGGGGCGGGTGGTGCGCAACTCGACGGGCAAACGCGAAAACTACATCATGGTCGATCGCGGCACCCGCGATGGCGTGGAGCGTGGCATGGCAGTGGTATCGCCGGAGGGGTACATGGCCGGATATGTGGAGGATGTGTCGGAGCGGAACGCGATCTGCGTCTCGGTGCTCAACACCACCTTTCGGGCGAGCGGACTGGTGACCGGAACGGGACACTTCGGCTCGATCTCGTGGCCGGCGACGAATGTGCGCACGGTGAGGCTGTCGGAGGTGCCCAAGTACGCCTCGATTGCGCGCGGCGACACGATCACCACGAGCGGCTACTCGTTCTACTTTCCGGAGGGGGTACACATCGGCACGATCGAGAAGTTCGTCGAGAACGAGGCGACAGTCTCGTGGGACATCGACGTGAGGCTGGCGGTCGACATGGCGGCGTTGGATGTGGTGCTGCTGGTGAAGAACCCCGAGGTGTACGAACGGATAAAACTTGAAGAAGAGGTGTTGGGCACGACGCCCGAATAGTCGACCGAATGAGTTTTCGAATGAGACTGAGATAGAATGCGAGGCTTTTTGACATACGTGGGACTGTTTCTCGTGGCGGTGGTCGTGATGCAACTGTTTGTGTTCGACTCGGTGCGGGTGTCGATCTGGTTCAACCCGTTGGTCTACATCGCCTTCGTGGCGCTGCTGCCGATGAACATGAAGCCGGTGGCGCTGCTGCTGTTGGGCTTCGTGACGGGGGCCTTCATGGATATGTTCGAGGGGACGGCGGGACTGCACACCGCGGCGACGCTGTTTGTCGCCTACGCGCGCCGGTGGATGATCGTCGTGACCCTCGGGCGCGAGACGTTGCAGGAGCCGGCCATGCCGTCGATCAAGTCGCTGGGCGGGGGGAGGTTCCTGCGCTACATCGTCTTCGTGGTCGTGCCGCACGGCCTTGTCTACTTCTCGCTTGAGGCGCTCACGTGGACCAACTACGGATTGGTGCTGCTGAAGAGCGCCGTGAGCGCCCTCTTCTCGCTGCTGGCCGTGTGGGCGGCGGCGCTGCTGTTCACAGTCAGGACGCAAAAGAAAGTGTGAGGGCACGGGTGAAGATCCGGAGGCTCTCGAAATAATCGGTATATATCTATGGAACGCAGTTTTGTCCGTCGCAGAATACTCATCGTCTTTGTGATCGCGGTCTTCGTGACCTTGGCCGCACGCCTCTTCGTGATCCAGATCGTCGACGACTCCTACAAGGAGATGGCGTCGAACAACGCCCTGCGCCACGAGGTGGTCTACCCGCCGCGAGGCGAGGTGTTGGATCGCAACGGCGAGTACATCATCCAAAGCCGCGAGGCCTACGACCTGATGGTGGTGCCGAGGGATGTAATCTCGGGCTTCGACACGCTGCTGCTGTGCCGCCTTGTCGACGTGACGCTGCCCATGATGCGCACGCGACTCGAAAGGGCCTCCGCGTTCTCGCCCCGCCGTCCGTCGGTGGTGGTGCCCGGGCTCGGCAAGGAGGTCAAGGTGCTGTTGGACGAGCTGAAGGTGCCCGGGTTCTACACAGTATATCGCACCGTGCGCTCCTATCCGCGCAAAATTGCCGGCAACCTGTTGGGCTACGTCAACGAGGTGAACGAGAGCGACATGTCGGCCGACGACTACTACCGCAGCGGCGACCAGATCGGGCGCAGCGGAATCGAACAGGCCTACGAACCGTACCTCAGGGGCGAGAAGGGAGTGAGGATAAACATGGTAGACGTGGGCGGCGTGGTCAAGGGGTCGTGGCAGGAGGGGCGGTTCGACACCCTGCCCGTGGCGGGACGCACTCTGACGAGTTCGCTCGACGCCGGGCTGCAAGCCTTCGCCGAGGAGCTGCTGGCCGGCAAGGTGGGCAGCGTGGTGGCGATCGAACCGGCGACGGGCGAGATCCTCGTGATGGCGAGCGGCCCGACATACGACCCCGACGAACTTGTGGGTCGTGAACGCAACAACAACTACGCGAGACTGATTAACGACAACCGCCGCCCGATGTTCAACCGCGCGGTGATGGCCCAATACCCCCCCGGGTCGACCTTCAAGATGGTCAACGGATTGATCGGCCTGCAAGAGGGGGTGCTTCAGCCGAACAACAGATATGAGTGTCACTCGGGATACACAATCGGCCGCGGCGTAAAGTGCCACGTCCACGGCTCGCCGCTCGACCTGAGGCACGCCATCATGACCTCGTGCAACGCCTACTTCTGCTATGTGCTGCGCAACGTGATGGACGAGCCCGAGCACGGAGGCATCAAGACCGGCGGCTACGACTCCTGGGCCGACCACGTCCGCAGCTTCGGATTCGGGCGCAAGTTGGGCTCCGACTTCACGGCCGAGTACCCGGGCAACGTCTACGGCAGCGACTATTATAGTAAGGTGTACCGCGGCAGTTGGAACTCGCTCACGGTGATCTCGCTCTCCATCGGTCAGGGCGAGTTGGGGTGCAGTCCGTTGCAGATGGCCAACCTCGCCGCCACCATCGCCAACCGCGGCCACTACTTCATTCCCCACGTCATCAAGAGCATCGAGGGGGTGGAGATGGACCCCAAGTTTCGCGAGCCCCACCACACCGACATCGACCCCGAGCACTTCGACCCCATAGTCGAGGGGATGTACATGGCGGCTCACGAAGATGGCGGCACGGTGCGCGCGATGGGTTACGTTCCGGGTCTGGAGATTTGCGGCAAGACGGGCACGGCCCAGAACGCCCACCGCGACCACTCGGTGTTCGTCGGTTTCGCCCCGCGCAACGATCCGAAGATAGCGATCTGTGTCTACGTCGAGAACGCGGGCTTCGGCTCCTCGGCGGCGGTGCCCATCGGCTCGCTTGTGATGGAGCGCTACCTCACCGACTCGATCACCCGTCCGCACATGGTCGAGTATGTCAAGAACCTGAATATCTCATATCCCCACTACGATCTTCTTTAGACGATGACGGAGCGCGCGAAACAGGGTTCACTGCTACACGGGCGGGTCGACTGGCTCACGATCGGCATCGCGTTGGTGCTGACGGCGTTGGGGTGGGTCAATCTCTACGCGGCTGTCTACGACGGCGCGGGTGCGGCGTTCGACTTCGGCTCGCGCTACGGCATGCAGTTGGTGTGGATCGGGGTGTCGTTGGCGATGTCGTTGGTGGTGATGCTGGTCGACGACAAGTACTATCACATTCTCGCCTTCCCTTTATATATAGGTGTACTCGCTGTGATGGTGTTGACCCTGTTCGTCAGTCCCGAGATCAAGGGGGCGAGGGCATGGTTGGTGTTGGGGCCGGTGAGCATTCAGCCTGCCGAGTTCATGAAGTTCGCCGCCTCGCTGGCTTTGGCTCGCACGATGAGTGTGTTCGGATTCTCGTTGGGTCGCCTGCGCGACTTTCTGCGTGTGGCGGCGATATTGGCGTTGCCCATCGCGGTGATGTTTTTGCAGCACGACGTGGGGTCGGCGGTGGTCTACGGATCGTTCCTCTTCATGCTCTATCGCGAGGGTCTCAACCGGTGGATCTACATAGTGTCGGGCATCGTGATGACGCTCTTCTTCGGCTCGTTTTGGATCACCGACACGGGGCTGCTCATGCTCATCATTGCGGGGTGTACCGTCGGCGCGGGTCTCACTTTTCGCAGTTGGCAGGGGCCGTTGGTGTTCCTCGCCTCGGTGGCTTTCGCCTCGGTGGCGGCGTGGTTGGGCTTCGTCTTCATCGGGGGGATGGATTGGAGGTACTACCACATTCTGTTGGTCACCGCCGGCGCCTCGCTGCCCGTCGTGATGGCTCTGGCCTATGCCCGTCGACTGCGAGGTTTTGGGGTCTTCATCGCGTTGTTCATCGCGTCGGTGGCTTTCGTGTCGGTGACGGACGTTGTGTTCGACAGCCTCGACACCCATCAGCAGAAGCGCATCCTCGACACCCTCGGCATCGAGAGCGACGCGCGCGGATGGGGCTACAACGTCAACCAGTCGAAGATCGCCATCGGCTCGGGCGGATTCACGGGCAAGGGTTGGCTGGAGGGCACGCAGACCAAGTTCAACTTTGTGCCCGAGCAGAGCACCGACTTTATATTCTGCACCGTGGGCGAGGAGTGGGGATTCGTTGGGACGGTGGTCGTGCTGGCGCTGTTCTGCGTGCTGATCATGCGTCTGGTGGCGATGGGCGAGCGGGCGCAGGAGCCATTTTCGCGAATCTATTGCTACTGCGTGGCGGGGGTGTTCCTGCTGCACGTGCTCATCAACGTGGGGATGACCATCGGACTGGTGCCGGTGATCGGCATCCCGCTGCCCTTCTTCAGCTATGGCGGCTCGTCGTTCCTGGCCTTCACTCTGCTGTTGGTCGTGGCGGTGCGGCTCGACCTGGGCTCGGGCGATCTCTCTCAAACGCGACTATAAGCGGCAACCGACGCTCGAACGAGGGCAGAGCCGTGCTTGCACGAGCTATGCCGAGAGAGGAGGAGGAAAACGAGCGAAGCGAAGTTAACGGCCGCGGCGGTTTTTAGCTACGCAGAATTTTAAACAACTTCTTAGACGAACGGCGTCTTGACGACGACGGCTTTGACGAGTTTTTCGCGAATGACGACTGCGATCTCGGTGCCCGCCGCGGCGAACTCGGGAGCGACATACCCCATCCCGATCCCCTCCTTCAGCATAGGCGACATTGTGCCTGAGGTCACCTCGCCGATAGTCGTGCCGTCGACCCCCGCCAAAGCGTACCCATGCCGCGGAATGCCACGCTCGGTGAGACGGAACCCCACCAGCCGTCGAGTAATGCCGTCGCGCTTCTGCGCCGCCAATAGTTCGCGGTCGACGAAATCCTTGCCGTCGACAAACTTGGTGATCCAACCCAGCCCCGCCTCGATGGTCGAGGTGGTGTCGTCCAGGTCGTTACCATAGAGACAAAATCCCTTTTCCAATCGCAGCGTGTCCCTCGCGCCGAGGCCGATGTTCTTGAGACCGAACTCCTCGCCCGCCTTCCACAGCGCCGTCCATAGTTTTTCTGCATCCTCGTTGGCGACGTAGATTTCGCAGCCGCCCGAGCCGGTGTAGCCCGTCGCCGAGAGTATCGCGCCTTCGATGCCCGCAACCGATGTCTTCACAAATGTGTAGTAGGGCAGCTCCTCGACCTGCGCGGGGCACATCTTCTGCACGATCTTCATCGCCAGCGGCCCCTGCACCGCCAGTTGGCAAATCTCGTCCGAGGCGTTGTAGAGTTCGCGACCCGGGGTGAGCCCGAACTCGCCGGCGAAGCGACTCAGATGCTCCCAATCCTTGGCGATGTTCGACGCGTTGACCACCAAAAGATAGGTCTCGGCATCGAACCGGTATACCAAAATATCGTCCACGATGCCGCCGCGACCGTTGGGCAGCGCCGAGTATTGGGCCCGTCCGTCGGTGAGGGTCGACGCGTCGTTGGTCGTCACGCGCTGCAGAAACTCCAACGCCCGCGGCCCCTTGACCCAAATCTCGCCCATGTGGCTGACGTCGAACACCCCCGCGCCCTCCCGCACCGTGCGATGCTCGTCGTTGATGCCCGAAAACTCGATCGGCATGTTGTATCCCGCGAACTCCGCCATCCTGGCCCCGTTCGCAATATGGTATTTTGTAAAAGGTGTCGTCTTCATAACTTATGATTGTTTTTTAATTCCGATCCGCGGAGCCCGCTTGAACTCGCGGTCGCGGTCGAACAGATATCGGTATGTGACGTGTGTTTTGTGCTTGGTGGCGCACACATAGTTCTCGACCATGCGCATCATGATGGGGTTGAAGTCGCCCACCCACGCCAGCTCCAGAGTCTTGTATGGCAGCCCGCCATTCTTGACCTCGGTCTCGAACCTGTTGATGATGCCGCTCTCGATCCCCTTGCCGTGGAACTCGGGCACCACGCCGAAGATCAGCGCGAAAATTCTGTCGGCCCGCCGCGTGACCTTCAGCATGAACCACAGACGAATTTTGTTGATCAGCCCCAACTTGCCCCCGAAGCGTCCGATCACCCTGTTGAGGTCGGGCACCATGATGAAGAAGCCGATCGGCTCGTCGTTGAAGAATGCGAAGTAGATCAGCTTCGGGTCGATGATCGGCTTCATGCTGTTCATCATCCGCTCTGCGTCCTCCCTCTCCATCGGCTTCACCCCCGAGTGGTTGACCCACGCCTTGTTGTATATCAGCCTGAAATCTTCGGCCACCTGCCGCAGGTCGCACCCCTCGATGTGCTCGAACCGATACCCAGGGGCACCTTCCAGCCTCTTGACCTTGTCGTACACCGACTTGTTGAGCTCGCCCGCCGCCAGCCGCCGGTTGTAGGTGTACTGGTTGAAGTAGTTGCGGAAACCGTACCTCTCGAACAGCTCGATGTAGTAGGGCGGATTGTAGGGGTTGGTGTAGAGCGGCTGAAACTCGAACCCGTCGACCAACAGTCCCCACCACGCGTCGCGCGAACCGAAGTTGATCGGCCCGTCCATCGCCTCCATGCCTCGCGCGGAGAGCCATTCTCGCGCCGTGTCGAACAGCAGATTGGCGAGCGCCTGATCGTTCTCGGCCTCGAAAAATCCCACACCTCCGGTTGGCTGCTCCTCGATGGCGGCATCTTCGCGGTTGTAAAAGGCGGCGATTCGCCCGACGACGCACCCGTTCTCGTCGCGCGCGATCCATCGGACGGCCTCTCCGTCGGCAAGTTTCTTATTTTTCGCGGGGTCGAAAATACTTTCAATATCGTTGTCGAGGGGGCACACCCAGTTACGATTACCCTTGTAAAGGCTCTTCGGCAGTTGCAAAAACTCACCGGTCAGCCCTTTGTCCGACACTTCTTCGATACCGTACCTCATATTTTTTTGCGGTTTAAAAGCCAAAGATAGAAATTTTTTCGCTACTTTTGGAGTTGAAAAAATCAAATAATCAAGACAGCTATGAATGTAACCCAATTGATGACCGATCTCGAAAAACGTCATCCCGGCGAAAGCGAGTACCTGCAAGCCGTAAAAGAAGTGCTCGAATCTATCGAGGAGGTCTACAACGCCCACCCCGAGTACGAGGCGGCGAAAATCGTCGAACGCATCGTCGAACCCGACCGCATCTTCACCTTCAAGGTGACGTGGGTCGACGACAAGGGCGCCACGCAGGTCAACATCGGCTACCGCGTGCAGTTCAACAGCGCGATCGGGCCCTACAAGGGCGGCATCAGATTCCATAAGGCGGTGAACCTGTCGATGCTCAAGTTCCTGGGCTTCGAACAGACCTTCAAAAACGCCCTCACTACTCTGCCGATGGGCGGCGCGAAGGGTGGCTCGGACTTCGACCCGACGGGCAAGTCCAACGCCGAGATCATGCGCTTCTGCCAGGCCTTCATGTTGGAGCTGTGGCACAACATCGGCGTCGACACTGACGTTCCCGCGGGCGACGTGGGCGTGGGCGGTCGCGAGATCGGATTCATGAACGGCATGTTCCAGAAGCTGGCCCGTCAGTACCACACGGGCGTGCTCACCGGTAAGGGCGAAACTTGGGGCGGCTCGATCCTGCGTCCCGAGGCTACGGGATTCGGCGCACTATACTTCGTGGAGCACATGCTGAAGAGGGCCGGAAAAGATATCAAGGGCAAGACGGTGGTCGTGTCGGGCTTCGGCAACGTGGCTTGGGGCGCGTCGAAAAAGGCGACCGAACTTGGCGCCAAGGTGATCGGCGTCTCCGGCCCCGACGGCGTGGTGAGCATCCCGAACGGCATGACCGGCGAGATGATCGACTACATGCTCGAACTGCGCGCCTCGAACCAGAACATCGTCGCTCCGTTTGCGCAGAAGTTCGCGGGCACGACCTTCACCGCCGGCAAGAAGGCGTGGAGCATCAAGTGCGACATCGCGCTGCCCTGCGCGTTCCAGAACGAACTCACCGGCGACGACGCCGCCGAGCTGATCGCCAACGGAACGTGGTGCTGCGCCGAGGTGTCGAACATGGGTTGCACCCCCGAGGCCATTCACACTTTCCAGAAGTCGGGCATCCTGTTCGCGCCGGGCAAGGCGGTCAACGCGGGCGGTGTTGCAACTTCGGGCCTCGAAATGACCCAGAACTGCATGCACATCTCGTGGTCGGGCGCCGAGGTCGACGAAAAGCTCCACACCATCATGGAGAGCATCCACAACGCCTGCGTGAAGTTCGGCACCGCGGCCGACGGCAAGGTCGACTACGTGAAGGGCGCCAACATCGCCGGCTTCATGAAGGTCGCACAGGCCATGCTTGAGCAGGGTATCGTCTAAATTCCCGCCATCGACACAAAAAAAGGGCAGTCCGCAAAGACTGCCCTCTTCGATTTGAACTTCTGAGCTGTTTCCGGGATTTAACTTCGCGCCACTTTGTGTCGCTCGTTTTATCCCTGCCGCTGCCGCGGGGCGCCATCGAATGCGAGAAAAATTTGCTTCGCAAATATGCTCCCAAACAAAACGCCGCCTTCAAGCGAGCTTGGGCGGCGTTCTATTTGCGATCATTGCCTACGGCAACTTTTCTCGCTTTCGAGCTGTTTCCGGGATTTGAACCCGGGACCTCTTCCTTACCAAGGAAGTGCTCTACCACTGAGCTAAAACAGCAAAATCTCCCGTGAGAGAGTGCAAAAGTAGAAAAGAAATTTGAATCGACCAATAATTTTTCGTACTTTTCGCAACTAAATCGAAATCGTAACACAAATCATGTAATAAAATCAACCCCAACAGAAGTAAAAATCATGTTGACATTAAAGACAAAACATTTAGGCAACCTGCGCACCGAGATCACCCACCTGCAGTCGGGCGGCAAAATGACAACCGACGCCCCCGTCGACAACAACGGCAAGGGCGAATTCATCTCCCCGACCGACATGGTCGCCGGCGCCTTGGGCAGCTGCATGCTGACGCTGATGGAGATGGCCGCCACACGCATGGACCTCGACATGACGGGCACGATCCTCGACATCACCAAGGTGATGGCCGCCGATCCGCGCCGCATCGCCGAGATCCGCATCGACGTGTGGTTCCCGTTTGCCGCCGACGAAAAATCGCGCACGATCCTCCAGCGCGCCGCCGACACCTGCCCCGTGTCGAAGTCGCTCCACCCCGACCTGCGTCAGGTGGTCAGCTTCCACTACCGCGAAGAGGAGTAGCTACCCGAAACGACATGACAACTCAAGGGTGTGTTCTCGACGCACCCTTAAGTTTCTGCATAGCCAAATCTCCGCCGCGATCTCTGTCGCCGCGTAGCTAAACTAACCGCGTAGCCAAATCCGCCGTCGGCGTTCCGACCGTTCCGGCCGACTACTTTTTGTTTTGTTCGGCGAGCGATTTTTTGCGGAACTCTTTGAAGTGTTTTTCGAGGTCGAGCGACGCTTTGCGTGCGCGTGTTCCGGCAGCTTTGTTGCCCTTTTCTACATTGCTTGCCGCGTTAGCCTGGAAGTGTTCGATCTTTTCGTTGATCTGATGCAATAAGTTTTTCATAGGTGTTTTTTGATGTTTTGATATTTAGGTTAAAAAAATAGTGGTTCGCCTCCGAACAGAGACAAACCACCTCAATAATCGCACCAAACATCGCCGAATCGGCCCATCAGACCAATTTTATTTCACCGTCGGCCGGCAATCCCTCCGCCCCGACAGCCACCCCCCGCCCCGACGGGCAAAATCTACTCCCTCTCCCCGAAATCAAACGAGTGCAAAATCTCCGCCGCGCGCGCCACATCGGAGGGCCTGATCACCACGTCGGCCGTCTCGCCCTCCGAAAACGCGTACATATACTCTATGAAAATCTGTTCGCGCGCCAGCACCTCCATCACCCTGTGCATCGCTCCGGCGCGGTTGGGACATGTGATGCAGATCACCTCGGTGACGCTCACCCCGAAGTGCGCCTCGCGCAGCGCCGCCCGCGCCCCCTCGACGTCGGAGACGATCATGCGCAGTATGCCGAAGTCGGCGCTCTCGGCCAGCGAAAAGGCCGACATGTTGATGCCGCTCTCGGCCAGGATGCGGGTCACCTCGTTGATCCTGCCGGCGCGGTTTTCGATAAATACCGAAAGTTGGCTTATGATGGTCATAATTATTGAAATAGTTATGAAATTTGTTCTGCGTAGCTAAATCGCTGCCGGCGTTCCGGCTTTTAATTCTTAATTCTTAATTTTTAATTGAGTTTTCGCTTGTCGAAAACTCGTTTCGCTTTGCCCTCGCTCCGTTCGATGGTGCCCGGCTCGACCAACCGAATGTCGGCCGCGAGCCCCAGCACGCTGTGCAACCTCGACGCGATCTTGCGCCTGAGCTCCATCATGCGGTTCATCTCGTCGGAGTAGAACCCGTCGCGAACCTCGACCTGCACCTCCAACGTGTCTAAGTTGTTCACGCGGTCGACGATCAGCAGATAGTGGGGCTCGAACTCCTCCATTTCGAGAATCACGCTCTCGATCTGCGACGGGAACATGTTCACCCCGCGAATGATGAGCATGTCGTCGCTGCGACCCACGATGCGGCTCATCCTCACGTTGGTGCGCCCGCACTCGCACGGCGTCGGGTCGAGCTCACACAGATCCTTGGTGCGATACCTCAGCAGCGGCAGCCCCTCCTTGGTGAGGGTGGTGAATACAAGTTCGCCCTGCTCGCCGTGGGTCAACGGCTCCAGCGTGTCGGGCGAGATGATCTCGGGATAGAAGTGGTCGTCGCAGATGTGCGAACCGTTCTTGCTCCCACACTCGTACGACACCCCGGGCCCCATGATCTCGCTCAGCCCGTAGATGTTGTAGGCGTCGATGCCTAACTTCGCCTCGATCTCGCGACGCATGTTCTCCGTCCACGGCTCGGCGCCGAAGATGCCCGTCCGCAACCTGAACTCGTCGCGCGGCATGCCGCAGTCCCTCAGTGCGTCGGCCAGATACAAAGCATAGGAGGGAGTGCAGGCCAACGCCGTCGCCCCGAAGTCGTGCATCAGCCCGATGTGCTTGGCGGTGTTGCCGCTCGAAGTGGGGATCACCGTGCCGCCCAGATGCTCCACCCCGTAGTGCAACCCCAGCCCGCCGGTGAAGAGTCCGTAGCCGTAGCCCACCGACACTATGTCGTCGCGGTCGATGCCGAAAGCGGTGAGACATCGTGCTGTCATCTCGGCCCACATCGCAAGGTCGGCGCGCGTGTAGCCCACCACGGTCGGTTTGCCCGTCGTGCCGCTCGACGCGTGCAGCCTCACTATCTCCGACATCGGCACCGCAAAGAGGCCGTAGGGGTAGTTGTCCCTCAGGTCCTGCTTGGTGGTGAATGGCAGCCGCACTATGTCGTCTATCGAACGGATATCCTGCGGCGACACCTCCATCTCCTGCATCCGCCGGCGGTAGAACGGCACGCTGTGGTACACCCGCTCGACGAGTCTGCGGAGCCTCTCTCCCTGCATCGTGCGCCTGTCCTCGGCGCTCATGCACTCCTTTGTTGCGTTCCAGATCATTCTAATTGACAATTGATAATGGATAATTGATAATTAAGACCGGTGATCTTTCGCGAATGCGGCCAACCTCTCGTCCAACGTGTCGAACAGTCCGCCCGTCATTCTCGACGAGCAGGCGCGAATGCCCCGCTGGTCGCTGCCGGTGGTCGACAGCGCGATCGAGCTCACCCCGTAGTGAATCAGCTGTGTCATCAGCTCGCCGCACGTCATGTCGCCGTAGCCGATGGTGAAGAAAAATCCGTCGGCGATGGGCCTGTCGATGTCGGTGTCGTACACCACGTGGAATCCGTGACGCTCAAAGATATCCTTCATGCGCCGCGCGCGCCGAGCGTACTCGCTCGTCTCGGCCACAAAGTCGAACTCGCCGTCCGACGCGGCCTTCAGCATGGCGGCGTAGCCCACCTGCGTCGAGTGCGTCACCCCCGAGGTCATCATGTAGAGTATCGAGGCGGTGAGCGTCGGCCCGAAGAGCCCCGACCCCGAGTAGCGTTCGGCCAGCGCGTCGAACCGTCGGCCGAACAGTCCGTCCGACACGGCGATGAACCCCGCCCGCTGTCCGGCGTAGGAAAATATCTTCGACGAGGTCATCATCAGAATGTAGTTGTCGGTGTAGCGCGCCACGGTGGGCACATACGGTACCTCGAACGGCCGGCCGAAGTCTGTCCTGAAGTCCATCCCGAAGTAGGCCAGGTCCTCCAACACTATGGCGTCGTGCCGCGTGGCCATCTCGCCGATCGTCCGCAGCTCCTCCTCCGTGAGCGAGATCCAGGCCGGATTGTTGGGGTTCGAGTAGATGATCGCGGCGATGCGTCCGCCCGCCATCTGCTCCTCCATCTTGGCCCTCAGCGGTTCGGCGCCTCGATGGTCGTGTATGTCGAACTGCTCCCACCGCTGACCTAACACCCGCAGCTGCGACTTCTGGATCGGAAACCCGGGGTCGATAAAGAGCACCGTGTCCTTCGCGGGGTCGCGCTGCAACGCCGCGATGAATCCGCCGAACGATCCCGCCACCGCGCCCGTCACGGGAATGCACCCCGCCGCCGCGACGTCGATATTCATAAACGCCTTCACAAACCGCGACGCCTCGCGCTTGAGCTCCGGAATCCCCTCCGCCGGAGGATAGATGGCCGGCAGGTCGGTGTCGAGTGCGGCCTTCTCGGCCTCGGTGCCCACGCGGCAGGGCGACAATCCCGGCACCCCCTGATCCATGCGGATGAACGGAATGCCCGTCAGCTCTTCCAAGCGTCGCGCCAGCAGCACCACCTCGCCGATGGTCGCGTTCTCCAACTTCGGGATGCCCAGCTCCCGCACAACCCCCTCTACTGTCTCTTTGCTGTAAATCATATCTTTGCTCTGATTAATCCTGTTTTGTACCCCGTCTCCAACGCCCGCAGGTTCATCTCGACCACGGCGTCGCCCTTGCGGCCGAACACCCGCCCGACGGCACTCTGCAAACCCTTCATGTCGAGCCCCAGCACCACCGACGCGGCACCCAGAAGCACTATGTTGGCCGCCCGCGCGACATCCGCCTCGCGCGCCACGGCGTCGGCGTCGAAAAGTATCACCCGCTCCAGTCCGCCCAACTCGCTCAGTAGCGCCTCGTGGTCGGGGTAGTTCGGAATGTTGACCGTGGGTGCCGACGAGGTCACGATCCAACCCTCCCGCGAGAGCCACGGCAGATAGCGCAACGCCTCCATCGGCTCCAGCGAGATGATCAGGTCGGCCCCGCCCCGCGCGATGAGGTCGGAGTGGATCGGTTCGGGCGAGATGCGCAGGTTGGAGTGAACGTCGCCGCCCCGCTGGCTCATGCCGTGCACCTCGGCCTGCTTGATGTGGAGCCCCGCGGCCAGCGCCGCCTCGCCTATCACCGCCGCGATCGACAGTATCCCCTGACCCCCGACTCCGGATAGTATTATGTCTTTTTTCATTTTCGCCGCTTTAATGTTTGTATACATTCTCGCCGCGGGATGATCACCGACACCCCGTCATACTCGATCTCCTCGCCGATCACTCGCCGAATCTCCTCGCGGTTCTTGGGCAGCGGCACCACAGTGCGCACATGCTCCGGCGAGACGCCCACCCCGAGACATATCGCTTCGAGTCGCCCCGTCCCCGCCGAGTCCTGCCCGCCGGTCATGGCCGTGGTGAGATTGTCGGAGATTACTATCGTCACCCGCGCGCCCGAGTTCACCGCGTCCAGCAGCCCCGTGATGCCCGAGTGGGTGAAGGTCGAGTCGCCGATCACCGCCACCGACGGATGGAGCCCCGCGTCGGCCGCCCCCTTGGCCATCGTGATCGAGGCACCCATGTCGACGCAGCTGTCGATCGCGCGCAACGGCGGCAGCGCCCCGAGTGTGTAGCAACCGATGTCGCTGAAGACCTTGCTGTCGGGATACTCGGCCAACACCTCGTTCAGCACCTCGTACACGTCGCGATGTCCGCAACCCTGACAGAGCGCCGGCGGCCTCGCGACCACCTGCGGCGAGGGGTCGAAATGGGTCGCGGAGACTAAGCCCAACGCCGCACGCACATTGTCGGGCGTGAGTTCACCCGTGCGCGGCACCTCGCCCGTGAGCCGTCCGCGAATTTTGCCCCCTTCGTCCAGCAGCCCCCGCAGCTGCTCCTCGACGAACGGCTGCCCGTCCTCTAATATAAGCACCTCGTCGCAACTCTCCACCATTCGGCGGATGAGCGTTCGCGGCAGTGGGTACTGCGAAATTTTCAGCACATTGCGATCGGGCACACCGCCCAACGCCTCCATCAGGTAGTTGTGGCCTATTCCACACGCTATCACCCCTTTGCGCGAGCCGGCAACGGTGGTGAGGCTGTTGAATGCCGACACTGCGGCCCGCTGTTCGAGCTCGTCCTGTTGCGCCAACACCTCGCCGTACCTGCGCCGCGCGTTGACCGGCAGCAGCACCCAGCGCGCACGATCCTCGGGAAACGAAAGTCCGTTGGGCAGGGCCGACATCGGCGAGCTCTCCACCACGGCGCGCGAGTGTGCCATGCGAGTCGTGATGCGCAACAGCACCGGCAGCCTCACATCCTCCGACAGTTCGAACGCCGCCCGCACCATGTCGTAGGCCTCCTGCTGTGTCGCCGGCTCGAAGATCGGCACGAACGCGAACTTGCCGTAGAACCTCGAATCCTGCTCGTTCTGCGACGAGTGCATCGACGGGTCGTCCGCCGCCACGACCACCAATCCTCCGTGGGTGCCCGTCATCGCCGAGTTGATAAAGGCGTCGGCCGCGACGTTCATGCCCACATGCTTCATGCACACCAGCGCCCGCCGACCCACGTACGACATCCCCAAGGCCGCCTCCATCGCCGTCTTCTCGTTGGTGCACCACTTGGAGTGGACGCCGTTGTCACAGCCGATGTACGAATTTTGAATATACTCGGTGATCTCGGTCGACGGGGTTCCCGGGTAGGCGTACACCCCCGCGATTCCGGCGTGAAGTGCGCCCAGTGCAATCGCCTGATCGCCCAACAGTAGTAACTTATTTTCCAATTTTTTTATATTTTTTTCGCGTTAGCACTAACCACTAATCACTAACCACTAATCTGAAAACCGTCGGCATCGCCCAACGCCGGAAATTTAGCCCGAAAGGTCACGAGCGCCTCCATGTCGACCTCGCACCACACCGCCTCCTCGGTGTCGGGAGCCGCCGCTGCCGCCGTCTCGCCCTTGAAATCTATCAACGCCGTGCCGCCGCTGTACGACGCGTAGGGGTCTTGGCCGACTCGATTCACCCCCGCCACCCAACATACGTTCTCGATGGCGCGCCCCCTCAGTAGCGTGTTCCACGGATGGATGCGCACGGTGGGCCAGCTGGCCGTGTAGAGTGCCATGTCGTAGTCGCCGCGGTTGCGCGCAAAGACCGGAAAACGCAGGTCGTAGCACACCTGAAGCAGGATTCGCCACCCGCGCCACTCGACGATCGTGCGCTCCGTGCCCGCCGTGTAGCGCGTGTGCTCGCCCGCGAACGAAAACAGATGCCGCTTGTCGTATCTGGCCACCGTGCCGTCGGGCTTCACGAAGAAAAATCGGTTGAAGAATTTTTTGCTCCCGTTTTCGGCGCCACCCTCGTTTTCGGCGACAGCCACGGCGACGCTCCCTGCGATGGCGGAGTCGGTGCGCTCGGCGATCCGGCGCATCCACTCCACGGTCTCGGCCCCACCGTTCGGCTCGGCAACTCCCTCGGGCTCGACGGCGAATCCGGTGGTGAACATCTCGGGCAGCACAATGAGGTCGGCGGCGGGTGAGGCGTCGATAATCTCTTCGGCGCGTCGGCGATTCTCCTCGGGCGCCAACCAACGAACATCGGTTTGGATCAGCAGTAGTTTCATAGTTCGAATTCGTAGTTCGCAAAGGTAATAAAAGGAGAGGGCAGAGCCAAATTTTTTTATGCGTAGCTAAATCCGCACCGGCGTTCCGGTCCCTGCGTAGCTAAAATCGCTGCGGCCGTTGCCGCCATAGCTTTTATCGCGTTAGCACTAACCACTAACCACTAACCACTAACCACTAACCACTAACCACTAACCACTAACCACTAACCACTAACCGCTAACCACTGAATTTACAACTCCACGGCGGTAAGTTCGGAGTGGGCGAGTTGGAAATCGCGTTCGGCCTCCAGCGCCCGCACTCGCGCGTCGTACCAGAGCCCCATCTCCAACACATACTCCAGCAGCGAAATCTCGCCCACGTCCAGCGCCCTCTTCAGCAGCGCGGCGTTCGACCCGCCCGCCGATCCGACATCCGCCGCGTCCGCCAACCCGTAGGCCGTTTGCCTCAACCCCGCGGCCCGCGCATACAACCCGCGCAGCTGCTCATACATCTGAACCCGCGCATCCCGCGCGCGAGCCTCCGACGCCGCCTGGGCCGCCCGCGCCTGCTTCACCCGCCCGGCTCCGGCCCACAGCGGGATCGACCCACCGACGGTAACACCTTGATAGTGCTGCCCGAGAGTGCGTTCGCGCATGTAGCCGACCGACAGCGCCGGCAGCAACTCAGTCCGCGCCAACGTCACCTGCCGCCGTTCGACCTCCGCCTCGCGCCTCGCATACTTCATCGCGGGACTCCGCTCGGCTGCCGCGGCAAACCACTCCTCGAAGTCGGCCGGCAGCGCCGCGACGGGAAAATCGAGATCGTCCAACGCCACCTCCACCCCGCCGTTCAGTCGCCGCAACTCTGCCATCAACGCATTGCGTTCCACATCGTTGCGCGCAATTTCGCCCTCCACGGTGCGCGTGTTCAGGGTCGCCTTGCCCACCTCCAACATGTTCGCCGTGCCGTTCGCCAGTCCGCGCTCGTAGCCCAACGAGATGATCAGCGCGTGCTGCAACCGCAACTCCAACTCGCGCGCCAAACGATTACGATGAATCAGCTCGACGCACAGCAACTTCGCCTCCAACAGAATTTCGATCCGTCCGGCGGCGACGCCAAGGTCGAGCAGCTCGCCCCGACGCCTCGCCTGCCGCGCCTTCATGCCCGTCACGGTGGCGATGTCGAACCCCTGCGACACAGCCACGTCGGTGCGATTGCCGATGGTGGCGGGGGTGCCCCACAGTCGCGCCACCTCCACCTCGGGGTCGGGCAGCGCGATGCCTGTTCGCAACCCCGCGCGGTCGGCCTCGGCCCCGTCGCCCATCGCCCGCAGCGTGGTGTTGTTCTGCTCGATCTGCCGCAGCACGCTCTCCATATTCTGCGCCGCCGCCGGCAGGGCCAACAGCACCGCCAGCAAAAAAAATATAATTCTCATTTTCAATTTTCAATTTTCAATTTTCCACTGAACAGAAGGTACATAACCGGCACGATAAACCCATTCAAAAGCGTCGAGGTCAAAAGCCCCCCCAGAATAACCCGCGCCATGGGACTCTGTATCTCGCCGCCGGGCATAGCTCCGCCAACGGCCAACGGCACGAGCGCCAACGCCGAAGTCAACGCCGTCATAAGTATCGGATTCAGGCGATCGAGAGACCCCTGCACAACGCTCTCGCGAAGTCCCAGCCCGCCACGCCGCAGGTCGTTGTAGCGCGACACTAACAGCATGCCGTTTCGGGTGGCGATGCCGAACAGCGAGATGAACCCGATGATGGCTGGAATGCTCACCACACCCCCCGTGACGAACAATATCACCACTCCACCCACCAACGCCAGAGGCAGATTGACCAGCACCACCGCCGACTGAACGACGCTGCGGAACTCGCCCCACAGCAACAGAAATATCACCATCAGCGCCAACACCGAAGTCAGCGCCAACGTGCGCGAGGCGGCCTCGGCGCTCTCGAACTGCCCGCCGTACTCCACGTGGTAACCCTCGGGCATCTCGACCTCGGCGGCGACCCGCCGTTGGATTTCGCCGACCACGCCGCGCAGATCACCACCCGACACGTTGGCCGACACGACGATTCGCCGCATCACATTCTCGCGGTTGATTGTGTTGGGCCCCACGACCGAGCTCACCTCGGCCAAGTACTCCAACGGCACCTTCACCCCCGCGGCGTCGACGCTCAGGTTGCGTATCCGCTCGGCGGTTTCGCGTCCGTCGTCACTCACCCTCAGCGTCAGGTCGAACACGCGGTCGCCCTCGTACACCTGCGACACCACCTCGCCGGCCAGCATCACCCGCACCACCTCGGCAAACTCGGGCAGCGTCACTCCATACATCGCCAACATCTCCCGCCGCGGTGTGATCGTGAGTTGCGGCCGCTCCACCTGCTGCTCGACATTCAGGTCGGCCACCCCTTCGACATTCTCCACCGCCGCTTTGATGCGATTGCCCAGCGCGAAGAGCCGACCCAAGTCGGGGCCGAACACCTTGATGGCGACGTTGGCCCGAGTGCCCGACAGCATCGCGTCGATGCGATGCGAGATTGGTTGACCGATCTCGATGGCCGCCCCCGGGATAGTTCGCATCTTTGCGCGGATCTCCGCCGCCACCTCATCTTTGGTGCGCTCGCCCAACACGAACGGCGCCTCGATCTCCGACACGTTCACCCCCAGCGCGTGCTCGTCGAGTTCGGCGCGCCCCGTCTTTCGTCCGGTCGTTTGAATTTCGGGCACAGACAGCAGCAGCTCCTCCGCCCGCCGACCGATGGCGTCCGACTCATCGAGCGACACCCCGGGCAGCGTGCTCACGTTGACCGTGAACGACCCCTCGTTGAAGGGGGGCAGGAAGCTGCGGCCCAGCGAGAAGAACATCGCCACCGCCGCCACCACCAACACCCCCGTCACACCCAACACCACCCTTCGATGGTCGAGTGTCCAGGCGAGCCACGTGCCGTAGCCGGCTTTCAGTTTTCGCGACAGCCACGGCTCCTTCTTTTCGCGACCGCCCCTCTCCGAAGGTAACCAACTGCAAAGCACCGGAGTAAGGGTCAGAGCGACGACGGTCGAGGCCCCCAACGCAACGATGAACGCGATGCCCAACGGCGCCAACATCCGCCCCTCCATGCCCGACAGAAAAAATAGCGGCACGAAGCTCGCCACAATAATAAGCGTCGAGTTGAGGATCGGCATGCGCACCTCGCGCGACGCCTCGTAGACCACCGTCATCACCGGCAGCCGCTCCCCCTCGGGTCGCGCGCGATTCTCCCGCAGCCGCTTGTAGACATTCTCGACGTCGACAATCGCGTCGTCCACCAACGAACCTATCGCGATGGCCATACCCCCGAGGCTCATCGTGTTGATCGTGAGCCCCATCGCCTTCAGCGCAAGGATCGCGCTCAGGAGCGACAGCGGAATCGCGGCAAGCGAGATGGCCGTAGTTCGCACGCTTGCCAAAAACAGAAACAGGACGATCACCACAAACACGCCACCCTCCCACAACGACCGCTGCACGTTGTCGATCGAGCTCTCGATGAACCTCTCCTGCCGAAAAATTTCGCTGTGCAGCTCGACGTCGGCGGGGAGTTCGGCGCCCAGTTCGGCCAACGCGCCGTCGAGTGCGGCGGTCAGTTCGAGTGTGCTCGTGGCGGGCTGCTTGGTGACGGTGACTAACACCGCCGGCCGCCCCTCGACCGACGCGACCCCCAATCGCGGACTCCGGTTGCCTACCCGTACCTCGGCGATCTGCTCCAACAACACAGGCCGGCCATCCACTACCGAGACGGCTGCCCGTCCAAGAGCCTCGACATCCGAGGTCGATATCACCCCGCGAACGATGTACTCGCCGCCATACTCATAGAGCACGCCGCCCGACGCGTTGCCGTTCATGCCCGCGGTCGCCGCGATCGCCTCGTCGAGGCTCACTCCGAGGTGCCGCATCCGCTCGGGGTCGAGGGCGATCTGGTACTCCCTGATCTCGCCGCCGATCACCGCCACCTGGGCCACCCCGCCCGTCGCCAAGAGTCGCGGCCTCACCGTCCAGTCGGCCAGCGTGCGCAGCTCCTGCAACGATGTTGTGTCGGCCGTGAGGCCCACTATCATCACCTCGCCGAGGATCGACGACTGCGGCCCGAGGGTGGGGGAGCCTACCCCGGGGGGCAGCGCGCCGCCCACCACCGCCAGCTTCTCAGACACGATCTGCCGCGCCCGAAATATCTCCGTGCCCCACTCGAACTCGACCCACACGACCGAGAAGCCCGTGGTCGACGAACTCCGCACGCGCCGCACGCCGGTCGCTCCGTTTACCGCTGTCTCGACAGGAAAGCTCACCAACCGTTCGACCTCTTCGGGCGCCATGCCCGCGGCTTCGGTCATCACCACCACCGTGGGTGCGTTGAGGTCGGGAAAGACGTCGACCTCCATGTCGGTGGCGGTGTAGAGCCCCGCCAACATCACGAGTATCGCTCCCGCGAGAACGACCGGCCGGTTGTTCAGCGAGAATTTTATGATTCTGTTCAGCATCGCTTCCGGCTTTTTAGTGTGTGTGACCCTCCGGAATTACACCCGCCATCGCCGCCAGCCTCACCTGCGTCGCACCTCGGGTGACTACTCTGTCGCCTGCTTTCAGACCCTTGCTCACGACCACCCGCTGGCCGTCGTCCGCGCCGAGCGTCACCTCCTGTCGCGCGTAGTCCTCGGGGCCGTGTTGCAGGTAGACGAAGTGGAGCCCCTGCTGCTCGGTGAGCGCGCTTTTCGGCACGGTGAGCGCGTCGACTATCGGCGCGCCAAGCAACCACACCTCGGCCGGCACACCCGTCGGCACCGATCCGTCGGCGTTCGAGAACTCAAATGTCACGGGAATGTACGCCCCCTCGGACGCCCTGCCTTGGGCGATCAGTCGATCGGTGCGGCGCACGGTTTCGCTGCCGGGCGTTGTGAAGTTGGCCTCCGTGACTGTGCGCAGCTCGCTCCAGCGGCCGGCCGACACCTCGACCCTCAGCTGCAACTTGTCGCTCTGCGCGATCGTGGCGATCGGCTGCCCCGTGGCGACATACTCGCCCGCGCCCACTAACCACTCCTTTATATATCCTCCCGTGGGTGCCGCGACGCTTACTCCTGTTGCCGCTGCTGTCGATGTGGCGGTTGGGGCTGCCGAACCTAATGCGGCGCGCGCGGTTTCGAGTCGTCGGCGTGCCTCGTCGAACTCTCGCTGCGATACGATTTTGTCCTCCACCAACTCCTCGGCGCGACGGAAATCGCGTTCCGCCGCCTCGAACTCGATGCGTGCCCTTGCCGCCGCGTCGCTGTCCACCAAGCTGCTTGCCGAGATGGTTACTAAAGTTTGATTTTTTGTGACGGGCGTTCCGGGGGCTCGATTGGTCCCTGCGAAAGAGACCACGCCACTCGTAGTCGCCACCGCCGTGACCTCGCCCCCGAGCGCGTTTTCGATTCGCCCGCTGGCCCTGATCACCTGCCTGAACTGCGCCGGCGCAACAGTCTCGACGGTCAACCCCGCCGCCTCGGCCTGCTCGTGTGTGAAAACTATCTCATCTTCGGCGTGCTCCTCGTGCCCCTCTTCGGCGTGTCCCGTCTCCTCAGCGTGAGCCTCTTCGGCCTCGTGGTTGTGCCCGGCATGCTCCCCGTGCTCTTCGTGTGCCGCTTCGGCGGCGTGGTCGTGTCCCTCATGGTCGTGCGCGTCATGTGCGCCCGTGCTCGATTTGCAGCCCGCGAAACCTAAGGCTGCAACCAGCAAAACAGTAATAAATTTTGACATCTCTCTGCGTTTTTAGATTGTTGTACGGATTGTTCGCTCCGCACAAAATCTTCGGCGGAGTCGCTCAGCAGAGAGTCGCGGGAGGTGCCCGCAGGCCGCCCGCACACAGCGCGGGGGTTGATTGCCAGCGCGTTATGCACTTGCCATAGTCGACATCGAAGAGCGCAGACAGCTCCGGCATGTCGCCCGTCGCCCCGAATCCGTCGGGCGGAAAGAGCGTGAGAAACAGATGGTGCCCGTGCCCGTCGTGTCCGTCGTCTCCGCACATCGCGCAACCGCCTCCGCAAGTCGCGCCTCCACTCGCACCACTTCGATGCCCGCTCGAAGGGTCGGTAAACTCGCTCTCGGCAACGCACAGGCCCGAATCGTGTTCCCCAGCCTCGCCGCCATGCTCTTCACTGCCATGCTGCGCATGCACCTCCCCGATGCACACCCCGCCGTCGTGATGGTGATGAGGAGTGGCCCCCGCCACCCACATCGCCGCCACGGCAATGCACACGATGAATATGTAGAGTTTCCGTCTCATTGTGAACTTCAAAATCGGCGCCTGCCCAAGGCCCGATCGCCGCAAATATAATACATGAGGCGAGAAAAGTCAAGTCTTTTTTTCGCCGAACGCTGCCGAAATTCGCCGAAATCCATTGGCGCATGGAGAAAACGCGCAAAAAAATATACAAAAAAAAGAGCCCCCGTACCTCGGGAGCCCCTTTTTTTCTTGTCGCAAAGTGCGAAAATCTACTGCGCCACGACGTCGCCGCCTGTGCCGGCCACCCAATCCGTGATGCTACCCGTCGCGCTTACCCCCGTGCGATTCAGCGTCACGTTGTAGGTGTGCTGCTTGCCCGAGACGAACTCTATTGCACCCGGCGCCCACACAAACTTTTCGCCCGAAGTGAGCTCAAACTCGACCGTCACCGCGCTGAAAGTATAGTTAAAAGGCGCAACGATGGCGTCGTAGTTGTAAATGGTACTGTTGTTCTCACCGTTCGAGGTGCCGACAAAATGCGCAGTGATATCTGTCGGAAGAAGTTGCTGGAGAAACGCACCGCTACCAAAGTTAAATCGAACCCCCGAGTGCGTTTCCTTGATAGTCACAGTCATATGCCCGTCGAGTTCGCTCTCCCCAACACCATCACCCGCCTTAACATTCATCACCAACTTCGAGAGCACATGTTTGAAATTGAGTGCCACGGCCCCTTCCGAGGTTTTCGAATAGCCCGCGCCACTGTTGTCAGACTTTGCCCACAGCAGGTCGAAAACTGCCTGATTAGTCTGATCGCCGAGCGTCACACTATACGGCAAATCCAGAGCACTCTTCGCAGCGTCGTAGGGATAGTAGGCGATAAAGTCGACCTTCGAACCATCTGTCGGATAGTAGATTTCGCTACCCTCGGCAGTCGCGAACGCACCGTCGCCGGCCGTGGTCGTAAGCTCGCGGTTGGTCACCCCGTCGACAACCGAAGTGCCTCCATTGCCCACCATAAAGACTCCGATCTTGTCGTTCGTGGCCCAAGTGTCGCCCGAGGCGCGGGTGGCGGGCGAGGCGTCGACGTTGCCGACGGTCGCGGTGAAGCTCACTGGCTGCTGCGCGTCGGGTGTTTCGGGTGTCACGTTTGCGTCGCCGCCGCTGTTGCACGAGGCGAGAGTGATCGCGGCGCACATCGCCGCTGTTGCAAAAATGTTTTTCATCTGGTTTTGTTTTTATAGTTTTTTGATTTTTAATTTCTCTTAAAACGCCATGATCAATTGGACAGCAGCAGACAACTCTTTAATTTGGTCCATCTCTTCATCCCAAGGAAAGTCATATCCCTCATATTTGGCATAACTGTGAGTCCCCTGTACCTCTGTTGACGACAATTGCCGACCTGGGTAGATAATCACTCCCTGTAGACCTAAAGCAGCGGTGAGTTCGCCGTCGAAGAGGCCTGATTTCCAAACGTTGAATAAAACCATCAATTCATCAATCGCGGGAATATAATAAACGCCCTTTTGTCCCGACGCGTAGACATGAGCGGCATCATTTCTACCGTTGGCCCACTCAAAAGCGGGAAATAGGCTATAATCACCACCGTTATTGATTATATAGTTTTTTATCGCAGCCATATTCACAAGGCCGTCATCTCGTGAGGATGCACCTATTTCAATGAAGGGCCCCCAAGCACGCTCCGCACGATAGAAATCTACGACCTTCCCGTGCTGGCCGGTTCCGTCGACCTCGTAGACCACGCCGATGGCAGGACCTAAGAGGGGGTTGGGGTACACATCACCCACGGCGTATGTAATAAGCTCCGCATTCCCCGAGCCGGCCCCGACATCGCCCCCGTCTTCCCACGACGCGATAGTAATCCCGTCGACCGTGACCTCGGTCTCGTTGACCGTCACATTGAACACATAGTGCTTCCCTGCCTCGAACGCCGTCGCGTCGGGAATCGCCCACACATACGCTGGCCCGAGCACCGAGAATGTCACACTACGACCCGCCGTGCCGACCTGCGGAATCAGCAGCGAAGTGAAGGTCGCCTGATAACCGCTCGCCGGCGTCGCCGCCTTAGTCGGCGAGAACGCACCGACAGTTTCACTGCCCAGCTCACCGACATCCTTCGCAAACGTCGCACTGCTCGGCATACCTCTAAAGGAGACGGTATTGGACGCAATACCCGATATGTTGCCCGTCGTCATCCCCGCGCCGGCCTTCACGTTGAGCGTAATTTTGCTCAGCACATGCTCGAACTGCAGCGCGACCGGCGTTTGGCTTTTGGCTTTGCCGGTGACTTTGGCGTACAGCACATCCGTCTGCGCATACGCGAGATTGACGCTGATAGAACCACCCTGCGCGTAAGGGTAGTACGCCACTATGTCGACCTCGCCACTCTGCGGATAGTATGCCGGCTCACTGTCGGCGGTCATCGTGCCGTTCGACGCGACAGTGTAGAGCACATTGTCGGCCAATGTTGCGTTCTCGTCGAACACACTCACCCCGACCCCTTCGCCGCCGCTCCAGCTGTTGCCGTCGGCGCTCAGACGCGTTTGCGGATTTGCGGGGGTCGCCACAGCCTCGCCGGCGATCTCGGCGGTCAGTTTCACTTCGATTCGTTCGCCGTTGTCGGGCAGGTTCGCGGGCTCGTTTTGCGCGCACCCTGCGAGAGTCGCCGCCATTGCCGCCACCCCCATCGCCGCCACCGCGGCCCAAATTATCCTAAAATTTCTCATAATTCCAAAAAATTAAAAAGCCATCACCGCCCGAATTGCATCGCCGCTACCCATCGCCTGTTTAGGTACATTATGTGTGCTGCCGCTATTAAAGGAATTGCAATTGGTTTCCGAAGTTTCGGTAGAAGAAATATACCAAAATCCAATCATACTTGTACCGATACCCGCTTGCGTAATAGAACTAACCATTGCGTTTTTGAATTCGTTGCCTGCCGGAAGATACCATACGCCCAATTTATCGGCTGTGTATATTGTGGTTCCTGCAACTCCATTTTTGCTGTCGCACCACAGGAAAGCCGGATGGCTGCTGAAGGTGGGGTCTATCGCACGAATCGTCTCCATATTGATCCTGCCATTGTTGGAGTCAGTAGCTCCGGTGACTGTCAAATTTTTACTCCAAGCTCTTGAGTCGCCGATACCGTGATCCAAACTAACCACCTTCCCATGCAGCCCCCCGTCGGAGATCTCATACACCACCCCTTTAGCCACTCCGGCATAGGGATATCTGTCGCCCACGGAGTACACATGCGCGGGATCGAGCGGCGGCGCCTTCTGAGTAAACTTAAAAACTTTCCCGGCGGCGAGTCCGATCTGGCCGGTGGTGGCGGAGCTGCGCAGAGTAGTCATCCCGTCGCTGATGACAAACATGTGCTTGCTGGCGACGATCGTATTATGCCCGGGCACCACCGCGCGGAACACCAGCATGTTACCGCTCGTGCTAAACGGCAACATCTTGACATTGCCGCGCGCCGGCGTATCGCTGTTGAATATGTCGTCGATACCCAACACCACATCCTGCAGAGTAACCTCGGTCGTGGCCGGATCGAGCAACTCCGACGAGTTGTCGATCGTCAGCTGCACCATCGCCAAATCCTCGCGGACGAACGGCAGCGTGACCGTCTCGCCCTTGAGATCAGCATAAAGATTGTCGGTTGACAGTCGGTCGGAACGCTCGTAGCCATCCTTCGTGCTCTGATCCGTCGAGACCGAGTGGCCATCCAGCATGTCGTCGTAATCATCAGAATGCCCCAAGTTGTCATGGTCGGGATTGTACGGATAGTGGGCCTTAAAACCGAGCTCCTTCACCCCCTGCGGCCAGTAGATGTCGCCGACCCACTCTTGGTTCGCGGCGTTGTAGGTCAGCTTCGCGTTGACGATCTTGGCAGCGCGGCTGTAGTCAAAACCAAACACCCCGATCTCGTCGCCATCCTCCCAAGTGGATTTAAAATCCTCATCTGTCGCCACCCTCGTCGCCGCCCCCTGCTCTGCGAACTCTATATTAAAGGTAATCCGTTCGGGCTGCGTGACCGGGCCCGTGGTGTGTTCATTCTGCGTGCAGCCTGCCAACAGCACAGCCGCCGCCAAAAATATCTTTTTCATCTTTTTCATTTTTTCTGATTAAAAGGCCATGATGGCGCGGACATGAAACTGCGCATTGGCATCTGTCGAGGCAGCGCTGCCGCTGTAAAAATCGAAGGTTACGGAATTTAGAGCTTGGTCGCTACCGAACATCCAATACTTCTCTTCTTTCAACTCAACCCCGCCTAAAGCGCGTAGACTGGCGCTGAACGCGCCGCGATCGGCGTTCCACGCGTTATATAAATCATATATTTCACCACCTCCATGACTATAATAGTCGTAGTTCGGCATACGCCACGTACCGGCGGGAGCAAGGCTGGAACACCAGTCGGAAGCCGCCTGCTTGGTGCCCCCTCCCTCCTGCGGATGCACGACCTTGCCGTGCAGGCCGGTGGCGTTGACATGGAAAACAATCCCGATCGGATTCTCGGCATTGGGGTAGGCGTCGCCCACGGCGTAGGCCTTTTCGGCATTGCCGTTGCCGCCCTGGCCGGGTGCCCAGTCTTCGATGTCGCCTCCGAATCCGGGTGCGGAGGTAACGCTCACTGCACAGGTCTCCGTCTTGCCGCCCTCCGTCGTCTTCACAGTGATCGTGGCATTGCCCGCCTTGATGGCCGTCACCTTGCCCGCGTTGTCGACAGTGGCGATTGTCTCGTCGTCCGACTCCCAGGTCACGCTCTTGTTGCTCGCATTGGCCGGCGCAACTGTCGCCGTCAGCGTCGCCTCTTCGCCCTCCTTGAGGTCGAGCGTGCTCTGATCCAACGTCACTCCCGTCACGAGCACCGGCGGCGGAGGAGGAGGAGTGCCGCCACCACCATCGCCACCCGAGGCAGCGACCGCGCCGAAGCTCACCGAAATCGTAACACTCTGCGCCGGGGTTGAACTATCTGTCACAGTGATGGTTGCCGTTCCCGCCGACCCCGCCGTGGTGGGCGTGCCCGAGATGACTCCCGTCGCGCTGTCGATCGCGATTCCGGCGGGCAGTCCGCTCGCGCTATATATATAAGGTATGGTTCCGCCCTTCGCCGCCCCCGCCATGTTGAGGCTGCCAATCGGAGTGCCCACCGTCGAGGCGGGAATCGCGAAACTCTTGCCTGCGTCGACCGTCAGGGTGGGCGAGGGGGGAGGCGTCGTTCCGCCCTCGGTGTCGACCGCCAACTCGATGGGCGCCTTTTTGTTGTCGTTGAAGTTCTTTAGCTCCTCGCTCAGGTCGGTTTCGAACGCTTTTTCGGCGCCGTCCTTTAGGGTGATCGTGCCGGAGAGCTTTTGTTCCGACCCCGCGATGCCTAATACTCGCACAGTCGCGCTCCACTTGTCGTCAGCGGTTTTCGTGAAGGTCGGCGCAATGTTCGACGGCGAGCCATGCTCGTGAGTGTCGATGTTCAGCGTTCCCGCCACACCGCCGAGCGTCGCCGCGATCCCCTCGACTTCACCCTCGGGCGCGATCGTCAGCGTCAGCTCGCGAACCTGCTGGTGCATCTTCACAGTGAGCGCGTGTACCTTGTCCCGCTCGACCACAACGTCCGTCGCGTCGCTGAAGAACCAACCCGGCATCTCCGAGATCTCACCCGCGCGAGTCGCCGCCGCCGCTACCGAGGCGGTGTTGCCGCTAACCGAGATCCCCTCTGCGTCGTGCCAAATGTGCAGACGATGGGTGCCCGGCTCAAACAGATCGGGATGCATCACGTCGGCCTGCTCGGTGAATGTTCTGCGCGTGGCGTCGTCGCCGTTCCGTCGCACATGAAACGCGCTGGGCACGTCGACCCCCTCGCCGCGCTCGCTCCAGTCGGTTGTGAGTGTGATTTTTCCGTGGTCGGGATGGTTGGTGACTGGCTTGTCGTCCGGCGAATTATTATCGCATCCGGAGATCAGGATCGTTGCAGCAGCGGCAGCGATCAGGGTCATGATTCTCATTTCAGTTGAGTTTTTTTTGTTTGAGTAGGGGCTGAATAGTGGTTATGGGCGAAAACAATCGGCAGCAAAGTTAAGAAAAAATTAACAACCTGCAATAAAAAAAGAGAGCCCCGAAACCCGAGGCTCTCTCCTTTTTCAAACTATCGAAGCTAAAACGCGAGGATGGCGCGAACCCTGCGGGCCGTGGTCTTAGGGTCGCCGCTGTATGTAAAGCCAGTCTTGTAATTAATTTGAAGTGCGTTGTTCTCCTTCCCCAAGGCCTCAGTCGACGACCAATACCATTCTGTGTCCGAAATGGCAGTACCGCCAGCAGTCGTGAGGGAGTCGTTAAAGAACTTTTTTGCATCGTTGTTCTCAGATATTGGGTCTGAGCCGACATCCCATGTCTGGGCGGGCTTGCCGTTGAACGCACAGTAGAGAAGCTGCAACTCTTCTACGGCGGGCAGATACCAGACGTTGAACTTGCCATATTCGTAAGTGGTTTCGGCGGGGTTTTTGGCATGTGCCCACGCGAAGGCGGGATAGTCGCTGAAGTCGTCGTCCAAATCCCGTAACCAATTCATATTGATCTGGCCGTCCACTTCGTTGTCGACTTCGGTGAGTGTATTATAGATCGTCGACCACGCGACGTTTGCCTCATCGAGGCTCACCGCCATCCCGTGCTGTCCGCCGCTGCTTACGGAGTAGACCACGCCCTGGGGGTCATCGGCCGAGGGCCAGGGATCACCCACGGCGTATGTGACGGCGGTACCCTCCGTCGGAGAAAACTCCACGGACAAAGTCATCCCGTTGATAAAGTCATTATACACAATGGGGGTGATGCCGTTCACCGTGAAGAGATATAGGTCTTCGCGTTTGTTCGACAGCCAGTAGCCCTCCTTGACCCTCAGCTCGATCAGTGCGGTGTAGGCCGTTCCGGCGCCGAATGGGCCGTCGAGGGAATTATTATTGTCTATATACCATGTGACGGTAGCCGTGTAAAATTCGGTGTCGGGAATCTCCATGTCGGGCATCTCGCCACTCACGGGGTCAGCCAAGCCCATGATGGGCGCGGAGGGTATCTTCGTCTTGCCCGGGACGTCGAACGGAGGCGTTTTTGGGAAATCGACGGAGACTTCAAGATTGCCTCTGTCCATTTCCACCTTGCTCGGCACGACGCCGTTCACTGTGAATTGCTTCAACTGTTCGTCACTCAGTCCCTCGAAGGTGTATCCCTCTCGGGGCGTGAGGGTGATGGTCGCGCTGTATTCTTCTTCGTAATCGAACTGGCCTGATATCGACCACAAAATCGAGGCCGTGTACTGCTCGGTGCCTTCGAGGTCTTGTTGGTTGCTGTTCCCCGTGCTGTTCCCTCCCACGACAATGGTAACGCCCGGAATCGCCGCGGGGGTTATCATTGTCGGCGCGGGAGGCTCTTCGGTACCTCCGATATCTGCTTTCAGATTGAAGTAGTAGCTTTTGCCCGCCTCGAATCCGCCCGGCATAAAGTCGAGTTCGTCGTCGAACGTAAGGGGGTTGGTGTCGGTGCCGAACTGCTGCTGCACATCACCTCCATCCACTGTAATAAATGTGGAGATTCCCAGTCTTACAGCTGCCGTGCTGCCCACAGTGGGGAAAACAGGCATCCAGCAATCGAGGCTCCAGGTCGATCCGTCCTTCTCAAAAGGAATATCCACCATCGGCAGAAGCTCCAGCTTACTTACATTTTGGTCGTCTGCATCCGGCGCATTCAATCCCGCCCCGTCGATAGTCTCCAGATAGGCCGAGGTGTTGAAAAACTTCCGCGCCTCGGGTGTCGACACCTCTCCTAAGTTTATCGAACTGCTCAGCTCCACAGATCCGGCGGTACTGTTGTCGCCGGTGATGTGGAACCTGATCACGGAAGTTAGGTGCTCAAAGTCGAGGTCGATCTCCTCGTCGCCATCGTCCGAAATGGTCACCTCGCCGGCATCGGCTCTCATAAAAATATGATTTCCCAGGTGTGTGGATGAGGCATCTGAGAACGTGATATAATTATTGCTCGGAAATGCCACCTTGTATCCTGTGGCATCTTTGCTCCAATGGTAGGCGGGATAGAGTGCATATACCGCATAATCTCCGGCAGGTACGCTGCCCGTGGTGGTGAACTCACAGGTGTTGGATTTTACACCACCGGCTACCTTCGCGGTATAAATCAGCTCGGTAGGTGTTGCATTGAGGTTGCCGTCTGCGAAGAACAGCACTTTCGCCATGTCGCCGTCGTGCCAGTAGAATTTTTCTCCCTCGTCGTAGTCGGGGTTATCCTCGACGACTCCCGCGCGGGTCGCGACCGCAGGATTCGCATCGGTGAGCTCGCCTATCGTTGCGCGCACCGCAGGCGCGTACGTTTTTACTTCGGGAGCGGTGTCTCCCGTATTTTCGCTGCCGCACGACACGGACAGGAGCGCCGCCGCGAAGGCTACAAAATAGTGTGCTGGTTTCATCGCTTATTGTGTTTTTAGCTATTAATCGTTCTCTTTTTTCGGTTCTCTACGGCTGAACATAGCCTCCGCCGCCGGTGAAGTTGCTGCCGCTGTTGCCGGCGGGCTCCTCCGGTGCGGACATCGTCAGAAATGTGTGCGTGTTGTCCTCCTCCATAACGTTTCCGTTCGCGTCCTTGAAGCCGCTGATATTCACGGTGTGGAGCGTTTCGCCCTCGTGAACGGTGTACTGGGCGGTGAACACCGTGTTCCCCGCACTCCACGAGCCGGTAAGATCCACAGTGGCCCCGCCCTCGTAAGTGAGATACACTCTATGGTCATCGTTATCAGCATCCATCGCCTCGCTGAAGGTGATCGCGACATTGCCAATCAATGGCGCACCCCAACCGTCGGGCGACACCGACACGACCGTCGGCTTGGTGTTGTCTGTGGGGGCCGTCACGGTCAGCGTGGCGACGTCGGAGATCGTGCTGCCCACGGCGTTGGTCGCCACACAGCGTATCTTCAGGCCATCAAGATTCGAGTCACTAATAACGGTAAGCGTTGCCGTCTTTACGCCTGTATAGATTTCATTGTTTGACAATTTGTACCACATGCCGCCTTCCATTATCTCCCACTCATACGACGTTGCGCCAGTAGCCGCGACACTGAACGTGGGTGTTTCGCCCTCCTCTACGGTTTGGGACAGGGGATTGGTGGTGAAGACGGGTGCGGTCGGTGTGGGAGGAGTGTAGGGCGGAGTGTAGGGTTCCGTCACGCTGAAGCTCGCGCCGACAGATGCACTCGCGCCGTCCGTGGCGTCGATCGTGATAGTCTCGTTGTAGGTTCCCTTGGCGAGACCCGCCTTGGGCTGAATGGTGAATGTGGCCTTCTCCTCGGCGGCAAGCTCGGTGGTCGAGAGCGCGCCGATTGTGAAGTTGACGGCGGTGGGCTGCGTGAGCGTCACCGTGCCGGAGCCTGTGTTTGTGATCGTCACGGTCTGTGCGGTGGGCAGCGAGTAGTTCTCGTCGCGCGAACCGAAAGAGGCCGACCCCGAAGCGGCGATGGAGTAGGTCGGCGCCACGGGAACTTGGCCATCCTCGGTCGTGCCGCTCTGGGTGATCGTGATCTCCTCGAAGCTGTCGGGCGCGTCGGTCGGGACGATCGCGATGACGGCTCGTCTGTCCGCGCCGGTGTAGTTGGGCTCCAGCGCGATGCCGATTGTGTAGTCGCCCGCCTCGTCGGCCCCCGACGGGTCGATGCTCAGCCATGTCGCGTCGGCGCGTGTTGTCGCGGCGCGAGTCGCGTCATCCGACTCGATGTCAGTCTCGGTGACGGTCGAGCTCCAAGCCCCGAGAGTCGTGAACGACACGCTGCCCGCGCTGGTCGAGTCGGCCCAAACCCTCTGCACGGTCTCGCCCTCGGTGAAGGTCACGTGCCTGGGCGCGGGCCCCACCTCGACTGTCACGACGACGGTGCGCACGGCCTTGGCCCTCTCGGCGCCAACTTCGCAGAAGTAGTAATATGTTCCCGCCGTAAGCGAGGCCGGCAGCGCGAAACTCGCTTCGGTCGCTCCGTCGATGGCTGTGCCGTTGGCGTTGGTCGCCGACTCGGCGGAGTACCATTGATAGGTGAGTGCGGCCCCCTCGGTCACGGTCGCCGCGACGGTCAGGCTGCCCGCGATGCGACCCTCGGTCAATGCCTCCGGAGCGGTGGGTTGGGTGGCGATGCTGATCTCGGGCATCGGGTCGTCCTTCTTGCACGAGGACATGATGGCCGCGCATGCAACTGTCACAAGAACGGCAAGTGTCAAAAATCTCTTCATTTGTGGGTGTTGTAATAAAACAAGCAAATGTAGAGTGAGCAAAACAATTGACACAAAAAAAGTCATTGCGTTTCGCAAATCCGCACGAAACGCAATGAAACCGACAAAAATTAGCACCTAACGCAATGGAGATCGCACGAAACGCAATTGAAAACGGCAGCCTCCCGAGACCCGAAACCCGAAACCCGAAACCCGCCCGAACAGCTACCGCCCGCCCAAACTGCGCCGATACTCGGTGGGTGTCATGCCGACGATCTTCTCGAACTGCCTATGAAGATTCGACAGATGGTTGAACCCCGCCAACCGGCACACCTCGTCCAACGAGACGTCGGGCCGCTCCTCGATCAGCCTCCGCGCCTCGCCCACGCGCAACTTCATGCGCCACGCCCGAAAGTCGGAGTCCATGTGGGTCTTCAGATAGTGTCGAAAAAAGTTGTGATTCGTCCCCAGCGACACGACCACGCTCTCGACATCGACGTCGGGCTTGCAGTACTCCTTGTCGGCGACCCACCTCTCCAACGCTGCCTTCAGCCGCTGCTCCTTCTCCGACAGATGCCTCTGCTCGTAGTCCGAGATCTCGCCCTCCGCCGGCACGGGCCCTGCCGAGAGCGCGGGTATGAGGAACTTCGCGTCGGCCATGTAGTTCGAAAACCGGTACACCATGCTCGCGTAGTAGGCTGTGTAGGCCACAATGAAGAGGCAGTAGAGCAGGCTGCCGGCAAAGATCGACACCAACGCCCACACGCCGATCACCAACGCGCTGTAAAAGCACACCTTCACCCACCTCAGCCGGTGGTTCTCCTCCTCGTCGTAGTAGGCCTCCACCTGCTGGAGACTCCGCCCGTACTCGCGCCGAAACAGATGGACGTAGCGCAGCAGCTGAAGCCCATAGAGCACCACGCAGCCATAGAGCGCGTAGGGGAAAAGCTCCCCCGCCTCGGGCAGCAGCGAGATCGCCACCAACGAACCCCCCACCACGCCGATGACCGACAGATGGCGCAAGACGATCGCCCGAGTCACCCACGCCGGCCGCACAAAAGTGATGCACGTGACCGTGAACAGAAACGCCTGACACGAGGCGATGAACAACGTGCAGGCCATCAACACGTAGTCCTTCTCCGCCTCGACCCCCATGAAGTAGCTGAAAAATCCCGACGCCGCGAGGACGAAATAGGCACCGGCGAGGTACGCACGCGCCTTGCGCAGCTTGCCCAGCACCTCCTGCCGCGGAATGCGAATGCCCAACAGCAGCACCCCCAGCACAAGCGTCACGCACGACGAGCTGAAGGTGAGCATATAGTGTGTTATCGCCATGTCGAAAAACATATTCGGACTCTGTTTTGGCTGCGATCTCTGCCGCGATCAACTATTTTTTTCGGCTGCTAAGGTAACGGTTTTATCGGATTTTATAAAAAAAACGAAAGAGCCCCACGCGATGAAGCGTAAGGCTCTTTCGATATGCTCTCGCCGGAGGGCGATTGATTACTCGTCCTTCATGCAGCGGACAGTGTGGCTTGCGTTGCGAAAATTGCCACCGATTAAGTTGAAGGCAGTGCCCTCGCCGAAGCCGAAGGCGTCACTGTGGCTCATGGTAGCGCTGGTAATCGCCCAATAGCGGCTACTGCTGTTGGTAGACACATTGAGTTCGCCGAAGTTACCATTGCGATAGTTCGTCATAGGCAAGAAGAGCACGTTGGCGCTGACTGTTTTGTCGATGAACTCGTAGCCACCCACAGTGTAGGCTCTGCCGCTCGGAGCCGTCTGGCCCGCATTCACCCACTTGTTGGTGGAGGAGTCTATCAGAGTTTTGAACTCGTCGATCCTGGGCTGTCTCCATCCACCGGGGCAGGGATTTCTGTCACCACGCCAGTACTGTACATCGGTCATGTCCGCAACGTTCGTCCATCCCGTGTGACTGGCGGTGCTCGTTATCGGATTTGTTGCGCTCCAACCCACATTGCTGCCCCATTGGTATAGCAACCCATGGCTTTCGGGCTTGTCGGCAAAGGTGCCCGGCTCATCCACGTTGCGCGTCGCCCACATGATGCCGCCGATATTGACGCCCAACTCCCAGACCGTCCCCAACACAAACGTGGTCGATGAGATGAGCACAGGGGCGGCATCCGTACCGGCGTCGAGCACCAGTGACATCGCGTAGTCGGTGATGGCGGCATCGTGGTCCAAACACTTGATGGTGGCGATGTACTGCCCCTCCTTACTGCCATCTTTGACGATGCTTTTCAGCTCGAAGTTTGTCGGCTCGGTGACGTAGCTCGCGCGAGTGCCCGTTTGGTTGAGTTGCCACTTGGTTATGCCTCCGTCGCCGGTCGTCGGGATCCACGCGTTCGAGGGGTTGACCACAAAGCGGATTGCAGTCTCGTAGTCCTCCGCTATGTAGACCTTGTCGGTGAAGCCGATCATCTCGAACCGCATTGCCGTCGAGGCCTTGGCGAACTCAAACACGGTGCGCTCGGCGGGCGTGTCGCTGTCGTTCATCGTGATGGCGATGGCGCCGTTTGCGTCGACGATCGAGAAGATGGCCTCCTTGTCCCTTGCGTTGCCCGTCGGGATGGGGTCGCCGGCGTTTACCCAGCCGCTGCCGATGTTGTACTGAATGGTGATGGTGCCGTTACCGTTGTCCACTACCCGTATCTGCGGGCTGACTCCTGCCGACCCCTGCGGCCCTTGAGGACCCTGAGGGCCAACGGGGCCAACGGGGCCGGTGTCTCCCTGTTCTCCTTGCACACCTTCTTCACCCTGCGGGCCTTGCGGACCTTGAGGGCCAGTTTCGCCCTGCGGGCCTTCTCCTCCCTGCGGACCTTGAGGACCTGCGGGGCCAGTTTCGCCCTGCGGGCCTGTCGGGCCAGTAGGGCCGGTTTCACCCTGTTCACCCTGAGGGCCAGAGGGACCGGAAGGACCGGAAGGACCGGCAGGACCGGAAGGGCCAGCGGGGCCAGCGGGACCGGCAGGCCCTTGCGCGCCGCCCGATATGTCTGTTCCGGTATTCGTCCACTCGCCGTCGGTCTTGTACCAGATTGAGACGGTGCCGTCGGAGTTGGTGCGCACCTCGATCTGCGGGGCCGCGCCGTGCGTAATGTCGATCGAGGTCTCCGCACGCGAGCCGCCGCCGATAAAGTTGATGCGGTGGCCGCTGCCGTCGGGCAGTTCGTCGACCGACTGGATAAGCATCCCCGCGTCGAGGTGGTTTTGCAACGCCCCGACCACATCTTCGATCGTGGTGATACGTTGCTCGTGGTCGTCGAGTCGATTGTTAATCGTCTTGTGACACCCGACCATTGTCGTCGCGCATAGCGCGAACACCGCCAGCTTGACGGCAGTCATGATTCTCTTCATTGTTTGATGGTTGTTTGGATGAATGTTTGTTTGTTTGTTTGTTTGGGTTGTTCTATAACGTTTCCCGGTTTACACAACAATCACCTGTCGCGGACGCAACGGATGGGCCTCCGATGAATATCACCCCTCGAACTCACCCACGTGTGAACCTCCACATCTCCAAAGGAGAAGACGCACTGGCGCGTCTCATACTCAACAGGCGCAATAGTACTCGTCCAATAGGTACCCCAAGCACCCTGATCGTCGACACTTCCATTGTAAATGGAACCGGAGGCGGCGAAAAAGAGGGTGCCGCCGGGGGTCACCACATTCATCCCTTTCGGTTCGGAATCGACCCAACCCGGATTGCTCGTGTAAGACGTGCCGTTTTCGTCGAGCGGCCCCTTATTGGTCGCCGCCACCATCAAGGCCTCACACTCTGGCTGAGTCGGCATCCTCCACCCCGCCGGACAGATCGAGCCGTCGGTGCCGGTGCCGTTGGCCGGTGTGGCCGCATCCTCCCAGAAATACATGTTCTGGTCGTCGTAGACGTAAGGCGTCGTGGCGAAATGTCCCGGAGTCGAGACGTTCACTCCCGCCCAGATGAGCTCGCCCACCACCACGGAGGGGATCAGCTCCGACTCGCCCCCCTCTCTCTCGAAGTACTGCCAGTCGGCGATGGTCTGGGTGCCGACGCTGACGGAGATTTGGGGATTGACGGGGCTCGTGCTGCGATTCACGGTCACGGGATAGACGTAGTGGCGACCCGCGTCGAAGTCGTGCGACGAGGGGATTCGCCACGAGAATGTCTCGCCGCCAAGGGTGAATGCCACGCTGCGTCCGCTCGCCCCGTCGGGCTGCGGAACGAGGATTGTGGTAAAGGTGGCGGCGGCACCACTCTCGGGCGAGGCGGCCTTCAGGGGCGAGAACGCACCGAAGCGAGTCGAGGCAATCGAGCCGTCCGACAGGTCGAACGTCGCCTCGGCGGGCATCCCGTTGAACACGACCCCCGAGGCGATCATCGCCGCAACCTCCGACGACGAGACGCCGCTGCCCGCCCGAACGTTGAGCGTGATCTTGCTCATCAGGTGGCGGAAGGCAAGTTGCACTGCGTCGGTGCTCGCAGCCACGCCGGCGGCGCGGGCGTAGAGCGCGTCGGTCTGCGAGGCGGCGCCCACGGTGTAGCTCTCCGTCGTGCCCTCGACCCACGGATAGATGGCCGTGAAATCGACCGTACCCGCCTGCGGGTAGTAGAGCGGCACTCCGTCCACGGGTTCGAGTGCTCCGGTGGCGGGATTGGTTATGGCAAACGGCTTGTTAGTCACCCCGTTTTGCGCCCCGCCGGTCGTCGAGACTCCTATGCGGTCGCCCACAACCCACGCGTCGCCATCGGGCGAGGTGCGGGTTGCGGCAGGCAAAGAGGCAGGCAAAGCGGCAGGCAGAGCGGCGGCCAATCGCACCGCCTGGGCGGGAGTTTCGGTCACCCTCTCCTTCGAGCAACCGGTCGCCAACATGGCCACCGCCGCCAACACGCCTAAAATGGCTAAATAAAATATCTTTCTCATAGTTGTCGTTTTTTATCTTTTTTTATTCCACCGCATTTACACCTCCGCAACGCAACGAACGGACATCTGACGATACCGACCACCCGTATGCGCCGACATTTGGACCTGCGTCTCTGAAAAGTAAATGCTGTACGCGGAGTTATTAAGCGTAGGCACAGGCGTACTCAACCAACAGGCGCCGTACGTACCCTGACTGAGAGTACCTTTATTTAAACCGGAGGCAGAGAAAAAGAGGGTGCCGCCGGGGGTCTCCACATTCATCCCTTTCGGCTCGGTATCGACCCAACCCGGATTGGTTGTATACACCCCGCCAAATCCGCCATCCGGCAAAATTCCGCCATCCGGCAAACTTTCGCTCGTCGCCGGCCCCTTATTTGTCGCCGCGGCCATCAAATCCGCATACTCTTTCCGAGTCGGCATCCTCCACCCCGCGGGGCAGATCGAGTCGTCGGTGCCGGTGCCGTTCGCCGGACTGGTCGCCTCATCCCAGAAGTATTGGTACTCGCCGTCGTAGACGTAGGGCGTCGCGGCGAAAGTCCCCTGTCTGCCCACGTTGCGCGTCGCCCACCTCAAGCCCTCCACGACTACGCCCGGGTCGATGACCCTTGCCGGGTCGCCGGGTATCGACTGAGAGAACATCTCCGCGTTCCCGCGCTTCAGATCAATACCATCCTCCAGCGGCGCGCTCCGGAAGGTCAGGTCGCCACTCTGGATCAGGAACATGCTCGTGCCCGCCGGAATCGTAAAAGAGAAGGGCCCATGATCGGGAAAAACAAATGCCCGGAAAGTCACCCCGTCCGCCATGCGGAACATCTTCACATCCGCTCGGCTGCCAAGCCATACCGCGACATCGCGCAGCGTGACGGTCAGCTCCTCGGCGGGATCGAGTGTCATGTACGAGTCGATTATCGTCAACTGAATCAAGGCGTTCGCAGGAGAAAACGACAACGGCACCGCCTCACCCGCGGTTACATTGGGTGCAGAAGAGGTGAGCATGTTCGATAGACTATGGTTCTGTGCCGTGCTCTGGTCGAGCCGCACCCTGATCGTATTCCCATTCGAAGCGTCGTAAGGATAGTAAGCTTCAAAATCCATCGAGTTGACACCCGCCGGCCAGAAAACGTTGCCGCTCCAGCTGTCGGTAGCCCTGTTGTATGTCAGGGGCAGGTTGGAGATGAGAGTGCGACCATTGACAACTCCGCTGATGCCGATCTTGTCGCCGTCCTCCCACTGGTTGGTGAATTCGTAGTCGTCGGTCACCACGCGGGTCTGCGGGTTGCCGTTGTCGGCGGCGGCGTCGAATCCGATCTTGAAGGTGATGCGCTCACCTGCCGATGAGGGTGTTTGAGGCTCGGCCGTCTCTTCGTTGCACCCCGTCAGCATCGTCAGCGGCAGGGCAAGTAAAAATAGTATCCGTTTCATATCTCTCATTTTTTTTTAGTCTGCGATTACTCCCCCGCGTTCGATGCGCTCCCAAGCTTCGATGGTGGCCGTGAAGCCCGCACCGGAGGGGGTCTCCACCAACTGCGCGACGAGTGTGAGCGGGGTCTTCTTGTCGACGTTGAAATCGGTGAGCTCCTCGACGAGGTCGCTGTTAAGCGCGATCTCTTCGGGCGCACCGTCGGCAAAGGCGATCCGGGCACTCAGAAGTTGCCGCTCGCCCGTCACTCCCAACAGGCGCACCGTGGCCTGCCAGTCGCCGTCGGCGTTCTTCTCGAACTTCAGCCCCACGTCCGAGGGCACGGTATGTTCGTCGGTGTCGAAGTCGAGACTCTTTGCCGCGCCCGTCAAGACGCCGGAGATGCCCTCGATCCGACCCGCGCTCCCGCCCGTCGCCCTTATTATAAAGGTAAGCTGCCTCACCTGCTGACGCATCGGGGCGATGTGTTGCTGATAGGCGGCGCCTCCGATCTGCGCGTCCATCGCGCAGGTGAACAGCCACTCCGGATTGCCGGCGATAACTCCGCCGTGCTCCTGACGAGTTTGTTGCGGCTCCTCGGCATGCTCTCCGACCGTGGCCACAGTTCCCTCCACCGTGATGCCCTGCGCCGGATGCCAGATGTGCAGGCGATGTGTGGCGGGGTCGAACGGGTGGTCGACAAGGCGCGACGCCTCGGTGTGCGTGGCGGAGTAGGTGCTCAGTCGAACGTGGTAACTGTCGGGAATCGCAACCCCTTCGGTGCGCTCGCTCCACTCGGTCGTGAGCATCAGGCCGCCGTCGTAGAGCGGGTCGTAGATGCGGCATGAGGTGAACGACACAGTCAGCACCGCCGCGAGAATCAATATCTTTTTCATCGGATTATCCATATTAAGTTTACGCCCGCTTGCGTCGGGCCGAAGAAGTTTTTACGCAGACCGGCCTCTTGCTTGTAGCGCGTGCGGTCGACCACCTCGAAGGTGTCGTAATCCATGCGCGTGTAACCGAGGCCGACGTTGAAGTCGAGTGCGAAGCGGCGCGACAGCGACAGTTTGTAGCCAGCCACAACTCCCGCTCCCCACGCCGTACCCTGATAACCGTGGTTACCCTGATTTACACTACCGCCGAGTTCGCGGATGAGCAGGCCGTCGTAAAGGTTGTACTTGGCGAAGTTTGCCGACACACCAGTGTAGAATTTTTTGCTCTTCGCAAGGGGGTACCAACGCAGCTCGGGATTCACAAGCCACATCTTCTGCACCTTGCCATGCTCGTCGCCCCAGTAGGCGTACCCGCCATCCAGCTTGATGCCAAGTTGAGGATTCGCGCGCCACTCCACCCCCAGAGTCGGCAGCATGAAGGCGTCGTACAACAGATTGGTGCGCACCGTCAGACGATCCGATTCGGAGGAGACGGCCGCAGTGGTTTGGACCTGAGGCGGGGCTTGGGCAGTGGTTTGGCCCGCCGCTGCACCACCCGCGAACAACACGGAGAGTGCATACAGTAAAGGTTTTATCATTTTCATACGTTTGGTTTAGTTTGTTTCGGGTGCAAAATTAAATACAGCCCTTCAACACACGCAAACGTCGCATAAAAAACGAACCTTGAAATACATTAAAAATAATTATCTTTGCACCTTGAAAAACAATGACTAACACCTTAAAACACCATGAATAGTCTCAGGCATCTTTTTCACACCTACTTCAACGACGGGTTATCGCAAGACATAATCCTCGAAAAACAACGACACACGGGGTTGGTCTACACCTGCGTCGCGCTCTTTATGACCGACATCGTACTGTGGTTATTGGGGATGAAAATGTTCGGAGATCCGATCGAAGAGTGGGTCCATCCCATCCATTTCATAGTTACCGTAACCCTGTTCATCCTCTACCTGCGAAAGAAAATCTCGTCATTTGCCGGATTGGCGCTGCTCTGCACCGCAAGCCAGCTCGCCATCATGCACGAGATGCTGTTTAGTATATTGTACGACAAACCGTTTGTAACCAACATCATATTGGGCTACATGGTCATCGCGGGGCTCAACTTGTCGCTGATGCTGATGAGCTACATCCCGAAACTGCCGTTTCTGCTGACAGTTCTCACCGTGATCGCCTATGGGGTTTGTTGCATCGCGACGCGCGACACGATTTTGATAGGTGTTTTCCCGATTTTCGCCTCCTGTTTCCTCGTAACAGCATTGTTGGGGCACAAAATGGATCGCAACGTCCGCAACATGGAGAAAGAAAAATCGCTCCTAAAAGAGAACGAACAGAAGGTACTAAGTCTGTTCGATCTGGATCGTGGACAGCTGATGGCATACGTTGCACTCGCGAAGGAGAAGAAGCTGTCGGTCGAGCAGACGGGTGAGCTGCTCAACGTGATCGGCCAAAAGGCCCAGGAGAACATACGGAAAAACGTGGCATACTATTACAGCCAACAGAGCATCGACTACACCGCTCTGGAGAGTCGTCTGCCCATGCTTTCTCCCTCCGAGATAGCCATCTGCGACCTGATCGTCAAAGACAAAAAGCTCAAGGAGATGAGCAAAATTCTCGAAAAATCGGCAACCAACATCTCAAGTCAACGCAGCCACATACGCAAAAAACTCAACCTCCAGCCCTCGGATAACCTCCGTGACGCGTTGGTTGAGATATTGCAGACGAAATTAGAGTGATCTATTCGCGGTCGTGTTTTTGTTCAGCGTTGCTTGGCGTTTTCGGAGAGTGGGGGGATTAACTTTGCTCGCGTAGCCTGATTTTTAGAGTTTCTTTAGCGCACACTAACTCGCCGCCGCCGTTGCGGCTCTGCCGGCGGCATGATGCAGGGATTACCTCCCTCGCAAGATGTCTCCCCCGCCTTCGGCGACGGTCGGCGCTCGGTCGGTTATCCCCCTCTCTCCGCAGAAATAAAGAGGAGCCCCTGTTTGGGGGCTCCTCTTTATTTCTGCGGAGAGAGGGGGATTCGAACCCCCGGTACAGTTACCCGTACGTCAGTTTAGCAAACTGGTGGTTTCAGCCACTCACCCACCTCTCCGAAAAAGCTGTATCTCCAAAAACTTCGCCCCAACCCGAAAAAACCTTCCGCACAATCGACGCCGACAGGCAACAAGGCACAACACGCGGCAAAAGCAAAGCGACTGCAAAATTAATAATTTTTCGGCGAAAACAACACTTCTCCGCGGAAAACCGCAAATTCTCGCGAAAAACCTCACACCCAAACAAAAATCCTCACCACTCCCCAAGAAAAAATTCCCATCTTAAACAAAAAATCCACCACCCCAAGCAAAAAAATCCCCCCATTCAGGAAGCAACCCCCACTTCCGGCCGAATTTTTGTAACTTTGAAAACCCAAAACCGAGTCAAAAACCGAATCAAAAAGCCAACAACAGAACCAAAAACCAACAAAAAATAACAACAAAAACCAAAAAACATGAAGTTCATAGAAGAGTTCAAGACATTCGCCCTGCGAGGCAACGTGATGGACATGGCCGTGGGTGTGATCATCGGCGGCGCGTTCCAGAAAATCATCTCGTCGATCGTTGGCGACATCATCATGCCGCCGCTGGGCATGCTTCTGGGGCGCGTCGACTTCACGGCGTTGGCCGTCACGCTCAACCCCTCGGCCGTTGCGACGGGCGCGGCACCGGTGCTGTGGCGCTACGGGGCGTTCATCCAGACGTGCCTCGATTTCCTGATCCTCGCGCTGTGCGTGTTCCTGTTGGTGAAGGCCCTCAACGCCCTCAAACGCAAGAGCACTGCCGCCACTCCGCCCCCCGCACCCACCGCCACCGAAACCCTCCTCACCGAGATCCGCGACCTCCTCTCGAAGAGATAGCCGCACTCTCAATTAAGAAATAAGCTACGCAGAACAGAAAAAGCGTCCTATTATTATAAGGACGCTTTCTTTGCTTTGCGTAGCTTTTTATATCGCGTTAGCACTAACAACTAACCACTAATAACTATCGTTTAACCTCGACGGTTTCATACCCCTCAATAATATCCCCGATATGGATATCATTGAATCCGTCGATGTTAAGCCCGCATTCGAGTCCTGTGCCGACCTCCTTGGCGTCGTCCTTAAACCGCTTCAGCGAACCCAACCGCCCCGTATGCACCACGATACCGTCGTGAATAACGCGAATATGGGTCGACCGCGTGATCTTGCCCTCGCGCACGATACAACCTGCGATTGTGCCCACTTTCGAGATTTTGAAGGTCTCCAACACCTCCACCGAGCAGACGATCTCCTCTTTGGTGATCGGTTCGAGCATCCCCTCGATAGCATCTTTGATATCGTTGATTGCGTCGTAGATGATTGAGTACAAGCGAATTTCGATCTCCTCCTTCTCGGCCAGCTTGCGCGCCGACTGCGACGGACGAACCTGGAACCCCACGATGATGGCGTTCGAGGCTGCGGCCAACAGCACGTCGCTCTCCGAAATCTGCCCCACTGCCTTGTGAATCACATTGACCTGCACCTCCTCTTTCGACAGCTTCACCAGCGAGTCGGTCATCGCCTCGATCGAGCCGTCCACGTCGCCCTTCACAATGATATTCAGCTCCTTGAACGATCCGATGGCTATGCGTCGCCCGATCTCGTCCAACGTCACATGCTTTTGTGTGCGAAGGCCCTGAGCCCGTTGCAGCTGTTCGCGCTTGCCGGCAATCGAGCGTGCGCTCTTGTCGTCGTCCATCACGTTGAATGTGTCGCCGGCCTGCGGAGCGCCGTTCAGCCCCAACACCAACACGGGCGTCGACGGCCCGGCGGCCTCGATCTTCCGACCATGTTCGTCATACATCGCCTTCACGCGTCCGGTATTCGTCCCCGCCAGCAGCACGTCTCCCACTCGCAGGGTTCCGTTCTCGACCAGCACGGTAGAGACATACCCGCGCCCCTTGTCCAGCGTCGACTCGATCACGGCGCCGCTCGCTTTCCGATGCGGATTAGCCTTAAGATCAAGCAGTTCGGCCTCCAGTAGCACCTTCTCCAGCAGCTTGTCCAGATTGAGCCCCTGCTTTGCCGACACATCCTGACTCTGATACTTTCCGCCCCAGTCCTCCACCAGATAGTTCATCTGCGCCAACTGCTCCTTGATGCGCTCGGGGTCGGCCGAAGGCTTATCTATCTTGTTGATAGCAAACACCATAGGCACCCCCGCGGCAACGGCATGGTTGATCGCCTCCACCGTCTGGGGCATCACGCTGTCGTCGGCCGCCACAATGATGATCGCCACGTCGGTAATTTTCGCCCCGCGAGCACGCATCGCCGTGAACGCCTCGTGACCAGGGGTGTCCAAGAAGGTGATCTTCTGCCCGTTGAGCTCCACGCTGTAAGCACCGATGTGCTGCGTGATGCCCCCCGCCTCGCCGCCTATCACGTTGGTTTTGCGAATGTTGTCCAGCAGCGAAGTTTTACCGTGGTCGACGTGCCCCATCACCGTCACGATCGGCGGTCTGGGCGAGAGGTCTTCGGGCCGGTCGGCCTCCTCCACGTCGTCGATGTGCTCTTGGATCTCGGCGCTCACAAACTCGACCTTGTAACCGAACTCCTCGGCCACGATCACGAGCGCCTCGGCGTCCAACCGCTGATTGATCGACACCATGAGGCCCAGATTCATGCACGCCATGATGACATTCGTCACCGGCACATCCATCATGGTCGCAAGCTCGCTAACTGTCACAAATTCAGTCACCTGCAACGTGCTCGAAGCCATCTCGCTGCGCTCCATCTCCTCCGACGCCCTCTGCGACGCGAGGTCGCGTTTGTCCTTGCGATACTTGGCGCCCTTGCCCTTGACCCCCTTGGCGGTCAACCGCGCGAGGGTCTCCTTGACCTGCTTCTGCACCTCCTCGTCGTTCACCTCGGGGCGCACGACGGGCCTCGGGGCGCCCTTTTTCTTACCTTTTCCGGCTGCGTTCGGACCGCCCGGGCCTCTGCCTCCGGGGCCGCCCTGCGCACCCGCGCCGCCGCCTCCGAACTTGCCTTTTCCGCCACCCTGACCGCCTTGACCGCCACCCTGACCCTGCGGTAGCGGCTTGGTGACGTCCACTTTATCTTTGGTTATGCGCTTACGTTTTTCGCGCCGTCCGCCTCGCGAGCTATCGGTCGGCAGCGTCGACACGTCGATCTTGCCCAACACCTTGGGGCCGTTGAGCCTCCCCTCGTCCTCGGCGCGAAACACATTCGTGGTACTCTCCGCAACGCGCTCGTCATAGGTTTTGGTCTGCACCACCACCTCGGGCTTCGGCTGCGGCGGCACCACCGGCCTCACTGTCGGCGCCTGCTGCACCGGTCGATTGCTCTGCACACCCGAACCAGATCTCGCATCCGTTCTGTTCCGACCACTATCGCGACCGCCATCACGGCCGCTACCCCGACCACCTTGTTTTGCGTAGCCCGAATCGCCGCCGGCGTTCCGGCCGCGACCACCCCGATGCTCTGCGTAGCCCGAACCGCCGCCGGCGTTCCGGCCGCCGTCTGAGCCCCGCCCGCCCGACAGATCAATTCTACCCAGCACCTTCGGCCCGACGGTCTGAGCCTCCACCTCCACACTCTCCTTCACCGGAGCCGCAACTGCCTCAGGGGCAGCAATAACAGGAGCCGCAACCACTTCCGGAGCAGCCACAACCGGAGCCGCAACACTCGCCGCCCCCGAACCCTCGGAAGCTGATGCTGCGTAGCCCAAACCGCTGTCGGCGTTCCGACCAGCCTCAGTCTCAGCCGACCGGCCCGTAGAAATAGAAGAAGGAGATGTCATCGAAGCCGAAGCCGCCGCCGCCCCCGCCGAGGAACCAGAACCCAAACCCAAACCCGAAACCTCGGTCGGTGGCGGTACATTGGCGGTCTTCGACTTGATGACTACCTCTTCCTTGTAACTTTCCTGCTGCGACCTCGTCGGTGTCTCTTTGCGGTCGTTGAGCGAGATCGCCTCGCCGCGCAACCCGCCCAACCGCTCGCGAATGGCCTGCGACGAACCGGTCGGTCGTCCCTTGCCGAACTCGCGTTCGATCACGTCGTACACCTCGGGAGAGATCTGAGTGTTTGGCGAATTCTCAATCGCGACCCCCTTTTTGGCAAGGTGGTCGGTGATCGTCGCCAGCCCCACGCCGAACTCCCGGGCCGCCTGCAATAATCTTATCTTTTTTTCTGTCATAGTACTTTTCCAATCATGAATCATAAATCATGAATCATGAATTTTCGAGCGGCAAAGCCGCAGGCTTTTAAAATTACGTGCGAAGCACACCCCGATTCATGATTCATAATTCATGATTCATGATTCGACTCACTCAAACTCACTCTTCAGAATATCCATCACCTCTTTAATAGTCTCCACCTCCAAATCCGTCCGAGCCGCCAGCTCTTCGACGGTATGTTCGAGCACCCGTTTGGCGGTGTCGCATCCGACACTCTTCAGCGTGTCGATGATCCACTGGTCGATCTCGTCGCCGAACTCGTCCAACTTCACATCCTCCTCTTCGACCTCGCGATAGACGTCGATGTCGTACCCCGTCAGCATGCTCGCCAACCGAATGTTCAACCCCCCCTTACCGATTGCCAGCGCCACTTCGCTCGGCTTGAGGTACACGGCCGCTGTCTTTTTCTCGTCGTCCAACACGATGTTCGATATCCTCGCGGGGTTCAACGCCCTCTGGATAAACAGCTGATTGTTAGATGTGTAGTTCACCACGTCGATATTCTCATTCCTCAGCTCCTTGACGATCGAGTAGATTCTCGACCCCTTCATACCGACGCACGCGCCCACAGGGTCGATGCGCTCGTCGTAAGACTCGACGGCCACCTTGGCCCTCTCGCCAGGGATTCGCGCGATCTTCTTGATGGTGATCAACCCGTCGAAAATCTCCGGCACCTCCAACTCGAACAACCTCTCCAGAAACTCGTTAGCCGTGCGACTCAAAATAATCTTCGGCGAGTTGTTAATCATCTCCACCTTAGACACGATGGCACGAATCGTCTCGCCCTTGCGAAAGAAGTCGCCCGGAATCTGCTCACCCTTCGGTAGCACCAACTCGTTGTCGTCGTCGTCAAACACGACGGTCTCCTTTTTCCACACCTGATACACCTCGGCGGTGATTATCTCGCCCACCTTGTCCTTATACTTCTCATACAGGCTCGCCTTTTCGAGGTCCAATATGCGCGAAGCAAGGTTCTGCCTCAGCGACAACACGGCCCGCCTGCCAAACGACGCCAACTTGATCTCGTCGGCAATCTCTTCGCCCACCTCGTAGCTATCGTCGATCTTCTTCACGTCGCTCAGCGATATCTGTTGCTGTTCGTTCTCAACCTCTCCGTCGGGCACGATCACTCGGTTACGCCAAATTTCGAGGTCACCTTTGTCGGCGTTGATGATGATGTCGAAGTTCGAATCGTCCTCGTACATCTTCTGGAGCATGTGTCGGAAGACATCCTCCAGCACGCCGATCATGGTGCTTTTGTCGATATTCTTAAGCTCTTTGAACTCCGCAAAGTTGCTTATCAGGTTTAGAGTATCCATCTATTTAGTGTTTTTTTAATTTTCTGTTTCCTAATCTCCCCGCCACCCCCTCGCAAGCCCGTTTCCGCGTAGCTTTATACTGCGTAGCTTTATATCGCGTTAGCACTAACCACTAATAACTAACCACTAACCACTACTTGAAGTCAATATGCTCCCGAACCGCCTTAACATCGTCGAGCGAAAAAGTCTTCGTAACCTCCACAATCTCAGGCCGTTTCTTACCCTCGACTTTTTGTTTTTCGCTGTAAATCAGTGTAATGTTCCCCTCGTCGAAGGCCACCAAAGTCGCAAGTATCTTAGCCCCACTACCAAAAGCCACCTCGACCTGCCGACCGACCAGCTTGCGAAACTGCCTCGCCACACGCAGGGGCTGCCCGATTCCGGCCGACGACACGGTGAGCGAAAAATCCTCGACATCCCTGTCGAACCTCGCCTCGACAGCCTTGGTGATGGCTGCGCAATCCTCGACCCGCACGCCCCGCGGCCTCCCGTCGGCACCCCTCGCGTCGCAGTCGACAAACACCTCGATCTCGTCGCCGTGCGCCTTCACCTCCACGAGGAACAGCCCGCCGCCCGAAAACTCGCTCCCGTCCGAAAGCTCGCCGCCGCCCGACGTTTCACCATCCACGGCGACGGCCTCCGCCATCTCCGCCAGCACCTCATTTACCGCTACCGTAATATCTTTTGGGTCAACCATTTGGCTCAAACTAATTAACAGTTTAGGGGACTCTCGTCCCCTAAACATCCCTCTTTCACAGCGCAAAGATAGTTATAATAATTGAAAATTGAAAATTGAAAGTTGAAAATGCCGGAACGCCGGCGGCGATTTTAGCTACGCAGAAAAATAATGTCGCGTAGCCTCGGCGTCGCGTAGCCAATTTTCAATTTTCAATTAATGTCGCGTTAGCCCCCATTTTCAATTTTCAATTTTCAACTTTCAATTCACTGAACCGGCTTAATATCCTTAACCCGCAGCTGCGGAGTCACCGTCCCCCGAAAGTGGTTCTCGACGATCGTGTAGCACACATCGACCTGCCGCCCGCTGCGCACCCACTCGAAGTGCTGCGGCTGTCCGAAGGCGATGGCGGGTATCGACGTGTTGGGCTTCTCCCTCTGCACCAGATCCATCTTGAGATGCTCATGCTCGGCCCCCACCAACTTTGCGTCGCCACGGTTCGAAGCGCCGTAGGTCACAAACACCGGCGCCGTGTTGCCCGGCCCAAAGGGCTGAAAACGCAGCAGGTTGCGCCGAAACTCGGGCGTGATGTCCGAAAAGAGCAGTTTCGAGTCGATCTCCACGGTGGGCCTCAGCAGACTGTCGACGATGTTCTCCTCGACGTATGCGTTGAAGCGTCGCGTGAACTCGGCCACGTTTTCGGGCTTCATGGTGAGTCCGGCGGCGTACATGTGTCCCCCGAAGTTTTCGAGAATATCGGCACACGACTCCACCGCCCCATACAGATCGAACCCGGGCACGCTTCGAGCCGACCCCGTGGCGAACCCATTCGAAAGGGTCATCACCACCGTCGGCCGATAGTATGTCTCGATCAGCCGCGACGCGACGATCCCCACTATCCCCTTCATCCACCGCGGGTTGTAGATCACCGTACACTTCATCTTCTTGAGCACGGGGTCGCTCTCGATCAGGTCGTGCGCCTCCTGAGTCACGGTTCGGTCGATCGTTTTGCGGTCGCTGTTCGCCTCGTCGATCTGTGCGCCGAACAACTTTGCAGCATCCTCGTCGCGCTCGATCATCAGGTTCACCGCGCTGTGGCCGCCCGAAAACTCGTCACCCTCGCCCATGCGCATCCTCCCCGCGGCGTTGATGCGGGGCCCGATCTTGAACACGATGTCGTCGATGGTGATCCGATGTCCGCCGCCGCTCGACAATCCGCAGATCTTGATGATCGACTGCAACCCCTTGTTGGGGTTTGTGTTGAGCCGCTCCAACCCGTAGTAGGCCAAAATTCTGTTCTCACCCGTCACCGGCACGATGTCGCTCGCGATAGATATCACCACCAAGTCCAGCAGCCGCTCGATCTCGCTGAAGGCGATGCCGTGCCGCTGACAGTAGGCCTGCGCGATCTTGAACCCCACCCCGCACCCGCTCAACTCCTGAAACGGATAGTTGCAGTCGGGCCGCTTGGGGTCGAGCACCGCCACGGCGTTCGGCAACTCGCTGCCGGCCAGATGGTGGTCGGTGATGATGAAGTCGATTCCCAGTCCGCGCGCGTACTCCACCTTTTCCACCGCTTTGATCCCGCAGTCGAGCGTGATGACGAGCGAAACCCCGTGCGCCTTGGCGTAGTCGATCCCCCTGATCGACACCCCGTAGCCCTCTTTGTAGCGGTCGGGAATGTAGAACATCAGGTTTTCGTGCCCCAACCGCCTCAGGAAGCTGTACAGCAACGCCACGGCGCTCGTGCCGTCCACGTCGTAGTCGCCCCAGATCATCACCGTCTCGCCGTCGGCCACAGCTCGCGAGATGCGGTCGATGGCCTTGTCCATGTCTTTCAACAGGAACGGGTCGTGCAGATCGGTGAGCGACGGGTTGAAGAACCCCTCCGCCTCTTCCGGTGTTTCGATGCCGCGCTGAACCAGCAGGTTGGCCAGGACGGGCGACAGACCGAGCGCCTTCGAGAGACTCTCGACCCGCGCCGGATCACCCTGATCGAGGATAACCCATTGTTTTTCTATTGGCATGACTTTTCATATTTAATTATTCTCTTTTCTTCAGTTGTTAGTGGTCAGTGATAAGTGGTTAGTGCTAACGCGGGTTACAATGATTTTGGCTACGCAAAATTTTATCGCGTTAGCACTAACCACTTATCACTAATCACTCACCGATCGTTACTTGTCGATTTAACGGTCTTGATCGAGCTCGTGATCATCTTGATGATCTCGACCGCATCGTCGTGAATACTTTCAAACTCATGTTTTGAAACATACTCCGTCTCCACCATCAAATTCAACCAATAAATCGTTTCGTTACTCTCTTTTTGCGCGACAGCCATTTTGTGTATAAAATCGGCCTTGCTTTCCGAATGCTCGGCTTCGCACACCATGGCCCCCACTGCAGTCCCACTTTTCAGTATCTGTTTGGACAACACAAATTCCTTCTTGCTCTCACTCAAGTGTTTGTATAGGTTCACAATTCGCACGGCGAACTTAAAACTCTTCTTCTTTAAAACACTCTCCATGTCTCCGTGTCCGTTTGGCTGTTTAGTTAATTACTCTATAAATGTATACCGAGTAGTTATTTATACTGCGTAGCTATTTATACCGCGTTAGCACTAACCACTAACCACTAACCACTAACCACTAACCACTACTCCAAGGTTTGCCGCCAACCGCTCCCCCAAAACCCGTTTAACCTCCTCGAAGTCGACCCGCCGCCCAAGCTCCGAGTCCAACGAAGCAACCTCGCAACCGGCCATCCCACAGGGATTTATAAGCCCAAACCACGCCGCCTCGACGGCCACATTGAGCGCCAACCCATGCATCACAACCCCCCGCGACGCCCGCACTCCAATCGCACAAATTTTCCTCTCACCTCGCTCGCTCCGAACCCACACTCCCGTCTTTCCTTCGACGCGCCCGACCCCCCGCAGCCCAAACGCCCCCGCCGTCTCGATCACCGCCTGCTCCAGCGCCTCGATATACCCGCGCAGCCCGAGCCCCAATCTTCCAAGGTCGACGATGGGGTAGACCACCAACTGCCCGGGCCCGTGATAGGTGATGTCGCCGCCGCGCCCCACCCGATGCAGCGTCGCCCCGCGCTCCCGCAGCTCGGCCTCGCTCACAAGCAGATTTTCGGCCCGTCCACTCCGCCCCAACGTGTAAACATGCGGATGTTCACACACCACAATCCACCCCGCAAAACCCTTATCCTCAATCTCTTCACCCTGCCCGCCCTCATTCTGCGTAGCCTCAGTCCGCAGCCAGCGGGGGACTTCAGTCCACCGCCTGGGGTGGCGGAGGACTGACGGCTTGCTTTGCAAGCCGATATTCTGCGTAGCCAAATCCGCCGCGGCCGTTGCCGCCCGCGCGACCAACCTTTCAAACAACCTCTCCTGCCGCGCCAAAGCCTCGGCGTAATCTATTGTCCCCCAATCGAGTAGCTCGACAGTTGGTCTCATTTCCGCGTAGCTAAACTCGCTGCGGCCGTTGCCGCCGTAGCCAAATCCGCCGCCGGCGTTCCGGCCGCCGCAGCCGTTGCGATCACCGCCAACGCCTTTTCGGCCATATACGACGACCGTACCAAAGGCCCACTCGCGACATGAATAAACCCGCGCGCCACGGCCTGTTCTCTGTAAAACTCAAACATCGAGGGAGTTACATACTCCGCAACGGCCACATGCCCCCGCGTCGGCTGCAGATACTGCCCCAACGTAACGACCTTGACCCCCGCCTCGCGCAGATCGTCCAACGCCTGCAGCACCTCGTCCGGCCGTTCTCCCAGCCCCACCATCAACCCACTCTTTGTAACATGTCCGACTGCAGCGCGACGCCGAGCAAGGGCTGAATCTAATTTCAGCCCGCCGCCGCCCCCAGCGTCGTGCTGACGAGTTTGCCCTGCAAACTCGAACTCGCGCTGCGTAGCGATATACCTCAAAACCCCAAGACTCCCCCCATAAGTAGCCCGAGAGCGCACCGCCGGCGTAATCCGCTCCACCGTCTCGACGTTATGGCCCACGATATCGGGCCGCGCGGCCAGCACAACGTCCAGCAACTCGGCCCGACCCCAAAAGTCGGGAATAAGAACTTCGATAGTGGTGTGAGGATTCTCGGCGCGAACGGCCTCGATGACGCGCGCCCAGTGCGCCGCGCCGCCGTCGGGCAGGTCGTCGCGGGTGACGGATGTGACGACAACGTGTTTCAGCCCCATCAACGCAACAGAGCGGGCCACGCTGTGCGGCTCGCCGGAGCTGATAGGTAAAGGTTTACCGGTTTCGGTGGCGCAAAATCTACACGCCCTTGTGCAGACGTCGCCCATCACCATAAAGGTGGCGGTCTTTCTGCTCCAACATTCGACTCTGTTGGGACACCTGCCACTCTCACAAATGGTGTGTACCCCGTGTCGTTCAACGATTTGCGCGACTGTGGCGTACGCCTTGTCGCATTGAAGTTTAGTCTTTAGCCAATCCGGTTTTATGTTAACATTTACCTTGTCATAGACTTGAGGCATTTGTTTTTTTGTTTATTATTTTTCCAATTGGCGCAAAGATAGTAATAAAAATGAATCCCGCAAAATTGCGGATTCATTTTCAATGATAGTGATTAGTGATCAGTGGTTAGTGCTAACGCGCGCGCCGTCATTGCGAGCCAAAGGCGAAGCAATCCAGAATTCCGCGTAGCCAAGTGTCGCGTAGCCTCAACGTTGCGTAGCTTCCCCGATAGCGAAAAACGGCGTTAAAAAATAGGCGGCTAAAAGCGTAAAGAAATCGAGACCTTTTGCTCGCAAAAGCGCCGAAGAGCGTCGATTTCAAGCGTTAGACGCCTATTTTAGCCGTTTTTCGCCTCGGGGCCTGTTTTTTTGGTTACTTTTTTGCAGGCCAAAAAAGTAACGTATAAAAAAGCAATTCGCGCCAGCGAAAGCCGGAATGCCGACAGCGGATTTGTCTATTTGGCGGAGTTAACAACAAAAAACACAACCAAAGCCACAGCCAAAATCCCAACAATCCACCAAAGCCAAGCCGCTGAGCAGCAGTGAGTTTCGTCGACAGGATGCACGCTTTGACGCGCCGACACGTCGCTGCCCTGACGCCCAGAGGCATCGTTACTCTGACGCCCAGAGGCATCGTTGTCGCGGATGAGATATTTGTCGGATGCGGCCGCGCGGCCTTGAATTTTCGTCATAAATTTTGTCGGCGTTTTTTCAGGTAGGTTAAGGGACTGCCACCTGCCTGCAAATTTCATACCATAAACGCCCATCGACCCCGATTTATTGTGCACGCCCCGCCCTAACAATTGAAAATTGAAAGTTGAAAATGAGCTAACGCAATACAAATTGGGCTCGCAGCAAAAAATAAATCGCTGCGGCCGTTAACTTCGTTTTCCTCCTTCGCGCCTCTGCCATTCGAGCAAGCTCAATGGCGTTCGGTTTGGCGTCGGTTGCCGCTTTCAATTTTCAACTTTCAATTTTCCATTAAAAAAGCCCCAAGCAAAACAGCTCGGGGCCTCCTCGTGACACCACCAGGACTCAAACCTGGAACCTTCTGATCCGTAGTCAGATGCTCTATTCAATTAAGCTATGGTGCCTTTTTTTTCGTGAAAAGCGGTCATCTTCTTCGTTACTTCGGAAATTTTCGCTCGGTCATGCACACCGAGTGCACTCCCTCGCAAAATTTCCTCGCGCCTCGAATATGGCCACTTTTGACGAAAAACCACCCCATCGGGGCGATTGCGGGTGCAAAGGTAGAATTAAAAATTAAGAATTAAAAATTAAGAATTAAAAAATTCACCCCCGACCGCTATTTTTTAACTGCGCGCCCACTTTCCCGCCCCGCCGCACGCCCAATCTCCCGCCCGGGATTAGCCCGCAAAAAATCCTCCCAAGACGCACTCCGCCCCGTTTTTTTATTAGCAACGCTGCCCCCCGCCGCACCTCCAACCGCCTGAAACACAGAAGAAGAGGTAGCAAAATAGTGACAAAGCGCCACCGCCATCCCATCCGTCGCGTCCAACCGCCGCGGGTCGTACTCGATGCCCAGCATGCCGCCCAACATCGCCGCGACCTGCTCTTTCGCCGCGGCCCCGCGCCCCGTGATGGCCTGCTTGACCCTCGTGGGGGCATACTCACACACGTCGATGCCCCTCGACAGCGCGGCGGCCATGGCGACCCCCTGCGCCCGACCCAACTTCAACATACTCTGCACGTTGGTGCCGAAAAACGGCGACTCCAGCGCCACCTCGTCGGGCCGATAGCCGTCGATCAGCGCGCCCACCCGCTCGAAAATCATCCGCAACTTCTGGTAGTGGTCGCGAACCCGCCGCATGTCGATATCTCCCAGAGCCACAGCGTATAACCTGCCGTCGCTCCCGACCTCCAAGACCCCGTAACCCGTCCGCGCCGTCCCCGGGTCGATACCCATTATAACCTTTTTCATAGTTGTAAGTGGTTAGTGATCAGTGGTTAGTGCTAACGCACAAAAATTCCGCGTAGCTATGCGTCGCGTCAGCACTAACCACTAATCACTGATCACTAATCACTTTTTCTAAAGCCGCCACCCGCTGGTTAAGCTCCGGAAGGGCCCGAAAAACCGCCCAAGAGCGATGGAACCGAATCCCGGGCAACCCTGGCGACCCCAGCAGAGTCCCCCCCGCGGGAACATCATGGTCGACCCCGCTCTGCGCCCCCATCTTAACTCCGTCACCCAGAGTGAGATGGCCCGCCAACCCCACCTGTCCGCCCAACATGCAACCGCGCCCGACCTTCGAGCTGCCGGCCATGCCCGCCTGCGCGGCGACGACTGTGTTTTCGCCGATCTCGACGTTGTGACCCACCTGAATCAGGTTGTCCAACTTCACCCCGCGCCGCAAAACGGTCGACCCCATCGTCGCACGGTCGATGCACGTATTGGCCCCCACCTCGACATCATCCTCGATGACGACATTGCCGATCTGCGGAATTTTCTCGAACACCCCGTCGGCCCCGGGGGCGAACCCGAAACCGTCGGCCCCGACCACCGTACCGGCATGAATCACAACACGTTGGCCAATCACGCAACCCTCATAGATTTTCACCCCGGCATGGATCGTCGACCCCGCGCCGATGCGAACCCCCCGCCCGACATAGCTCTGCGGATAGACCGCGACCCCGTCGCCCAGCACAACCCCGCTCTCCACCACGGCAAAATCGCCCACATAGCAATCCGACCCCACCACCGCCTCCTCAGAGACAGCCGCCCGCGAAGAGACCCCCACCGGCCGAGGCTGGTTCTCGCGATACAACCTCAGCAGCGACGCAAACGCCGCATAGGCATCGTCGACCCGAATCAGCGTCGCACTCACCGGCCCGCTCGCCACAAAGTCGCGCCCCACGATCACGATCGACGACCGCGTGGTGTACACATGGTGTTCATACTTCGGGTTGGCCAGGAACGACAACGTCCCCTCGTGCCCCTCCTCGATCTTGGCAAACTCGGCGACCGCCGCCGCGGGGTCGCCCTCGATCGTGCCGCCAAGAAACCCGGCAATCATTTCTGCTGTAAACTCCATACTTAACTTGCAGTTTAATTGATAATTGAAAACTTAAAAAGTAGTGGTTAGTTGTTAGTGATAAGTGGTTAGTGCTACGCAACGCATAGCTACGCAGAATAATCCTGCGCGTTAGCACTAACCACTAATCACTGATCACTAACCACTGTTTAGCTTTCAATTTTCCACTTTCAACTATTATAGGTACTCTTTAATGTCGATCCCGGAGGGCAGGAACTTAGCCGGATCCCCCCCCATGGTAATAATTTCGCGCACCAACCGCGACGACACGGGGATATAGTCGGCCGGCGTAAACAGCGCCACGGTTGTGATCTCGGGGTAAATCTGGTCGTTGGCCATCTCCATGTCGTGCTCATACTCAAAGTCGGTCGAGTTGCGCAACCCCCTGAGTATGTGCCTGATGCCCCTCGACCGGCAGTAGTCGCCGGTGAGTCCGCCATACAGCGCGACCTCGATCCTGCTCTCGCCGCCGAACACCGCCTCGATCAGCTCGCCTCGCCGTTCGGGCGTCAGCAGCCCCTGCTTGGCGGCGTTGACCCCGACCCCCACGACGATCCTGTCGAACATGGTCAATCCCATGTCCACCACCGCTTTATGCCCAAGCGTAAACGGGTCGAACGACCCGGGAAAAAGTGCTGTGCGCTCCATGCCGGCAAAGGTAGAATTAAGAATTAAGAATTAAAAATTAAGAATTAAAAATCCGCTAACGCGACACAAAACCGGTCATCCCGACAGAGGAGCGAAGCTCCGACGAGGGATCTACCTTACAGCATCTCCGCGCGCGTAGCTGCAGTCCGAACGCCAGCGGGGGGCATCAGCCCTCCGCCTGGGGTGGCGGAGGACTGACGGCTTGCACAGCAAGCCGAAGTACCGCGTTAGCCAACTCTTAATTCTTAATTGCCAATTGACAATTCTCAATCAAGAATTGTCAATCGGCACCACTCAAGATAGCACAAAAAGTCCGAATAATAACAACTTCGTCCACGCGCGGAACCATTCGTCGAATTTGGTTTTAGCTTTGTCGTGTCGTTTGGAACACCTTCGGAACACCCTAACAATTAAGCAGTTAAAAAAAAGTTCCCAATTTGGGGAAACAACAATCGCCGATGTCGACAGTATCTTTGTCGAAATTGAAAATTGAAAGTTGAAAATGGGCTAACGCAGCACAGCTACGCAGAACAAAAAACAAACAAACAACCAAAACCCAAAAACCAAACCAAAATGATCGAAATCACCACAGACCACTATCGCGCACTTGCTCAGCGCCTTCGCCGCGAAATCGGCCCCGCCGACTGGTTCAACGGCCGCATCGAAATGGAGCTCCCGAGCCCCGAAGCGAGCCCCGAAGCGAGCCCCGCCGAAAAAACCATCGCCGCCACCCTAATCCTAACGGCGATAATCTACCGCCGCCCCGAGACCCTGCCCGAGGGCCCCGCCCGCCCCATCACCGACGTCGTGCCGGTCTGGTGGGAGTTCCACACGAGCGCCCCCGAGCAAACAGAACAAACCCCCAACGACTTCACCTTCAGTGAATTAAAACCCCACTTAATCGACTACGACTAACCCTCGAAAACCAACCCAAACCCAAGTTCCAAACGACAAAAGCAACAAACCATGAACAATCTCCAGAACCCAAACCAGAACCAAGACCCAAACCAAGACCCAAACCAAGACTCAAACTCAAACCAAAACTCAAACCAAAACCAAACCACCTTAACCGATTTCGCCAAAACCATGTACCCCACCTTCGACTCCCAACCCTTCCACGAGACCTACTACCGTCTGTTGGAGGCCTTCGCGAGGGGCAAGGTCCGCAAGATGATGGTCGTCATGCCCCCGCAGCACGGCAAGTCCCACGGCTCGTCGGTGCTGCTTCCGGCCTACATGCTGGGTCTCGACCCCAACCGCCACATCGCCATCGCGTCATACAGCGCGGCGCTGGCGACACGCTTCAACCGCCACACCCAACGCCTCATCGACACACCCGAGTACGGCGCCATCTTCCCCGACACCAACATCAAGGGCTCCGGCCGAACGAGCAAAAACACAACCCCAAATCCCAACCCCGCCGCCGCCAACAAAGAGTCGGCCAGCTACATCCGCACCGCCGACCACTTCGAGGTTGTGGGCGCCGAGGGCGAACTATTTTCGGTCGGTCGCGAGGGCCCGCTCACCGGTAACCGCGTCGACACCTTCATCATCGACGACCTCTACAAAGACGCCCTTGAGGCCAACTCGCCCGTCATTCGCGAAAACTGCTGGGACTGGTACCTCTCGGTGGTGCGCACCCGCATGCACAACGACTCGTCGGAGTTGATCGTCAACACCCGCTGGCATCAGGAGGACCTCATCGGCCTCATCGGCGCCAAGGAGCCGGTCTGCCGCTTCACCGACTGGTCGCAGTTAGACAATTGGCCGCCCGACACCTGGCTCTACTTCAACCTCGAAGCGCTCAAGGTCTCGCCCGCCTGCGAGGTCGACCCGCGCGAGTCGGGCGAGGCCCTGTGGGAGGAGCGCCACAGCGCCGAGCTGCTCGAAGGCAAACGCGCCCTCGACCCCTACCAATTCGCCTGCATGTATCAGGGAGCCCCCGCCGCCGGCGAAGGAGCCCTCTACTCCCGCATCGAGACCTACGACAAGCTCCCCAAAATCATCTCCCGCCGAGGCAACTACACCGACACCGCCGACATGGGCGACGACTACCTCTGCTCGATCTGCTACGCCGTGGCCCCCAACGGCCTCATCTACATCACCGACTCCGTCCACTCGCCCGACCCGATGGAGATCACCGAAAAACTCGTGGCCGACATGCTGCGCGACAACCACATCGGCCGCGCCTACATCGAGAGCAACAACGGCGGCCGCGGATTCGCCCGAGCGGTCGAGCAGCGCGCGCGCGGAGTCTCGGTCGAGTGGTTCCACCAATCCGACAACAAGGAGGCGCGCATCCTCTCCTACTCGGCCCAGGTGATGGCGCGCATCCGCATGCCCGAGGATTGGGCCACCCGTTGGCCGGTGCTGCACGCCCACCTGACGAGCTACCGCCGCCTCTACCGCGCCAACCGTTGGCACGACGCCGCCGACGTCCTGACCGGAATAATAGAGCGCGAAACCCCCAACCGCCAAACCCGCCGAGTCCGGCGCTACAAGTAGCCGCCGGAGAATTGAAAATTGAAAGTTGAAAATTGGAAATTGAAAATGGCCGGAACACCGGCAGCGATTTATTCTGCGTAGCTAAATCCGCCACCGGCGTTCCGGCGTCATCCCGACAGAGCGAAGCGACGAGGGATCTACCTTATAATTTGAAATTGAAAGTTGAAAATTGAAAATGAGATAACGCGCCCCGTCATTGCGAGCAAAGCGAAGCAATCCAGAATTCTGTGTAGCATAAATGTCGCGTAGCCCATTTTCAATTTTCAACTTTCAATTTTCAATTACCCCAACCTCCCCCAAAGAAGAAACAGTCTCCCCACGAAAAAAGAACCCCGAAGAAGCCCGCCCATTGTTAAAAAAAGAGACCCGAGCCCGCCCCAAGGAGTCGGTAGCCACCGCCGGATTCCAATACAAAGTCCGCCGATAGTCCGCCACTCCGGGCGGCGAAACAGAGTAGTCGGGGTGCGAAAAAGCCACGGGAGAGCTGTACCCCTCAAGAAAAGTTTTACGGGTGCCGCGCCCGCCGCCGACGTTGATCTCCCCCTCGGGCCACGTTTCGAGAAACACCACACAGCCGAATGTCTCGAATATCTGATCCATAGTCATCGTGGCGGGAATATCGACGTATGGCAGCACCACCTCCATCAGCCGTTCATTGACATACACCGACCGGATCGCCTCGCGCGGCAGCTGCCGGTACTCGAAGAACTCGCGCGTGTTCCAACCCACCAACTCGTAGTCGACCACCACCGCCGCCAGCCGACCTTTATATATAAGGAACTCGTGCGTCTCCATCGGCTCGGGCTCGGGACTCTCCACGGCGACGTTTTGCAGGGTGGTGGGCCCGCGAAAAGTACTGGCCGAGGTGAAGTCGGGCATGCCGCCCGACAGCGGGGTCTCGATGCTCACGGTGCTGAAGTGCGGATTCGTGGCCTTGAGCATGGCGTGGATATCGGTGCCCGAGTAGCCTGTGGCGTCGATAATGTCGTCGATCTCGGCCGCGGGATCGTAGTGCGCCGTCGCCGTCGCGCGATGGTGACGAATCGCCTGCTCCCGTCCCCGCGTCCGCACCGTCACCGCCTCCACGACGTTCACTTTGTCGACCCCCATGCTCTGTATCGAGTCCGCGGCCGGAACGTCGCCGCCGGATTTATCTACGCTGAAATTCGAGGACGAAGTCCTCGTCAGCACGCCGCCGCCCCCAGCGGCGGGCTGAAATTCGCGTTGCTCATTTCCTCCCTTGCTCGGCGACGTGCTGATGCTACGCGGAACGGCGGGTTCGATAATGGTGGTGCTCAGCTCGGCATACTCATATCTGCGCGGCGGAGGGCTGAAAAGTCGATCGAGAAGTATCTGGTTTCTGCGGCCACCGCTGCTGCTCAGGATCATATTCCACCGCCCCTCGACATCGACCGAAAACCCGAACCGCCCCAAACTATCCGTCACCAACGTCTCCACCGCCATCAACGAATCGACATTGCCGCCGTCGGGATTTGGGCGACTGAGCATGAGACTGACGTCGACTCCGGCGCGCGGTATCTCGTTGTTGTTTAGGCGGTTGATGGTCACGACCCTGCCCCGCATGTCGATCGCCTGCTCGGGCGCATACTTCAACTCGAACGGTTGAGCCAATGAGCTATTTTGCGTAGCTAAATCCGCCGCGGCCGTTGCCGCCCACGAGTACCTACGCCAACCCTGCACCATCAACAAAATGTCGAGTGCGGCGAGGCGCTCGGGGTCGTCGGGTCGCTCGAAATACCAGGCGGGGTTGTGGACGTAACCCCGTATTTCTGAGGTGAGTAGCAGGTCGGTGGCGATGTCGGTGCGGTCGGCGATCTCGCCGCCGGCACCGTCTCTCACCGACAGCGAAAATGTCGTGGCGACGGGGCGAGAGTCGGAGTCGGTGACCGAAAACTCCATCTCGACCGGCGCGTGTGGAGCGTACTCCACGCTGTCGGTTTTCGCACTGATGGTCAGCATGTTGCGCGGTGGCACGAAGACCAGCCGGTCGGCGACGATGGCCCCATAGGAGTCGAACAGCACGATGCGCGACACCCCCGCCGGCCGGCCCGTTTTGGGCAGGCGAAAGGCGAGGCTGTCGCCCTTCAGATGCGCGAAGGTGACGTTGCGGATGCGGCCGCCGCTCTGAGTCGCCACCCCGAAAAGCGCGGGCGGGGTTTGCCCGTTGCGGCGCAGCGTCACGGCGATGCTGTCGGCGTGCGAGAGGTTGTCGACGGACATCACAACTCCCTGAGGGTGAGCCTGCGGCAGCGTGAAAACGTGCGTCCGCCCCTCGTACTCGACCTCGACCTGCTGCGCGATTTCGCCCGGGGTGTGCTGGAAAACTCCGCGGCCGCGGCCGCCGCCGCTGTGGCCGTTGCGACCATTTTCAATTTTCAATTTTCCACTTTCAATTGTATGTAGGGTGATGTCGATCGGCTGGCCGAACTGGTCGGTGGCTTCGAAAGCCACGCGCGACGGGACTCCCTGCACCAAGTTGCCGCCCTCAGGGAAAAAACGCACGTCGATCGCCCCTCGGCGCTCGGGTCGCGGCCGCCGCATCGGGTAGTTGGCCGCCGTGGTGTTGTAGCTCTGCATCCGTTTTTCGGTGAAGTTGCCCTCCTGCCTCGGGGCGTCGTAGACTGGTAGCAGTCTTGAGAAAATCGTCTCGGGAGGGTCGTTGAGCATGTATTTTGTGTAGGCGCGGACCTCGTAGAAGCCCGAGTAGAACGGCGTGTGGGTGAGCGGGAAACTGCCCGAGGCGCGGCCGTTTTCGATTCTCAGGGTGCGGCGCGCGACCACCTCGCCGCCCGGATTCAGCAGCTCGACGTGGAGCGTGCGGCTGAGGCGGCTCGGGCGGAGGTCGCTGTCGGCGTTCCGACCGCCGTCGGTGACGTAGCAGGCGAACCAAATGTTGTCGCCCGCGCGGTAGGAGGTGTTGTCGAAATGGAGGTGGACTTTTTCCCTCGGGAGGTTGGCCTCGAAGCCCTGCAACGACCTCAGAATCGGGGCGAAGGTGCTCAGGAGGGAGTCTATTTCGGAATTGATAATTGATAATGGAGAATTGATAATTGGGCTACGCGGCGCGGAGATGCTATAAGGTAGATCCCTCGTCGCGCTGGCGCGCTCTGTCGGGATGACAGTTTTGATCGTTGTTGCTGCTTCGGCCGGACAGAACAGCAGGCAGATGAGTAGCAGCGGGAGCGGGGAATTCCTATACATGGGCGGGCGGGGTATAAAATTTTCTTATGCGGTTTTGTAGTTCGATAAACTATTTTTACCTTTGCACGCTTTTATTAGTTGTCAGTGGTTAGTTTTTAGTGGTTAGTGCCAACGCGGAATTTTTAGCTACGCGACACTCAGGCTACGAAAAAATAGCGGCAACGGCGATGAAAGCAACGAACAGAGCGAATACAACAACTGCAAATATAACGAAAAAATGGATTCATTAAGCTACAAAACGATCTCCGTCAATGCCTCCACTGCCAACAAGCAGTGGTACATCATCGACGCGGACGGCGAGGTGGTGGGCCGCCTGGCTTCGCAGATCGCCAAGATCCTGAGAGGCAAAAACAAGCCCGACTTCACACCGCACGTCGATTGCGGCGATAACGTGATCGTGATCAACGCCGAAAAGGTGCGCCTGACCGGCAAGAAGATGACCGACAAGGTGTATGTGCGCCACACCGGCTATCCGGGCGGTCAGAGGTTCGAAACCCCCGCCGGATATCTGTCGCGCAGGCCGACCGTGGTGCTCGAACACGCCGTCAAGGGGATGTTGCCCCGCACGCGTCTGGGTGCCGCGCAGCTCAAAAACCTGAAGGTGTATGCCGGCACGGCGCATCCGCACGAAGCCCAAATGCCCAAAACACTCAAACTTAGCGAAATCAAGTAATTATGGAGATCACAAACACAGTCGGTCGCAGAAAAGCCGCCGTGGCGCGCGTTTTCGTTAAGCAGGGGGCCGGAAAAATCACCATCAACAAGAAACCGCTGGAGGTATACTTCCCGCTCGAAATTTTTCAGTACGTGGTGCGTCAGCCGCTCTTGGTGATCAATGCCACAGAGAGTTACGACATCACCATCAACCTCACCGGAGGCGGCATCAAGGGGCAGGCCGAGGCGGCCCGCATGGGTATCGCACGCGCGTTGTGCGAAATCGACGCCGAGCTGCGGCCCGCGCTTAAGAAGAACGGATTCCTGACCCGCGACTCTCGCGAGGTGGAACGTAAGAAGCCCGGTCAGCCCGGTGCTCGCAGGAGGTTCCAGTTCAGTAAGAGATAGTGGAAAATTGAAAATTGAAAGTGGAAAATGGGCTAACGCAGAATTTCTGGTCGCGTAGCTTTTTGGGTATCGCGTAGCTAATTTTCAATTTTCAATTGAAAACAACAAGTTTAAAACCTCTGGGACCGTCCATAACGACGCTACTTGGGGGTTAACGAAAAACAAACAATAGAAAATGGCAAGAACAAATTTTGAGCAACTGCTCGAAGCAGGCGTACATTTCGGTCACCTGCGCAGAAAATGGAACCCCAAAATGGCCCCGTACATCTTTATGGAGAAGAACGGGATTCATATCATCGACCTGCACAAGACAGTGCAGATGATCGACACAGCCGCCGCCGCCGCTAAACAGATGGCCAAAAGCGGTCGCAAAATTCTGTTTGTGGCGACCAAAAAACAGGCCAAAGATGTTGTGGCCGAGAAGGTTGCGGCGATCAATATGCCCTACGTGACGGAACGCTGGCCGGGCGGTATGCTCACCAACTTCCCCACGATTCGCAAGGCGGTGAAGAAGATGTCGACAATCGACAAAATGACCACCGACGGCACTTTCGACAACTTCTCGAAGAGGGAAAAGTTGCAGATCTCGCGTCAGAGGGCGAAATTGGAGAAAAACTTGGGGTCGATCGCCGATCTGACCCGTCTGCCCGCCGCGCTGTTTGTGGTCGATGTGCAGAAGGAGGCCAACGCCGTTCGCGAGGCTAACAGGTTGAGTATCCCCGTGTTTGCCATCGTCGACACATGCTCCGACCCGACGTTGATCGACTACGTGATCCCCGGAAACGACGACGCAACAAAGTCGATCGAGGTGATTATGGATGCGATTTGCGCCGCAATCACCGAGGGTCTGGCCGAGCGCAAGCTTGAAAAAGATAATGGTGACGACGACTCTTCTTCAGAAGATGGCGGGGCGTCGGGTCGTGGTGGCGCCGGTCGCGGTACCGGACGTCAGCGGGTTAAGAAGTTTGCTCGCGAAGAGGCTGTCGATGTGGCGGCTATGATGGGTGCGGGTGCGGCTGCTTCGGGTGCTACTGCGGGTTCGGCTGCTGCGGGTTCGGGTTTGGAAGCGCCTGCTGCTGAGGTTGCTGCTGCTGCGGTTTCGGCTTCGGAAGCGCCTGCTGCTGAGGTTGTTGCTCCCGAGGCGCCGGCTGCCGAGTAACGCGCTGAGCCACTGTGAGTTGGCGATGAAGCAATCCGGCGTTCTTTTGCCGGATTGCTTTGTCGGTTAACTGCTCGTCGTGATGGCGAACCGGCGCGATTGGCGGCTTCGAGAGGATTGAGGTCGGCGCGATTGGCATCGGCTCACGGAGGCGAAATGGACAGAAATTATAATTATAAAACATTGAAGATATGGAAATTACAGCTGCAGATGTTGCGAAATTGCGCAAAATGACAGGCGCCGGAATGATGGATTGCAAGGCCGCGCTCAAAGAGGCCCAGGGCGATTACGACAAGGCCAAGGACATCATCCGCGAGAAGGGTAAACTGGTCGCCGACAAGCGCGCCGACCGCACCGCTACCGAAGGGGTGGTGGTCGCAAAGATCATTGGGTCAAAGGGTTACATGTTGTGCCTGGCCTGCGAAACCGACTTTGTCGCCAAGAACGATGAGTTCAGCGCGTCGGCCGCGGCCATCCTCGAAGTGGCCGTGTCGAAAGATGTGGCCGACCTCGACGCACTCATGGCGCTCGTGGGCGACGTGGTGACCGAAAAGAGCGGGCAGACCGGCGAGAAGGTCGAACTGCCTTTCTACGCGCGGATCGAAGCGCCGTTTATCGACGCTTATGTGCACACTAACAAGAAGTTAGGCTCGATGGTGGGCTTCTCGAAAGCGATCCCCGCCGAGGTTGCGCACGACGTGTGTATGCAGGCCACGGCCATGGCGCCCGTGTCGATCGACGCGAGCGATATGCCCGCCGCTGTTTTGGAGAAAGAGCGCGAAATCGGTCGCGAACAGGCCCGTCAGGAGGGTAAGCCCGAGGCTATGTTGGACAAGATCGCCGAAGGTAAGCTGGCTAAGTTTATCAAGGAGAATACGCTTGTTAATCAGGCACTTGTGAAGAATCCTAAGGTTACCGTCGGGCAGTTTATTGCCGAGGCCGACAAGGATGCGCGCATCGTCGCCTACAAGCGGTTCTCGCTGAACGACTAAGCGGCAACGGCCGCAGCGGATTTTTGCTACGCGGAAACGGCGGCGCTACTGTGCCGTTGACTTGAAAACAGAGGCAGGGATGTACGTTTTGTACTGTCCCGCCTCTTTTTTTGTTCAGCGTAGTGAAAATTGATGTCGCTGTTGCGATTTTTTTTGTTATTTTTGTGGATTGACCTGAACGAAAACCTGAACGAAAAACCATGGAAAAACTTAAGGAAATTGTCTCGCGGTTTGCGATTCGAGGGGCGGCGGGGTGCGTCGAGCCGTTCGGATCGGGACTTATTAACGATACTTATCGGGTTGTAAATCAGCATGTTGGCGAGCCGGACTATGTGCTGCAACGGATCAACCATGCGATTTTTCGCGACGTTGGGCTGATGCAACGGAACATCGTGCGCATCACCGAGCATATTCGCGCGCGGCTTGCGGAGCGGGGTGAGGACGATATCGAGCGGAAGGCGCTGCGGGTGGTTCCGACGTTGGATGGCGAGGCGTATCTGTTTGACGGTCAGGATTATTGGCGGATGACGGTGCTTATCCCTCGGGCGCGATCTTATGAGCGGGTGACGCCCGAGTTGGCCTATGAGACTGGGCGGGCTTTTGGGGATTTTCAGGGGATGTTGTCGGATATTGGGGGCGGCAACGGCCGCAGCGGATTTTTGCTACGCGACGGGGTGCGCTCTGAAACTAATATGACTGAGAATGAGAGTGTTGGAATGGGAAAAGGGCTGGATTGCTTCGGGCCGAGCCCTCGCAATGACGGAGGGGCTGTCGATTCGGAAGAGACTGAGAATGAGGCATTTGAGGAGGTGGAGTTGGGGGCGACGATTCCGGATTTTCATAATATGGAGTACCGGTTGGAGCAGCTGCGGGAGGCGATTCGGGCCGATCGGGTGGGGCGGGTGGCGGAGATGCAACATGTTGTGGATGAGGTGTTTGCGCGGGCAGACGAGATGTGTGCGCCGCAGCGGATGGCGCGCGAAGGGGTGTTGCCGCGGCGGATTTCGCACTGCGACACGAAGGTCAACAACGTGCTTTTCGACGAGGATACGGGGCGGGTGCTGTGCGTGATCGACCTCGACACCACCATGCCAGGGTTTGTGATGTCGGACTTTGGCGACTTCGTTCGCACCGCCGCAAACACCGGTGACGAGGATGATCGCGACCTCTCGCGGGTGGGGCTTAACATGAAGATTTTCAGGGAGTTTGCGCGTGGGTATCTCGAAACGGCCGGAGGGTTTTTGACGCCTGTCGAGGTTTCGCTGCTGCCTTTTGGCGCGCGGCTGCTGACCTACATGCAGGCGGTGCGGTTTTTGACCGACTATCTGGATGGGGATCGGTATTATAAGGTCTCGGCGCCGGATCATAATCGCGTTCGGGTCTTGGCGCAAATGGCTATGCTTCAGAGTCTTGAGGAGCATGAGGTTGAGATGAAAAAGATTATAAGCAGTTTTGCTCCGTGTTTATAATTAAATATGGTAAGGTGTGGAAAAGTTATAAGTTACTTTTTTTGGTGCGCAAAAGATTTTTCTTTAAGTTACTTTTTTGACCAGCAAAAAAGTAACCAAAAAACAGGCCCCGAGGCGAAAAACGGCTAAAATAGGAGTCTAACGCTTGAAATCGACGCTCTTCGGCGGTTTTGCGAGCAAAAGGTCTCGATTTCTTTACGCTTTTAGCCACCTATTTTTTTACGCCGTTTTTCGCTATCGGGGGGCGTAGCTTTTTTCGAATATATTCGAAAAAAGCGAGCTGAAAGTGCAGCGCGAAGCGATGCGGCAACTATGGACTCTCGCGCGCTACGCGACATTTAGCTACGCAACGCTGAGGCTACGCGGCGGGAATGGTGGTGGGATTGGAGGATGTTTAATGAATTAACCTTATAAAATGCTAATTATGAAGAAGTTATTGTTGATTTTGATTGCGTGTTTCGGGGTTGTTGGCCTTGGGATTGCACAAGTTGGTGCGCAGGGGTCGGCGGGGGCGGTTAACGGTTCGGCGGGTTCGGCGGCGCAAGAGGGGCCGGCGGGGATGATTGTGACCGAGGTGCCGGTGCGGCCGGCGGGGCAGACGGATGTCGTGGGGTTGGCCGTGGCGCCGATCGAGACTGTGCGCGTCGGGTTTATCGGCCTCGGGATGCGGGGGCCGGGGGCCGTCAACCGCTTCACTTTTATCGAGGGCGTGGAGATCAAGGCGCTGTGCGACCTCTATCCGCAGAGGGTCGAAGATACGCAAAAGCGGCTGACGGACAAGGGGTTACCGCGCGCTGAGGCGTACAGCGGCGCCGACGGATGGAAGCGGCTGTGCGAGAGGGACGACATCGACCTGGTGTACATCTGCTCGCCGTGGCAGCGGCACACCGAGATGGCGCTCTACGCGATGGAGCAGGGCAAGCATGTGGCCGTGGAGGTGCCTGCCGCGATGACGCTGGAGGAGTGTTGGGCGCTGGTCGACACCGCCGAACGCACCCGCAGGCACTGCATGATGTTGGAGAATTGTTGCTACGATTTTTTTGAGATGGCGACGTTGAACATGGCTCAGCAGGGCGTTTTCGGCGATATTGTGCATGTCGAGGGGGCCTATATTCATGACCTTCGGGAGCTGCAGTTCAACCCTTTTTCGCCGGATGCTCGCGATGCTTATCAGGGGCAGTTTCGGTTGGAGTTCAACGCGGAGCATACCGGAAATCCATATCCGACGCATGGGTTAGGGCCTGTGGCTCAGGTGCTTGGGTTGCATCGCGGCGACAAGATGAACTATCTGGTGTCGTTGTCGAGCGCACAGAAAGGGATGTCGGAGTATGCCCGCGAGCGGTTTGGTTCTGACTCGCCGGAAGCTGCGCGCGAGTATCGGTTGGGCGACATGAACACAACTTTGATCTCGACGGAGCGCGGGCGGTCGATGATGATTCAGCATGATGTGACTTCGCCGAGGCCGTACAGTCGGCTCCATACGGTGAGTGGGACGGACGGGTTTGCGCAGAAGTATCCGGTGCAGAGCGTTGCAGTGGCTCCCAATGCTCATCGGGCTTTGGCGGGCGAGGAACTTAAGGAGTTTTTGGCTCGGTGGGAGCATCCCATCACGCGTGAGGTGGGCGAGTTGGCGCGTCGCGTCGGCGGACATGGCGGCATGGATTTTATTATGGATTGGCGGTTGGTCTACTGCTTGCGGAATGGGTTGCCGCTGGATCAGGATGTTTATGATGCGGCCGAATGGTCTTGTATTGTGCCTCTTAGCGAGATTTCGGTTTTGGCGGGGAGCGCTCCGGTGGCGGTTCCCGACTTTACTCGCGGGGCTTGGGATCGGGTTGTTGGGTTTCGGCATGCTATGGTCAATTAAGAATTAAAAATTAAGAATTTGGCTACGCGGGCGGCAACGGCTGCGGCGAGTTATTTTAGCGCTAAATAAATCGCTGTCGGCATTCTGGCCGCTGTGGCCGTTGTCTCCTGCCGGCATTCCGGTCTGTATTGCTTCGCTTTGCTCGCAATGACGGGGGCGCTGGGATGATGGGATGCGAAAACACTGCCTTTATTGGGGCGGTGTTTTTCTTGTTGGGTCGGCTCTGATTTTTGCGTTAGCTCAGCGCGACGCCGAGCAAGGGCGAAATTGCGCTTTGGCGAAATTTCAGCCCGCCGCTGGGGGCGGCGTCGTGCTGACGGCTTGCTGTGCAAGCCTGCTACGCGAAATAAATCGCTGCCGGCGTTCCGGCTTGGATTGCTTCGTCGTTGCACTCCTCGCAATGACGGGGGGAGTATGGTGAAAAGTGAAAAGTTTAGGTGTGCTTCGCACGTATATAATTCAGCGTAGCTTAAATCGCTGTCGGCGTTCCGACCATTTTCAATTTTCAATTTTCCACTTTCAATTGTATATGGTAGATCCCTCGTCGGCCTTTGGCCTCTGTCGGGATGACTCGGCAACGGCCGCGGCGGGTTGGGATGAGTATAAAAAAAAAGCAGCCACCCCGCAAAGGGTGGCTGCTTTTTGTAATTTATCGGCGCGGCTACTGGCCGGCGGCGAGGGTCTTGCTGGCGGCGTAGCTGATCTTCAGCGCGTTGGCGCGGCGAAGTTCCTGCTTCACGTCGGAGATGATACCCATGCGTGTGCTCTTGTCGGCCTTGATCATCACCGTCATCGCCATACGGTCGGCTTCCGAAAGTTTGTCGCGCTCGGAGGCGACGAACTCCAGAATGTCCGGAAGGCGCTGATAGCTGTCGTTCAGCTGGATCTGAGGGGCGGTACCCCACTGCGCCTGCTGAGAGTCGACCGGCTGGCCGATGTAGATGTGGCTCACCAACTGCTTCTTCTCAAGTTTCGCGACTTCGGACGCGCTCGGCAGCTGGGTCTTAACCAGAATGTCCGTCTCGCGCATCGAGGTCGAGATCATGAAGAAGAACAGGATCATAAAGATAACGTCGGGAAGCGATGCGGTCGAGATTGGCGGAATGCCGCCTTTCCCCTTTTTCTTCATTACTGCCATATCAGTTTCCTCCTACGTTACGGGGTTCGGCCTCAGAAATAGGCTGGGGCACGGCATCGGTGATCGCTTTACGCTCCTCGTCGCCGAGGTCCACAAAGCTGCGGTTGAATTTTGCCATCGACGCGTCTTCGCGCATCTCGCTGAAGGCGCGCGTCAGTTCGTTTTGCACCTGGATGTAGATGTCGTAGCTGGTGCCGCGGTCGCTCGTGAGAGAGACCACAGCCTCGCTCACGGGCACGGTCCACGTGCTGCCGTCGGGCATCTCGATATCCACGTTCTTCTTCGTCGGCATGTTCTCGTCGTTCGTCGGGTTGATGACGAATTGCTTGACCGCGTCGGTCAACTGAGTAATGTCCGTCGGCCGGCCGGCCACCAGAATGTTGTCGTAGGTGTTGATGAAGATCGGCAGAAGGTTACGTTCGTTTACCCTCATATCTTCGGTCACCTGCATGTCGTCCGGCGGAATCGGCGGCAGCTGCCGCGTGATGCCCGTGTCGACGTTCATGGTGGTTGCCACAAGGAAGAAGATCAGGAGCAGGAACGCGATGTCCGCCATGGAACCCGCGTTGATCTCTTGTATCTGTCTTTTACCTGCCATAGTGCGTTACTTTAATGCTTTGCGAATTACGCCCCAGAACAGGAAGAGTACCGTCAGTGCGAGTGCCGCATAGGTCAAATAGAGACCCGTGTCGGTGATTTTGAGCGTGAAGACATCGTCGAAGACGGTGCCGTCGGCGCCCGTGACGGGGATGGCCTTGGCAAAAGCGGCCCAAAGGATAACTGCCAACACGGCAAGTCCGCCGAAGACGAACAGACCTACCTTGGAGTTGCTGCGGCTTTTGCCCATATTCATCAGCGTGAGTCCGACCAACGACAACACCGCGAGGCCCAGGTAGGCGTACGTGACGTAGATCATGAAGTCGACCTCGGCCAGCTCGTTGCCGCCGAACAGCCAGGTGGCTACCGACAGTACCGCAAGCAGAACCAGCGCGATCAGGATTATGTTTGTGATTTTCTTCATGGTGTGATTACTTCCTGTTGTATTCGGTGAGAATGTCGATCAGCGTGATCGAGCTGTCTTCCATGTCCATCGTGAGGCTGTCGATCTTCGAGATGATGTACGAGTAGAACATCTGCAGGATCACAGCGGCGATAAGACCCGCCAGAGTGGTCAAAAGTGCAACCTTGATACCACCTGCCACGAGCGTGGGGCTAACGTCGCCAGCCGCCTGGATCGAGTCGAACGCGCCGATCATACCCACAACGGTACCCATGAACCCTAACATAGGAGAAAGAGCGATGAACAGACCGATCCATACGAGGCCTGATTCCATCTGCGCGATCTGCACCGAGCCGTACGATACAACCGACTTTTCGACATTGTCCATGCCCTGGTCGTAGCGGTCGAGACCCTGATAGAAGATCGAAGCGATCGGGCCCTTTGTGTCGCGGGCTACCTTCTTCGCCTCCTCGATGCCACCCTTCTTCAGCGCGGCTTCGACCTTGACAATCAGCTTCTTGGAGTTGATCGTCGAGAGGTTCAGGTAGATGATACGTTCGATGGAAATTGCCAAACCGAGGATCACAAAGATCAAAATCGGGGCCATCCAGCCCGCGCCGCCTTCGAGGAATTTCTGCTTAATTGCCTGGTGCAAAGGCTGACCGGCTACGTCGGTCTCGGCATTGAGGGTCGTCTGGGCGGGAGCCGCGCTCTGGGCCTGAACAGAAACTGTGGCTATGCCGAAACAGGCGACAAAAGCCAAAATAAGAAAAAGTTTTTTCATAGTTAGTTAATAATAATTGATTGAGTTATTTAAGTTTTTTTAATGTGTGTTTGCTTTTTGGGGCGTTGCTTTTGTTACGGGGCTCTTGGTTTGTTGCTTTTGTTTCTTGTTGCTTTTGGGGTCTCGGCGGGATTACTCCCTTCGCTTTTTTGGGCCGGTGGGATTACTCGCTCACTTTGTGAGCTCGTGATCGCCGCGGGGCCCTTGTTCTTTGTTGCGCCGCGGGATTACTCCCTTTGGTCGTGATCGCCGCGGGCTCCTTGGCTAACCCTCGTAAAATATAGAGTGACGAGACCCCCTTCGGGCTCTTCGGGTTGAAAACAGCGCGCCGTCTGCAAACGAGTTTGCGCCGCCGCCCTATTTTCAACCCGAGCCTGCAAGCAGGCTTTTTGTAACTCTATATTTTACGAGCGGCGGCGGAGAAAGCGGGATTCGAACCCACGATGCCCTTTTGGAGCATACGCACTTTCCAGGCGCGCACCTTCAGCCACTCGGTCATTTCTCCTTGTTCGTCAGACGGTTACGCCGCTATGACGCCCCGCCTTACGACCCGTTCGCACTTCGTTGAGGTGTGAACGGATTCGCGAATATAGGAAGAATTATTTATACGTGCAAAAAAAGGGATAAAATTGTTGAAGTCAGAGAGGCATGGGCCTCTCTGACTTCAACAATTAGTTATTAGTGGTTAGTGCTAACGCGGCGCAATGCTACACAGAAAATTCCGCGTAGCCTTAATATCGCGTTAGCACTAACCACTAATAACTAACCACTAATCACTGTTTAGTTGCTTCGCCGCGAAGAGGGACAGTGAGGAGTTGGCGTGTGTCGGCGGGGGAGAGATCCAGGCCGAGGGTGTACATCAGTTTGGTGAGGGCGGCTTCGGCGGTCATGTCGCGGCCCGAGATCACGCCCAGCTCGGCGAGGCGCAGGCCCGACTCGTAGATCGGTTCGACGCCGCCGGCGAGGCACTGGGTGATGTTGACGACGTGGACGCCGCGGTCGATGGCGCGGCGCAGGGTGTCGAAAAACCAGGGGGCCGTGGGGGTGTTGCCCGAGCCGAAACTCTGGATAATCAGACCGTCGATGCCCCTTTTGCTGCTTTCGCTTTCGCTGCCGGCGTTCCGGCCGCCGTTGCCATTTCCGGTTGCGATCGTGTCGAAAATGCGCGGATCGAGGCCCGGAAATAGGCGCACGAATGCGACGTTGGTGTTGAGGCGGGTCGAAATTTTTAGCGTTGCGGAGGGGTTTTCGGGTCGGGCGATCGCCCCCTCATTGTAGTTGATCGTGACCCCCACCTCGGCCAGCGGCGGGTAGTTTTCGGAGGTGAAGGCGTTGAGCTGCTGGGCGCTCCACTTGGTGGTGCGGTTGGCGCGAAAGAGGCGGTTTTGGAAGTAGATGCTCACCTCGGGCACCATCGGGCCGCCGTTCGGGTGGCGGGCGGAGGCGATTTCTACCGCCGTTACCAAGTTTTCGCGGCCGTCGGTGCGCAGCACGCCTATCGGGATTTGGCTGCCGGTGAAGACGACCGGTTTGGCGAGATTTTCGAGCATGAAGCTGAGCGCCGACGCCGTGTAGGCCATCGTGTCGGTGCCGTGGAGGATGACGAAGCCGTCGAACGTTGCGTAGTTGTCGCGGATCGTCTCGGCCAGGCGCGCCCAATCGGCCGGCGTCACGTCCGACGAGTCGATCGGTGGGAACCCCTCGTGGTACTCGATCTCGACCCCGAGGCGTTTCAGGGCCGGAATCTCGCTCTCTATCTCTCTGAAGTTGAGCGGTTTCAGGGCTCCCGTTGCGGGGTCGGAGACCATTCCTATGGTGCCGCCGGTGTAGATCAGTAAGATTCTCACTTCAATTAAGAATTAAAAATTAAGAATTAAGAATTTGAAAATTCGAGAATTTAGAAATTGGCTACGCGGAATTAATTGAAAATTGAAAGTTGAAAATGGGCTACGCGGTATGCTGGATTGCTTCGCTTTGCTCGCAATGACGAGTGTTGCGTAGCTAATTCTTAATTTTTAATTCTTAATTCTTAATTGAGCATTGCCCAGAGCGTGTCTTTAAGGGTGGGGAGGTTGAGGCCCGAGACGGAGGAGATGAACGACGCCTCGATGTCGGGCGGGAAGGTGGCCGCGACCTCGGCCTGCATGGCCGCGAGCAGCTCGGCGTCCAACATGTCGCACTTGGTGATCGCCACCAGACGGCGCTTGTCCAACATCTCGGGGTTGTACTGGCGCAGCTCGCCCAGCAGGATGTCGTACTCGGCGCGCAGCGTGCGGGGGGTGTCGGCCGGAATCATGAAGAGCAGGATCGAGTTGCGCTCGATGTGGCGCAGGAAGCGCGTGCCGATCCCCTTGCCCTCGTGCGCACCCTCGATGATGCCCGGAATGTCGGCCATCACGAACGAGTGGCCGTCGCGCACCTCGACGATGCCGAGGTTGGGCTCCAGCGTGGTGAAGGCGTAGTCGGCGATCTTGGGCTTGGCGGCGCTCACGACGGAGAGCAGCGTGCTCTTGCCGGCGTTGGGGAAGCCCACCAAGCCAACGTCGGCCAACAGCTTGAGCTCCAGTACGAAGGCCTGCTCGATGCCCGGCTCGCCGGGTTGGGAGTAGCGGGGCGCCTGGTTGGTGGCGGTCTTGAAGTGCCAGTTGCCGAGGCCGCCGCGACCTCCGGCGAGCAGCATCTTCTCCTCGCCGTCTTGCGTCACCTCGGCCACCACTTCGCCCGTCTCGGCGTCTTTGGCTATCGTGCCTAACGGTACCTCTATATATATGTCCGCGCCGGCCTTGCCGCTCGACCGCGAACCGAAGCCGCCGCTGCCGTGCTCGGCGAAGATGTGGCGCTGGTACTTCAGGTGGATCAGCGTCCAGTAGTGGCTGTTGCCCCGCAGGATGATGCTGCCGCCTCGGCCGCCGTCGCCGCCGTCCGGACCACCGAACGCGACGAACTTCTCGCGACGAAAATGCGAACTGCCCGCACCGCCGTTGCCCGATCGGGCGAAAATTTTTACGTAGTCTACGAAGTTTGAACCTGACATAAAGCCAATTAAAAATTAAGAATTAAGAATTAAGAATTGGCTACGCAGAATGATTTTGCCGCCGGTGTTCAGGTTACAAAAGTAGTGGATATTTGGATATTTTAAAAACGTTGCATATCTTTGCCTTTATACTTTTACGCTTTGGCGTGTTAATTGATGTCGTTTCGGCTGTCGGTCGGGACTTTTTGTTACATTTCGGCCGCAGGGTCGGGATTTTTTTGTTTTTTTAGAACTTATGACAACACAAATTACATACCTCACCGAGGAGGGTTTCGAAAAGGCTAAGGCCGAGTTGGAGCAGTTGCGGTCGGTCGAACGGCCCGCCGCGTCGCGCGCGATTGCCGAGGCAAGGGACAAGGGCGATCTGTCGGAGAACGCCGAGTATGACGCGGCCAAGGAGGCGCAGGGGATGCTCGAAATGAGGATCGCGCAGCTGGAAGGGATGTTGGCGTCGGCCAGGCTGCTGGATCGGTCGAAGGTCGGGACGGATACTGTGCAGATACTCAACAAGGTACGGTTGCTGAATGTGGGTACAGGCAAGGAGGTCGTGTATACCCTTGTGCCCGAAAAGGAGGCTAATCTGCGCGAGGGAAAGTTGGCCACCACCACTCCTATTGCCGCCGCGCTGATGGGCCATAAGAAGGGGGATGTGGTTGAGGTTACCGTTCCGGCGGGGGTTATGGAGTTGGAGATTTTGGAAATCTCTATCTAATTGAAAATTGGTCGGAACGCCGACGGCGATTTTAAATGAAAATGGGTTACGCTACAACTATGCTACGCGGTAAAGTGGGGATTGCGACTTTGATTGCGGGGGTGGTCGTGCTCGCGGGTTGCGGGTCGGGCGGGGCGCGAAAAGTTCGTTTTGCCGATGGTGTACTCGGCGGAAAGCCCGTTGCGGAGCGGGTTGCGATGCCCGATGGCGGCGAGTTGGTGGTGGCGGACATCAACGCTTTCAGAGATTCGATTACTCTGCCACTCTCCATGCTTGTCGAGGAGCTTGAGATAATTCCGCTGGAGAGTCGCAACGAGGCGCTGTTCCAGAGCGGAAATGTTACCGTGTCCGATAATTATATAGGTATCGCGACAAATGTTCCGCGGTCGTTCAAGCTGTTTGACCGTAGCGGAAAGTATCTGCGCGACATAGGCCATGAGGGACGCGGCCCGGGCGAGTATGGGATGATATACTCGGCGGCCATCGACGAAGAGTCACAGACCATATACATTTTGCCGTGGCAGACAGAGCAGCTGCTCGTGTTCGGCATCGACGGGAGTATCAGGAAGCCTGTGAAATTGGCTTACGGTTCGTCCAAAGGGGTGTTCGACATCAATGCCGACGGCACAATCAGTCTTGCGACGCTGCCCTTCGGCTCGCCTGTGTGGGCGTGGACGCAGGACAGGGAGGGGAATGTGATCAACGAGATCGCGAATCCTGCTCCAGAGCGGCATGTCGATTTCAGCAGCGAGATAGTGGCGGGGCGTAACGCGGGTGGTTTCGACCCCTATATGATGATATTCGGCAATCCGTCGAGCGACACGCTGGGGCGATACGACGTGGCGGCGGGGCGTGTGCGGTCACTATTCACAGTCAAAAACATCTTGTCAAAACGGCCGCCTTACTATATGTATGGTGAGCTGCCTGGCCACTTTTATGGCCGTTTTGCCCCGGGTATGGAGCAGGTGGGGGCGAACGTGTCGCAGGGGCTTCCGCCGCAGAACTTCATTGTGGACAAGGAGACTTTGCAGGGGGCGTTCTTCGGTCTGGCGATAGATGAGTTGGGTGGGTTGGATGTGGGGGATTGGCCCGAATTCTCGCAGGGGTATTATATCGGTAACTTTACGACGATCGGTCTGAAGAGGCAGCTCGGTGAGTTGATTGCCTCGGGGCGTATCCCCGACCCTGATGTGTTGCAGCGGGTGGTGGCGCTTAATGACTCGCTATTGGAAGAGGATAATAATGTTGTCTTGCTTGGGAAACTTCGCAACAATTGAGAATTGGCCGGAACGCCGGCCGGGGTTATGGAGTTGGAGATTTTGGAAATCTCTATCTAAGCCGGAACGCCGGCGGCGGTTTTTGCTACGCAGAAATTGAAAATTGAGAATTGAAAATGGGCTGACGCGGGGTTTTGCTACGCGGTACTTAAAAAAGCGTGACATTTGTCACGCTTTTTTTTGGTCGAGTGTTACCTATGTAACGGTTTTTTTTGGCCGTGTGTTACTTATGTAACGCTTTTTTGGTCGAGTGTTACCTATGTCACGGTTTTTTTGGGTTGTTTTTTCTTATTATTATAGGTATGGTTGTTTTTTTTGTTTCTTAGGGGCTTTTATGGTTGCGAGTTATTACGTTTTTGGGGGTGGTTTTGTTTCAGTTTTTTTGATTTTTTTTCACTTTTCACTAAATCGCTATTCGGTAGATCCCTCGTCGCTTTGCTCGCTCGGGATGACAATAATACAGTCGCCTCATTATGAGGCGACTGTATTCTGGATTGCTTCGCTTTGCTCGCAATGACGGGGGGGGGCTCCTTGACCACCCCGCCCTTCGGACCCCTTAGCGGTTGCCGAGCGGATTGCTCGGCGATTTCAGCTCGGCAACTTGGGCTGCCTACGCCCCCCCCTCCGGAGGAGGGGAACTTGCTACGCAACGTTTAGGCTAACGCGGTATTAGGCTGCGCGTTAGCACTAATCACTAATCACTAACCACTAACCACTAACCACTAACCACTAACCACTAACCACTAAATCGCTGCGGCCGTTGCCGCCGCTGCCGGCGTTCCGGCTTTAATTGTTAATTGGTTTGTATTTGGCGATGTAGGTGGGGTCGATGGTTACTCCGAGGCCTGGGCCGGTGGGGACCTTCATCATGCTGGCGTTGAGGGTGAGCGGCGAGGTGGGGCACTCGAACGGAACGTGGGTGCCGAACCCTTTGAACTCGTGGTGGGGCGTGGGGTTGGGGAGCGCCGAGACCAGCAGCGAGTTGTAGAGGTAGCCCAGCGAGCCGCCAGACATGTGCGTGAGGCACTTTTTGCCAACCGCGTCGGCCATCAGCGCCACGCGCATCGAGCGGATGAAGCCGCCGAAGTAGTAGGCGTCGGGTTCGACGATGTCGAGGCCGTCGTGCGCCAACAGCCAGCGGTAGTTGTAGAAGTTTTGATCCTGCTCGCCGTTGGCGATGGGGATCGAGAGGGCGTCAGCAACCTTTTTGACCTCCTCGAAGTTGTCGAAAAAGACAGGCTCCTCGAAGTAGCCGAAGCGGTGCTCCTCAAGGATGCGGCCGATGCGGATCGCCTCGTCGGCGCTGTAATATCCGTTGGCGTCGGCGTAGAGTGCCCAGTCGGGGTAGCGGTCGCGTACCATGGGGATCAGTTTTTCGCTCTTGCCCGGGATGCCTTTGTAGTGGATGTCGCGGTTGCCGTCCCACATGAAGCCGACCTTGATCTTTAGTGCGCGGACGTCGAACTCGGAGACCTCCTCTTGGATTCTTCTAAAGTGTTCGTCGAGGGGCAGTTGGCGCAGCTCGGTTGCGTAGTAGAGCCCTATCTCGGGGTTGCGCATGCCGCCTATCAGGTCGGCCGCGCTTTTGCCCGAAATTTTGCCCATCATGTCGATGATGGCGAACTCGATCGTGGCCAACGGGAGGCCTATCGCCATGCCGTTGAGGCGGAAATTGAGGCGGTACATGAATATCCACTCGACCAGTGCGTCGAGTTCGCGCGCGTCCTGGCCGATGAAGAACGGGATCACCTGGCCGCGCATGATGCGGGCGAAGGGGCCTGTGGAGCCGTGGCCCACGGAGATTCCCTCGGCGCCATCCTTGGACCTTACGCGACAGAGGTAGCGGCCGTCGAGTTCGAGCAGCTCAAGCGTGTCGATTATCACGGGGTCGGGGAAGAGCTCTTTTCGGAAAATTGGGCGTCGGAGCGCTTCGTCGAGTTTTTCGTAGCGGGCTTGTAGCTCGTCGGCGGTGAACTTCGAGGGGCTGGGAGTTGACTTTTGGGTCGAGATCGGGGTCTGTGGCGCCTCTCCGGATAGGGCCGGAAGTATGGGCAGGGCGGCTATGGCGGCTCCTGCGGTTAGGGTTTTGGTTATGAATTCGCGTCTTTTCATACTTTGTGAAAATTAGTGAAAAGTTAAAAACTAAAAGTGAAAAGTTGTGGTGTGCTTCGCACGTATTTTTATTTTGCGCGCGTTAGCACTAACCACTAACCACTAATCACTAACAACTATTCTACGAAGCCTATCGAGACGAAGGTGAGGATGGGGGCGAGGCCCGATTGCCAATACTCCCAGTTGTGGCCGCCGTTGCGCACGCGGTACTGGAGCGGGATCTGCTTGGCCTTCATGGCGCGGAAAAAGTCGGCGTTGGACTCCCACAGGAAGTCGTCGTCGCCGCAGTCGACCCACCAACGGATGGTGCGGAGGCCCTCGATCTGGTCGGGGGTGGCGTTGATTACGAACTCGACGGGGTTGTCGTTGGGGTTGTTGCGGCTCATGCCTCCCAGCGCTCCGCTCATCGGGGCCGCGCTCGAAAACATCTCGGGGTGGCGCTGCGCGTAGGCAGCCGATCCGCCGCCCCCCATCGAGAGGCCCGTCACGGCGCGGTGCTGCTTGTCGCCCACGATGCGGTAGCGGCTCTCTATGGCGGGGATGAACTCCTCGAAGAAGTGATCTTCGTAGGGCCAACCCTCCTGATTGAAGTAGCCGCGATTCTTGGTCGAGCCGCCATCCGTGCCGCCGCCCTCGCCGCTGGCGTCGGGCATCACTATGATCATCGGCAGCGAGAGGCCCGACTCGATCTGCTCGTCGGCTATGAGGCGCATCGTGCCCTTGTCGCGCCAGCCGGTGTGGTCGTCGCCCGCGCCGTGGAGCAGGTACAACACGGGGTACTTCTTGGTGGGGTTGGCGTCGTACTCGGCGGGGAGGTAGACCAAGTAGGATTTTTCGCGACCGAGCAACGCGCTCCGGACGGTGCCCTCCTCGATGCGGCTCCTCTGCGGGGCGGGTTGCTGTTGCTGGCGGGCGGACTGGACGTTGGTCTGTGTCTGCGCCTGTGCTTGTGTCGTGGTGCCGGTGAGGGTCAGGGCGACCGTCAGCAGCGTTAGTGCTAATTTTTTCATAACGGGGTAGGTTTTAGTAAGGTTCTTTATTCGGATCGGAGTTGGGATTTTACCGTCATTGCGAGGCCGCAGGTCGAAGCAATCCAGCGGGTAATTCTCTGGATTGCTTCGGGCCATGCCCCTCGCAATGACGGATATCCTATCTCAACTCTTGAGGCTCACGCCTCTCGGTGCTTCGGCTTAGTACTTCAGCTCGGCCATGCGGCGGTAGCTGTCGTAGCGCCACTTGGCGTTCTCCTGCGCAGCGGCGAAGAGCTCCTCGGCCTCGGCCGGATAGGCCTTGGCGAGCGCCGAATACCTCACCTCCTTGTCTAAGAACGGGCGGAACTTTGTCCAGTCGGGCTCCTTGCTGTCCATCGTGAAGGGGTTCTGGCCAGAGTCGGCGAGCCTGGGATCGTAGTGCCACAGGTGCCAGTAGCCGCTCTCGACCGCCTCCTTGCCGATGCTCGGCGTGCGGGTCATGCCGCCCTTGATGCCGTGGTTGATACACGGCGCGTAGGCGATCACGATCGAGGGACCCTCGTAGCTTTCGGCCTCCTTGAGCACCTTGAGGAGCTGGTTCTGGTTGGCGCCGATGCTTACCTGCGCAACGTAGACGTAGCCGTAGGTCATGGCGATGGCGCCGAGGTCTTTCTTTCTGACGCGCTTGCCTGACGATGCGAACTTGGCGATCGCGCCCACGGGGGTTGCCTTCGAGCTCTGGCCGCCGGTGTTGGAGTAGACCTCGGTGTCGACGACCAAAATGTTGACATCCAAGCCGCTGGCCAGCACGTGATCCAGACCGCCGAAGCCGATGTCGTAGGCCCAGCCGTCGCCGCCGATGATCCACTGGCTCTTGCGAGCCATGAACTTGCGTAGCTTCAGCAGCTCCTGGCAGGTGTCGCAGCCGCACTTTTCGAGCATCGGGATTATGCGGTCGGTGATCTCGCGGCTCTCCGCGCGGTCGTTGCGGTGGTCGATCCACTCCTGCATCACGCCCTTCAGCTCGGGGCTGCAGCAGTTGCACTCGGCTATCGCGTGGCGCATCTTTTCTTCCACGCGGTCGCGCAGCTTCTCCGTCGCAACCTGCATACCGAGGCCGAACTCGGCGTTGTCCTCGAACAGCGAGTTGCCCCACGCCGGGCCGAAGCCGCGGGCGTTGACGCAATAGGGGGTGCTGGGTGCCGAGCCCGAGAAGATCGAGGAGCAGCCCGTGGCGTTGGCGATGATCATGCTCTCGCCGAACAACTGGGTCACCGTCTTAATATAAGGGGTCTCGCCGCAGCCCGCGCATGCGCCGCTGAACTCGAACAACGGTTGGGCGAACTGGCTGTTCTTGACGTTCTTGGTCTTGTCGACCGCGCTCTCCTTGTAGCCAACCGTGTGGTGCATGTACTCCCAGCGCGCCTCCTCGGCCTTCTGGCTCGCGAGGGGCATCATGGTGAGCGCCTTGGTCTTGGCGGGGCAGACATCCACGCAGTTGCCGCAGCCCGTGCAGTCTAACGGCGATACCTGGATGCGGAACTTGTAATCCTTGGTCTCGGCCAGGCCCTGTTTGAAGGCGGTGCCTTCCGGTGCGTTGGCGACCTCGGCTTCCGTCGCGAGGAACGGGCGGATGGCTGCGTGGGGGCAGACGTAGGAGCATTGGTTACATTGGATACAGTTGTCGGGATTCCACTGCGGAACGTCGACTGCTATGCCGCGCTTTTCGTAGGCGGCCGTGCCGTTGTCCCATGTGCCGTCCTCGCGGCCTGCGAAGGCGCTCACGGGGAGGTCGTCGCCCTTGAGGTTGTTGACGGGTTCGACGACGTTCTTTACGAAGTCGGGTTTCTTGCCGTCGCAGCAGCAGCTCTTGGCTTCGGGGGCGGGAGTTGCTGTTGCCCAGTCTGAAGGTATAGTTACCTTTTCTACCGCGTTGCCTCCGGCGTCGACTGCCGCGTTGTTCATCGCCACGATCTCCTCGCCCTTGCGGCCGTAGGACTTCTTGATGGCGTTCTTCATCTCGGTGACGGCGGTCTCGAACGGAATCACTCCCGAAATTTTGAAGAACGCGCTCTGCATGATCGTGTTCGTGCGGTTGCCCAAGCCGAGGTCGGCTGCCAACTTCGTCGCGTTGATGATGTAGAAGTTGATATCGTTCTTGGCTAAGTATGCCTTCATCTCGGCCGGAAGTTCGGCGGCCACGTCGGCGGCGCTCGCGAGGGTGTTGAGCAGGAACGAACCGCCCTTTTTGAGACCCTTCAACACGTTGTATTTGTGGACGTACGACGGAACGTGGCATGCCACGAAGTCGGGAGTCGTCACCAAATAGGGCGAGCGGATGGGCTCGTCGCCGAAACGCAGGTGCGACGCCGTGTAGCCGCCCGACTTCTTGCTGTCGTAGGCGAAGTAGGCCTGGCAGTACTTGTCGGTCGTGTCGCCGATGATCTTGATCGAGTTTTTGTTGGCTCCCACAGTGCCGTCGGCGCCGAGGCCGAAGAAGACACCCTCGAAGGTCCCCTTGCGGTCGAGCGCGATCGGGGCGCCCGTGGTGAGCGACAGATGGGTGACGTCGTCGTTGATACCCACCGTGAAGCCATCTCTGGGAGTGGCCGAGGCGAGGTTGTCGAACACAGCGACCATGTCGGCCGGAGTGGTGTCCTTCGACGCCAAACCGTAGCGGCCGCCGACGATGGCGGGCTGCTGGGGCTTGCCGTAGAACATATCCTGAACGTCGAGATAGAGCGGCTCGGCAGGTGCGCCGACCTCTTTCGTGCGGTCGAGGACACACACCCTCTTGACGCTCGCGGGGAGCACGTCGAAGAAGTACTTCTCCGAGAAGGGGCGGTAGAGGTGCACCGTGATCATACCCACCTTGCGGCCCTGCGCCCTCAGGTAGTCGATCGTCTCCTGAAGCGTCTCGCTGATCGAGCCCATCGCCACAACGATGTCCGTAGCCTCGGGGTCGCCGTAGTAGGTGAAGGGCTTGTAGGTGCGGCCGGTGATCTTGCTGATCTCGGCCATGTATTTCGCAACCGTGTCGGGTACAGCGTCCCAAAACCTGTTGCCCGCCTCGCGACTCTGGAAATAGATGTCGGAGTTCTGGGCCGTACCCTTTGTGACGGGGCTTTCGGGATTGAGGGCCCTTTCGCGGAAGGCGGCGAGCGCATTGCGATCCATCAGCGGGGCGAGGTCGCCGTTCTCAAGCATCTCGATCTTCTGGATCTCGTGCGAGGTGCGGAATCCGTCGAAAAAGTGGAGGAAGGGCACGCGGCTTTCGAGCGACGCAAGGTGCGCCACGCCCGCGAGGTCCATCACCTCCTGAACCGAACTGGTGGCTATCATCGCGAAGCCGGTCTGGCGAGTGGCCATGACATCCTGATGGTCGCCGAAGATCGACAGCGACGACGCGGCCAGAGCTCGCGCCGAGACGTGGAACACTGCCGGTAGCAGCTCGCCCGCGATCTTGTACATGTTGGGGATCATCAGCAGCAAGCCCTGCGACGCGGTGAAGGTGTTGGTGAGGGCACCCGCCTGCAACGAACCGTGAACCGCGCCGGCGGCTCCCGCCTCGCTCTGCATCTCGACAACCTTGACGGTCTCGCCGAAGATGTTCTTGCGTCCGCCGGCCGACCACTCGTCGACATACTCGGCCATCGTCGAGGATGGGGTTATGGGGTAAATGGCCGCGACCTCGCTGAACATGTAGGCGATGTGGGCAGCTGCGTAGTTACCGTCGCAGGTTACAAATTTCTTCTCCTTTTTCATTGTATATCTGTGTGTTATGTGATTGCGGAAGTAAAATCTATCCGAAGATATGAACGCAAAAATAGTGATTTTCGCCGGATATCGGGTATTTTATCATATTTTTGCACAGTTTTTTAACCTAATGATAACATACTCACAACATACGCTGCGGAACGGCCTTCGGGTCATCGTTCATCGCGCCGACGGAGGGGCGATGGCCGCCGTCAACATGCTATACCGTGTCGGGTCGCGCAACGAGAATCCGGAGCGCACGGGGTTCGCACATCTGTTCGAGCACTTGATGTTTCGCGGCACTCGCGCCGTGCCCGACTTCGACACGCCGCTGCACAAGGTGTGCGCCGAGAACAACGCATTCACCAACAACGACTACACCGATTACTACGTCACCCTGCCGAGGGAGAATGTCGCCACGGCGCTGTGGCTCGAATCGGACAGGATGACCGGCTTGGACATCACGCCCGAGAAGCTCGAAGCGGAGAAGCGGGTGGTGGTCGAGGAGTTCAATCAACGCTACCTGGGACAGCCATACGGCGACGTGTGGATGCTGATGCGGAGGTTGGCCTACAAGGTGCATCCATATCGCTGGCAGACAATCGGCATGACGCCGGAGCATATCCTCGGGGCGTCGGGCGAGGATGTGCGCGCGTTTTATGAGCGGTATTACAATCCGGCCAACGCTATTCTGTCGATCGCGGCCCACCTCGATGTGGACGATATGTTGCGCATGGCCGAGGAGTGGTTCGGCGATATTCCCGCGGGGGTGGCGCCGGTGGATGTGCTGCCTCAGGAGCCCTTGATCGCCGAGGCGCGGCGGTTGGAGGTTGTGCGTGACGTGCCTGCGACGGCCATCATGATAGCATTTCCGATGGGGACGCGCACGTCGCGAAACTACTACGCCGGCGATATTTTGTCGGACATTTTGGCGGGCGGATCGTCGGCGCGCATGTACGAGAGCCTCGTGCGGCAGCGGCGGCTGTTTTCGAGCGTCAACGCATACATCACCGTCGACCTCGACCCCGGACTCTTTGTCGTGACGGGACATCTGTTGCCCGAGACTCCGGTGTCGGTGGCCGAGGAGGCTCTGTGGGATGAGCTGCGCAGGTTGCAGGATGAACGGGTGGGCGACTACGAGCTCGAAAAGGTGAAGAACAAGTTCGAGGCCGAGACGGTGTTCGGCGAGCTCAATGTGATGAACAAGGCGATGAATCTGGGTTTCTACGAGATGTTGGGCGACTTGGAGTTGGTGAATCGCGAGGTGGAGATATATCGCTCCTTCACCGCCGGCGAACTTCGGGACGAGGCGGTCGCGATGTTCATTCCCGCGCGGTCGGCGACGTTAATATACAGCAAGTCATGAGAAAAGCACCGGAAATAGTGATCCCGAGGGGGGTGGAGTTGCCCGAGGTGGAGACGGTGGTGTTGGCCAACGGGTTGCCGGTGCATCTGATTCGCACCGCGGGGCAGGAGGTTGCGCGGGTGTCGCTCGTGTGGGCGGCGGGGTCGGCGGTGCAGACGGCGGCGGGGCTCAAGCCTTTCACCGCGTCGGCAACGCTCAACCTGCTGGCCGAGGGGAGCACCTCGGGGCTGTCGTCGCACGAGATCGCCGAACGGTTGGACTTCGTGGGGTCGTACTTCGACGTCTCGATCGACAGGGACTACGCCGTGGCGACGTTTTGCAGTTTGGAGAAGTTTTTTGCGCCCACGTTGGAGATGATCGGCGAGATTGTGTTGAGGCCGGCGTTTCCCGACGACGAGGTGGCGCTGTATGCCCGAAAGCGGATGGAGCGGCTCGCCATGGAGCGCGCCAAACCGGCCACGCGGGCTCGCGAGATGTTCTCGGCGGCGCTGTTCGGCGATGGGCATCCGTATGGGATTTCGTCGCCCGAGAGCGACTACATGTCGTTGGGGCGTGCGGATGTGGCGCGGTTCTATGAGAGATATTACGGCGCGGCGGGGTGCTTTGCGGTCTGCTCGTTGGGGGATGATTCAGCTCAGCGGGAGGCCTTGTTGGCGCTACTGGCGGAGATGCCTTGCGGTGGGACTGCGGCAGGTTCGGGCGGATTTCCGGAGCCGAAGAGCGCGGCGCGGCGGGTGGAGCAGGTCGAGGGGGCGGTGCAGTCGGCCATCAGGGTGGGGCGGTTGCTGTTTCCGCGCGAGCATCCCGATTTTGTCGGCATGCAGGTCGTCGCCACCATTCTCGGGGGCTACTTCGGGTCGCGGCTCACGCAAAATCTGCGCGAACAGCGGGGATACACCTATGGCGTGATGGCGGCCATGGTCAATCTGCGCGAGGCGGGATATCTGGCCATCGCTTCGGAGGTGGCGGCCGAGGCCACAGGCGACGCAATCGAACAGATATTCGTCGAGATGGAGCGGCTGAGGGTCGAGCCCATGCCCGAGGATGAGCTCGAAAATGTGCGCCGCTCGATGGTCGGCGAGGTGATGCGGATCCTCGACGGGCCCTTTGGAATCGTCGATGTGGTGATCGAGAATATCCAGATATCGGGGGGGCGCGGCGGGTCGCGTGAAGGCGAAGGTAGCGCGCGTGACTACATCAATCGGTTCATCGCCGAGGTCGAGAGCATCTCTCCTGAGCGGGTTATGGAGCTTGCGCGGCGGTATCTTGGGTGTGAGGGGTTTACTACTGTTGTTGTTGGCAGGGAGTAGTTTTTAATCATGAATCATGAATTATGAATCATGAATCGGGGTGTGCTTTGCACGTTTATTGGCCTTCGGCGCGTTTGTAAATACAGAGTTCAAAAAGAGAGGCTCCCATTTCGGGAGCCTCTCTCGTATTGCGTTAGCTAAATCGCGTTAGCCGATTCATGATTAATGATTCATGATTCAAAATTTAGTACCCAAAAATCTCCTCCTTAGAGACTCGTCGGATGGGCCCGAGGTTGCGAAGGAACTCCATGTCGAGGTCGGCCGAGCGGCCGAGTATCGCGTAGGTGTAGGGCCGGCCGGCGACCCACTTCTGCTGGAACGCCTTGACGTCGTCGAAGGTCATGCCCGGCACCGCCTCCCAGATCGAACGGCGGTAGTCGCTGTCGAGGCCGAGGTCTTGCGCCGCGATGTAGCTGCGCAACACGCCCGACTTGACGATGCGCTCGGTGCGGATGTCGGTGATGATCGACTCCTTGGCGAGGTTGAACGCCGCTTCGCTCTCGGGCATGTCGTTGATGATATCGTCGAAGGCCGAGGCTGCGTCGACCAACTTGTCGTTCTGCGTCGCGATGAATGCCATATAATAATAGGTGTCGTCCCTCTTGGCGGGGCGGCGCAAAGTCGCCGAGGCCGAGTAGGCCAACCCGCGCGCCTCCCTCATCTCCTGAAACACGATGGCGTTCATGCCGCCGCCGAAGTAGCCGTTGTAGAGGGTTTGGGCAGCGTCGTTGGCGGAGGAGTAGCCCTCGCCGCGGTTGCTGTACTGAATGTAGTAGATCTGCGCGGCGTCGTACTCGGCCAACACCACTCCGTCGGTGGGCGTCTGCAGGTAGGGATGCTTGACGGCGGGAACGGGTGTCGTGAGCACGGCGGGCACGTTGTGGTGCGCCTCGATGTCGGCCAACAGGGCGGGCTGTTCGGCGGCGCCGTAGTAGACGATGCGGTGCTGCTGCGACATGAGCGAACGGATCTTGCCCAACAGCTGCTCGGAGGTGAGCGCCTGAAGCTGGGCGTTGGTGAGCGTGGTGCTGCGGATATACTCGGGGCCGCGGATGGCGTACTGCTGCAACGCGCCGAAGTTGCGGGCCTGATTGAGTTTGCCGTCGGCGCGCGCCTTGATCATGTCGGCCTTGATGCCGGCGAGTATCGCCTCGTCGGCCACGGCTCCGGCCATCAGCTTCTCCGTCAGCTCCATCGCGCGGGCCATATTCTCGCCCAAACCGCTGAGTATCACGTAGGTGCGGTCTTCGGTCACGCGCAGGTTCCACGAGCAGGCGATGTTGTAGAACTCGGCCGCGAACTCCTCGGCCGTCATGTCGGCCGTGCCGAGGTACGACAGATAGGTGGCGGCGATGGGAAGCACGGGGTCGGCCGTCGCGCCGCTCTCGAACAGATAATCGAGGTTGAACAGGTCGGTTGTCTCGTTCTTCTTATAGAGCACCTCAATGTCGCTCTTGGCCTTCGCGCGACTCATGTCGGTGGCGAAGTCGACGAACACCGGCTCGATGGGGGTGACGGGCGAGTTCTGAATCTCGGTCAGCATCGCGCTCTGGCTGTCGCGGTTGGTCTGGATCGGGGTGAGGGCGGGCTTCGAGATGGTCAGCTCGTTGGGGTCTTTGCCCTGACGTTTGTAGATCACGGCGTAGTTGTCGCCGGCGAAGAACGAGTTGGCCAGCGCGATCACCTCACCCTTGGTGAAGCGACCTATGCGCGCGAGCTCGTTGACCGTCTTGTCCCAAGGAATGTCGTTTATGAACGAGGTGACGAACGCGTCGGCGCGGCCGTAGTTGCTGTCCAAGTAGCTCATGCGGTCGGCCTTGTAGTTGCTCACGATGGCCGGCACCAGCTCGTCGGGGAACTCGCCGCCCTTGAGCTTTTCGATCTCTTCGAGCATCAGCGCCTTCACCTCGTCGAGTGTCTGACCCGCTTTGGGGCGTCCCTGCATCTCGAAAATTCCGTGGTCGGCCAAACCCTCGTAGTAGGCGTAGGCCGAGAGAACCTTCTGGCCCTGCAACAGGTCGATGTCGAACAGTCCGGCCGTGCCGTTGTACAGCACGCTCGCCATGATGCTCATAATGTCGGCGTTGTCGGCGTTGGCTCCCACAGCCCTCCAGGCGATGGTCACGCTCTCGGCGTCGAGGCCCAGCACCTCCTTCTCGATGGGGGCGTCGATGCGGGGCAGGGGAGTGGAGGCCACCTCGGGAATCTCTGCCGCGGGGGTCAGCCCTCCGAAGTATTTGTCGATGATGGCGATGGTGGTGTCGGGGTCGAAGTCGCCCGACATACAGATCGCCATGTTGTTGGGCACATACCACTGGGCGTGGTAGTTCTTGACGTTGGTGATCGAGGGGTTCTTGAGGTGCTCCTGCGAACCCAGCACAGTCTGCGTGCCGTAGGGGTGGGTGGGGAAGAGTGCTGACAGCATCTGCTCGCCCACTTTGCGCTCGTCGCGAGTGAGCGACATGTTCTTCTCCTCGTAGATCGTCTCAAGCTCGGTGTGGAAGCCGCGGATCACGGGGTTGGCGAAACGGTCGGCCTCGATGCGTGCCCAATTCTCGATCTGGTTCGAGGGGATATCCTCGGTGTAGACCGTCATGTCGTAGCCGGTGTAGGCGTTGGTGCCGTTGGCCCCGATCGCCGACATCAGTTTGTCGTACTCGTTGGGGATCGCGATGCCCGACGCCTCGTAGCTCAGGGTGTCGATCTGCTTGTAGATCTCCGCGCGCTCGGCCTCGTCGGTCGTCTTGCGGTAGGTCTCGAACAGCGCCTCGATCTTGTCCAGCAGCGGTTTCTCGGCCTCGTAGTCGCTGGTGCCGAAGCTGGGCGTGCCCTTGAACATCAGGTGCTCGAAGTAGTGGGCCATGCCGGTGGTCTCGGCGGGGTCGTTCTTGCCGCCCACCTTCACCGCGATGTAGGTCTGGATGCGGGGCGTCTCGTGATTCACAGCCATGTAGACCTTCAGGCCGTTGTCCAGCGTGTAGATGCGCGAACCCATCGGGTCGCCCTCGACGCTCTCGTAGGTGTACTGCGGACCGCACGAGCTCACCATTGCCACGATGGCGACGATGAGGATTGGGAAAAGTTTTTTCATAGTTATTACAAGTTTATGGGATTAGCCTGTTGGTCGCCGTGTCGGGAAACACCACCCACGGTGTGAAACTCTTCGCCTCCTCGAAATCCATGCGGGCGTAGGACATGATGATGATCACGTCGCCCGGGTGGATCAGCCTCGCCGCCGCGCCGTTGAGCCCTATCGCCCCGCTTCCGCGCTCGCCCTTTATAACATAGGTATCGAGCCGCGAGCCGTTGTCGACGTCGGCGATGGTCACCTTCTCTCCGGCGATGATGTTGGCCGCCTCCATCAGCTCTTCGTCGATCGTGATGCTGCCCACGTAGTTGAGGTTCGCCTCGGTCACACGCACTCGGTGTATCTTCGATTTCAGTACTTCAATTGTCATAACGCATGTTGTCGATGAGGCGCACCGCTCCCGCTTGGACAGCAACGCAGGCCTGGGGCCCCATAAAGTCAAAATATATTACACGCAGCAACCCGCCGCGTTCCGTCTCCGATGTAACGTATTCGGTCAGCTCCCTCCGCGAGAGCTCTTTCGCTTTTTGCGCGCCGAGCTGCAGTGCGCGATGGATGTCGGGCGCGGCGGCACGATGCTCGGGGCTGAGCAGCACATTGCGCGACGAGCGGGCGAGTCCGTCGGCCTCCCTCATCGTGGGGCACTCGACGATCTCGACGCCGGCCCAATTTGCGCCCTCCGCCCTTGCCTGCCGCACCATCTCGCGAACGATGGCCACCTGCTGAAAATCCTTCTGCCCGAAGAACGCCCTGGCCGGCCGCACCAGTTCGAAAAGTCGCGACACCACCTGCGCCACGCCGGCAAAGTGGCCCGGACGAGTCGCCCCCTCCATCACCTTGTCCAACTCGCCGAAGTCGTACGCCCGCGCGCCGGAGCCTTGGGAGCCTTGACCCTCGGGATATATATCCTCCACCGTCGGCATGAACACCACGTCGACCCCCTCGGCCCTCAGCAACTCAAGGTCGCGCTCGGGTGTGCGGGGATAGTTCTTCAGGTCGGCCGGATCGTTGAACTGGGTGGGGTTGACGAAGATCGAAACCACCACCGTCCCACCTGCGGCCCGTGCAGCACGCACCAACGACAGGTGCCCCTCATGGAGCGCGCCCATCGTCGGCACGAACATCACGCTCTCCGGAGTCACCCCCGCGAGCGCATTCGCCAACTCGATATTTGTCGTTGAAACTGTCATTATAAGGGCGCTAACAGGCGGTAAAGTTAGAAAAAAAAGATAACTTTGCGCTCAAAGTAAAAAAAACCAGGAGATGAAACCGATTTTAACGACTATTGCGATGAGTGTGATGATGTTTGGCATGGGCGGATGCGCCGGCGACGAGGGGGCCGACGGGGCCGAAAAAGAGTTCCAATGGACCATCGACCGGTTCGACGACATCAGGGTGATGAGATACCGCGTGCCCGGCTTCGAGGAGCTGCCGCTCGACCAAAAAATGCTGATATACTACCTGAGCGAGGCGGCACTGTCGGGGCGCGACATACTGTTCGACCAGAATTTCCGATACAACCTGCCCGTGCGCCGCACGCTGGAGGGGATCTATCGCTCGTGGGAGGGCCCGCGCGAGGGGGCCGAGTGGCAGGCGTTCGAGACCTATCTCAAAAAGGTGTGGTTCGCCAACGGCATGCACCACCACTACTCGGGCGACAAGTTCGTCCCGGGATTCACCGAGGAGTATTTCGACACGCTGCTCGCCGCCACGCCCGTAGAGGCGCTGCCCGTCGATTTCGCCGACGGTTCGCGCGAAGGACTCGTGGCCGCCATCAAGTCGGTGATCTTCGACCCCGCGCTCTATCCCGTGCGCGCCAATCAGGCCGAGGGCGCCGATCTGCTGACCACCTCGGCGATGAACTATTATGAAGGAGTGACGCAGGCCGAGGCCGAGAAGTTCTACGCCGCGATGGCCGCCGCGAACGCCTCCGACCAGACCCCCATCTCCTACGGCCTAAACTCAAAACTCGTCAAGAGCAACGGCCGCCTGCGGGAGATAGTCTGGAAAGAGGATGGAATGTACGGCAGCGCGATAAAGCAGATAGTTTTTTGGCTCGAAAAGGCTGCCGAGGTCGCCACCGATCCGCAAAAAACCGTCATCACCGACCTCGTGAACTACTACCGCTCGGGCGACCTGAGGGATTTCGACACCTACAACGTCGCATGGGTGCGCGACACCGTATCGCACGTCGACTTTGTGAACGGCTTCATCGAGAACTACGGCGACCCCTTGGGCTTCAAGTCGTCGTGGGAGGCCAACGTCAACTTCAAGGATATCGAGGCCACGCGCCGCACCGAGACCATCAGCGACAACGCCCAGTGGTTCGAAGACAACTCGCCCGTCGACCCGCGCTACAAAAAGCCGGTGGTCAAGGGGGTGTCGGCCAAGGTGATCACCGCGGCCATCATCGGCGGCGACTGCTTCCCCGCAACCCCCATCGGCATCAACCTCCCCAACGCCGACTGGATCCGCCGCGACCACGGCTCGAAGTCTGTCACCATCCAGAACATCACCGACGCCTACGACAAGGCCGCCGAGGGCAACGGATTTCAGGAGGAGTTCGTGCTGCGCAAAGAGGATCGCGAACGCCTGAAGCTGTGGGGCTCGCTGGGCGGCAACCTCCACACCGACCTGCACGAGTGTCTGGGCCACGGCAGCGGACAGTTGGCCGCGGGAGTGACCGGCGCCGAACTTCGCCAGTACGGCTCGGCGGTCGAGGAGGCAAGGGCCGACCTCTTCGCACTCTACTATCTGGCCGACCCCAAGATGGTCGAGATCGGGCTCATCCCCTCGCTCGACGTCGCGTGGGCCGAGTACGCAAGCTACATGATGAACGGCCTGCAAACCCAAATGTCACGCATAGCCCCGGGAAAGAACGTCGAGGAGTCGCACATGCGCAACCGTCAGGCCGTCGCGCAGTGGTGCTACGAACGGGGCCGCGAGGAGAACGTCATCGAAAAAGTGGTCGAAGGTGGCAAAACCTACATCGTGGTGAACGACTTCGAGAGGCTGCGCGGGCTGATCGGCGAACTGCTGCGCGAGGTGCAGCGAATCAAGAGCACGGGCGACTTCGAGGCGGGGCGCGACTTCATCGAGGGTTACGGCGTGAAGGTCGACCCCGCCATGCACGCCGAGGTGCTGGAGCGCTACACCGCACTCAACCTCGCCCCCTACGGCGGATTCGTCAATCCGCGCTACGAACTTGTGCGCAACGCCAACACCGGCGAGGTCACCGACGTAAAAGTATCCTACGACGAGAGCTATGTGGAACAATTGTTGCGATACAGTCGTGATTATTCGTTCCTCCCCTCCAAAAACTGATTTTTGCATACCCTCCTAAAACTAAGAAAGCAGGTAAACAACAGATGGATATAAAACATTTTCTGAGAAGATATTCATGGACAGTGGCGGCGGCGATCGCCGTGATGGGAACGGTGCTGCTGATAGTGGCCCAATGTGTACAAAAGCGCGCGAACGACGTCGAGCCCGAGCCCGAGTCCGAACCGCTCACAATGTTCGACATCGAGTACGAGCGCTACGAGATGGTCGAGGGCGAGATCGAGAGCGGCCAACCGATGGGCAAGGTGTTCGAACGTTTCGGCATCGGCGCGCGGGGAACCTACCTCATCGAGCAGGCCTCCAAGGATAGCTTCGATCTGCGCAAGGTGCAGGCCGGCCGCAAGTACGTCGCCTTTCTGGAGCCCGACACACTCGCCGCGGCGGGAGCGGGGGCCAACGACTCCGTGACGCCGCCGCCGAGGCTCGCCCACTTTGTGTACGAAAAGAACCTGACCGACTACTTCGTAATCTCGCTGACAACGCCCGACTCGATTGTCGTGCGCAACGGATCGAAACCTGTGCAGATAGAGCGCCGCAGGGCCGAGGCCGAGATCGAGTCGTCGATGTGGAACGCCATCGTCGGCAACGGATACCCCATCGCCCTCGCCTCGCAGTTGGAGGATATCTTCGGGTGGAGCGTCGACTTCTTCGGGATCCAAAAGGGCGACAGCTTCGAGGTGATCTACGACCAGCCGATGATCGACTCCACCGAGCTCAACTACGTCAGTCAGGTGTGGGGCGCGAGATTCAACCACGGCGGCAAGGAGTACTACGCCATACCTTTTATACAAGACGGCAAGGTGGCATACTGGGACGAGAACGGCAACAGCCTCAAGAAGCAGTTCCTGAGGGCGCCGCTCAAGTACTCGCGCATCTCGTCGACCTTCACCCGCGCACGCAGGCACCCCATCACGAGGGTCGTTCGTCCGCATCTGGCCGTCGATTTCGCCGCGCCTTCCGGCACTCCCGTGAGCGCTGTGGCCGACGGGGTGGTGACGCGCCGCTTCTGGGATTCACGCGGGGGCGGCAACGCACTCTTCATCAAACACGCTCGCGGATATGTGACGCGCTACCTCCACCTTCGCGGCTTCGCCAGCGGCATCGCAGTCGGCACTCGCGTGTCGCAGGGGCAGGTCGTCGGGTACGTCGGCAGCACGGGTGCCTCGACGGGCCCACACCTCGACTATCAGATCAGCCTGAACGGCAAGCCGATCAACCCGCTGGGCATTCCGCAGGAGCCCGGCGTGCCGATCAAGGAGGGCAACCGCAAGGCCTTCGCCGTGGTGCGCGCTAAGGTGATGGGCGAGTTGGACGGAACGCTGTTAGTCAACGATCGGCTGACGCGCCTCGACTCGATCGTCATTCCCGACGTTCCGCTCGCTCCGGTCAACCCCGCTCCGGTCGATACTACTAAAAATGTTATAGATGGTTGATTCTGAGTCGCTCGACAGTATCGAGAAGTTTGTTCGCAAGCACCATGTCATGACTCTCGCAACTGTCGGCAGCGACGGACAACCTTGGTGCGCGCACCTCTTCTACGCGTGGATGGCCGACGAGCGCTGCTTTGTCTTCACCACCGGCGACGAGACTCGGCACGGCGCCCAGATGATTGCATGCCCGAGGGTCGCTGCGGCCATCGCGCTCGAAACGCGCATAGTCGGGAGGGTGCAGGGTCTGCAAATCGAGGGCGAGGTGAAGCGTGTCGAATGTAACACTTCGGGAGAAGAAGCTGCTTTGGCGGCTGCGGCTCGGCGGGCCTACTTGAGGCGATTTCCTTATGCCGCTGCCATGCCCGGGCTTGAGCTGTGGGTGCTCTCTCCGAGCTTGATGAAGTTGAGCGACAACACGCTCGGTTTTGGGAAAAAACTGATCTGGCAAAAACCCCCTATAACTAAGGATTTAGTTATAGGGGGTTTAATTGAAAATTGAAAGTTGAAAATTGAAAATGGCGGCAACGGCCGCAGCGGTTTTAGCTACGCGGAATTCTGGATTGCTTCACACTGCGGGTTCGCAATGACGGAGTTTTTGACTGAAACGTAAAAAAAGAGCGCCCTTTTTCGGGGCGCTCTTGCTATAACGTAGATTCCTCACATTCGTT
>JAITWH010000044.1 GCA_031285405.1 Alistipes sp.
CGCTCAAATGTATCGTTTTAGGCGAGTCGAAGTAGCTTTTTTGAAACTCGGGTGAGTTTTTTTGCTTACTTTTTTTGCTCATCAAAAAAAGTAAGGCGGCCCGGCCGCAACAAATTTCCGCAAAAAACATTGAAAAAAATTCAAAAAAACTGAAACAAAACAGACACCAAAAACGTAATAACACGCCAACACAAAAGACCCTAAAAAACGACAAAAAAGAGACCATACCTATATTAATAAGAGAAAACAACCACAAAAAAAGTGTCGCATTCGTAACACTCGCCAAAAAAAGTGTTACATCGGTAACACTACCCCAAAAAAAAGCGTGACATAGGTAACACTCGACAAATAAAAAAGCGTGACAAAGGTCACGCTTTTTTATTACTGCGGAGCTAAAAAAGAAAAATAGGGACGCCCCGGCGGGGTATCCCTATTGTCCTTTGGGGTGGAAGATGGGGCTCGAACCCACGACCTTCGGAACCACAATCCGACGCTCTAACCAGCTGAGCTACGTCCACCGTATGTCAGTTGAAAGTGGAAAATTGAGAATTGAAAATGGGCTAACGCACTGATAGCTACGCAAAAACAAATCGCAGCCGGCATCTCGGCCATTTTCAATTTTCCACTTTCAATTACGAAAGTGCGTTGACGTGCAGCTGCAGCGAGCTCTTGAGGTTGCCCGCTTTGTTTTTGTGGATCACTCCCGAGCCGGCGAGTTTGTCGAGCATGGCGCTCACCTTGGGGAGCAGCGCCTCGGCGGCCGCCTTGTCGGAGGTGTTGCGCAGAGCCTTGACGGCGTTGCGGGTGGTCTTGTGGTAATAGCGGTTGCGCAGACGGCGAACTTGCGTCTGGCGGATCCTCTTGAGTGATGACTTGTGGTTTGCCATTATTCTATTTTTCGTTATGTTATACTTTCAGTTACAAAAGGGCGCCCCCCTTAAGTCGGCACCCCGTTAAACACTGGCGCCATGTTTCGGCTCCCTGCTAAAAATAGGTGCTCGCCTCAGCTCGCACCTTGTAGCCCATAGGAGAATCGAACTCCTCTTTCAAGAATGAAAATCTTGCGTCCTAACCGATAGACGAATGGGCCATAATGTTTTTTGCGCACGTTGCTTCTCCAGTCAACCTTCCTCCACTTTCTCTCCGCCCCCCTCTTTCTCACCGCCAGCTCGTTTTGCGGGGACAAAGATAGACAAAAAAAGTTCCCTTGCAAAAAAACATCTCGAAAAACGTTGTCGGGGTGACTAGATTCGAACTAGCGGCCACACGCCCCCCAGACGTGTACTCTAACCGGGCTGAGCTACACCCCGAATCGTTTTCGAGAGTGCAAAGATAGACATTATTTCGAAACGCGATGCTCCCGCCGCAAAAAAATTCGATTTCGTGTGAATTTCGCACAATTTTCCCACAATTTTCCCACAAAAAAACAGAGGCCCCATGTAGAGGAACCTCTGTTCTGCGTAGCTAAAATCGCTGCGGCGGGGCCGCTTATTCGATCGAGCGCATGTGTTTCTGGAGCTCGGTGGTGTTGGCCGTGGCGTGCGAACCGGCGGCGCGGAAGTGCTCGGCGGCGGCGGTCTTGTTGCCCTGCAGGAAGGTGAGCACACCCATGTTGTTGTGCCAGTTGGCGTCGTGCGTCCTCACCTTGCCCAGATACGAAGCGGCGGCGGTCAGGTCGCGGCGCTGCAGTGCGGCGGCACCGGCGTTGTTGTTGGCCACGTCGCTGTCGGGGAAGGTGCGGGCGGCGATCTCGTTGACCTCGCGGAACTGCTCGCTGCCGGGCTGATAGGTGTTGGCGATCAGGAAGAGCTCGTTGAGCGAGAGGTTGCGCGGGTTGGTGCGCATCACCTCGCGGCCCCTTTCGACCGTGATGGGTGCCACCTCGAAGTCGAGCACATAGTCGGTGCGGCGCAGACGGGGGAACATTTCGGTCATCATCGCGCGGTAGGGTGCGCCTCCGGAGAGGGCCCTCATCTGGCGGTCGCGAATGTCGTAGTCGGCCGAGCCGTTGATGATGTCGAGCAGGCCGATGCGTCCTGCGATGCCCGAGTCGCCGACAAGACGGCCGAGCGTTGCCCAGTCTTCACCGGCGCCGCGCGCTCTCACGAGGCCGCCCGAGAAGTTGTATTGGCCCAGCAGGTAGGTGCGGAGTGCGTCGGCGCGCCTCTGCGACAGCGACATGTTGCTCGAATAGGAGCCTTCGGGCGACGCGTGGCCCACGAGCGAGATGCCGGTGATGGTGGCGTCGGCGTCGCTCTGCACGCGGCGGATCATTTCGTGGATGCGTTCGAGTTCGGCGGCGTTGTTGCGGAAGTTGAGCAGGATCTCCGAGCGGCCGGTCTGGAACTCAAGGTAGGCCGAGCCCGACTCGTTGCGCACCTTCACAAGTTCGACCTCGGGGGTGATGAAGCTGGCGGCGAACCTCGGTTCGTAGACCTCGCGGACAACCTCACGTACGACCACGGGGGCGGGGGCGGGAGCGACCACAGGGGTTCTCTTGGAGCCCATGCCGAAGATCAGGTTGACGCCCAGCTTGGTGGGGCCGAAGTAGTTCTTGACCTCGGTGCCGGTCATCGTTCCGCAGGGGATGCAGTCGTAGATGTCGTAGTCGAGATGGGCGAATCCCAAGCCGGCCGTCACTTCGAGACCCCAACGTTCGTTGAAGTTCCAGCGGTGGCCCCAGCTGATGCCCGCTCCGTAGAGGTCGCCCTGGAAGCGGTTGTTGTGCATGTACTCGGTGAACGGGCCGTGGGGCAGACCGCCTACGTTATAAAAAGCGTAGTGGGCGTGCAGGCCGAAGAAGTGGCCGCGGAAGGTCTCCTTGAGCCAGTAGCGAAACTCGGGCTGAACCGCGATGTGGCGCCACTCCGTAGCTCCGTTGCGGAACTCCCACGGATTCCAGTAGACGGGAATGTCGACAGAGGTGTGTTCGCCGGTGCGAAACTCGACTCCGAGGCTCAGAGTGGTGGTCAGGTCGGCCAGCAGGTTGGTCTTGATGTTCCACGTCGGCAGGGAGATGCCCTCCTGCTCGCGGATGTTGTCCCATTTTTTAGTTTGCGCTGCGGCGAGGGTCGGCGCAAGGGCGAGGAGCAGCACAAGGATTCGATAACGTAATCTCATGATGGTTTTTGGTTTTTGTTTATGAATGGTTTAATTTGGATACACATTGTTTATCAACACAAACTATGCCACAATGACACCCTTCCCCTTGCCATCCTCCCGTGCGGCAAAGGTATTTATTATTTTTGAAATGACAAATAATTGGAATTGATAATTGACAATGGATAATTGATAATTGGGCTACGCGGTGCTTGGGGTCTTGCCGGTTTTTTGCGTTTGCTCTATTATCAATTATCCATTGTCGATTGTCAATTATTATGGTCTTGTGCTTACGCAGCGGATTGGTAGGGCCATGTGTGCCTGCCATATACTATTTACATTCACGTCGGTGCCTCTTCTTATCTGCATAAGATTACCCGTGGTGCCGCTGGCGGCGATACTCGACCAGTAGCCGTTTTCGCCGGTAGCGCCGCTTGTGTAGGCGCCATCCATACCGTTGGTATCGGTCACCGTACTGCGTGCACCGGCAAGCGGCATGAAGTATCTCGGCACACTCGACATACTCGGAAGCCAGACTCCCTGTACACCATTTTCGTCGTTGCCATTAGCTATATTCCAATTGATCGAATTCCGATCATCCGTCCACCAATAATCATCGTCGTACGGTCCTTTTACTTTGCCGAGGAACAGTGCGTTCTCCTCCCCTGTCGCCATGCGCCATCCGCTTTCGTAGCGTTCGAACTGCGCCTGGGTCATGTTCTCGATCTCATCATAATTCAGACCGGCCAATCGGCACGGGTCGCCCTTGCCCAACTTGAAATTAGTCCAGTTGTGGTAATAGTCCTCCGAGATATTCAACTTGCTTGTAGAAAGATTGCCCGTCCAACCCGCAGTCCAGTCCGCATTGGTGTACTGCGGAATGTACCTGTAGATAGATAGACTTATTTCCGGATTAGTGGGATTGAACTTGCGCCCGGTGTTAACATTCCATATCCCACTCGAATTCCTGTCGGTAAGCCCCACGATGCTGCCGAACTTGAAGAATGCCAAATCCTCGATCCTGTCCACGTCTATAGTGCCTTCGGCACCGTTCCAGCGCCCAACTCTCATCTGGTCTGAGCCGTATTTATAGTCCGCATAGTAGAGAAGGTCGTTGGCCCCGCCCTCCGATGCCGGAACGGCAGCAGTAGGTGTCGTGGGTTGCACGCAGCGAATGGCAATGGCGAAATCATAGCCGAGAGCGGCATGCACGTTCAGATCGCTAGACTCAAGACTTAGGAGGTTTCCGCTGTAGTTCGGACGACCGCCGCCGACTGTCGACGCCCAATAGTCGGCAACTATTCCCTGATCGAACGCCACGGCAGAGTTACTGCGACCTCCCGCGGCGGGCAGGAACATAGACCAATCCTCGCTTGTGCCGTCGCTGGCAACCGCGCCGTTGTAGGGTAAATCGGTGTATGGACTCTTGGACTTGTCTACCCAATGTGCCCCGTTCGAATTCCAATTCGCAGTATAACTTTTGCTAATCGTTCCGAAGTTGACGTCGCCAAACTCGTGCCACGGGCGGCCGGTGGGTATGCGCCATCCGGTTTTGCCGCCGAAAGTTTTGTTGCCGAAGTAGTAGGCGCAGGCGTCGCCGAGACCAATGTTCTCGTGTGTGGTGCCGAACACATTGTGAAAGTCCTCGCCACTCATAATCCGGTTGGTGGTGACGTCGGCCGCGTCGTTGATAGTGGCCCAACTTGTGGGCTTGGCGTAGCCTGTCGGCGTCGCGACTATGTCGTCGGCGGTGAACGAGGCGTCGCCCAGTTCGCTGCTTGTGGCGACAAGCGAGCCGAACTTGAAGTAGGCCACATAGACGGGCACGTCTGCCAGCGGGCCGAACTTCGAATCGCGCTCCACATCCGTACCCTTGTAGTCGACCGAACCTTGCAGGGTCAGCTGGCCCTTCAGCGGCCCGTCGCCGTAGTAGCCGATCACCCCGGGTGAGGCGGGCACTCCCTTGGGCAGCGGGGGATCGTAGACGCAGCGGGCGGCGTAGGCGTGGTCGACGGGATTGGCGCCGCTCATGCCGAAATTACGGCCTTGTACTGTGCTGCCATTTGCGTTACCGGTTCCTGCGAAACTAAGTATGTATGCAGAGTACCATCCCATGCTGTTGTAACCCACTTCGGATGACCAGTAATATCCATTGGCTAAATACGATGTGGTTATCGCGCCAGCGGAATCATCGCTACGGCGGAATGACGTGCTGGGCAGATATTTGTTGTTTGAACCATCCACCAACCAGTTGGGATTCGCCGGAAATGAGGGCGAAGTGGTGGATCCCTTTTTGCCCGTTGCGAAATTGACGTTCTCCTGCTTCGTGGGGAGGCGCCAACCCTCGCCGCCATAGTAGGCGCACGGGTCGCCCAGACCTTGCGACACATAGTCGTCGTCCAGAGCCGTCATGATGTTGAGACCATCCGACATGGTGAGTGCCGGAGTGGCGTCGCTCACGTCGTTGATCTCGGCCCAGGTCGTGGGGTTGACTCCGTTCGGCTTGGCGATGATATCGGCGGAGGTGAAGGCAGAGCCGATACCACTGCTGCTGCTCGTGGCGACCAGCGAGCCGAACTTGAAGTAGGCAACGGAGACCTCTTCGTCCTCCAGACCGTAGTCGTCGAACATGTCGTTGGCCCTTGCGGCGATGGTGGCGTCGATCTTGAAGGCCGACGAGCCGTGCAGCGTCATCCTGCCGCCGGCGGTGTAGCCGATCACTCCCGGGGGCGCGGGGATGCCCTTTGTTAGTGGTTTTCTCACGCAGCGCACGGGGATGCTTGCCTTATACTCGTTGGTTGTGGAGGGAGACAGTCTGTCTTTGTCGAAAAAGAGTATCGGCCCGGAGTCTGTGCCTCCATACGTGGACGTTCTGTAATATCCATACTGACCCTCATTGTAAAGTTTTCCCTCATCGTCACGTATTCCCACCGCGGGAAGGAACATGTCTCCGTTGTCGGTTATCGCACCTTTACCGTTGCTCCGGCCTGTCGAAGTGATGTTTTCGACCCAACTGGCAAAGACACTTGGGTCGTTCCAGTAGTCTGTCGGCGAGTTCGTGGTGTTGCCAAAAGGAGTGGTTGTGCCGGAATATGCGGTGGTCGTCGTGAATGGTCGGCCGGTGGGCGTTATCCACTTTCCGCCATCGACAAGCGCGCATGGGTCGCCGAGGCCGTAAGACTCGTTGCGAACTCCCGCGGCAGTCGCCGGCTCGAACGAGTCGTACGTCCACGTTCCGGGCTTTGAGAATCCGGTTTCGACCCAGGCCACGTCGCTGCCGTCGGCATTCCAGTCTTGTCCGCCCTCTTTTGTTCTGCCGAGCACGGCGACAGTCGAGCCGTATTTGAAGTAGACGACATAGACTACCTCCCCCTCCAGCGAGCCGAACTCGCTCTGGGCGACGAACGGCTTGCCGGCGCTGACCGGATCGTTTCCGTAGGTGATCGAACCTTTCAGAGTGAGGTTGTACGATCCGTCGCCAAGATGTTTATCGCCGTTCTTGAGAGCGACGAGGTCGCTTTGCCTGATGCCCAGCACTCCCGGAGGTGCCATCACATAGTCGGTGTAGATCGGAACCTCGGGGTCTATCGCGGGCTGCACGCAGCGGATGGGGGTGGCGTTATCTACGGGAGCATTTATTCCTTTTGTAGAGACGCTAAGAGTGGTGCCACTGATTTCGAAGGTAAGCACTTCGGCGGCGGCCGTCGTGCTGGACGAAGAGCTCCAATAGCGCCCGTCAATGTCCATATTACGGACATCACCTTGGTTGCGGTCTCCCGCGGCGGGCAGGAATATACTGTTGTCTACCGACCTGGCTGCCCTATCGTTGCTACCATAACCGGTATCGACCGGATTGTTACTGTCTTTTAGCGCATTCGTGAAGTTGGGCTCGGAGCCTCCGTTGCCTCTCCAAGGTATGCCCCTCGGTATTCGCCACTTGCCCTCGGGCAGGCCGGCGGTGAGGTATTCGCAGATGTCGCCCTGGCCCTTTTTGTCGTCCATGGGGCCGAAGTCCTTGTCTCCGGCGACATTGTCGTCGGGCGTCACCGCCACGATGTCGCTGTATAGGGATGGGAGGGTGCCCGTGAACTCGGGGTTGATCCACACAACGTCGTCGGCGCTCCAGGTGTCGTTGGCGCGTTGGATTATGGCCACCATCGAGCCCCACTTGAAGGTGACCACATAGACCGGCTCATCCTCCAGCCCGCCGAACGGCTTGGCGATATCCTCGATGTAGCGGTAGTCGGCCGGAACTCGTGTTTTGGCATAGGTGTTGGAGCCCTTCAGCGTGAGGTCGAATCGTTTGGCGGGATTATTCCTGTCGGCAAACACATCCACCCGGCCGGAGAGCACATCCATGAGGTCGGAGTGGCGTATGCCCACTACTCCCGGAGGCGCCAACACATAGTCGGCCATCGCCGCGGCGCCCATTTCGTCCCTGGTGGGGCGGACGGCGTAGCCGAGGATGCGGTTGTTGGCTTCAAGATGATCGACCGGTTCGATTTGACCATTTAAGAAGTTCATAAAGCGGAAGCCGTTCCGGTAGGTAGTGGCAGGCCAGTAGTAGCCATGATCCCCCGCGACATTCAAATCGCCATTATTATCGGCCAAACGGTGCCCGGAGGCGGGATAGAACGCCGTGCCTGCCGACGGGTCGTTCGGATCGAGGTAGAAGTTGTAGCCTCCGTTGTTCGTGAAGTCCGTCCCTGTGTCGGGGGTGCTGGGGTCGTCGGTCGCCCCCATGGCGAATCCCGTCCACGTGTTGGTGGGGGGCATTTTGAAGCCCACGGGACTGGGGTCGTAGACAGTCTTCACCACCTCGTAGTTGTTGGCGTCGGTCGCTTTGTCGTTGGCGCTCCACAGATTGTCGTAGGTGGAGAAATTCCCGCCCTGATTGCTGTTGAACGTCCACGGTTTGTTGATTGCGCTCGCGAACGTGGTGTGGCCGGCCAAGCCCCACGTGTAGGCGTCATCGCCGTAATAGAGCTTTCGCAGAGGCTCTCTCTCTCCATTAGTTATCCCTACCCCTAACCCCCCTGGCATCGGGTCTTTGCGGCCCCACTGGTAGTAGGTGTTGTTGTCGTTGAGCGTGTGGAGGCCGCCGTAGTATACCTGATGTATAAACAGCTCACTCGTCAAGCCATTTTGCACACCTTTCTGGGCGATGCGCAAATTCACGGCGCGCTCGGGGCCGTATTTCAACTCGCGCACGCCGCCGCCCTCCCAACCGAGGTTGTACTGCATCATGTCGTGGGTGAGTCCGCTCTGGTTGACCGTCGCGTCGAACCGCTGCCCGTCGGCCCGATTGCTCACTAACGGCGTCACCCAGATGTGCCAACTCCAGAGGATCGTTCCGTCCTTGTCGCGCACGGCCACGATGGCGTTGCCCTGCACGATGTTTCCGTGCGGGATGTCGAAGTGCAGGTCGGTGCCGATGGGCGACAGCGCCACATCCTGCACCAGTCCCGACGCATCTTGCCACACCACGACGGCGTCCATCGCGCCGGCGATGTAGGGCGAGGTGATGGGGCCGGTGGCGCTCTGGAAAGTTGTAAGCACGGTCCCTCCGGTGGCGGTCGAGGTATAGGCGGCGCGGTTGTCGGTGCCGTTCTTGATAGCGTTGCCGTACACCAAGGGCAGGCTGTACTTTCCGGCGGCGTTCACTATGTAGCTGTTGGCGGTGTTGACTCGGCCGTTGTAGATTGTCGAGAGGTCGGTGCGGCCCGAGAGCGGAGTGGCGGCCCGCAGCATATCGTCGGGGTCGGCCAGTTTGCTTGAGGGGTGGATGGGTTGCGGACGGGCGGTGGCCTTGCCGAAGAAGGGGTCGATGGTGAGCCAATCGGGCATCTCGTCGTCGAAGTCGCCGTCCAAGACGCCATCGGGGGCGTCGGGGATGTCGACAGCGATGACCTCCCACTCGACGTCTTTGCCGTTCGGGGCTGTGCTCGTGACGCCGAGGGGCAGGGTTCCGCCGGTGTACTCGAACCTCGCTTCCCCTCTGGTCAGCACCGCCGGCGGCCCCGTCACGCAGCGGACGGGGAGGCCTGTGGTTGCTTCTATACCCCTCTCCTTCGTACTCAGATTGTCATTGTCGAAATCCAAAAAGGCGATTGTAGTGTCGTACTCCGTGGATGACCAATATCGCCCTCCACCCGGGTTCATCTTATTGCCACTATCTTTGTCGAGCTCTCCGGCAGCGGGCAGGAATATCTCCTTGGCGTCGTCAAATATACCACCATAACTATAATCGTCACTATCCGAGAGGCCTGTTTGGATACCATTATGAAAATAGGGATTCGTGCTGCCATTATAGACTATACCGAAAGGTGGTGGTGGTGTCGGAGAGCCGTAATTGCCCATCCATGCCGGCGCGGCGCCTCCATCTTTACGGAATCCTGCCGGGATGCGCCAATTGCCCTCGAAGTCGAAACAGGGGTCGCCGTGGCCCATTGCGGGGTTGGCTTTGATGTCGTGATGCAGACCCAAAGTGTTGTTTACGTCGATATCCGCGGGGGTGATGTCGCTGTACGCGGCGTACGATCCGGTGAACTCGGGATTGACCCACACAACGCGGGCGGGATCCCACGGCTGATCGTTGGTGTTGCCCAGCACGGCGATCCTCGATCCCCACTTGAAGTAGACTATGTAGACCGGCTCCTCCTCAAGTCCGCGCGCGTCGATGCTGATGTCGAGCCTGTCGGGGTTGTGGGCTATCTTCACCACATCTTCTTGATTTTGATAGGGCATGTTGTAGGTGCTCGATCCGCGCAGGGTCAGCTTGCGTTCGGCGAGCGGTTTCAGGAGCTCCGACGCCGCGATGCCTATCACCCCCGGGGGCGCGAAGATATATCCGTGTGCCTTTTGCTCAAAGGTAATGGTCTGCTCCAGATCGCCGGCGGAGATCACGACAGTCACCGTTATCGGCTTCGGATTGGTGTTGACCGGTGCGGTGATCGGCAAGACGACCGTCTGACCCGATTGGTAGGGGCTGCCGCTGAAGTTGTCTTGCCAATCGGGAACGTTGGCAAGATCCCAGTTTATGGCAACGATTCTCCACCCGTCTGGGTGGTCGGTGAAGACCTTGAGCTCTTGCGTGCCGCCCCACGGCTCGAACTCGAACCGCGTCTGGTTGACCGCCATGTAGTTGGTGCCGTCGAACACGATGTCGTTCATGTCCCTCTCGTCGACGGCGAAGATCTGGTACTCCAGGTCGCCTGGCAGGTTGTCGTAGGCCTCCTCTCGGCTGTCGTAGCCCTCGCCGTTGATGCCCACGATGTTGATGACGTACTTGTGGTTGCGCACGATGTTGGCGTGGCGCAGCTCGTCGTCGCTCTCGTCGGCCGTGCCCTTTGTGTCGACCATGCGCAGGTTGACGCGGAACCACTTTTTGTTGCTGGTGTTTCCGTTGATGGAGCCCTGGATCAGCAGCGCCACGGCGTCCTTCCAGTTGTCGTTGGTTTCGAGGCGGCTCTCGTCGATGCCCGCGGGCGCGGCGGTCTCGGGCAGGAAGATCTCGTCGACCGAGGAGTTGGGGTTGGTGGAGGCGCTCGGCTGGTTGATCCTTTCGTTGCCTGTGTATTGGTACTCGGTCTTGGCCTCGTCGCTTGTGGGAGCGTTGATGTGGTCGGGGTTGAATATCGACGGCACCTCGCCCTCGTCCAATATCTGCGGGAAGATGGAGCCGCGGGTGTTGGCGTTCACAAGGATGATTTGGTCGATGTCGAACACATCCTTCACCGCATCGCCGATCACGTTGATCTTGGCGACCGAGCGGGTCAGCTTCAGCGACGGCAGACCGACTCGCACCTCGGGAATGTCGTAGTGGCCCGCCATGATGAACGCGTTCTGCGCCTTGCCGAAATCGTAATATGCGCCGGCGAAATATGAAATACAAAGTTCCGTCGATTCCATCACCTGTTCGAACGTCTTGCCGGCCATCCACTCTTCCACCTGCGGCAGCATCTCCTCCTTCACCGATTCGGGAGTTGTGTTTTCGTTATCGCTATTCTTCCTGGAGGACTCGCAGTAGAAGAGGTTGGCCACGAACACCGCCCGGAACTTCCCTTTGGGCATCTTTTCGAACAGCACGGTTTTTCGGCTGGGTGTGCTGGTGTTCTCGATGCTGGTGGTGTGGAGCGACTTCACGTACTTGTGGTCGTAGGGGTCGAACAGCAGCAGCAGCATCTCGTGCACGGCGTTGTCCTGCTCGCTGCCCTCGGCTATTCCTCGGGTGCGGGGCAGATCGACGTTGGGCACGTCGACAGATATCGACACGGCGTCGGTGGGCTCTTCGGGATCGGGTATCGGATCGGGTGTGCGCTCGACCGGATCGTGGATGCACGACACGGTGAGCAGGGCCGCCATCGCGACGACGGCGGCACGTAAGAACGATCTGTGGGTTTTCGAACTCATTGTCTTGGGTCTCCTTTTTTTTATTTTTTTCGAAGCCGCCGTTGTTGCAGTGGCCTCTCGTGCTCCCGTGGCGGGGGTCAGCCCTTCCGCGGGAAGTGTATCTTTCGGCGGCGGGCACAAAAAAAAACGTGCAAACCGTTGTTGAGATATCGGTTTACACGTTGTCATGTTGAGGTGCTTTATTGCTCTATTCCGCCGCTTTTGACTTTTTGTCGCGTTTCACGGTGTGTTTTATTTTGACCGTCGCCAACAAATTGAGCTCGAAACTTGTCTCCGTACCGACCGTCTCCAGATCGGCGTCGATGATCTCCGACAGAATATCGCTTCCTTTCTGCATCAGCGATTTTTGCTTCCCTTCGTTCGTGTGGTCTTTGACCAACTCGCCGACCTCTCGCGACAAGGCGCGGATCTTGGTAAACGTTTCGACTATGGCGAGGGTCGTTTGCGTGGCCTGCGTACTCTTTAAAATTGTGGCCAGCATATAGAGGCCTCGTTCGGTGAAAGCCTTAGGTAATGTGGGCGAGAGCGCCATTTGAGTAGGGTGGTCGAAATTTTCGACCACCTCCGATTTCTCTTTCGGACTCAATTCGAAAATATATCCGGGTGGAAATTTATCCGGATTATTTTTCACTGCCTCGTTGACGCGCTTCGTCTGCACTCCGTAGAGTACTGCCAGGTCACGATCGAGAATTACTTTTTGGTTGCGCAGGGTGATGATCTTATCATCCACTTCGCTGAGCTTGATTAGTTCCATTTGTCGGGCGTTGGGTGTTGGGTTTGCCCGCAAAGATAGCGAAAATTTTGTGTGTAAACCGATATGTCAAAGAACTTTATGGTGCTTCGGCGGCAGGCACAAAAAAAACGTGCAAACCGTCGTTGAGATATCGGTTTACACGTTAAAAAAATCTACATCCACCCGCTACGTCACATCCGCCAACAACTTCCCGTGCGACATGTCGCGAACGACGACCCCCTCTTCTAAACCCTCGTAGGCGAACACCCATCCCTCGATCGAGATGCAGCGATAGCCCAACTCGCGCCACGGACGGAAACGGCACAACGCGTAGTTGGCGGGGGTCGACAGCGAGTGGAGCCGTTCGCCCACTCTGTCCATTCGTCTTGCGGCGGCCTCTTTCGACAGTTTCAATTCGTCTCTCAGAAACGCCTCCAACTCATCGAGCCTGCCCATCACCGCGGCCGCGAGGATCACGTTACGCATTGTCGGGCCATTTAGCGATTCGGGCCTTCATCTCGTCGACAAACTCATCGACGGTCGCGGCACCTTCGTCGATCGCTTTTTGCCACGCCGATTTCGCCGATTTTCCCTCCCCGTCGACGGTTGCAAAGGGCAACGTGCGCGCATACTGCAGAAATCCGGCAGCCATCGGATCGGAAAGGTCTATTTTTACATTCGCAATCATTGCAGCATTTTTACTTTTATGCTGCGAAGATAACGATTTTTTTGTGTAAACCGATATGTCAAAGAACTTTGGTGCTTCGGCGGCAGGCACAAAAAAACGTGCGAACCGTCGTTGAGATATCGGTTTACACGTTTGAAAGTATGTTTAAATTTGCGTCAGTTCGCGGCGGGAGGGGCAATTTTCACGCTATCCTCATACACCGTGTCGGGGCACAAATCGGCTTCGTTGCTCCACTGGATTGTGCCGAGAAACGGGCGAACCGAGTTGAACACCTCCGGATCGCGCAGGTCACGGAAAATCCCCTTGTCGAGCCAAGGTTTCATGTCGTATACCCCCTGTTCGCCATTATCGAACCACACGTGAATGGTATAGTCCGCTTCTGGTCTCACTTTTATTACATCCGGACTCATCATAGCTAAGTCATTTTAATGGTTCTATCCTGAAGATATTCTTTTCGCCGCCCGTCGCTAATTCCCAGTTGGCCATCAGTTCGTCGGCGTGAAGAACTATCCATGCTTCCACGAGTTTCATTTGGGGCGTTTTCATGTCCCCTGCGATCAATGCGCCGTCGGGTATGGAGAACGAGGCTTTTTCACCATTATACCGAGCATGAATGTGCGGTTTATGGTGCTGCTTGTTATCCCCGTAGAACATCGAGATGATAATCCCGTAAAACATTGAAAGTATTGCCATCGTTGTCTATTTTATTGACCACAAAGATAGCGAAAATTTTGTGTAAACCGATATGTCAAAGAGCGTGTTTTGTTTCGTGTTTCGTGTCCCGCCGGCCTAAATTGCGTCGGGGCTCATCTGCGCACCCGCCGGCCTAAAATTGCGTCGGCTCCGGCGGCGGGACGGGGATGGCAACGGGAGGCGTTTACTTATCACGTTCCCAGAGGTAGTCGGCCTTGGGGAATTCGACGAACTCGAACCGACGAGTCTGCGCATTGTGTCTATAGCATAACCCGATCAGTGGGTCGATGGTGTAGTCAATTGAGAAAGTCGGCATGTTAGACCAGTTGACATAAGTCCCCGGGGTTGTTATTTGCATTGTTGATGTTCCGCCACCTTCCGGCATCAGGTACCAGCTGGGGGATAACAGCCCATCTGTCTGCCGCTCGAAGCCAAAACTAAAGTTATACCCGGGGTCAGGCGTTCCGTCCACGACGATCCTTACCTTATACCTCCAGATCGTTCCGTCCCATGTGCCGTCATAAAGACGGATGGAGGCGATCGGGCAGTCGGATTTCTGGGTCACGCCGACAGTCGCCGTGGTCGCGGGAAAATCGACCGCCGTGAATACAAGGTCGGTCAGGCGACTTTTTGCCACAGGATGTATAGCTAATGATACCGCTGGGTTATTATCCAAGTCCCTGTTGGTTGACTTAGGTGACACCCTCACAATAGTCGTTCCCGCAGAGCCGCTTGTCGTATTGATGTTGAGCCAGTCCGGCACCTCGAAATCGGCGGGGAGACTCCACGCCACGTTGGAGGTGACGGTAAAGGTCTGCTGCGTCAAATTGGTGTGGTCGAAAGTCAGCGATGTCTTGTCGACGTTGATGAACGGCGGCGCGGCGTCCTGTGTCACCGTGATCTCCTGCTGCGCGGGCTTGGCGCCGCTCTTTTGGCGCACCAACAGCTTGGTGCTGCGGGGCTGCAGGGCGGTGTTTGGTTGCGCTCCCTGCCTGATGCCGCTGGGCATAGGCGTCCAGAGAGAGGCATCCTTCAGCCAGCTGAGGTTAGCGGGTTTGGTGGACTGCCAGCCGCCGCTGCCGTTCGGATAGAGGATTTCGTACTCGACGTTGTTGCCGCGACCGTCGTTGCTCGCGGTGACGGTGAACTCTTGGTCTTCGCCGCCGTCGTGCGGAATGTTGCCCCCATCCTGCACCACAGTGAGCACCTGCGGCGGCAGCACGCAGCGGACGGGCAGGCCCGAGCCGGTATTGGTGCCTTGAGAATTGCCATTGGGGAAGACGGGTAGGAGGCGTTCTTCGTTTTCAAAGCTCATGCTGTAACCGAAGGCGTTTTGAGTGCTTGTATTTATGGATTGGGCTGTGGACGACCAGTAGCTTCCAATTTTGCCCTGAATGTAAATATCGCCATAATCCTGATTGTGGCGACGATACCCCGCGGCAGTGAGGTACATAGTCCAATCATTCTGACCGGCACCGTTGCCGGCCACAGCTCCGTCGATAATGACAGTGGGCGTAACGGACGTGTTCTCCAGCTGTGTCCAGGCGGCCCCTCCGGTCGCAGCCCAAAGTATACCTCCGGTCGAGGAACTTGTGCCGAACGAACCGCCGTTCCAACCGCCGTTGGCGATCCCACCCACGGGAAGCCTCCACCCCTTGTCGAACTCATCGTAGATGGCGTCGTCGCGGCCAAAGTAGTAGATGCACGGGTCGCCCTTGCCGGCTTTCCAGTTAGTCTGGGTGTTGTAGTCGGGGTGCGAGATATTTTTCTTGTTCCCGCTAAAATCCGCCACAAGGTATGCGGGGACGTTCGGCGGGATGTTGGCATATTGGGGTTGGCTGAGGCTGGTGTAGCCGGTGATGCTGCTCTTGGTGAATCCCTCCGGCACCCTAATGACATCCTTCGAGGGGATGAAAGTGTCATCGCCGCGATCCTCGCTACTCAACGCGATCAGCGAGCCGAACTTGAAGTAGGCCACGTAGACCGTCTCGTTGGAGATGGGGCCGAACTCCTCGGTGCTCACTCTGTCGGCGCCCGTGGCGACGTCGGTGTACTTAAACTCCTTGGAGCCGGCGAGGGTCAGCTCGTCCGTCCCCTTGATGTAGCCGATCACCCCGGGCGCGGCAAGGTTCAACGCCACGAACGGCGGCGGAATCGGCGCCTCGTCCTTCACCGGGCGGACAGCGAAGCCTTGAGAGCGGGATTGGCCATTTTCAGGATGAGTTTGCGTATTGGTAATCCACATCACTCTACCGGTATTGTTTGCTGCAGGATTTGCGAACCAGTAGTTACCGGCCACACCGACACCGCCCAACATACCGTCATTTCCACTTATCGTCCCGCGGGATTCGGTAGATGGCCAAAAAGCGGTTCCGCTCTTCGTCTCGTCCAAATAGAAGTTCCATCCTTTGGTAGGTAATGTCTGCCAAGTCCCGTTAACCGTGTTGCTTGTACTGTCATATTTGTTCTCCCCGTCGGAAGTGAATCCCGTCGTCGAGCCGCTCTCCGGCACTTTGAAGCCCACGGGACTCGGGTCATAAACAGTTTTTATCACCTCGTTGTCATTCACGGTGAAAACAGTGTTGTTCGCACTCCAAAGATTGCGCATATTTGCGTGTATTCCTCCTGCCAACCAGTCATTGGTGTCATTAGCAATAAATATCCAAGGATTCCGGATGGCAGAAGTTATATCAGTAGCCCCGACGGTGCGGCTAAATAGAAGTTCGCCATACAGATTCCTCTCAACATTCTCGACACCCGTACCCGCCGGCATGGGGTCTTTGCGCCCCCACTGAAAGCTCGGGTTCACGGCCTCGAAACTCACGGAGCCGCTATTGTGGGTCACGGTGAACTCAGCCGGCCCAGCGTCGGTGTCGCCCGTCTGCTCGATACGCACCCTCACGGCGCGCGGTTGGTCGTTGCCCGAGCCGGCACCATATTTCACCGTCCTCTTGGTCATCCACCCGAGGTTGTACTTCATGAAGTTGTAGGTGTACTTCTGGAAGTTGACCGTCTTGTCGTGCTCGCGCGAGGCGGCATCGGCCTTAACCAGCGGCGTCACCCAGATGTGCCAGCTCCACAGAATCGTCTTGGCAGGGTCGTTCTGACGCACGGCCACGATGGCGTTGCCCTGCGCAATGTGGCTCTGCGGCACGTCGAAGTGGAGCATCGCCTCGCCGCTCTCGCTGCTGATGGCGGGGTTCACTATGAGGCCCGGGCTGTCCTGCCACACCACCACCGCTTCGAGGTCGCTTGCCGCGATGTTCGTGACGTTGAGGATGTAGGGCGAGTTGATGGGTTGGTTGGCGTGGTTGACGAAGGTCTGCAACACGTTGCTGTTCGCGGTGCCCGTATACCTGTACGCCGCCTCGTTGCGCGCGCCGTTGATGATGGCGTTGCCGTAGATGAGCGGCAGGCTGTAGTTGCCCGCGGCGTTCACTATGTAGCTGTTGGCGGTGTTGCGCTGCGCCGGATCGTAGCTGTACGACAGGTCTCTGCGCGCCGTCACCACCGGTGCGCCCTTCAGGGCGACATCCTCGGTGTTGGTGCTCACCCCCGAGAATGGCTGCACGGCGACGGTGGGTGTCGCGGAGCTCCGGTCGATGGCGAGCCACGCGGGGGCGGGGTCATCGAACAGGCCGTCAGTGTCGGTGTCGTAACCGGTGATCTCCCACGGGGCATTGAGGTCGCCGTCGGCGCGGCTCGTCACTTCGAGGGGCTTCACTCCCCCGCCGTACTCAAATGTCACATCCTTGCCCCTGATCCCCGCGCTCTGTATGCAGCGGATGGGGTAACCGTGGTTTTGTGTTGAAATGGATGAAGCTACGGCGTAGCCTCTGTTACTGGAACCAGGAAGCGGGTCGGGGGTAAATTTAAGATTATCGAGGAGTTGAGACGACCAGTAGTAGCCGAACTCTCCCTGATTGCCACTGCCGCCGGGTACCACCCCTGTGGAGGCTGAGCGGAATCCGGCGGCGGGAAGTCGCGCCTCCGTTTCGGGACTCTTGGGGAAAGCGGCGTAACCCGGATTGGAGGCGTTCTTGCCGTTGGCGGTCCAGATATAATCCGTGCCGGCATTACTAACATCCTCAACCCCGACGAAACCGGCATAATCGATGTTGTCATGAGCGGTCGGCATGCGCCACTCGGAGCCGAAAAATACGCACGGGTCGCCGATGCCCTGCTCCGAATAGGTGGTGGCAGGCAGTTTTTCGGTGAGCACGTCCGAGTGAGTCAATGTGACGCTCGCGTTAGTTCCGTCCTTTATTAAGTTCCATGCGTCGGCATTCGTCTTGCCGGCCATGCTGTTTTTCAACCCGTTGAGGTCGTAGGTCTGTGACGCCACCGCGACGATGTCGTTCGAGTCGAACTTATTGTCGTTGTTGTAGCTGCTGGTCGCGACGAGCGAGCCCCACTTAAAGTAGGCGACGTGCACAAAATCTCTTGTTTGCGCACTGCCCGGCAGATCCCTGTCGCCGTCGAGCGTGAGCTCTCCCTTTTTCGGGCCTGTCACGTAGTAGCCGATCACCCCTTTCGGCGCCGGAACACCATTCGGGAGGTTGGGCACGCAACGGACGGCTAAGCCGTAGCCGCTCGTGTAAGAATTACCGGCGATAACCCCTCTGTTACCGATTTCCAAATAGTATTTCCCTGAACCGGAACCAGGCGTGGACGTCCAATAGTCTCCGCCGACACCACTTTCGCTCACAGTGTTTGTGTCCCAAACGCCGTCTTCGTCACGGTATCCCGACGCGGGGACGAACATATCGCCATTGGGAGTAATCGCGCCGTAGCCCGTGACACCGGCATACGTAACCCCGATATCAATTGCTCTTGTGTATTGGGCAATAGATTCCCACCAAGGCTTATAACCGTCGGATGCTTGGGGGCCGAAAGGCGTGTAGGATCCATTGTATAGCTTGGTACTCGTCCACGGGTGACCGGTGGGCGTCATCCACTCGCCGCCGGTGATCTCGTCGCACACGTCGCCGTAGCCCATCGTCTCGTCTTCGGACTGCGAGCCGGTGAAACTGCTCCACGTCGTGATGTCGGGCCCGGCGTACTCGTGGTTAACCCACACCACGTCGTCAACGCTCCAAGTGTCGCCTTTACGATGCGCGTTCACGTCGAGAGCTCCGCCCAAAATAGCAACCATAGAACCCTCCTTGAAGTAGACCACATATACCTCTTCATCCAACGGGCCACCCTCCACCTCGTCGATGAACAGATATGGTCTGCCGGTGTTGGGGTCGATCAGCCCCTTGTAGGTGCTGGAACCTCGAATCGTCAACTCGCGCTCCTCAATGGGTTTATAGAGCTCCGAGCGCGCGATGCCCACCACCCCGGGAGGCGCCATCACATACTGATAGATGGGAGCCTGCCGCACCTCGACCATTTTGTGCATGTTGCCCGCCCTGACTGTGAACCATCCCACCTTATCTATATGAGTGTAGTTCGCGACGGTGGCGGTCACAGTCACATTGACGGGAGCGCTGCCGGACACAGCATTCACGGGCGAGACGCTGAACCAGTCGAACTCGACGTCGGTCTCGGGGTCGATCCCCTTTTCTATCTTCCAACCATCCTTGTCGTCCGTCTTGTAGTTGGTGGATATCTGCATGGGGGCCGAATTGCCGATGGCGCCGCCAATCTCGACCTCGCCCTTGTCTGTCTGCAGCCAATACTCGCCGATCATGGTGACGTCGCGGCCGTTGCCGTTCCACGGGAGCACGTCGACGACGAAGTTCGCCGCGTTGGGCATAATCGTGACGCCGTAGTTGTAGATGTAGTTCATCGCCATGTCGGGCGCGGCGTCCAGCGGAATCTCGTAGTCCGGGCGCGCGGTGCCGTTCACGGTGGTCTTGATGACCAACTTCATCCCCACCGTCGTCTGCGGAATCACGATCATGTCGCCCGCCGTGGTGGTGGATGTGGTTGCGGTGATGAGCGACTCCAGATCTTCGTCGAGGGCGAGGTCGCGAATGTGGGCGTCGTCCATGACGTGATGACCGGCGGCCTTGGTGGCGAGGTCGGGAGTCCACACCCCCACCGCCTCGTTGCCGTACTTGACATCGTCGACAACGAGTGTGCCCTTTGTAACGATGCCACGCACCTCGATGCCGGTGACCTTCACCACGTCGCCGTTGTCGAATCCTGCGATGCGGGCCGAGAACTGCATGCGGCTGAGGGCGTGATGGAACACGAGCCCCACGGCACCGTCGGGCGCACCCGTTCCGGCGCCCTGCTTGGCGGTCTCGGGCGTCAGCGACTCGGTGACGGCAAACATCAGGTCGATATGCTTTTCGCTCTCGGCGGGCGCGTTGTACACGATACTCATCTTCTTGTCGGTGGCGCTGACTGTGGGTGCTGCGAGGCCGCCGTTGTTGCTCGCGTCGACATTTTTAGTGGCGTCGGAACCCATGTAGGGGTAGTATGCGAAGAAGGAGAGTTTCTCGTCGTTGCCCGAGGGCCACACCGCCTGCGGGGAGTAGTTGTAGACGGCGGTTTCGGCACTGGTGTCGGGGTCGACATGGGTGTCTCTGGTGACGGGAGTGTTGTTGGCGAGGCCGTCGTAGGCGCCCACTTCGGTGTCGTCGCTCAACAGCGCGAACACCCCGAACGACTTTCCGTCGGGGATCATACCTTTATTTTCGTTGCCTGTGCCCGGCACGTTTTCGATGGGGTGGCCATCCATTGCACGTGTTGCGGCGGGAGTATACTCGGCGACACCCTCGGAGAATATCACACCGGTGGCGTCGGGCGTTGGGTGCGTGCGATCGAACCCGCCGTCGGTGATGCACGACGCGAGGGTTGCGATGGCAGCTATGGCGGCCGTACGGATGAAGTTTTTCATATAACTACTCTTCATTTTTCTCTGCTCCCTCTGTCGGGAGCGTATTTTTGGGCTCCCTTGTCGGGAGTGTTTTTCTTAGGGCGTTCTCCTAAATTGCGTCGGCTCTGGCGGCGGGTGCTGCTACTCTTGGTCGCGATACCACTCGTAGGTGATCGGATTGTCGGCTAAAGCGTTGAAATTATAGCTGTCCAAAAGTGTAAAATTGCCGCCGTTTGTTGATTCATAACCGATCCCTGTCAGGTTGTATTCGTACCAGCCATGCCCCCCATTCTCCTCTATACCTGCATAGTAACTTTGCGACTCTGTTCTCCCTGCAGCGTTTATTGGCTGGTGATTATTGAACATCTGTACTCTATTACTATTGTTATTGTTTTGCTGCAGCACGATTCTGATAGCCGCCCCCGGAGCTTTGTCCAAGACAACGATCAAACGGTATGCGATTCCTTCGGTCGAGTCGATTTCGCCCGTGGGCTCGATGCGGATAGACGCTATCGGGTTGTCGGACTTGTGCATCACCTTCACCGTCTTCGAGACCCCCGGGCTCCCCGAAGTGGTCGCGAATGTGAGGTCGGCCAATTTGCTATTCGGCGTCGTGTTGGCCGCCGTCGGTCTCACTGTTACGGTTGTCGTTCCTGCAGTGCCGCTCGAAGGAGAGACTGTGAAATCGCCCTGAAGAGTGTTGTTGTCCGACATGCTCCACGTCGTGTTCGACGTCACGGTGAACGTCTTCGCAGTGGTGGTGCTATTCGCAGGCTCGAAAGTCAGCGACGTCGAGCTGACCTCGATGAACGGCAGCGCGGCATCCTGCGTCACCGTGATCTCCTGCTGCGCGGGCTTGTCGCCACTGGTCTGGCGCACCAACAGCGTGACGCTGCGGGTCGACAGGCTGGGATTAGCTGCCAACGTCACCCAGATATTCTTAATATCAGTCTTGATCATGACATCTGTTACCCAACTGAGCTCAGCCGGGCGACTCGAAGTCCAACCGCCGCTGCCGTTCGGATAGAGGACTGTGTACGGGACATCGTTTCCGCTACCGTCGCTGCTCTCTGTGACAGAGAATTGTTTAATTGAACTCCCGTCGGCGAAAACATTGTCTCCGTTGATGGGCACCACGGTGAGCTTCGCCGGCGCCACCGGCGCGATGTCCTGTATCGGGCGCGCCGCGAAACCTTTGGCACGACCGTCTCTGTACGTCGTGGGAGCTAATCCAGAATTTGGAACGCTCAAACCGTACGAATATCCATCGCTAACACCATTATAATGCGAAGCCGCCGTCCAGTAGAAGCCGCCGGTTCCCACACCATCAGGACCCGGCGTTAGAAGCCCTAACACAGGGAAATATATAGGATTGCTTTTCTGGGCGGGGGTTGAATATAATTTCCCGGGGCTCTCCGCCTTCATGCCTGAGAAAGCCTGACCCGGAGGCATCTTATAGCCCGCCGGACTGGGGTCGTAAATCGTTTTCACCACATTGTTATCGTGCTTCCCAAAATTGGATGTGTTGGTGGCGGTGTCCCACAAATTGACGTAAAACGATTCGTCCCAAACATTCCAACCTGGATCATATCCTGGATAATAGCGACCGATTATGGACATGGGATTCTGTATGTGCCTACTCAACGGCTGCGACGGATTGTGACCTGTGTCTGAATAATCAATCTCGCCGTACACATACGACGTACCGTCTATTTTGTTGCCGTAGTATTTGGTGGACGGTATCCCCCCCCAGTGCATATTCTGATCGAAGAAGACCGCAGGCATCGGGTCTTTGCGCCCCCACTGATAGTAGGTGTGCCCCTCATTTACGGCATCACGTATGCCGCCGGAGTCCTGTGTCACGTTGAAGGTCTTGGTCTGCGCGTTGGCGACGCCCACCTGACGGATGCGCACCTGCATCTTGCGCGGCTTCGAGCCGTAGTTCATCTCGTCGCGTCCCGCGATGTAACCCAGATTGGCCTTCATTAGTTTGTACTTGTAGCCGGCGGCGCTTGTGATCTCGTCGAACTCGGGGTTGGCGACGTTCACCCTGTCGGCGGGCGTCACCCAAATCTGCCAACTCCACATGATAGTCCCCGCCGCGTTGCGCACGGCGATCATGGCGTTGCCCGCCGTGATGGTTGCGTTCGGCACATCGAACTCGATGAACTGCATCCCGCTCTCCGTCACGAGTGTCGGCGACACCAACACGAGGCCCGGTGCGTCCTGCCACACCACAGTAGCGTTGTTGGCGGCAGCGGGAATCTGTCCATCACTCGGGATGGGCAAATCGTCGTACCCCACGAAGTTTTGGAGCACAAAACTCGGGTTAGTGGCATCCGGCGCAGATGTGAACGCCGCGGTGTTGACGGCCCCATCCTTGATTGCGTTGCCATACACGAGCGGCAGTTTGTAGCGGCCGGCGGCGTTGATGACGTAGGTGTTGGCGGTGTTGCGCCGCGACGGATCGAGATCCATCGACACGTCGTGCCGCGCGCCCGTGGGGTTCACCACGTTGGCTTGCTTCAGCTTGGTGTCGTCGTCGTTGAGCGTCCCTTCGTTGCCGCGCGCCTGAGCCATGATGTACGACTTGGCCGCGCCCGTGCCCTGCGTGATCGACACCCACGGAGAGTCGTTGAAGTCGCCGTCGAAGTTGTCGGCTGCGTCGGCCACGTCGTAGCCCACCACCTCCCACGCGACGGGGGTCGTGCCGTCGGCGTCGAGGCTGCTGACGTTGAGCTGCTTGGTGCCGCCCCAGTAATCGAACGTCACGTCGCCGGCGTTGAGAGTCGGCTTGGGCGGCGCGAGGCAGCGGACGGGGCGGATTTGGGTGTGGGTGTTGGTCTCGTCTCCCTGCGCTCCCGCATCGGGGCCTTTCGGGCCACTTATAGGATACACCTTCACGCTGCTTTCGTGGCTGTCTTTCAGCCAGTAGCCTCCGACCAATTGCCCACCCATATTACCATCCTTGAGTTCGTACCACATGGGTATAAACATCGACCATATCGGATTGCCGGTAGCGTCAACGACAACCGCACCGCTCTCGGGGAATTTGTTGTACTCCGGCTTGGTGGGGTCGATCCATAGGGCGTCGGTATAATCGTTTGGAGTGATGTTGTATATCGACGACGGCTTCCCGTCGTACCACTCAGTTTTCGTCGGAATTCTCCACTCGCCCTCACCTGCCTTGTCGCTGTAAAAGTCGCACGGGTCGCCCCACGCCTCGGCAGGATTGCTCCACCATGTGGTGCCATTATAATTATGCCATCCCGGACGGTTGGCATTCGGAAGTCCGGGAGGTGTGCCGCCATTGCCACCGTTCAGATATGAGGGGTAGGTCGCAACAACTTGAGCCTTCAACGCATCGAGTCCTATATAGTGGTCTCCAATCTCGGGGGCGGCGATAATGTCGTCGGGAGTAAGCCAAACTCCATCATTCGCACTACCCGGAAGCTGCCAGTCGCGGCTGCTGTAAGCCACCAGCGAGCCGAACTTGAATCGGGCGATGTAGACCGGTTGGTCGTAGAGGCCTCCGTCGGGGCCCGGGAAGAGGTTGTCGGCGACCTCCTCGACCGGCGTGCCGGCAAACGCCGACGAACCGCGCAGCGTGATCTGACCCTTATTGGGGCCGTCGGCCACGTAACCCAGAATCCCGGGCGCGGCGTGCACTCCCACCGGCAGCGGCGCCTCCTCGAACGGCACGCAGCGAATGGGCAGGCCTATGGAGAAAGTTTCAGGCTGATTGATTCCCCCGTTCTCGCCGATAAAAACGCCATTAGTTTGAAGATGTATGTTGTATCCATCCGAATCGTCGAACGGTGTCGATGCCCAGTAGATTCCTGCCTGGTTGCCAAATTCGTTGACCAGGCCATCATTATCCGACCGACCGGCGAAAGGCATGAACATAGACCAATCCTCGCCGCTGCCGTTGCCCGCCACAGCGCCGTTGATGGGAAGGTTTTCCGCACCGCCGGCGGCAACGTAGCGGGCGCCGTTGCTGAGCCCCCAGTCCGGCCCGTTGTCGGTACTTTCGCTAAATGAGAGGCCGTCGTTCCAACCGTTCTCGGTACGGCGGGGGGTCATGTAGCGGGTCTGGGCGGTACCGCCGGAAGCAAACCAGCACGGATCGCCCAATCCGGCGGCGACGTTGGCTTCGGTGTTCTCGGGCCAGCCGGTGGTGTTGTCGGCGTGGACAATCTTCGCCCACCTCTCCTCAGGGTCGACGGTGGTCTTGACCGCACCCAACAGCGGCACGAAGTTGTACTCCTCGGGCGCCCACATCACGTCGTCGACCTCGAACTCGTCCACATTCGCACCGTTGCCCACCCCCACGAGCGAGCCCCACTTGAAGTAGGCCGTGAAGACCTGATCGTTGGATATGGGGCCGAACTCCAGCGTGCTCACCCCCGCCCCGCCGGAGTTCGCGTCGCCGTTGGCGGCGGATGTGTTTTTATACTCGCGCGAGCCGACGAGGGTCAGTTCGCCCGTGCGCGCGTTGACGCCCAACACCCCGGGGGCTGCCGGCACGCCCTGGGTAGGCAGTATCAGTCCGCGGTCGGACATGTTGACCTTGCGCTCTCCCTCCCAGTCGATCACGATGATGTTGGTGAACACTATGTCGTCCTCCTCGACCGTGGCGTTCAGCTCCAGAAACGTGTTGCGCGGCAGCGAGTAGGTCTTCTCGCCGTCGTCGCCCAAGTACCAGATCGGGGCGTTTTTGCCGGTGCCTTGGATTGGGTCGCCGCCGCCGTCGCGATTCGCGAATATCTCAATGGACGCGGCGTTCTCCTCCTTGTCGTTGACGGGGCCGAGTATGCGCTCGGGCATCAAAATGCTGTACGAGACTATCCACTCGCCGGTGGGGTCGTTGTTCTCGTCGAGCTTGGGATGCTCGTAGCCGTAGATTTTACCCTCGATTGTGCTCGATTCGAGTGTAAATCCGTTCGATTGTGTTATTCCCACATGCTCATAATTGTCGATGCGCGGCATAATATAGGCCGAGGCGGAGAGGTCATAGAGGTAGATATCTCTGAATTCATTGATATATTTAGTGTACTGCGTGGCGGTGAGTGTCAGGTTGATGTCGAGCCGCACCCCCACCCTGTCCAACGCCACGGGCCACTTGTCGGTGTAGGTGATCGATCCGACTTTGGCTGTGTTGTTGCCGATAATCTCCACCTTCGGCACGTGGGTCACCATCGGGATTCTGTCGGAGTACCAACGAGGATTCAGACTCTGAATATCCGTCGACCAGCTGTACGGGAACGACTTCCCGAAGAACGCCAACTCGCGCAACTCGCCCATGGTGTCGTAGTTGCTCTCGTCGGCCAACGCCGCGACCAAGTCGGGATCGAGCGTTGCGTCATTCGGTTCGTTGGCGATGAACACCACGTCGTAGGTGCCGGTGTATACGTTGAGCAGGAGCTCCTGCGAGGGCGAGTCGCCCTGGCCGTCGTCACCTCCCTGCATCTCGCCGCTGAGAGCGTTCGAGTCGAAGAATCCGTCCCACACTAATCGGTTTGTCTGGCTGTCGTAGCCCAACACGCGCAGCGACTTTACCGCACGGTCGTTCGCAGTACCCGGGTTGGTCTGACCGGAACGCGTGAGACTGGCCCCATCGAGTGTGATCGTCACCCGCTGCCCGTCTTGCCTCACTTCAAAATCGGCGTCACGCACGCATGACACACTTGTCAGCGCCGCGGCCGCGAGAAGAAAGGCTATTTTCAATACATTTCTCATCTTCTGTACGTGGTTTTCCCTCCCCAACGTTACAATTCGGTCATATTCAGTCGGTATGTCCAACCGTTGATATTGATCAGTATACTGAGGCGCGAGCTCAGGTCGAGCTCGATGTCGAACTCGCGCGTGTTGTTGAAGTCGGGCGAGCGGCCGTACACAGAGTAGACGAGCGACACGAGGTCGACAAGGTCGTAGCGGAACACCGTCTCGTCCGTCCTCACGTTTGTAATCTCCAACGCGGTGCCGGTCTCGTCCTGCACCTGCATGAGCAGCAGCGATGCCGAGATGTTGAGGCTTGTTTTCTCGTCGGCGCGTGTCTCGTATGGGCCCCTGTTTTCGTTGTCGTCGTTCTCGCTCGCGGGGGTCTCGGTCAGCGTGCGCAGGTGGCGGTACTCGGGGCGGTTGCTGATGAAACTGTTCTGCATGTCGTGCGACGAGTTGCGGTCGGTAATCTTGACCTGATACCACGGGTCGGCCTCGGCGGGCAGTCCCTTGACGTCGAAGTTCACCCTGTGGGTCGTGGGCGACACTACGAGGGTGTGCACCACGAGGTTGCGGTTCCTCACGATGTGGATATTTTCGAGCTTGCCGTAGTGGCGGTGTTCGATATCGCCCTCGTACGTGGGCAGGTTGTCGATAATCTCGGGCAGCTTGGCGTTCATCTCGAACTCGGCGGCGCGGGTGCCGGGCGTGGGCTCGGCGATGTTGGAGTCGTAGAGGTCGCCGCGGTTCGTCCACGCGACGAAGTTGTAGAACCCATCGGGCAGGTCGAGCACGTCTAACGGCACCTCGTATGTGTCGTTCAAGGTGTAGACCCCGCCTCTCCACTGCTTGATGAAGTTGTAGTGTTGGTCAAACACGTAGACGGTGACGTTGTCGATCTGGCTGTACCAATCCTCGATGGGGGTGCGTTCCACCGCGAGGCGAGTCTGGGGGCCATACTCGGGCAGCAGCGGTGCGGCGGCGCCGGGCATTTCGAGTTTGGTTTTGATGATCAGACGCGGCGGGCAGTCGAGAAAGTTCTCGGCCACGCAGCCGCTCATGGCGAGGGCCGCGGCGAGCATCGCGACGAGGGTCATGACTGCGGCGGTGAGTTTGTTCAGTATGTTTTTTGCGTTCATTCTGTTTGGTTTCTTGATATGTGCCCTGCGGAGGGTTCAATCTCCGCAAGGCTGTGAGTTTTCGCGCTGTTAGGCGCGCAAAGGACTATCGGCCGAGTTCAAAGCTGTTGATACGGTAAGTCCAGGGGTTGATCGAAATATCGACCATCAGACTTGCAGCAGTCGGATCCACGGGTACATCCGGATCCTTGGGATCGGGGTTGTTGGGATTGCCTATGTCGGTCGGGTCGATCGGCTTCTTGGGATCGGTGGGATCGCCGGGATAGCCCGGGAAGTCGAAACCGTCGTTCAAATCGGCATTCAGACCAGTGACATTCATGTCGATGAGCTGGTTACGGAGCACGTTGTAATCATTTGCTCCCTCCTTATTGATCCACTGCATGAAGTGAACGTAGCCATCTTCGTAGGTAAAAATGTCTACGTAATCGAATTGTTCATAGAGGGGATTGGCGAAGAAGTTTTCAATCGTCATTTCGATACCGTTGGAATCATCTCCATCATTAGCAGTAGTGGTCAGCACAATGTTAAATGCAGCAGCTTCCTGCTGGGCCAGACCGCTCTGAATAGCCTTAGCCTTAACCTCAGTAGAGGTGATATATTCTTTCCCCCTGACGTTAACAACAAAGATATCTTTGAGAGCTGCCACACTGTTGCCATAACCACCGGTAACGACATCCCAGTAAATGCCAGCGGGGTCGGTCTGGGTAGCTGCTTTCCAAACGGCCTCTGTGGTAGCGGTGACACCTGTCGAGATGAACGCATAGGTGGTGTTACCGTTGAGAGCCATGGGAGCACCACTAACCAAAGTACTGGCGTTTTCACCGATGTAACGACCTTTCTTCTGGCCAACAAAGTCGGAAGTACCCAGATTGGCGTCAGTCCTTTCCGCCGGAGTGACCAACGTCAACATGTCGTTAACAGACGTAACGGATGCATAGGGGAAAAGGTCGTCCTTGTTAGTTTCGGCAGAACCGGCCTGAGGGCCTGAGTTCCATGCCTTGACGTTGTAGTGGGGAGCAACATACGATGCCGTCGAGTATTGCATCACGTACCAACCAACGGGGACATAGGTCAGCTGAGGAGCGTTTGCGTCAACCTCAGTCGTACTCCACTGAATAGGAGAAAAAGTCGTCGGGCTGGTAGCGATGATCTTCGAAGTGACGCGGTTGACCGAAATGGGATCGTAACTCGTAGGATCATCGGGATCGGTAGGAGTAGTGACGGGATCGGCATCGAGTTGATTGATGAAGCTGCCGTCAGGATTGGTAGTAGTGGGCAAAAGATCGGTTTCGACAACGTTCGAGAACATGGTGAAACCATCAGTAGTGCCAATCATGCTTGCAATCGTAGCAATCTCTTCCAACAGTTCGGTTTCGTTGTCAAACACCTTTGCGGAAACCGTTGCGGGAAGGTTGAGACCTACCCATACGCGCATGTCTTCACCGGCGATGGTAGACATCTGCATACCGTCCTTCAAATCCCAACGCTTATGATTGACCGAACTGGCGGTACCGGCATTGAAATCTGACGCAGCATAGTGCCTGTGACCATAAGTCGTACCAGTCGGAGTAAGGGTGACATCCGAAGGTGTTTCAGGAGTAACTCCATCTTCATCGAATACATAAACGTCCACGCTCTTGAGTTCGACTTCGTTGGCAATCGCAGGAATCTCGGCATAGTCGCCTGCCCTCGTGTTGGCCCCCGTTGCCGGAAGCGAGATCGAGAGCTTCAGACCAGCGGCGTCACCGTCAGCGCCAATCGGGCCGTTGTTGTTGTCCGGCCCCTTGTCGCAGGCCGACATTCCAAAAGCCACAAACGCGGCCATTGCTAAAAATTTAATGTTTTTCATGCTTAAAAAATTTGGTTTAATAAAATGAGTTAGTTAAAAAAATTGTGTTTGTTTAGTTGTTTGTTTATTGCTTCTGTTGTTGCTTTGTTGATATCGTCGTCGTGGTTTGGGCCGGCGATCTCGGGGTTCCTATCTCGTTTGTTGTTCGTTTGTTTTTGTTTGGCGTTGTTGCGTCTCGATTTATTTCCTACTTTCGCGCTGTGAACGCTTTTCGGCCCTCGCGGAGGCGCTGCGTTTCACCGCCGGCGGATTGTTTTCACCTTTTATATATTACCTCGATTTTTGAGGGTGCAAAAGAATTTGTTTTGGGCGGAAGCTCATGTATCACTATTCATGATTCGGTTATCACTAATTTTTTTGTTATCGTTTTTATTTTTACATTTGTCGGGCGCTCCCGTAGCTGTTTTCAAAGCCACTCAGAGACACCGTGTTAAGTCGGGCGTGTGTGTCTGCGCACAGGAAACGCGCAAACATAATAACGCAAACACGCGAAGAGGTGACAAAAGGTATAAATCTGACTTGCAAAAACGTAACGGGCGTGATCTTTTGTCGGCAAAAACGTAATAAATAGTGACAAAACGTATGAAAACGCCGTTTAAATACGTTCTAACGATGGTGTACGAATACGCTTTTATCGGCTGTAATTGGTGATATTTTCAACATTTCAAGGTCGGGCGGCTCGGGAAGCCACAATGCCGTCCAGAGTGCGGTTAAACGCTACACTTAAAAGCAATGACAAAGACGTTTTCGGCACTTAATCGCTGACTACAAACAAGATAGCTGCAACGCAAGAGTGACATGGCACCGCACACATATTTAGGGAGTTATGCGGTACCGAATTAGAAAATTGAGGGGAGGCCCAACCCCAAACGTGAAAATTGTATGAGTGAGTTTGCGCCGAACGTAAAGACAACGGGGAGGTTTGTATGAGTGTTTTTGCGCTATATATAAAGGTAATGCTGGCGGTCGCGCCGGCCGTCTGCTCTTTGGTGTGTGCGGTGGTCGTGCTGTTTTTGGTGCGCAGCTTCCGCAACTCGACCGAGACACGCCTGCATTTCACATACATCGCGTATTCACTGATTGTCAGTGCGTTGTGGTTTGCATTGCTGGGTATTCACATCCGGTTCGAAGCCTTGCCAATGGCCCTCGCCGACCCCACTTCCTCGACGCTGCCCACCCTCGCGCACCTCTCCATCATGACCTCGGCGGAGAGTGGCAGCCTTTTCGTTTCGGCGCCGACAGCCACTATGCCGATAAAAATCGCCCTTTCGATCGTCGCCTATGGGGTCGCGGCGGTGGTGTTCGCACTCCGGAGCTTTCGGGCACGCGGCGGCTTTGCTGTTGGCAACCACAATCAACTTAACCACAAACAGTTACTATCACTTGCAATTATCCACGGCGTTTTATTAGCGGAGGGCATCGCGCTCGCGTTCGTGGGTAGCGACCCGCTCTGGGGCGCGATGAACGTGGTATTCGTCTCGGCCGGACAGGTGCTCTATGCCTACCTCATCGTCCGTCGGCAGTACCTGCGCTACGGCGCCGCCACGCAGGTAATCGTGATCGGTAGCAGCAGTGGCAACAGCGGCAACAAGGGTGGCGATAACAACCCCGATCAGACAGCAACAAAACTACAACCAACAAAAACCACAGACACTCAAACAGATACCCCCACACAGTCAAAAGCCACACCCGCCCAACCACAAGCCGGAGCAGCATCGCAAACAAAACCGCCACAGACAAAACCACCGCAACCGCAGGCAACCCCCACCCCATCGCAAACCAAGCTAACGAGGCGCGACATCGAGGCCTATTTCTACCTGCATAGGCCGTTCGTCGACCCTGCATTCAAGCTCTCCGACCTTGCGGAGGCGATGCGAGTAAACCGTTCGGAGATGTCGGCGTTCATCAACAGCACGTTCGGCGTCAATTTCCGACGCTACGTCAACCGCTGGCGGCTGCAGGAGTACGAGCGGCTGATGGCGCTGCCCTCCAACGAGGTCAAAAACCCCTCCAAAATACTCCTCATGGCGGGTTTCGCCGACCTCAGACACTACCTCAGGGTACTCGAACAGGAGAAAGAGGCAGCCGAATGACCCTCAAAAAGCGGACAGCCGACCAAGAAAAAACAGACAAACGAAAAACAGGCAGCCGCCCTCCCAAAACAGGCAGGCAAACTAACGAAACAAAAATGACAAAAAAACAGAAACAAAAATATGATAGGACAGGGATTTGAGCGCGCGATAGTTTTCTCGGCACCGTTGGTGAGCGCGCTGGTGTGCCTCACACTGGTGGCGTTGGACATGCGTCGCGGCGACACCCACCCCGTTCGTCGCGCGATCCACCGTCAGGCCATGTCGACCTACTGCGTGTTTGCGCTCACGTGGATGTCAATGGTTCTTTATTCGGTCTGGCCGGCGGCGTTCGTGTGGGCCCTGCCGATCGTCGTGCCCACGATGCTGCTCTCTTACGTACTGTTTTACAGAACGATACGCGCCATCACCGACACAGGACACGAGTGCGAATTTCCGCGAGTACACTTCTACGGAGTGGTCGTGGTGGCCGTTGCGATGCTGTCGGCGCGCCTCGCGGTACCCATCGAGCGGCTCACGGGAGTGATCTACGGACTGCCCGGCTACGGCGTGCCGGCGAGCAATCTGGCGGTCTACCTCGTCTCGGCGACCTGCCTTGCGTACAGTTGGGTCTACCTTGGGATGTCGCTCGCCCAGATTTGGCACTATCGCCGCAGCGGCACGATACGGCGTCGCGGCGGCGGCGTGATCTTCGGCAAGATCGCGAAAAGCAGTCTGATAAGTGGCGAGACCTCAGACGGCACGGTGTCCGGCGGCGGCGCAACCCCCAACACAGTCTCAGGCGCAACCTCAAACACAACCTCCGACAAGCCGGGCGGCACAATCTCCGGCACAATCCCCAGCCACAGCCATGCACGATCGCTCGACCTGCTTTTTATGGCTATATTGGTGGAACTCATCGTGTTGCCGGCGTCGATCTTCGGACTGATGCTGGGACTGCCCCCCTTCGCCGACCTCGGATTTTCGTGGGCGGTGGTGACGGTTCCGGCCATGATAATCTACATCGCGATTTGCGACAACCTGCTGTCGGGCAACTACATAGTGATTGAACCCGAGGTCGCAAAGAGCCCGCAACCCGTCGAGAGCGCCAACCGGCTGACGCGCGAGAGGGTCGAACGCTACCTCGACGACAAAAAGCCGTGGCTCGACCCGTCGTTCCGCATCGGCGACATGGCCGGCGACCTCTTCACCAACCGCGCCTATCTCTCGGGCTTCATCAACAAGGAGTATGGCGCAAACTTCAGCAGACTAATCAACGCACTGAGAATCAAAGAGGTGGAGCGACTGCGCGAAGAGGCCGAGGAGCGCCGCCGCCACGTCCCGATCATGCAGCTGATCCTGAACGCCGGCTTCGGCAACTACCGCAGCTACCTGCGCGCCTGCGCCCTCGCCGCCGAAGACGGCACCTCGGACAACGCTTCAGATGACTTTGACAATCAGTACGATCCAGACGACGAAGGCGACGAAACCGCCAACGAAGAAAGACCAACCGAAGACTAAAAACAAAAAAAGCTACACAGAAATTCTGCGTAGCTAAAATCGCCGTCGGCGTTCCGACTATGCTCTTTTGCGGTTGAACAGTCCAACGATCAGCAGCAGAGCCACAGCGCCCACGACCGACACCACCAACTGCCACAGCAGCGTGTCGCCGCTCGCGCCAAGCATGCTCATGATCCACCCGCCCAGCACCGCGCCGACGACGCCAACCAGCAGATTGATCCAAAATCCGGCACCCGATCCCCTGACGATCAGCCCGCCCAGCCATCCGGCCACCAGCCCGATGAGGATAAACCACAGAAAACTCATAATCGAAATTTTTTAGAGGCGTGTCCGCACGCCGGTTACACTTTCGATCACAAACCTATCAACCATCATGCCAAGCAGTAACGGCGACGGCGATTTTTCAGCTACGCAACACTATTTTTTTGCCTCTGCCTCAGCCGCATAGCAAAAATCAGGCAGCGGCATTCCGACCCGCGTAGCAAAAATCCGCCGTCGGCGTTCCGACTTACTCGAAATATACCTCGCCAAAAAACGCGGGCGAATGGAAAGTCCGGGCACCGGTGATGGGGCTCCAAGACACCCAATGCGGGCGAGGCAGATTGTCGCCGCACTTATAGAAATTGGCCCTCAGCGTGCGCCCGCTCAGCGGCGGCACCGGCGACAACGAGAACACCTCGACAGGTATCGCCAGCGTCATCGTCCACTCCTGACCACCCTCGCGAATGCCAAACGCCTCGCGCGACATGGAGGGCAGACGGCGCACCTTCGAGATGCCGTCTGGCACTCGTCCACGCGACGCACCGGCCCTGCCATCGGGCTCCAGCGGCCCTCCGTGCAGGATTCCGTAGCCGTTGCAGGCCATCTCAAGGTTGTAGTACACGGGGTCGCCCTCCTCGCCCGGCGTCACGAAAAATTCGACGCACGAATCCTGCCACGGCCTCCCGTCGTCGGCATCGAAAGTGGCCCTCGACGCCTCCTCGCGCACATAGTACTTGATGTAGATCTCGTCGCCGGAGTGCGCGATGCGAAAACTCACCTCGGGCTTGTCGGGCGCCCGCTCGGGCCAATTGACGCACCCGATCTCGTGGAGCGGCAGCCCCGAGCTCTCGAAAAACGCGTCGACGCGCCCGATCTTGGGCGTCGCGCCCAGATCGACTCGCGGAACCGACAATTTCGCCCCAACTGCCTCGGCAACAGGCGACAAAACGGGCGACACAACGACCTCCGTAACAGGCGACACAACAGGAACCGCCCCCTCAGCCACCGGCGCCATCATGAGCGCCGCGGCAAAAACTGTAAAAAACATATTCATAACTATAAAATTAGTTATATAACTAAAAACTTAGTTAAACGTCTCAACTCGCCTCAACATCCAACACATCAATCATATATCAACTCCAACTCATCGACAAACATAAGCGATCCCGTCTTACCATCCGCCCCGCCGCCCGACGTTCCGGCAATGAAATAGTTGCTCTGTTTAGACGATGTAACGGTCACGATCAGTCGCGCGTTGATGGGCAACGGCACATCGTCCGACAGGTACTCGGGCCGCAGATACTCCACGTCGAGCGAGAACTCCCGCCACTCCGCCTGCTCGTCGCCGCTGGTAAACTGCCCCCATGCAATGATGCCCTCCTTATCGCGCGTCAGATCGACAAAAGGCCCACGCGGCGCAGTGTTTACAACAAAAGGCACATCCCCACCATCCGGCGAAGCCCACAACGCCACCGTCACACTCAGCGAGTCTGACTTACCCATCCACTGATCTCTACTGAAGCCATACGGATGCAGTCCCACATAGCTGCCATGCACCTGGTCGATCGGCTGCGGAAAATACTTGTACCACCCCTTGAGTCCTCGCGGCTTCGCACTCCACGGATGTCCCATGTCACACTTTGCGTTGACGCCATCGAGCCCTCCGAACCTCCCGAAGAAGATGTTCCCTCCTGCCGCCTTCATCAACGCCCACTTCGATTCGAGTCTCGCGGCGCGCCCCGAAGGATTTGCCGGACTACCCTCGCCCGCCTCTGTTGGGGTGCTGTTGCTGGCTCCTATAAGTGTTAGTGCGCTGTTTCCGGTATCCCACCACCGCGCCTGCTCCCAGACGCCGCTCGCGGGCCACGGGTTCCACACCTTGCCGACCTGATGCCACTCGTCGAAGTCGCCCCCGGGCAGCGGACGTCGCTCGTCGATGAGCCGCGTCGCCGAGATGATCCACTCGTAGTTAGTGGCAGTGGTGACGTTAACGCGCAACGGCGACGAAAGGTCTAACACGTCGCCTGTCGAAATGTCGCACGAAGCAGTCTCGACAAGTTCAAGCCGAGTGACGCGCAGCGCGGAGAGGTCGCCCCCCTCGCCCACCTCGATGCTCACTGTGCGCGTGGATGTGTTGATCGACGAGCGGATCTGCCCCTCGACCTCGAATGCCACAATGTCGCCCTCGATGTCGGGCACGAGTTTCAGCGGCTCGATGCACGACGTCGCCAATGCAAAAGCCGCCAATGCCGCAGCCGCAAGAGTAATAAAAAAGTTCCCTCTCCTCATAATTTTACAGATAGAAAGTAGCCCCAAAAGCCACCGACAAAATATCGAATCGCGCGGAGACATTATGCGTGATGCGGCTCCCCTTGACAGGCGGCACACCGATCTCGTCGGGCGTTGTCGCGGCGGTCGAAGCCTCCTGCGTCAGCCGCTGAAACTCGTAGCCCAGCAGGCCGATCTGCAACTCGATGGCCGCATGGTTGGTGACGAACACCGTGGCGCCGGGCGAGAATCCCAACCGAAAGTCGAGCGACTTCTGCCACGTTGAGCGTTTGAACCCTCCGGCGTCGGTCAGCCCGCTATCCTCGCGACCACTGCCGCCGCCGAATCCCGCCTGCACCTCGTTGAAGAACAACAACCGCCGACTGCTGCCGATGCTCACATAGTAGCGGTACGACAACAGTCCCATGAAACTGTCGCGTTCGTAACGGTACATCAGCCCCTCGTCGCCAAACAGCATAGACGAGAGCTCGGGCGTGAGGTGGAACGTCGCGTCGGCCATGTCGAACAGCGAGTGGCGATACTGAAATCGCACCCCGACGGACTGGTTGTTGGCAAACACGTAGTGCAGCATCGGGCTGATTGTCATCGTGTTGCCCTCGCTGTTGAGCTGGTCGAGGATGAACACCCCGTAGTCGTTGTTGTCGTGCCGCGAGTAGGCGCCGCCGATCCCCGCGACCCACATACCCTTGGGCATCGAGGGGGTGCGAGTGTCGAAAGCCAAGCCGCGGTCAAACCTCTGGCGACGCGTCTGCTTTTCACCCTCTCCACTCAAATTAGCACTTGGCTCACCAGCCATTTGCGCGTTAGCCGCCGAGACACTCATCCCGACGGCTAACAGCAAACATGAAAATGTTCTTCTTATCATGCGATAGTTTTGATGAAAACTTATTCGGCAGGAGCTTCGGGCTCGCCATCCTTCACGAAGTTGACCGCGAGGGCCGCTTCCGCGCTCGTTTCGGCAGTGTCGACCACCTTGACGGCAAACGTAACGGCGGTGTCACCCTCCTCGGCGGTAGCCAGGAAGATCATGCCGATGAAGGCCGAGATGTCGAACGGAATCACATCCTTGCCCTTGATGGCGTCGCCGACAGGTACACCCAAGGCGCCCAAAGCCGTACCCCACGCCGCGTCGCCCGGATTAGCCAGGTCGAACTCGCCGGTGATGCCCACCAAGGCCAGCGCAGCTTTAAAGGCTTCGCTCTCGGTTTCGATCTTCACAATAAAATTCTCGATACCCTGACCTGCATACACGTCGATCACGACAGATGCCTCCTCGCTCTCCGACTGCTTGATCTCCATCGGTTCGGTAATGTCGAAATCCTTGCCCTCGACGCTCACCACGTAGTCGTCCACAAGGTTCACCTTGAGAGTCGCGGGGGTGGCGGCAACTTCGTTAACGTCAGTCGCTTCGACCAGAATTTCAAGCTCGACGCCTCCGGGAACCAACGTCAGCTGTCCGAACATCTTGGTGAAGTCGAGCTCCACGCTCCCCTTCTCCTTAACGTCCGCACCGGTGGGAATACCGACGGCGGTCATCTGCCCTATCTGCTGTTCGGTGAGTTCACCCGTCAGATCGACAGCTCCGCTGAAACCCATAGTGGGCAGCATGGCACCGACGGTCGCGTTCGACGAAGTGAGCGTCAGCTTGAGCGAACCGACGGTATCGTCGGCCGTGACGGTCACCACGGGCGCGCCCGAGATCGCCTCGGGGTCTTCGGCCAGTGCGCCCTTGATCGCGCTATATTTATAGGTATTGACCTCCGCGAGGTTGGCCGACGAGGTGATCTTCACCTCGGGCACCTTGGGGTTGACAGTCACGGTTGTAGTGGCGGTCTTGCCTCCGTCGGTGGTGGTGACGGTGATGGTGGTGGTACCTTCGGCAACGGCGGTCACCTCACCGTTGGCGGCGACGGTTGCGATCTTGTCGTCGGTGCTCTTCCACGACACGGCCTGATTGGTTGCATTGGAGGGTGCGACAGTTGCGACGATTGTCTGCTTTGCTCCGATTTCGAGAGTCATCGTCGTTGGGGCGACGGTCACGCCTGTAACTGCGATGGGGTCGGGCGTAGGCGTCGGTTCGTCCTTACATCCCGTGAACGCCAATGCCAACACGGCAACGGCGACAATTGCAAAATAGTTCTTCATGAGTTTTTGGTTTTCATTAAAGTATTAAAACAAACTCGGACAGCTAAATCATCGCAAACATAGGCCATATTTTTCAAATTACCAAATTTCACCGAAATGCCGAAGTGTCGGAACTTGCACCAAAACCCACACCGCCGACCCCATATTAACACGTCAGCCGCCGAGAACTCCATCTCGGCGGCCAGCGGCAAACATGAAACCATCTTCCTTTAAACCATGTAACTTTACATTCTTATTCGGCCTCTTCTTCGGGAGTTTCGGGAGTCTCGGTTTCGGCACCTGGCTCGGCGTCATCCACGAAGTTGATCGCAAGGGTCGCTTCGGCACTCTTTTCAGTAGTGTCGACCACCTTGATCGTAAACTCAGCGGCGATATCACCCTCCTCCTCGGTGGCAGCAAAGATCATCGCTATGAACTCCGTGATGTCGAACGGAACAGCCGACATACCTTTAATAGCGTCGCCGTTGGGCAGACCGATGGCTGTGAGTTTGGCGCCCAGCTCATCGCCTGGATTGGCCAGGTCGAACTCACCGGTGATGCCCGCGAATGCCAGAGTACCGTTGAAAGCCACACTCGCGGTGTCGATCGTGATAAAGAAGTTTTCGATGCCCTGACCAGCGTAAACGTCGATCACGACAGGAGCGTCGGCGCTCTCCGACTCGACGATCTCCATCGTCTCGGCGATGTCGAATCCGTCACCGGCAATGGTCACCATCGAGTCGTCGACGAGGAGTACGCTCAACGTTACGGGATCAGCCTTGAATTCATTCACGTCGGCAACATCGAACGCAATCGCGAGGTCGACATTTCCGGGAATCGCCTCCACAAGCAGGCCGAACATCTCGATGAAGTCGATCTCAACTTCGTCCTTTCCGGTGACAGCCGCACCATGGGGAATTCCGGCGAGATTCAGAGCCGTGACCTGAGCCGCGGAGGGAGCCACAAGGTCAATCGCTCCGGTGAGGCCCATCTGGGTCATGGCGGCGGCGACTGTCGCGTTTTCCGAGGTGAGGGTCAACTTCAGCGAGCCGACGGTGTCTTCAGTGGAGACAGTAACGAAGGCTTCCACGGGATCCTCTTCCTCCTCGTCTTCACCCTCTTCCCGCTCTTCGATAGCATAACGGATTTCGCTGTACGTAAACTCATTGACATCTTCGAAATCGAGGTCCGAAGCTATTTCGGGCTTGGGAGTAACCACAGTCACCGTGCTGGTGTCGGTGTAGCCTCCGTCGGCGGTGGTGACGGTGATGACGGCTTCACCCAGGGCAATGGCGGTAACCACACCGGTGGCGGCGTCGACAGTTGCGATGGTGCTGTCGGAGGTGCTGAACGACACGGCTTTGTTGGTCGCGTTGGCCGGCAGCACACTCGGCTGAACGGTGTACGTGTTTCCAATTTCGACCTCCACTTCCACGGGAGTCGCCTGCACACTTGCAACGCTGATGTCGCCGGTTTCAGGATCGTCCTTACATCCTGTGAACACCAAAACCGCTACTGCGGCGGCGAAAGCTAAATACTTCTTCATGATAATTAGGGCTTTTTACATTAAGGTTAATAAATCGGGTTAACAACTATTTTGCAATTTCAGGTTAATAAACTGTTACAAATTTAGGTTATTATTTTCGGACTGCCAAATTTTTAGCCATTTATTTGCATTCCGACCCGCCGTTCTTTCAATTATCCTTGTTAGATTCTCAACTACTTTGCGTGGTTGAATCGCCGACATCGAGGCAACCCAATGTTATGATTTCGTTAAATGCGAGTCCGGAATGTTGGCGGCTTTGATATATATAGGTATTTTTGCGACCGTAGTTTTTGCGACCGACGCCGCTAATTTTCGCAACCGGGCAACAAAAGCAACAGAAACAGAAGCAACAGAAACAGATCAGCAGAATGAAAAGAGCAGTCATAACAGGCATCGAGGCCTCCATACCGGACTATGTCCTCACCAACGCCGAACTCGAAACGATGGTCGACACATCCGACCAGTGGATCCGCGAACGTACCGGCATCGTCGAACGCCACATCCTCAAGCAGGACGGCCTCGGGGTCTCCGAGATGGGGGCGGACGCAGTGCGCAAGCTATTATCCGCCACGGGGACAAAAGCAGACGATATCGACATGGTGGTGTGCCACACCGTTTCGCCCGACATGCTGTTTCCGGCCACGGCCAACGTCATATCGGACAAGGTGGGGATCAAAAACGCGTGGGGCTTCGACATGGGCGCGGGGTGCAGCGGATTTCTCTTCTCGTTCTCGACGGTCGACGCGTTTATCCGCGCGGGTCGTGCGAAGAAGATCGTGTTGGTGTGCGGCGAGCGCCTGAGCGGTATGACCGACTACACCGACCGCAACACCTGCCCGCTGTTCGGCGACGCCGCCGTGGCGATGTTGGTCGAGGGGTCGGACGACCCGACGATCGGTCTGGTGGATTACGAAAATCATGTCGACGGCATCGGTCGTCACTATCTGTACCAGAAGGCGGGCGGCAGCATGTATCCCCCGACGGCCGAGACGGTCGCGCGGCGCGAGCACTATATCTATCAGGATGGCAAGACTGTCTTCAAGTACGCCGTCAGCAACATGGCCGACGTGTCGGCGGCGATGATGGAGCGCCACTCGCTGCAGCCCGACGACATCGCCTGGCTTATTCCCCATCAGGCCAACCTGCGCATCATCGCCGCGACGGGCCACCGCATGGGCCTCGACGACAGCAAGGTGTTGGTCAACATCGAGAAGTTCGGCAACACGGGCGGCACCTCCATCCCGTTGGCACTGTGGGACTTCAAGGATCGCTTCAAGCGAGGCGACAATCTGATATTGTCCGCCTTCGGAGCCGGCTTCACATGGGGTGCAATGTACTACAAGTGGGGGATATAAATCAAGAATCATGAATCATAAATCATGAATCATGAATCGGCTACGACTGCGGCGATTTAAGCTAACGCAACATTAATATACGTGCGAAGCACGCCTCAATTCATGATTCATGATTCTTGATTCTTGATTTTAACCAACTCCCGATTTAATAACAATCTCAACAATAACCTCGACGGCTTTTCGCATAGCCCCCACCGAGACGCTCTCGGAGAGGCTGTGGAAGTCGGCGCCGCCGGTAAAGATGTTGGGGCACGGCAGCCCCATGAACGACAGCCGCGCGCCGTCGGTGCCGCCGCGGATGGGCACGACGACAGGCTCGACACCCACCGCCCGCATCGCCCGCCGAGCACGCTCCACCACCTCGGGATGGAGCTCCAACACCTCGCGCATGTTGCGATACTGATCCTCCGTCGCTACCGTCACCGTGCCGGCGCCATGCCTCGCGTTGAGCCACGCCGCCACCTCCTCCAACAGAGCCTTCCTCCATTCGAATCGCACGCGATCGTGGTCGCGAATAATGTACTCCATCTCGGCGGCAGCCACACTCCCCTCAACACGCATCAGGTGGAAAAAACCTTCGTAGCCCTCGGTTGTCTCGGGCCGCTCGTCGACCGGCAACAGGCTGTCGAACTCCCCCGCCACCCTCAGCGCGTTAACCATCTTGCCTCGCGCGTCGCCCGGATGGGTCGACACCCCGCGAATCACGACACGCGCACCGGCGGCGTTGAAGTTCTCATACTGCAACTCGCCCAGCGTCCCGCCGTCGACCGTGTATGCGAAGTCGGCGCCGAAAGCCTCCACGTCGAACCTGTCGACCCCGCGGCTTATCTCCTCGTCGGGCGTGAAGGCGATGCGAACGCGCCCATGCCGGGTCTCGGGATGCGCCAAAAGCCACTCGACCGCGGTCATAATCTCGGCGACACCGGCCTTGTCGTCGGCGCCCAGCAGCGTCGTGCCGTCCGATGTGATTATCGTATCTCCGTCACGTTCAATGATTTGCGGCTTCACGCCGGCCCCGGGAGCGTCGGGCGATGTGTCGACATGCGCCAGAAATCCGATCACCGGCTCGTCCTCGCACCCGCGCGTGGCGGGAACCGTGGCGGTGACGTAGCCATGCTCATCCATCCGCACATCCGCCGCCCCCATCTGCTGCAGCTCGTCGGCCAGCAGCCTCAGCAACACCACCTGCCCCTCGGTCGACGGACTTCCCTCCGCCGCCGCATCGCTTTGTGTGTCAATTGACACATATCTTAAAAATCTATCTATCAGCGTCATATCACCAATTCCGTTACCGATGTAACAGTTTGTTCCATCAACCAGCGAGGCGTCGAGGTCGCGCCGCAAATCCCCACCGACTCCGCCCCATCGAACCACTCCGTCCTCAGCTCCTCCGGTCGCTCGATCTTATGGCTGCGAGGATTAGCCGCACGCACGGCGTCGAACAGCACGCGCCCGTTGGAGCTCTTCGCGCCGCTCACAAACACCACCACGTCGAACCGTCGCGCAAACTCGGCCAGATGCTCCTCGCGTCCCGCCACCTGCCGACAGATCGTGTCGCGCACCTCAACAGCCTGAGGATCAATTGCACGCCGTCGAATCTCCTCGCCCAACTGCCGAAACTCCGCCAAACTGCTCGTCGTCTGGGCCAAAAAATATATCGGCCGAGCAAAGTCTATGCCATCCAGATCGGCCTCGCCCTCGACGACCGTCACCCGACCACCAGCCTGCCCCGCCAACCCCCGCACCTCCGCGTGTCCGCGCCGCCCGAAGATCACCACCTGACCGCCCACACGCTCCATCTCGGCCCATGCCCCCGCGACGGTCTTCTGCAGCCGCGCCACCACAGGACAGGTCGCGTCGATCAACTCCACACCGCACTCCGCCGCCCGACGATAGGTCTCCGGCGGCTCGCCATGAGCACGAATCAGCACCCTCCGCCCCGCCAACGCCGCAAGGTCGGTCTGCTCCGGCACCGTCTCTAAACCCAACGCCTCCAGCCGCGCCACCTCAGCCCCGTTGTGCACAATATCCCCAAGCGACACCAGCCCCCCCGCCACATCGACACAATCTTCCGCCTTCGAAATGGCCCCAACCACCCCGAAACAAAACCCCGACTCCTTATCTATCTCTATCAACATATTGATTACGCAACCGCGACTTTTAAAAAAGTCGCTGCGGCCGTTGCCGCTGGGATTTGCCAAAAGTAACGTATTCATTGTGTGCTCAAACCACGCCATCTGTTGCGACAGCGACATATTGCTGTTGTCCAAGACGATGGCGTCGGGTGCTTGTCGCAGGGGGCTTAGCGGACGAGTTTGGTCGAGTGTGTCGCGTTGGCGGATGTTGCGTTCGATCTCGGCGAGCGAGACGTCGTGTCCGGCGGCCGTCATCTCCGAGAAACGTCGTTGCGCACGAACCAAAGGGTCGGCGGTCAGAAAAATTTTGATATCGGCATCGGGAAACACCACGGTGCCGATGTCGCGCCCATCCATCACGACGCCTCCTCCGCGCCCCATCTCGCGTTGCGCCGCCACAAGACGTTCGCGCACTGCGCCGACGGAGCTGACCCGACTCACCAAGTCGCTCACCTCGATACCGCGAATGAGCCCCGACACGTTGCGGCCGTTGAGCCATATGTCGCTCGCGCCGCTCTCCGTGTTGCGCCGAAACTCGATCCGCACCTCATCCAACGCCTTCACCAACGCCTCCTCGTCGAGCACGCCGTCGGAGACGAAACCACTCTCCAGAGCATACAAAGTCACAGCACGATACATCGCCCCGCTGTCGATAAACACATATCCCAACCGCGCGGCGATGGCACGCGCAAAGGTGCTTTTGCCGCCCGACGAGAATCCGTCCACCGCTATTGTCAGTTTTTTCATAATTCTGCAAATGTACGAAAACTTCGTACATTTGCAGAATGAAAACTCTCCAAAATTTAGGCCTCGTGACGCTGGCGGCGGCGCTGATGTCGTGCGGCTGGCTTGAGATCACGGGTCTGGCGATGCTGGGCGGATTCGTGCCGCTGTTGGTTCTCGCATCGAGGTACGACTCCTCGGCCCGCTCATGGCGGCGGATGTTGGGATGGACGGTACTGTTCATCACCCTGTGGTACGGACTGACGGTGTGGTGGGTGTGGAACGCGACGCCGGCGGGCCCCATCGCTGCGACGATCCTCGGGTGGATACTCTCGGGCCTCCCCTTCATGGGGTGGTTCTATGTCTCGAAGCGCGCACCTAAAGCACTCAGTTACACCATATTGGTGACGGCGTGGACAGTCGGAGAGTGGATCTACAACACCTATCAGTTGTCGTTCCCGTGGCTCGCTGTGGGCAACGGCTTCGCGCACGGCCCGTGGGCGGTGCAGTGGTACGAGTGGACGGGGGCCTACGGCGGCACCATCTGGGTGCTCGTCACCTCGATCCTGATCTACGAATGTCTCATCGTCCGGCGGCCGCGACGTTGGCTCCCGCCTGTGCTCGCCGCGACGATTCCGCTCATAGTCTCCCTCACGCTGCACATCACCTACCAAGCCCCGCTGCGCACAGCAAAGGTAACCGTAGTGCAACCCAACATAGACCCCTACGGAGAGAAGTTCGACCTGCCGCAGTCCGAACAGACGGCCAACCTCGCCGAGCTCGCAAAGGAGGCGCCCACCGACGCCCGCTTCATAGTGATGCCCGAGACGGCAATCTGGAGCGAGCAGATCATCGAAGGCGACATGGCCTCATCGCCTTCGCTCACCACCCTGCGCCAGACGGTGGCCGCCAACTCCCCGCAAGCGACCTTGGTCGTGGGCGCGACGACCTACCGACTCTACGGCGCCACCAAGGCGACCGCCACCGCCGGAGGCGACGCCGAGCGGGGCTACTACGACCACTACAACAGCGCGATAGCCATCTCGCCCGAGGGCACGATCGACCTGCACCACAAGGCCAAACTCGTCGCCGGTGCCGAGATGCTGCCCACATGGTTTTGGGTGCGTTGGATCCAAAAGTTGCTTGCACGCTACGACTTCTACTCAGGCCAGTACGGCGTCGGCATCGAGCGCACAGTCTTCAAAAACGATGACATCTACGCCGGAGCGGGCATCTGTTGGGAGAGCGTCTTCGGAGAGTACTTCTCGGAGTTCGCGCGCAATGGCGCCGAGGTGCTGTTCATCATCACCAACGACGGCTGGTGGCGCAACACGCCGGGCCACCGCCAACACTTTGACCTTGCACGCCTGCGCGCCGTCGAGACCCGCCGCGCCATCGCCCGCAGCGCCAACACGGGCCGCAGCGGCTTCATCACCCCCCGCGGCGAGGTGCGCCAAACGCTGGGCTGGGACGTCCGCGGAGTTATCACCGACGAGTTGCCGCTCGAACGCCGCCTGACGCTCTACACCCGCCTCGGCGACTGGCCCTGCCGCATCTCGCTGTTGGTGTTGGGACTGTCGACGCTCTACTTCATAGCATGGCGCATCCGCCGCAAAGACAACATTGTGCCGTGACCTACGCCGAAGCGACAGACTTTCTTTTCTCATCGTTACCCGTCTGGGAGCAGCGCGGCGCGGCGGCCTACAAACCTGGACTTGAGCGCATCGCGGCGTTTCTCTCCATCCTCGGCAACCCGCAAAACCGCGTGAGGACGATCCACGTTGCGGGCACCAACGGCAAAGGCTCCGTCAGTCACATGCTCGCGGCGGTGCTCCAGAGCGCGGGCCTCCGCACAGGCCTCTTCACGTCGCCCCACTTAGTCGACTTCCGCGAGCGCATCCGCGTCGACGGCGTGCAGATTTCGGAGGCCGCCGTAGTGGAGTTCACCGAGCGTTACAAATGCGACATGGTGCGCCTCGGCCTCAGCTTTTTCGAGATGGCCACGGCGATGGGGCTGTGGTGGTTCTCGCGCTCCGGTGTCGACATCGGCCGGAACGCCGGCAGCGGATTAGGTGTCGATATTGCTGTCATAGAGGCAGGGTTGGGCGGCCGCTTAGACTCGACCAACATCATCACGCCGACCCTGAGCATAATCACCAACATCGCCCTCGAACACACTCAATATCTGGGTGATACGATTGCAAAAATCGCCACCGAGAAGGCGGGCATCATCAAGCCCGGCGTGCCGGCAGTCATAGGCGAGACCGACCCCGAGAGCGCCCCCGTCTTCTGCGCCCGAGCCGCCGAACTCAACTCCGAAATACTCTTCGCCGACAACCAAAACTCATCGCCAAAATCTGAACCGCGTAGCCATTTTCAATTTTCAATTTTCAATTTTCAATTGGATTTGCACGGCGACTACCAACAAAAAAACCTCGCAACAGTCCTAACCGCCATCGAAATCCTAAGACGAACCCTCGCGATTCCCGACGAAGCCCTGCAAACGGGCCTCAAAAACGCCGCCGCCCTAACAGGCCTCCGAGGACGCTGGCAGGAGGTCGGCCGCCACCCGCTCATACTCCTCGACACCGCCCACAACGCCCACGGCCTCGCCGAGGTCGCACGGCAACTCGCGCGTCAAAATCGCCGTAACATCTTCATGGTCATAGGTTTCGCATCCGACAAAGACCTCACCTCGATCCTGCCGCTGCTCCCCGCCGACGCGCGCTACATCGCCACCCGCGCCGACACGCCGCGCGCCATGCCGCCCGACGAACTCGCCCGCCGCCTCAACGCCCACAGCCTCAACACGATAGCCATCACCGACAGCGTCCCCACCGCCATCGACCTCGCCCGCACGAGCGCAACCCCCGACGACATGATCTTCATCGGCGGCAGCAACTTCGTGGTCGGCGAGGCGCTACCTGTTTTCGAAAAAAAATCGTAACTTCGCGGCAAGATAGAACTCGATTTTTCGATGAAAAAACTCATCTACATACTGCTCGTCACCGCCGTTTTCGCGACCGCCTGCCGGCCCGACAAACCCGAGGCGCCTGCGGCCATCCGTGTGGCGAGCATCTCCGTTACGCCTGCAACACTCGCCCTCGAAATAGGTGACAGCAAGCCACTTACCACCGAAGTCATGCCCGCCGATGCCGCCGACAAAAGCGTTACATGGGAGACATCCGACCCGAAAATCGCAACCGTCAGCCCCACCGGCGAGGTCACCACCATAGCCGCCGGAACCGCCACGATCACCGCCACCGCCGACGGAAAATCCGACACAAGCACCATAACCGTCGCCGAGCCTGAAAACCCCGAAGACCCGACCGACCCAACCGACGACCCAGAAGACCCAGAAGACCCTACCGACCCAGACGACACGATCGACGTAACATTCATAATCTTAAATCGTTACGGAGAGACGATAACCCGCGTCCTCCCCTTAGACGAGGGCGAGTCCGAAAAACTAAAAGCCACCATAGCCCCCGAAAACGCGACGGACAAGACCCTCACATGGGCCAGTTCCGACGAAAACATAGCCACAGTCGACCAAGAGGGAAAAATCACAGCCCACACCCAAGGCATGGTCAAGATCACCGCGACGGCCACCACCCCCAAATCCAACCCCACGCAGACAACAGTCACGGTCAACGTCTACCCCCCGCAACCCGCCCCACCGATAGGCGGCCCGATCCCCAACAGCACCCTCTTCTGGATCTACGACGCCCCCACCAAAACCCTGACCATCAGCGGCTCCGGCGCGATACCCGACTATGATATCTGGGAGTACAGACCCTGGCACGCACTCGGCGCCGAAATCAAAACCGTGATCATCGACGACGACGTGACCGCCATCGGAAGGCAGGCCTTTGGGGGCTGCGTCGCCCTCACAACCATCAACCTTTCAAAGATGGATTTCATAGCTAGCCAAGCATTTGCCGGCTGCGAAGCCCTCACGACCATCGACCTCTCAAGCGTGCGGATCATCGAGCAACGCGCTTTCAATGGCTGCGCCGCCGCCTCCAGTGTGAAGCTCGGCCCCAACCTAACCGAGATTGGCGACGACGCATTCGCTGCATGCACCGCACTCGCAAACGTCTACATCGAGGCACTCAACCCGCCGACCATCAACCTCCTCTCCGGCAACAACTTCAGCCCCAACACCGACGACACCGACAAGGACTGGCTCCGCGCCTTCGTCACCATCATCGACACCGACGGCAACTTCGTCAACCGCGACGGCACGACCGGCGGCCCGCTACCCAACAGCACCACCGCATGGGAACTCACCCCCGACGGCACCCTCACCATCAGCGGCACGGGCGATATGCCCGGCTTCGATTATCCGCAGTACAGGCCCTGGAACGCACACGCCGCCGACATCACAACCGTAATCATCCCCGACGGCGTGACCTCCATCGGGCGCGGTGCTTTTGACAACTGCTCAAACCTCACAAGCGTTACAATCCCCAGCAGCGTGAAGACCATCGGCGATTTTGCTTTTAACATCTGCCCAAAACTCGCGAACGTGACGATCCCCGATGGCGTGACCACTATCGGTGACAGTGCTTTTAAGGACTGCACAAGTTTCACGAGCATAACTATCCCCAACAGCGTGACCATCATCGACGACGAAGCTTTTCTGGATTGCACAAACCTTGAGAGCATAACAATCGGCAGCGGCATTGAGCGCATCATGGCAAACGTTTTTAACAGTTGTACAAAACTTAAGGACGTGTACATTCTCGCTGAAAACCCGCCGACCCTCGGCACCATGGGCAACTTCTCAATCAACAATGAAGACACCCTGCACGTCCCTGCAGGGAGCGTCGACCTTTACAAAGAAGCTGTAACTTGGAAAGACGTCTTCGCCGCCAGCAACATAATTCCGATCGTCGAACCATAAGCTCGCTTCAACTAAAAACTTAGTTATACACATAAAAACCAGATAAAACAACGCTATGAAACGACTCTACATCATCGCCGCGGCCCTGTTTGCCGCCATCTTTGTCGCCGACGTTTGGGCCTGCACCAACCTCATTGTCACCCGAGGAGCCTCGACCGACGGCAGCGTGCTGATATCCTATGCCGCTGATTCTCACCAACTTTACGGCGCGCTCTATCGTTCGCCCGCCGCTACCCATCCCGCCGGAGCAATGCTGCGAGTCACCGAATGGGACACCGGCAAGCACCTGGGCGAGATCCCTCAGGTGGCCCAGACCTACTCCACAGTCGGCAACATGAACCAGTACGGACTCGTGATTGCCGAAACGACCTACGGCGGACTGCCCCAACTTGCTGATCCTAACGGCATTATGGACTACGGTTCGCTGATCTACATCGCCCTGCAACGCGCGAAGACCGCCCGCGAAGCGATCACCGTGATAGCCGATCTGGCCGCCGTGCACGGTTACGCGTCGAGCGGCGAGTCGTTCTCCATCGGCGACCCTAACGAGGCGTGGATCATGGAGTTACAGAGCAAGGGCAAGTTCGGCAAAGGCATCGTGTGGGTCGCTCGACGAGTGCCCGACGGGATGGTTTCGGCACACGCCAACCACGCCCGCATCACCCAATTTCCCAAGAACGATCCCGAGAACTGCCTCTACTCCGATGACGTGATCACCTTCGCGCGCGACAACGGTTTCTACAAGGGCTCCGACGCCGACTTCAGCTTCAGCGACGTCTACGCCCCCCTCGACTTCAGCGGCGCCCGAGGCTGCGAGGCGCGAGTGTGGTCGTTCTTCAATCGCTTCGCCGACGGCATGGACGACTACATCGACTACGCGATGGGCTACGACCTGAAGAACCGCATGCCGCTGTGGGTCGAGCCGATCGAAAAGATCTCGCCCAAGCAGGTGTTCGACATGATGCGCGATCACTATGAGGGAACCCCGATGGACATGACGCGCGACATAGGCGCCGGCGGCCACGCTCTGCCCTATCGTTGGAGGCCCATGGAGTGGACAGCCGACGCTAACGACGACGGCACGCCCGAAACGTACCTCAACGAGAGAGCGATCGCAACTCAGCAGACCGGTTTTTGGTTTGTGGGTCAGACTCGCAACTGGGTTTCGCCCTGCGTGAGCGGCATCCTGTGGTTCGGTACCGACGACGCCGCCACCTCGCCCCTCACCCCCATCTACGGCTCGTCGACCGAGGTGCCCTGGAGCCTCAGCACCGAGAACGGCAACATGATGGAGTACTCCGACAGCTCTATGTTTTGGCTCACCAGCCGCGTCACCAACTTCGCTTATCTGCGCTACGACATGATCTCCGCCGACATACGTTCGCGCATCGACGAGTGGGAGAATATGCAGCTGGCGAAGGTGGGTGAGATCGACGCAGCAGCAGCGAAAGTTCACGAAGCCGAGGGGCACGACGCGACGTTGGCATACCTCACGCGGTACAGCGTCGACACGGCGCAATGGCTGTTCGGCAAGTGGAACGAGTTGGACAAATATCTGTTGGTGAAGTACATCGACGGCAACGTCAAGAAGACAAACCCCGACGGGTCGTTCCGCGAAAACGGCAACGGTGCCAACATTCCCGAGATGCCCGACTTCCCTGGTTATGACCAGCGTTGGCGCGACAATGTTGCCGCGGGGGATGATGGAACCCTGCGGGTTCCATCTAATTGACAATGGATAATTGATAATGGATAATTTACCGCCCCGAAAGATCATCCTGTTGGGCCCCGCCTACCCTTATAGGGGTGGCATCGCGACGATCATCGAGCGGCTGGCGAGAGAGTTTGCCGGGCGCGGGGCGAGGGTCGAGGTGCTGACGTTTTCGGTGCAGTATCCCGAGTGGCTCTTCCCGGGCCGCAGTCAGTTTCGCGAGGGGCCGCCGCCGGACGATCTGCGCATCGTGCGATGCGTCAACACAGTCAACCCGCTGAACTGGTGGCGGGTGGGGCGACGCATTCGACGCGAGGCGCCCGACTTCGTTGTGCTCAAGTATTGGACTCCGCTGATGGCTCCCTGCTTCGGCACAATCGCGAGGGTGGCGAAGTGGCGCGGCGGACGCACGAAGTTTCTGGTGCAGTTGGACAACGTTGTGCCGCATGAGCGGCGTTGGTTCGACGGGCCGCTGACTCGATACTTCGTGCAGGCGATGGATGGGTTTGTGTGCATGTCGCGGCAGGTGGAGGGGGAACTCGCGGAGTTCTCGCCGCCCGACGACAAGCCGCGCGTCTGTTCGCCGCATCCTATCTTCGACCACTTCGGCGCTCGGCTGGGGCGTGAGGAGGCCGCGGCTCAGCTGGGGCTCGATCCGGGGGTTAGGTATATTCTCTTTTTCGGACTTGTGCGCCCTTACAAGGGATTGGATATGTTGTTGGAGGCCTTCGCGTCGCTTCGGCGGGGCGGCGGGGTTCCGACTAAGATGCTTGTGGCGGGTGAGTTTTACGACGACGTGGCGAAGTATCGTGCGCAGGTCGAGCGGCTGGGCATTGGCAACGAAGTGGTCATTCACGATCGCTTTGTGGGCGATGGCGAGATTCCGCTGTGGTTTTCGCTTGCCGACCTGTTGGTGCTGCCCTACCGCAGTGCGACTCAGAGTGGGGTGACCCAGATCGCGATGCACTTCGAGGTGCCGATGGTGGTGACCGACGTGGGCGGGCTGGCCGAGACTGTGCGCGACGGTGTGACAGGTTTTGTGGCCGACCCGACGCCCGAGAGCATCGCCGCCGCCATCGAGCGATCACTCGCTCCCGGCACCGCCGAGGCCCTGCGTGCAAACTTCGCCGAGGAGAAAAAACGCTTCTCTTGGTCCGCCGCCGCCGATGCGATCGAGGAGCTTTACCGTGCGACAAATCATATTACGGCATAAAAGAGACAACATGAAAGAGTTGGATGAAAATGCGGTTCCTATTTTGGAGGTGGTGGTACCGACAAAACGCATATTGCTATTTATAAAGGTACACAACCATTTTCGGATCTACGACGACCGGATTGATGTCGAGTACGACAACTCCTACGACGTGATCGCCCTGCGTAACGTGGTGAACATTCACATAAACGAAGCCGTCGCCCCGTACACGTCGCGCACCACAGAGATACTGTACAACAGCGAGGGCGAGGAGTTGGTCTTCGACCTGCCCGACAGTGTGTTCGACGGCCTGTCGTTCCTTGTCGAGGAGTATCTGAGCCGCGTGCCGGAGGGTACGTTCGAGTGGCTCGATCGCAAAAGAAGCTATCCCGACACAATCCGATGGCTCAACGCCATGCGCGCCGTATATTCGGCGGCGCAGGGGAACGACTTCGAGCTTTTCGGAGGCCGCTCGACGGAGCCGGAATATCTGCTCACCATTAAGAAAACCCTCTACGAGTATTGGGGTATAAACAACAGGCAGGATCTGTTGGTGCAGTTGGATCGTCTGTTCGAGGGACCCACGGTGGCGCTTCTCTATCGGTTGGTGCATATCATCCTTAATTTCAAAACGGTCGAAGAGGCAGAGAACTACATAGAGACCGAGCTAGATGGGTACCAGAAGGGGCAGATATGGCGGTTTCTGGGTAATGCGAACGAAGAGCTGTGTCGCCGTGTGAAGGAGATTTCCGACCTGTACGGTGCGAAGTCGATATGGGCATGGGACCTTGAACGGTATCTGGTGTTGTGCGATCGCGGCTACACCTTGGGTTGGATGACTCCGGAGGAGGCTATGGAGCGAGCGGTGGCCGGAGCGCAAAGGTTACAACAGACATATTCGGGTTGGGACGACGCCGTCGGCAGCTACCTGCATGGCTACGGTTTCTGGTTCGGCGAAGATCTCGACGACCCGAAAACGGAGGCGCACAGGCGCAGGGCGATATTCGAAAGTCTCAAAAAGGTGCATAACTCACCCTACAAAATGAGGTGGGATCAAGAGTTATCCGTCGCCGATGCTCTCGGGCTTCATCGACGTGATCGAGATTGAGGCGGGTCGGAACGCCGACGGCGATTTAGGCTACGCGCAAAAAAACAGCCTCCATCGGGAGGCTGTTTCTTTTGTAACACTTTACGGCTCGGCTATCGCTTGACATTGGGCAGCTCCAGCCCGAAGCCTTTTCGGCGGTCGAGCACCTTGAGCCACAGGCCGAGGAAGAAGGCCACCAACCCGAGGCTTGAGAATATCAGCATCGGCACGGTGTAGTTGTAGGTAACCTCGGCGCCGGCGCGAATCTGCTCCGACACGCCCGGGTTGGCTCCCTGTAACGCAGCGCCGATGATGATCGGGAAGCCCCACAGGCCGATGTTCTGAATCCAGAATATCACCGAGTAGCCCGACCCAAGATATCTGTCCTCAACCAATTTGGGCACCGACGGCCACAGCGCGGCGGGCACCAACGAGAACGACACCCCTAAAAGTATGATCGCCGTGTAGGCCACCACCGGAGTGAGCGGCACGAGGGCGAAGATCAGGTGACACACACTCATCAGAATCGCGCCGAGGATGAGCATCGTCGCCCCCTTGCCCCGAAAGTCGAGGAACGCACCCAACAGCGGCGTCAGCAACATCGCTCCGATGGGGAACCAACGGAACAGGTCGGAGGCTTGTTGCGCCGTCATGTCCAACGTGTTTTGGAGCATCGGCACGGCGAACTTCTGGAACGGGAATATCGCCGAGTAGTAGATCACGCACAGCAGCGCGACGATCATGAACGTTGGACTGGAGAACAACTTGCGCAGGTCGCTCACCCGGAACTCCTCGCCGGCGCCCTCCTTGGCGGCGTTCAACTGACGGTCGAGTTTGCGATCCATGAAGGTGAACGCGAGGTAGGTCAAAAACCCGATGCACAACAGCAGCGCCACCACCGCCACCGGCCGCACCACGCTCTCGGGAGCCATGGCGGCCAACCGCGGCGACAGAGTGAACACGGCGAAGACCCCCATGCGGGCGATGGCCACCTGGAGCCCCATCGCGAGGGCCATCTCCTTGCCGGCGAACCACTTTGCGATCGCCTTGGTGACGGTCACACCCGCCATCTCGGCGCCGCAACCGAATATCGCGAACCCGATGCAGGTCACCTTGGCGCTCGCGGGAAACGACGTCCAGAACGAGTTGAAAAAGTCGAACCCGAAGCCACCCGCCGCGAAGCCGTCGCTGATGCCGTAGAGCTTGATGCCCGCCCCGAGGATCATCATCCCCGCCGCCAACAGCCCCGTGAAGCGCACCCCCATCTTGTCGAGAATGATGCCGGCGAAGATCAGGAACAGCACGAACACGTTGAGGAAGTACTCGCTGCCGACCACCGTTCCGTAGGTCTCGGGCGTCCATCCGCGCGCCGTTTCGAGCATGTTCTGCAGCGGCGACAGCACGTCGACGAACATGTAGCAGAAGAACATCATCAGGGCGATCAGGATGAGCGCGCTCCATCGCACAAGGGGTGAGTCGTTGAGTTTACTTTGCAAATTTAGAGTCATGGTTTTTAGTCTGGATTGGGATTATACCTGTTAATTAAGTCATACGCCTGGGCGATGCCGAGCTCGCCCGCCTTCGAGATGTCGAGATAGCCCTTTCGTGTATCCTTCATGTATATCTGCACGAGTCCGCGGTTGTAGTAGGCCTCGGCGAAGTGGGGGTTGAGCTCGATGGCGCGGGTGTAGTCGTCGAACGCCTCGGGCAGGCGGTCGGACATCACGAGGAGTCCCGCGCGGTTGTAGTATATGTGCGCGAAGTCGGGCGAGAGCTTGGCTGCGGAGTTGAGGTCGGCTATGGCGTCGTCGTAGTTGTAGATGCGATTCGACGACCCCTGCATGCGGTACTCGGGATCGGTCTCGATGGTGAGACGTTGGTAGCCGCCGCCGTCGATGGAGGAGATGAAGTCGATCATCTCGGCGCGGGTGGTGCTGCGGTTGACGTAAAGATACGGATTGGAGGGGTTGGCCTCGATGGCGCGGGTGAGGGTGCCCACCGAGTTGGTGAACTGCTTGACCAACGACTGCGTCACCCCGCGCTTGAAGAGGGTTTGCCAGCTGTCGTCGCCACCCGAGATGCGTGCGGCGAGGGTGCGGTCGGCGGCCATCACGCTGTCGGCCGGGATGTCGCTTTCGAGACGCGAAAAGACCAGACGGGGCATCTCCATCGAGGCTCTGAAGTTCTCCAACTCGGGAACGTAGTAGGCGGCCGGGCCGATGACCCGCGCGGTGTCAGGCGAGTGGAGCGTGAAACGGAACAGCGGCAGCAACGCGAGGTTCTCGCGGGTGGAGGCGAGGCGGTCGAAATTGGCTCCGGTGAACTTGGTCTCGAACGATAGCAGTCGCGTGAAGTTCTGCTCACTGTCGGCGTAGTCGACGAACATCGAGTCGGTGAGCCTGTCCTGATACTCGGCGATCTTGCGGTCGCCGGTGATGCGATCCTGCCTTGCGCCGCGGGTGTCGCGCAGCATGAACCTCAACTCGGCACGCGCGTGATAGGCGGCGGCGAAGTCGGGGTAGAGCTCGATGGCCCGCGAGTAGTCGGCCACCGCCCCCTCGACATCGCCCAAACGGCTGCGCACCATCGCACGGTTGTAGTAGGCCACCACGTTGTCGGGCGAGAGATCCACCACTCGGTCGTAGTCGGCCAGCGACCCCTCGTAGTCGCCGACGGTCGAGCCCACTATCGCGCGATTGTACCATGCGACGGGGTTGTCGGGATTCATCTCGATCACTCGGTCGAGGTCGGCGATGGCGTCGGGGAATCGACCCAGACGTTCGTAGGCGAGCGAGCGGTTGAAGTAGGAGTATGTGTAGGTGGAGTCGCGGGCGACGGCGGTCTCGAAATCTTCCAGCGCCTCGGCGTACCTTCCCTGCTCCATCAGCACCCCTCCTCGGCGGTTGTACCCGTCGGGGTTCTCGCGGTTGGTGGCGATGGCGGTGTTGTAGTCCTCCATCGCCTTGAGGGTATCGCGCAGCTGCAGCCACGCCGTGCCGCGCAACAAGTAGGCGTCGGCCACGCGATTGTTGTGAAAGATGTATGTGGTGAAGTCCTCGATCGCCGCCTCGAACTGGCGGTTCATCAGATAGGTGTAGCCACGACTGTAATATGAGTTCGAGATGTCGGGCCGCAGGGTGATCGCCTCCCTGAAATCGTTTAACGCGTCGTCGTAGTTGCCCATCAACATGCGGGTGATGGCGCGGTGGTGGTAGGCCATCGTCGAGACGGGGTTCTTCTCGATGGCAAGGGTGAAGTCGGCCTCGGCCCCTAAGTTGTCATCGAGATTGGCCTTGGCGATGCCGCGAAAGAAGTAGGCCTCGTAGTCGTCGGAGTCGACCCTCAGCAGGGCGTTGTATATGCGGATGGCCTCGCGGTAGCGGTTCTCGATGAGGTGCGAACGACCCATCCAGAAGAAGTAGGCCTTGTTGTACTGCCCGTACGACGTGACCGCCATGAACGCTCCCACCAGCGCCGTGAGGGCGATGAGGTACTTACGGATAGTTTTTGCTCGGGACATAATTGCGCCAAAGTTAGAGATTATTTTTGGAATTTTCGGGGATAGTCAGTAACTTTGGCCGCAATTCGTTCTTACGAAATTAACGTATATGAATAAAATAGATGTAGTTCTGGGGATGCAGTGGGGCGACGAGGGCAAGGGCAAGGTCGTCGACGTGCTCACCCCGCGTTATCAGGCGGTGGCGCGTTTCCAGGGGGGACCCAACGCCGGCCACACCTTGATTTTCGACGGCGAGAAGTACGTTCTCCACACCATCCCGTCGGGGATATTCCGCGACGGCAGCGTCAACGTTATAGGCGGCGGAGTGGTGATCGACCCTGTGATACTCGCGGCCGAGATCGCGAAGCTCGAAGCGGCGGGGGTCGAGGTGAGGGAGAAACTTTGGGTATCCAAGCGCGCCCATCTCATACTGCCCACCCATCGCATGTTGGACGCGGCGAGCGAGGCGGCGAAAGGTGCGAGCAAGATCGGTTCGACGCTCAAGGGCATCGGCCCGACCTACATGGACAAGACAGGTCGCAACGGCCTGCGGGTCGGCGACATCGTGTCGTCGCACTTTGCCGAACGTTACGGCGCCCTCAAGAGCAAGCACGAAGGGCTGCTGTCGCAATACAAAGACTTTACATATGACATCGCCGAGTATGAGCGCGAGTGGATGGCGGGCATCGAGACGCTGCGTTCGCTACGTCTCATCGAGGGCGAGGTGGAGGTCAACGCCATGCTCGACCGCGGGGTGAAGATGCTGGCCGAGGGGGCGCAGGGGTCGATGCTGGATGTCGACTTCGGAACCTATCCGTTCGTCACATCGTCGACCACGCTGTGCGCCGGGGTGTGCACGGGTCTGGGAGTCGCGCCACGTCGCATCGGTAACGTTTACGGAATTTTCAAGGCCTACTGCACCCGCGTGGGGAGCGGTCCCTTCCCGACGGAGCTGTTCGACGCCGACGGGCAGAAGATGCGCGACGTGGGATTGGAGTATGGCTCGACCACGGGACGTCCGCGCCGTTGCGGATGGTTGGACATGGTGGCGCTGAAGTATGCTGTCATGATGAACGGCACCACGGGGCTCATCATGATGAAGGGCGACGTGCTCAACGACTTCGAGACGCTGAAGGTGTGCGTGGGATACAAGGTGGGCGGCGAGACGCTCGACTACTTTCCGTTTGAGACCAACGAGGAGATCACACCTATATATAAGGAGTTCGCGGGTTGGCGCACCGACATCGGCGGCGTACGACGCTACGAAGATTTCCCGCGGGAGTTCAAGGCCTACGTCGAATTTATCGAGGCGGAGACGGGCGTCCCCGTTTCGATCATCTCCGTGGGGCCCGACAGAGAAGAGACAGTGATAAGATAATCATGAATCATAAATTATGAATCATGAATCGAGGGGCGAACGATGAGCAATGTGGTACGAGATAAGAGTTTTGCCTTTGCTGTTCGAATAGTGAAGCTGTACGACATTCTCAGAAGGGAGAGGGGCGAACACATTATGAGCAAACAGCTACTCAAGTCGGGAACCTCCATCGGGGCGAACGTTCGTGAAGCGCTGAACACACAGACCCAGCCCGATTTTGTTCATAAGCTCTCGATCTCGCAAAAAGAGTGTGACGAAACATTATATTGGCTTGAGCTTCTGAAGGAGACGGAATACATGACTCCGACCGAGTACCAATCCATACGATCCGACGCAGAGGAGTTACTTAAAATTATTCGCAGCATTATATTGACAAGTATATCGAACAAAAACAAATAAAACCGCGGCGTATGCCGCTCCATGATTCATGATTCATAATTCATGATTAAAGGAAAAATTTATGAAGGAAATTTTTAAAATCGTGGTTCTGGCGAAGCAGGTGCCCGACACGCGCAACGTTGGCAAGGATGCGATGACTCCCGAAGGGACGGTCAACCGCGCCGCACTGCCCGCCATCTTCAACCCCGAAGACCTCAACGCGCTCGAAGCGGCGCTCAGAATCAAAGATACGTTCCCCGGCTCGACCGTCACCGTGCTGTCGATGGGGCCCCACCGCGCCGCCGAGGTGATTCGCGACGCCATGTTCCGCGGGGCCGACGGAGGGGTGCTGCTCACCGACCGCAAGTTCGCGGGGGCCGATACGCTGGCCACCTCCTACGCGCTGTCGTGCGCCGCGAAGAAATTGGCCCCCGACATGATTATCGCCGGTCGTCAGGCAATTGACGGCGACACCGCACAGGTGGGTGCCCAGGTGGCCGAGAAGCTGGGCTGGCCTCAGGTGACCTACGCCGAGGAGATACTCGGCCTCGAAGGGGGAAAGATGACCATCAAACGTCGCCTTGAGAATGGCATCGAGGTTGTCGAGAGTCCGCTGCCCGTGGTGGTGACTGTGAATGGCAGCGCTGCCGACTGCCGCCCGCAGAACGCGCGCCGCATCATGAAGTACAAGCACGCGCTGATTCCCACCGAGGCCGCCGCATGTCCGGGAACGCTCTCGGCCGAGCTCAGCGCCAAGCACGACTATCTGCAAATCGTCGAGTGGGGCGCCGACGCGGTCGATCCCGATCCGAGTCAGTTGGGTCTCGAAGGTTCGCCCACCAAGGTGAAGAAGATCGAGAACGTCGTCTTCCAGATCAAGGAGTCGAAGTGCCTCAGCTGCTCCGACGATGAGATCAACACATTAATCACGGAACTGATCGAAACACACACAATCGGCTAAGCGGCAACGGCCGCAGCGATTTTAGGCTACGCGCTAAAAAATAGAGATATGAATAATTTATTCGTTTATATAGAGACCGAAGGCGGCAAGGTTGCCGACGTCTCGTTGGAACTCCTCACCAAGGGGCGCGAACTCGCCACCGAACTCGGCGTGAAGTTAGAGGCGGTGGTGATAGGCGACGGCATTGCCGGCGTCGCACCCGAACTCGCGAAATATGGCGCCGACACTGTGTGGATTGCCGAAGGGGCCGAGCTGTCGCCCTACCGCACGTTGCCCCACGCCGCCATCTTGTGCGGACTGATCGACGCTGAGAAGCCGCAAATCTGCCTGATGGGCGCCACCCCCGTGGGTCGCGACCTGGGCCCCAGGGTTTCGAGTGCAATGCACAGCGGCCTCACCGCCGACTGCACCAGCCTCGTGATAGGCGACCACAAAGACGCGAAATCAGGCAAGGAGTATGGCCAGCTGCTGTATCAGATTCGTCCCGCGTTCGGCGGCAACATCATCGCCACCATCATCAACCCCGACTGCCGCCCCCAGATGGCGACGGTGCGCGAGGGTGTGATGAAGAAGGAGTACGCCGCGGTGACAGGCGCCGGCGAGGTGAAAAAGGTCGACTGGCAGAAGATGACCCGCGCGGAGGATTTCGTGGTGAAGATCATAGAACGCCACATCGAGGAGCGCAAGATCAACATCAAGAACGCCCCGATCATCATAGCCGGAGGTTACGGAATGGGCAGCAAGGAGAACTTCAAGCTCTGCTTCGACCTGGCCGAGACGCTTGGCGGAGAGGTTGGCGCAAGCCGCGCGGCGGTCGACGCCGGTTTCTGCGAGCACGCGCGCCAGATCGGGCAGACGGGTGTGACGGTGCGTCCGAAGCTCTACATAGCCTGCGGAATCTCGGGACAGATTCAGCACACGGCCGGCATGGAGGATTCGGCGATGATCATCGCGATCACCGACGACCCCGAAGCGCCCATCAACAAGATCGCCGACTACACAATCGTGGGCGACGTGAACGAGGTGATTCCGAGAATGATCAAGTCGTACAAACAAAACTCGAAGTAAAGTTATGGCAAATTTCTTTTTAGACAATAAGGATATCCAGTTCCAGCTGCAGCATCCGCTGATGCGCAAGATAGTGGAGCTGAAGGAGCGCGGTTTCGCCGAGAAGGATATGTACGACACCGCACCCAAGAACTTCGAGGATGCGATGGACAACTACCGCCGAGTGATGGAGATCGCCGGCGAGGTGTCGGCCGACCTGATCGCCGCCAACGCCGAGGGGGTCGACCTCGAAAAGCCCAAGGTGGTGGACGACCACGTGGTGTACGCCAGCGGCACGCGTCAGAACTTGGACGCCATCACGGCGGCGGGTCTGGGCGGCATCACGTTGCCCCGAAAGTACAACGGATTGAACTTCCCGCTGGTCTGCTTCGTGATGGCCAACGAGATGGTGGCGCGCGCCGACGCCGGTTTCGAAAACCTGTGGGGGCTGCAGGACTGCGCCGAGACGCTCAACGAGTTCGGCAGCGAGGAGCTCAAGATGAAGTATCTGCCCCGCGTGGCCGAGGGAGCCACCTGGGCGATGACCCTCACCGAGCCCGACGCGGGTAGCGACCTGGGAGCGGTGATGCTCAAGGCGCACTACGACGAGAAGCAGGGCACGTGGTTGCTCAACGGCGTGAAGAGATTCATCACCAACGGCGACGGCGACATATCGCTGGTGTTGGCACGCACTGAGGAGGGCACGAAAGACGCCCGCGGACTGTCGATGCTGGTGTACGACCGCAAGAGCATGTGCCACAAGGTGAGGCGCATCGAGGACAAGTTCGGCATCAAGGGTTCGCCCACCTGCGAGCTGGTCTTCACCAACGCCCCCGCCGAGTTGGTGGGCGACCGCAAGATGGGGCTCATCAAGTATGTGATGGCGCTGATGAACGCCGCGCGTCTGGGCATCGGAGCTCAGAGCATCGGGTTGTGCGAGGCCGCCTATCGCGAGGGACTTCGCTACGCCAACGAGCGGGCGCAGTTCGGCAAGACGATCATCAACTTTCCGGCCGTCTACGAGATGCTCAACAACATGAAAGCTCGCATCGCCGCCGGTCGTGCACTGCTGTACGAGACCACCCGCTTTGTGGAGATCTACAAGATCTACGACCACATATCGCACGAACGCGACCTGACTGCCGAGGAGCGCACCGAGATGAAGTTCTACTCGCGCCTGGCCGACGCCTTCACGCCGATGCAGAAGCTGTTCCTGAGCGAATATGCCAACTCGATAGCCTACGACTCGCTGCAGATTCACGGCGGCAGCGGCTACATGAAGGACTACCCTATCGAACGCATCGTGCGCGACGCCCGCATCACCAACATCTACGAGGGAACGTCGCAGCTGCAGGTCGTGGCGGCGATCAACCACGTTACGAAGGGCACATATCTGTCGCAGATCGAGGCCTACGAGTCGGAGGTTTTCGCGCCTGAGTTCGAGGCTTCGACCTTCGCACCGATTCGCGCGCAGTTGGCGGCGATGAAGGCACAGTTCGTCGAGATGGTCGCACGGGTCGAGGAGATCGAGTCGGCGCACAAGGGCGAGGGGTTCAAGGATTTCCACGCCCGTCGTCTGGTCGAGACCGCCGGCCACATCGCCATGACGTGGACTCTGGCCAAGGAGGCCGCCGTCGCTCCGGAGGATTACACGCTGCAGCTCAAGACCTTTGTGCGCATCGCCGAGGCCGAAATCGCACGCGCCCACGCCGCCGTCACCGCCTCCACTTGGGACGACATCGCGCTCTACCGCACAATCTTAGAAGACTAAGTGAAAAGTGAAAAACTAAAAGTGAAAAGTTACGGGATTTTATGACTGCGGCGCAAGCCGCAGTTTTTTAAAGTACTCCGCAGTTTTTCACTTTTCACTTAAAACTTTTCACTTAAAAAAACTATGAGCAGTGAGATAATTTTCATGGGAGGCTTCCTCGTCTTGGTGACGGCGATGCTGGCCATCGACTTGGGGTTGGTCAACAAGAAGGATCACGTGGTGTCGCTGCGCGAGGCGCTCACTTGGACGTGTGTGTGGATCGGCACGGCGATGCTGTTCTACCTCTTCCTGCTCTTCCGCGGCGAGCTGCTGCACGGCGTGACCGACCTGTCGGGCGCCGAGCTGGCGGAGTATCGTCGCACGCTGTCGCTGGAGTATCTGACGGGCTACCTGATAGAGAAGGCGCTGTCGATCGACAACATCTTTGTGATGATAATGATCTTCCTGAGCTTTCGCGTCGAGCCGCGCTACTACCACAAAATCCTGTTCTGGGGCATTCTCGGAGCGGTGGTGATGCGTTTCGCGTTTATCTTCACGGCGGCGGCGCTCGTTTCGCGGTTCGCTTGGGTGCTTTGGATATTCGGAGTGATACTCGTCGTATCGGGCATCAAGATGTTTTTCCACAAAGAGGGCGACGAGTCGGTCGACATGAAACGCCACCCTGTGGTGCGGTTCGTCTCGAAGCGTTTCCGCATGACCCGCAGCGACTACGACGGCCGGTTCTTCGTGCGACTGCGGAATCACTTGTATCTGACGCCTCTGTTTCTGGTGCTGTTGGTAATCGAGGGATCGGATGTGATCTTCGCGGTGGACAGCATTCCGGCGATATTCTCGGTCACCTTAGACCCCTACATCGTCTTCTTCTCCAACATCTTCGCGATTCTGGGGCTGCGTTCGTTGTTCTTCGTGCTGAGCGGCATCATGGACAAGTTCGCATGGCTGAAGACGGGACTGGCGGTGCTGCTCACCTTCATCGGAGCAAAGATGCTGCTGCCCGTCGTCGGAACCAAACTCTTTCCGCTAATCGGCGCGCCCGCATTTGACGGCCACATCTCGACACCGGTGTCGCTTGCGATAATCGTGGGGATTTTGGCGGTGAGTGTCGTGGCGTCGCTCGTCTTCCCGCCCAAGCCGAAAGAGCTTACCTATTAAATAAGGGGAAGTTTGATAGACAGCCCGCCCCACTGATTAACAAAGTGAGACGAGGAGGAGTTCCGACCCTCCGCCGAGACAACGAGTTCGATCTCGAAAGGCGGCGACTTGGCAATGATCTCCGACGCGGGGAACTCACGCGCAATGACATACAGGTAGAGGTCGGCATGGTCGCACGGAGGAGTTTCGAGCACGCCGCGTCCGGTGAGGCTCACGTAGTCGCTCATCTGCCCGTCGGCGTCGAGACACACGGCGGTCATGTAGACGTCGTACCTCTCCCACTCGGGAAACGCGCTCCGCACCTCTATTCTGAAGCTCTTCATGACTGCAAAACTACAAAAATTCATGATTCATGATTCATGATTCATAATTTATGATTACATTTGCACCCCGCAAGTTATGAAACCACGCTACACTATCCCTTACAAGGGGCTGAAAGAGGGGACTCACGAGTTCGAGTGGCACGTGGGCGAGAGCTTTTGGGCGGCCCATCCCGAGGGGGGAGTGAAGGGTGGCGACGCGACGGTGCGGGCGGTGCTCGAAAGGTCGGGGGCGATGAGGCTCACGATCGAGATTGAGGGCGTTGTCGTGGTGGCGTGCGACCGCTGCCTTGAGGACTGCGAGCTGCCGGTGAACTACCGCGGCCGGTTGGCGGTAAAGGCGTCGGAGGAGGAGCATCCGTTCGAGGGCGACATACTGTGGGTACACCCGCGGGAGGCGCTCATAGATGTGGAGCAGTATATATACGAGAGCATCGTGCTGAGCCTGCCGCTCCAGAGGGTCCACCCCGAGGATGTCCACGGCCGGCCGCTGTGCAACCCCGCGATGCTCGAAAGGTTCAAAATTGTGACCGAGGAGGAGTTTGAAGATTTAACAACAAAATAGTTATCAATTGTCAATTATCAATTAGCTAAGATATGGCACATCCTAAACACAAAGTCTCGTCCACGCGTCGGGACAAACGCAGAACCCACTACAAGGCCACGGTTCCGACCGTAGCAACCTGTTCGAACTGCGGTTCGCCCGTACTCTACCACAGGGTCTGCCCCGAGTGCGGCTTCTACCGCGGCAAGTTGGCCGTCGAACAGAAGGCCGAGTAACGCAACAAGGTTGGGACGGCAAAGTGATCCGAACTGAAGGGCGGTCATGGCTGACAAGATGATCCGAATAGGCGTCGACGCCATGGGGGGCGATTTCGCTCCCGAGGCTGTCGTGTTGGGTGCCATCGAGGCGGCGAGGATTCTCGCGGCCGATGTGCGTCTGGTGCTGTTCGGCGACGAGGCTGCCATCCGCGCGCTCATGACCCGCGAGGGTGTGGCGCAGGATATGTTCGAGATAGTCCCCACGACCGAGGTGATCACCATGAGCGACCACCCGGCCCAAGCCTTCACCAAGAAGCCCGACTCATCGCTGACAGTGGGCTTCGGCCACCTAAAGGCGGGCCGCATAGACGGTTTCGCGAGCGCCGGCAACACTGGTGCGATGCTGGTCGGTTCGATGCACACGGTGAGGGCCATCGAGGGGGTCATCCGTCCGACGATCTCGTCGCAGATTCCCGTCGTCGGGGGTCGCACGGCGCTGCTGTTGGACGTCGGCCTCAACGTCGACTGCAAACCCGACGTGCTCGACCAGTACGGCATGCTGGGCAGCATCTACGCAGAGAAAGTTCTCGGCATCGAGAATCCGCGCGTCGCACTGCTCAACATCGGCGAGGAGAAGGAGAAGGGCAACCTGGCGACCCGCGCCGCCTACGAGATCATGGACGGCTCGACGCGCTACAACTTCGTGGGCAACGTCGAGGGCAAGCACCTCTTCACGGGCCGCGTGGCCGACGTGATCGTGTGCGACGGATTCGTGGGCAACATCGTGCTGAAGCAGGCCGAGAGCATGTACGAGATCGTCCGCCAGTTGGAGGTGCCCGACAGCGAGTTTTTCGACGGCATGAACTACGAGAACGTCGGCGGCACGCCCGTCCTCGGAGTCAACGCCGCCGTCACCGTGGGCCACGGCCGGTCGACACCCCGCGCCATCTGCAACATGATCGCCCAGACCGAACGCGCGGTGCGCTCCGGCGTCGTTCAGCAGATCAAGGAGATGGTGTCGTAGGCGCCGGCCGAAACGTTACGACTGCCGACACGCACGTTGACACGCAACAACGGTTCTCGGATTTTCGAATCATGATTCATAATTCATGATTCATGATTAAATAGTTACCTTCCTCCGCAAGATGCCTCCCCCGCCTTCGGCGACGGTCGGCGCTTCGGTCGGTTACTGAAACAACGATTTGGTTAATTTAGTTATCTCCCTCGCGAGATGCCTCCCCCGCCTTTGGCGACGGTCGGCGCTCGGTCGATGACTATGAGACCAATTCGTTCCGAATTGGTCTCATAGTTCAAGGGATAGAACGGAAGTTTCCTAAACTTCAGATTCGCGTTCGAGTCGCGGTGAGACTACAAACATCAAGGTGCCAATCTAAATGGCACATATTTATTTAGGGCGGCAGCAAACAAAACTACCCGATATGAAAAGATCACTGTTGCCAACGCCAAGCACGATAGTCGCAAAAGCCAAAGCCGCGGCCACCGTTACAAATGTTACACTTGCAAAGAGTGTCGCAAATGTAACACTCGCCCTCGCCATAATAGCGATACTCATCTCCTCCTGCGGCCCCCACCACAACGTCGGCTCGCGCGAGGATGACATGACCCGCTGGGTCGACCAATACATCGGCACGGGCGACCACGGACACGTCTTCATGGGCGCGAGCGTCCCCTTCGGCGCGGTTCAGCTGGGCCCGAGCAGCATCCCCCAGTCGTGGGACTGGACATCGGGCTATCACATCTCCGACTCGACGATCATAGGTTTCAGCCACACCCACCTCTCGGGCACGGGCATAGGCGACCTGGGCGACATCTCGCTGATGCCCACCACGGGCGACACCAACCACAGTCGCGGCACTGCCGAGAGCTACGACACGGGCCTCTGGTCGCTCTTCACACGCAAGGACGAGTACTGTGCCCCGGGCTACTACACGACGAGGCTCGATCGTTGGGGAGTCGACGTCGAGCTCACCGCCACGGCGCGCGTGGGGTTCCACAAATACACCTTTCCATCCGACGCGACCGACGCCCGAGTAGTGATCGACCTCGCGACGGGCCAATCCGACCGACCGGTCGAGGGCTACCTGCGCGTGGTCGACGAGAGTACCGTCGAGGGATATCGCTACTCGCGGGGATGGGCGCGCGACGAACGGATCTACTTCGTGGCCGAGTTCTCGCGCCCGTTCGACTCGTTCGTGCTCTACGACGAGAACAAACCCGCCGAGGGCGACCGCATCACAGCGCAAAGGGTCTACGGCGAGGCGCTGTTCGGTTCGACGGGCCACCAACCTGTCTACGTCAAGGTGGCGCTGTCGCCCGTCAGCACCGAGAACGCGCGAGAGAACTTAGACACCGAGCTCGCCGGCTGGAACTTCAACCGCACCGTGGCCGACGCCAAGAGGGCGTGGAACGCCGAGCTCTCGAAAATTCGCATCCGCACCTCCGACGACGCCGTGAGGCGCACCTTCTACACTGCGCTCTACCACACGATGATCGCCCCGTCGCTCTTCAGCGACATCAACGGAGACTACCGCGGCGCCGGCGGCGAAAACCGGCAGGGACAGTGGAACGTCGAGAATCACCGCGACGCCGGCCACACCAACTACACCACCTTTTCGCTGTGGGACACCTACCGCGCGGCCCATCCGCTGATGACGATCATCCATCCCGAGAAGGTGCCCGACATCATCAACACCATGCTCAACATCTACCGCCAGCAGGGCAAGCTTCCGGTGTGGCACCTGATGGGCTGCGAGACCAACACGATGCCGGGCAATCCGGCGATCCCCGTCGTGGCCGACGCCATGCTCAAGGGCTTCGGCGGCTTCGACCGCGAGCTGGCCTACGAGGCGATGAAGAGCTCGGCGATGCTCGACGAACGCGCGCTCGATTCCTATCGAGAGTTCGGCTACATCCCGTGGGAGCGTTCGCGCGAGTCGGTGGCCATGACCCTTGAATACGCTCTGGCCGACTGGTCGCTGGGGCAGGTGGCACTGGCCGAGGGGCGCACCGAGGATCACGAATACTTCGACACCCGCAGCAAAGCCTACCGCCACCTTTTCGACCCCGACACGAAGTTCATCCGCGGTCGCTCGGCCGAGGGCGAGTGGCACGAGCCGTTCAATCCGTTTCGTTCGGTACACATGGCCGACGACTACACCGAGGGCAACGCCTGGCAGTACACATGGCTCGTGCCACACGACGTCGATGGGCTCATGGAGGCGTTCGGCGGGGCGGAACCCTTCCACGCCAAGCTGGACTCGCTCTTCGTCGTGCAGGGCGATCTGGGCGAGGGTGCCTCTCCTGATATCAGCGGCCTGATAGGTCAGTACGCCCACGGCAACGAGCCGAGCCACCATATTATATATATGTACACCATGACGGGCCAGCCGTGGAAGGCGGCCGACCGAGTGCGTCAGGTGCTGGGCGAGCTCTACCACGACCGCCCCGACGGCCTGTCGGGCAACGAGGACGTTGGGCAGATGTCGGCATGGTACATCCTCTCGTCGATGGGCTTCTATCAGGCCGAGCCGGCCGGCGGACGCTACTGGTTCGGCTCGCCGATCGTCGACGAGGCGGTTCTGGACGTCGGCGGAGGCCGGACGTTCACCGTGCGTGCCGACGGCAACTCTGCCACCAACCGTTACATCCGACACATAACCCTCAACGGCGAGGAGTACCGAATGCCCTACATCTCGCACACCGACATCGCCCAAGGCGGAGAGATGATCATCGAGATGGGCCCCGAACCGACAATTTGGTACGAAACAATTGAAAATTGAAAATTGAAAATTGAAAATGAGCTAACGCGAAACGGCTACGCGCCACATCATTGCGAGCGTAGCGAAGCAATCCAGTTTCTGCGTAGCTTCATCAAAACAACAACAATTACAAACTATAAAAACCATGAAAAGAACCTTACTATTCCTCGCCGCCCTGTCAATGTTAGCCGCCTGCGGAGGCCCGAAAACCGCCACCGCCCCCCTCCCGTTAATCGCCCCCGAGGCCTACACCGCCACGGTCGACGGCAAACCTGTGTCGCTCTACACCCTCACCAACGCCGCCGGCGCGACGCTCCAGCTGACCAACTACGGCAGCCGCATGGTGTCGCTGTGGGTGCCCGACCGCGACGGCACGATGCGCGACGTGCTGTTGGGCTACGAAACCATCGCCGAGGCCCAGAACGACGGTGCGAGCCTCAGCCCCATCGTTGGTCGCTATGGCAACCGCATCGCCGGCGGACGCTTCACCCTCGACGGCACCGAGTATCAGCTCAACCTCAACAACGGCGCCAACCATCTGCACGGAGGCCCGCGCGGCTGGGCGACAAAGGTGTGGGACGCCGAGCAGTTCACCGACGCCGAGGGCAACCCCGCCGTGAAAATGACCCTCGTCTCGCCCGACGGCGAAGAGAACTACCCGGGCACCATAACGCTCGACGTCACCTACACGCTGACGCCGCAGAACGCCGTGACGATAGACTACCACGCCACGACCGACGCCCCCACCGTGCTCAACCCCACGAGCCACGGCTACTTCAACCTGCACGGCACGGCGACCGAGAGCGCCCTGTCGCACATCGTGACGATCCATGCCGACGCCTTCACCCCCACCGACGCGGGCATGATCCCCACGGGCGAGATCCGCGCCGTCGAGGGCACACCGCTCGACTTCCGCACCCCGACGGTAGTGGGCGATCGCATAGACACCGACTACGAACCCCTCGTATTCGGCGGCGGCTACGACCACAACTGGGTGCTCAACAAGGGCTCCGAGGGCGAGTTCGCGCTGGCGGTCGAGGTCTACGAACCGGCAACGGGCATCGTGATGCAGGTGCTCACCGACCAGCCGGCGGTGCAGTTTTACAGCGGCAACTCGCTCGACGGCCCGCGTGGCAAACGCGGCGAGACCTACACCCGCCGCACCGGCCTCGCGTTCGAGACGCAGCACTACCCCGACTCGCCCAACCACCCCGAGTTCCCGACCACCGTCCTGCGCCCGGGCGAGACCTACACCCAACGCACCGTCTACGCCTTCTCGACGAGATAAAAACGGGAGCCCACGCCCCAAATCCGTTACGATACAAACAAAAAAAGAACAACTCCACGGAGATTTGTTCTTTTTTTGTTTTTCCGCGCGCCGCTATTGGATATTTTAAAAAAACTTATTAACTTGCGCACTGTTTTTCGCCTTTGACCTAAAATTTTTCCGCCGCCGCCTCGCCGCCGATCGCTAAGACCACGCCGCCCGCCGCTACAAAACGCCGCCGCTGCCCGACCTGCCGCCCGCCGCCGCTACAAAAATAACCTTGCCACCGCTGACCACGCCGCCAACCACCAAGACCACGGCCGCCCCCAAAGCGCCCGAAAGAAGACTACAAGAAAAACCGCTATCATAATTTTACCGTTATGGAAACCAACAAGTTGTCCCAGATCACGCAAAAGCTCTACGACGAGGGGCTCTCAAAGGGTCGTTCGGAGGGCGAAAGGCTCGTCGCAGAGGCGCAGACAAAGGCGAAAAAGATAGTCGCCGACGCCGAGGCCAAGGCCCGCAAGATCGCCCAAAAAGCCACCGCCGACGCCGAGGAGTTGCGCAAAAACACCCTCACCGAGATCGCGCTCGCTGGTCGCGAGGCGGTCGCCCAGATCAAAAACGAGATCGCCACCCTGATAGTCGCCCGCAGCGTCGAGTCCGGAGTGGCCAAGGCTGGCATCGACCCCGACTTCATCCGCGAGACGTTGCTGACCGTGGCGAAGAACTGGCGCGGCGACTCGTCCGACAAGATCACACTGAAGGCCCTGCTCCCCGCCGACAAACAACAGGAGTTAGACAAGGCATTCGCCACCAGCGCGGCGGCACTGCTCGCCCAAGGCGTCGAGGTGGGTTACAGCGCCGACGTCCGCTCGGGCTTCAAGGTGGGCGAGAAGGATGGCGGCTACTACATCGGTTTCTCGGACGAGAACTTCGAGGCGCTGCTGGGCGGCTACCTGCGCGAAAGGGTGACGGAAATTCTTTACGGAGCGAACTAATGCTCGGGGGCAGACAATACTACGGCCTCGTGTCGGGAGTCTTCAGGGAGTACTCTCCCGCGACTGCTGCAGAAAAAAGCTTCGACGCCGACGCCATCTACGGCGAGATCCGTCGCGAGCTCTCATCACAAGATCGCCGCACGGCGGGGGTGCTCTGGTCGCTAATGGAGATCTACGGCCTTGGCCGCGACCGCATCGAACACCTATATAAACTGTGCGCCACATCCGGCTGCGACTTCCTGAGGCAGTGGGGCCGCTTCGACCGTAACCTGCGTAACGTCATCGCCGCCCACACCGCCCGCGCCAAGGGTCGCTCGATTCCCGACTCGCTGTTGGGTGACGACGGCGACGAGATAGTGCTGTCGCTCGCAAAAAGCACGGCGGCCGACTTCAACCTCCGCGGCGAGCTCGACTACATCGACCGACTGCTCACAGCGCTGGGCGACGTGGCAAGCGTGGTCGACAAGGAGCGCACGATAGACATGATCCGCTGGGAGAAGGCCGACAGCCTCTCGGAGTTCGACTCGTTCGGCATGGCCACGGTGCTGGCCTACTTGGTCAAGGTGGCTGTGATAGGCCGTTGGGCGTCGCTCGACCCCGCGACCGGCCGCGAGATGTACAACAAACTTGTAAATTCAATGGACAGATATGGCAACACAAGGTAAAGTTTCGGGCATCGTCGCCAACATGGTGGTGGTGAAGACCGAGGGGGCGGTATCGCAAAACGAGATCTGCCACGTGAAAGATGGAGACGTCAGCCTCATGGCCGAGGTGATCAAGGTGATCGGCGACGAGGCCTACATCCAGGTCTTCGACTCGACGCGCGGTCTGAGGGTCGGCGCGGCGGTCGAGTTCGCGGGCCACATGTTGGAGGTTACCCTTGCGCCGGGCATGCTCTCGCGCAGCTACGACGGCCTGCAAAACGACCTCGAAAAGATGGACGGCATCTTCATCGAGCGCGGTTCGACGACGGAGCCGATCGACTTCACCGCCGAGTGGGATTTCACCCCGTTGGCGAAAAGCGGCGACCGCGTCGTCGCGGGTTGGTGGTTGGGCGAGGTTCCGGAAATCAACATCACGCACAAGATCATGCTCCCCTTCACGATGGAGGGCAACTACACCGTCAAGAGCATCGCCGCCAAGGGCCGATACAAGGTCACCGACACGATAGCCGTAGTCACCGACGCGCAAGGCACGGATCACAACATCACAATGGTGCAAAAATGGCCGGTAAAAAAAGCGGTAAAGGCCTACACCGAGAAGCCCCGCCCCTCCAAAGTGATGGAGACAGGGGTAAGAGCGATCGACACCTTCAACCCCATAACCGAGGGAGGCACCGGCTTCATCCCGGGCCCGTTCGGAGCGGGCAAGACTGTGTTGCAGCACGCCATCTCGAAGCAGGCCGACGCCGACGTCATCATGGTGGTGGCGTGCGGCGAGAGGGCCAACGAGGTCGTGGAGATCTTCGCCGAGTTCCCCCACCTTGTCGACCCCCACACGGGTCACAAACTGATGGAGCGCACCATTATTATATGCAACACCTCGAACATGCCCGTGGCGGCACGCGAGGCGAGCGTCTACACCGGCATGGCCATCAGCGAGTACTACCGCGCGATGGGCCTCAAGGTGTTGGTGCTGGCCGACTCCACGAGCCGTTGGGCGCAGGCGCTGCGCGAGATGTCGAACCGACTTGAGGAGCTGCCCGGACAGGACGCCTTCCCGATGGACTTGTCGGCCATCATATCCAACTTCTACTCGCGCGCCGGCCTCGTGACCCTGCCGGGCGGCAGCACGGGCTCTGTAACTTTCCTCGGAACAGTCTCCCCCGCGGGCGGCAACCTCAAGGAGCCGGTCACCGAGTCGACAAAAAAGGCGGCACGATGCTTCTACGCCCTGAGCCAGGCCCGCGCCGACTCCAAACGCTACCCCGCCATCGACCCGTTGGACAGCTACTCGAAATATCTTGAGTACCCCGAGGTGCAGGAGTATCTCGACCGCACGATAGAGTCGGGCTGGGTCGACAAGGTGATGAGCGGCAAGACGCTTGTGCAGCGCGGCAAGGAGGCGGCCGAGCAGATCAACATTCTGGGCGACGACGGCGTGCCGGTCGAGTACCACGAGCGGTTCTGGAAGTCGGAGCTGCTGGACGCGGTGATCCTTCAGCAGGACGCCTTCGACAACATCGACGCCTACACCGGATTCGAACGCCAGAAGTACATGTACAACATGATTTTGGATATCTGCGGCCGTCGTTTCGAGTTCGACGGATTCGAGTCGTGTTCGTCGTTTTTCAAGGAGCTGATCAACCTGTTCAAGCAGATGAACTACACCGAGTTCGACAGCCCCGCGTTCCACGATTACAGAGGTCGCATCGAAGCAAAAATCTCATAAGACTATGACAACGGCATTTCAGAGGGTATACACCAAGATAGACAACATCACCAAGGCGACTGTCACGCTGCGCGCCTCGGGCGTGGGCAACGACGAGCTCGCCACGGTTGGCGGCCGCCTGGCACAGGTGGTGAAGATCTCCGGCGCGGAGGTGACGCTCCAGGTCTTCGCCGGCACGGAGGGTATCGCTACGAACGACGAGGTGATCTTCCACGGCGAACCGCCCACCCTAAGGGTCTCAGACGCGCTGGCGGGCCGATTCTTCAACGCCTACGGCGAGCCGATCGAGGGCGGCCCGAAGCCCGACGGCGAGGCTCGACAGATCGGCGGCCCGACGGTCAACCCCTTCCGCAGACTTCAGCCGAGCGAGCTGATTGCCACGGGCATCGCGGGCATCGACCTCAACAACACGATCGTCACGGGGCAGAAAATTCCCTTCTTCGCCGACCCCGACCAACCCTACAATCAGGTGATGGCCACGGTTGCGCTCAGGGCGCAGGCCGACAAGATCATCCTCGGCGGCATGGGGCTAACGAACGACGACTACCTATATTTCAAGAACGTATTCGAAAACGCCGGAGCCCTCGACCGCATAGTGAGCTTCGTCAACACCACCGAGAACCCACCCGTCGAGCGCCTGTTGGTACCCGACATGGCCCTCACGGCCGCCGAGTACTTCGCCGTCGACAAGGGGCAGAAGGTGTTGGTGCTGCTCACCGACATGACGCTCTACGCCGACGCGCTCGCCATCGTCTCCAACCGCATGGACCAGATCCCCTCGAAGGACTCGATGCCCGGCTCGTTGTACTCCGACCTCTCGAAAATCTACGAAAAGGCGGTGCAGCTGCCCAACGGCGGCTCGATCACCATCATCGCCGTGACGACGCTGAGCGGCGGCGACATCACCCACGCGATTCCCGACAACACGGGCTACATCACCGAGGGCCAGCTCTTCCTGCGCAGCGACAGCGACACGGGCCGCGTCATCGTCGACCCGTTCCGCTCGCTCTCGCGCCTCAAGCAGTTGGTAATTGGGCAGAAGACGCGCGCCGACCACCCGCAGGTGATGAACGCCGCGGTGAGATTGTACGCCGACGCCGCGGGAGCGAAGAGCAAGCTCGAAAACGGCTTCGACCTCTCGGACTACGACGAGCGCACGCTCCGTTTCGCGCGCGACTACTCCGAGAAGCTGCTGGCGATAGATGTCAACGTTGCGATCGACGAGATGTTGGACGAGGCCTGGAGGCTCTTCGCCCTCTACTTCTCCCCCGCCGAAACCGCCATCAAGCAAGAACTGATAGACAAACACTGGCCCGGAACGCCGACAGCGGCCGGAACGCCGGCGGCGATTTAAGCTACGCAACATAAAACTGTCATCCCGACAGAGGTACGAAGTACCGACGAGGGATCTACCGTATAGCCATTCCGCGTAGCCAATTTTTAATTCTTAATTTTTAATTCTAAATTGATAAAGTTCCAATACAACAAAACCGCATTAGGCGACCTCGACAAACAGCTAAAGGTACGCCGCCGAGCCCTGCCCACCATCAAGAGCAAGGAGAGCGCCCTGCGCCTTGAGGTGAAGCGCGCCAAGAGCACCGCCGGCGAGTTTCGCGTCGAGTTGGACGACATCACCGCGCGCCACGACTACATGATGGCGCTGTGGGGCGAGTTCGACCCCGAGTTGGTGCGCATCGACGACGTGCGCCTCGGCGAGGGCAAGGTCGCGGGGGTCAGGGTGCCGGTGTTGGAGGGGGTCGACTTCTCGGAGAAGCCCTACGACCTGTTCAGTAGCCCTGCATGGACTGCCGACGGTGTGGAGTTGGTCAAACGCATCGGCCGGCTGATGGTCGAGAGCGAGGTCTACATGCGCCGCAGCGAACTGCTCGACCGCGCACGCAAAAAGACGACCCAAAAGGTCAACCTCTACGAAAAGGTACAGATCCCGGGCTACGAAGAGGCGATCCTAAAGATAAAACGCTTCTTAGAGGATGAGGAGAACCTCTCGAAGAGCTCACAAAAGATAGTAAAGCAACGCCAAACAGCAGAGAGGAGGGCCGCGGAATGATCGTACCGATGACGAAATACACCTTCGTGGTGGTCGCGAGCGGCCGCGCGGATTTCCTGTCGAGGCTTCAGGAGTTGGGCCTCGTCGACATCACCACCACCGGCTGGGAGCCCACGGATGAGGATCGCGAGATGATGGCGCTGGCCGACCGACACCGCGAAGCCGCCACCCACCTGCGCACCCTGCCGACCGAAAACGCAGCAGCAAAAAACACAGCAAAAAAACCCAAACCCTTCACCACCGGAGCCGAGGCATTGGCAAAGTACGAGGTAGCGCGCGGCGAGATGGCAACCCTCGAAGCCGAGCTCGACCGCCTGTCGAAGCTCGCCGACGAGGTGCGTCCGTGGGGCGACTTCGACTCCGCGCAGCTCAGCGAGCTCACCGCAAGGGGCATCGACATCCGCCTCTTCACCGCCCCCACCGCCGACTTCGAGAAGAGGCGCGCCGAGTGGAGCGAGAGCCACACCATCGAACCCCTCAACGAGATCAAGGGCACAACCTACTTCGCCGCCCTGACCGCCCGACCCGAAACCAAAACCAAAACCGCCACCCCGATAGACGCCCAGGAGACAAAACTCCCCCCCGAAAGCGCCGCAAAAATAGAGGCCCGCATACAAACCCTCCACCAAGAGCGCCAAAGCTGGAAAGAGGTAATAGCCCGGGCCGCCGCAAGCCTCGAAAAGATCGAAGCCGAGGGAGAGCTCCTAACCGAGCGCCTCCACATGAACCGCACCGCCACCAGCGGCGAGCAGGCCGCCGACGGCTCACTCGTGATAATGGAGGCCTGGGCGCGCGAAAAGCAGCAAACCGAGGTCGACACCCTCCTCGACGAGAGCCCCGAGGTACTATTCATAAAGGCCCGCCCCACCCCGCACGACAACACCCCTGTCGAGTTGAGCAACCCGCGAGTAGTAAGGCCATTCGAGTTCATAGCCCAGATGTACGCCCTGCCCCGCTACGGCACGATGGATCTGACCCGCTGGTTCGCCCCCTTCTACATGCTCTTCTTCGCGTTTTGTCTGGCCGACACGGGCTACGGCCTCGCGATATTTCTGGGCGGCCTCATCCTCACACTCAAGAGCGAGGGTGCGATGGCGACGATCGGCAAGCTAAGCATGTGGTGCGGCGGCGCGGGCATGGTGTTCGGCTTTTTGGTGGGCTCGTTCTTCGGCATCGACATCAAGCAGTGGAGCATGTTCGAAGGCGCTCCGATATTCTTCCCCACGGACGGCATGTTCCTCTTCGGCTTGGCGTTGGCACTGGGAGTATTCCAAATCATCTTCGGCCTCACCCTCAAAGCCATAACCTCCGCCCGCGCGTTCGGCGTGAAGTACGCCCTCTCCACCATAGGGTGGATAATCGTGCTCCTCACCGGAATAACAATGATGGCCCCGGGCCTCCTCGGCATCGAGTTAGCAATCCCGCCAATCGCGTTCCACATCGCGATAGGAGTCGGCGCCTTCATGATGCTCTTCCTCAACAACCCGGGCAAGAACCCGCTCGTCAACTTCGGCGGCGGCCTCTGGAACACCTACAACGACGTCACCGGCTTCCTGAGCGACGCTCTGAGCTACATCCGCCTCTTCGCGATAGGGCTCTCGGGCGGCGTGCTGGCGATGGTGTTCAACGACCTGGCAATGGGCCTCAGTCCCGACATTCCTGTCGCCAAACAGTTGGTCGCCCTCGTGATCCTGCTGATCGGCCACGGGCTGAACCTCTTCATGAGCGCCCTCTCGTCGATGGTGCATCCGCTGAGGTTGACATTTGTGGAGTTCTACAAAAACGCGGGCTTCGAGATGACGACCCGCACGTTCGACCCTTTGAAAAAAGCAAACTCTAAAAAATAACTTAAAAAACTCTAAAACTATGACAGCAATTCTTCTGGCCTACATCGGCGTCTTCTTCATGGTCGGCTTTTCGGGCATGGCTTCGGCCATCGGCACGGCGATCTGCGGCATCACGGCCGTCGGTTCAATGAAAAAAGATTCGAGCAAATTCGGCTCCTACATGATCCTCTCGGCGCTCCCGGGGTCACAGGGGCTCTACGGCTTCGTCGCCTACTTCATGATCAGCGGCTTTCTGGTGCCCGAGATCACAATCGCCCAGGGCGTCGCGATCTTCGCCGGCGGATTGGTGATGGCGTTGGTTGCGACCATCTCGGCCTACATGCAGTCGCGCGTCTGCGCCAACGGCATCGCGGCGATGGGCAACGGCCACGACGTGATGACCAACACGCTGATCCTCGCGGCCTTCCCCGAGCTCTACGCGATCCTCGGCCTCGCCTCCGTCTTCCTCATCAGCATTGCCATTTAATTGAAAATTGAAAGTTGAAAATTGAAAATTGGCTAACGCAACGACTTAGTGATTAGTGGTTAGTGCTAACGCACCCCACGTCATTGCGAGCAAAGCGAAGCAATCCAGAAAAGAAAGGCTCCCACAAGGGAGCCTTTCTTTCATGTCATCCCGACAGAGGAGCAAGGCTCCGACGAGGGATCTACCAAATAGCATTTCCGCGTAGCTCAGAACCGCGTCAGCCCATTTTCAATTTTCAACTTTCAATTTTCAATTAATCAAGCCCAAGCAGCTCCACCATCCTACGATTAACCTCCACATTCTCCAAAACCCCGCCAAAGTTCTCAGCGCCAGCGCCATAAGCAAACAAAGGAATCATACTCCCCGTATGCCCCCCCGTTGACCACTTGAGCTCAACCCCACTACCAGGGATCGCCGAGTCGTCGCGCCCCGAGGCGAGGGTAAGCCCCCCCGTCTCATGGTCGGCCAACACGATCACCAAAGTCCCGGGATGCGCGTCGGCGTAGTCAAAGGCGACCCCCACGGCGTTGTCAAAGTCCAAAACCTCCCCGATCATCCCCTCCGAGCTGTTGCCATGAGAGGCATGGTCGATGCGCGACCCCTCGATCATCGCAAAGAACCCGCGACCCGCGGCAGCCGAATTTGCGGTAAGAATCTCCAAAGCCTTACTCGTAGCATTGGCCAAAAACATAGGGTCGCGCCCGGCGGCAACATACTCAATCTCACCGTCATACAGCGCCACGGCACTACCGGAAACAACACCCGCCAGCCCCGCCAAATCGTCTGCCACCACATAACCCTTACCCCTCATCTCGGCCATCAGGTCACGAGAGTCGGCCTTGCGCCCCACCATAAAGTTGCGCCCGCCGCCAATCGCCACATCGACCCCCGAAGAGACCAAATCTATCGCAATCCCCTCATAGTCATTACGATCGGGATTATGAGTATAGAACGCCCCGGGAGTCGCATGCTGAATATAGGTAGTCACCGCCAACCCCGTAGGCCGCCCCGCCTTCTCCGCCTTTTCGAGAATCGTCTCGACAGCCACCCCGTCGGGGTCTACACCCAGCGAACCGTTGCGCGTCTTCACCCCCGTCGAAAAAGCTGTGCCGGCAGCCGCCGAGTCGGTAACGCGACTGTTGGCCGAGTATGTCTTCACAAACCCGCCCACCGTCGCACGCTCCATGTTGATGGGCGAGTAGTTCTTGCTGACCATCAGCGATGTAACCTGCGCAAGTCCCATCCCGTCACCCACCATCAGGATGATGTTCTCAACAACGGGTTCAGTGGCAGCCTCGGGTTTGGTGTCGCACCCCGAGGAGGCGACGATCAGCGCCGCGGCAAGAGTAGCGGCGGCAAGTCGGAGAAGGTGTCTTGAATTCATTTTTTCCATTTTTTTTGTTAGCCTCCACAAAGATACAAGTTTTGGAACTAAAAAAACGCTACATTTACAAAATTAATAAAGATGTAAGAGTCTGTTTAAAGATATTACCGAAGCTGTTTTCGGTGAATTTTTAAGCGATTTTTTCGCTCTCCGAACGAGGCGTAGGGGTTCCTACGGCGAGCGAGGAGAACGGAAAAAGCGCAAAAAAGACTCGAAAAAAGCGAGAGAAATATCTTTAAAACAGACTCTAAAGATGCGGATATTGGTAACAGGCGCCGACGGGCAGTTGGGACGAGAGCTGCGGCGGATCGCCGATTTCATCGAAAACGGGGGCGACGGCAAAAAAAGTACGTTTTTTCGCGACCCCCCCCCCTGTTTCGAGGGGGTCGATGCCAAAAAAGTGCATTTTCCCGAGGACACCCCCTCGTTTTTAGGGGGGTCTCGCGAAAATTTTCAAAATTACGAGTGGCTCTTCACCGATTTCGGCGCGCTCGACGTCACCGACGAGCGCGCGGTAGCCGGTTTTTTCAATCGCGAGCGGCCCGACGCGGTAGTCAACTGCGCCGCCTTCACCGACGTCGATCGCGCCGAGACAGAGCCCACCGCGGCGTTCCGAGTCAACCGCGACGCCCCCATGTTCCTCGCCCGCGCCGCCGCCTCGCACAACGCCACCCTGCTACACATCTCAACCGATTTCGTCTTCAGCGGCACTGCCCAACAACCTTACACTGAGACAGATACCCCCGCCCCAATAAACATCTACGGCCAGAGCAAACTCGCCGGCGAGCGCGCGGTCATCGAGTCGTGCTGCCGCGGCGCCATCGTGCGCACATCGTGGCTCTACTCGCCGTGGGGCCGCAATTTCGTGCTCTCGATTCTGAAAGCCGCCGCCTCCCGCAGCGAGATCAGCGTCGTCGCCGACCAACACGGCTGCCCCACCTCGGCCACCTCGCTCGCCACCGCCATCGCGCGCATGCTCCCGACCTTAATCGCTGACACTCAGCCAGCTGACATATTCCACTGGTGCGACGCGGGAGTCGTAAGCCGAGCCGACTTCGCCGCCGAGATCATCCGCCAGGCCGGCCTCCCCTGCCAGGTCACCCCCCTAACTTCCGCACAGTATCAATCAGTTACCGGAATAAAAGAGGCCGCCGAAAGACCAAAATACTCCGCCCTCGACACCAAAAAAACAACCAGCAGATTCGATCTCCACCCCAACCCCTGGCAACAAGAGCTAAAAAAATACATAACAAGCTTACAATATGGATGTTAGACTACCAATGCAATGGAAAGAGCTCCTCGCCCCCGAGTTCGAAAAACCATACTTCAAGACCCTAACCGACTTCGTGCGAACAGAGTACGTAACCGCCGGTCGGAACGCCGACGGCGGATTATCTTGCGCTTCAGAACCGAAGAGGGTTCCAATTTACCCCGCCGCCCGAAACATCTTCCGCGCCTTCGAAACCACCCCCTTAGACGATCTAAAGGTGGTAATAATAGGCCAGGACCCCTACCACGGCCCGGGCCAGGCCAACGGCCTCTGCTTCTCGGTGGGCGAAGGAGTCCCGCTGCCGCCCTCGCTGCGCAACATCTTCAAAGAGATCGCCGCCGACACCGGAACCCCGCCTCCCGCAACAGGCAACCTCGACCGTTGGGCCAATCAAGGGGTACTGCTGCTAAACGCCAGCCTCACAGTACGCGAGGGCCAACCCAACTCCCACTCCGACAAGGGTTGGCAAACCTTCACCGACGCCGTGGTGGAGGCGATCAACGAGACACGCCACGGCGTCGTCTACATGCTCTGGGGCGCCTTCGCGCAACGAAAAGGCGAGCGTCTCGACGCCTCACGCAACCTCATCCTGAAGGCCGCGCACCCCTCACCGCTCTCGGCCCACAACGGCTTTTTCGGCTGCCGCCACTTCTCCAAAGCCAACGAATACCTCGTCACAAACGGAAAAACTCCCATACAATGGTGACAACAATAGAGATAAAAAGAGAAGGGAAAACCCCAAGCCGAGTAGTAGCCGGAGAGGCCCTAAAACTGCTCCCCGAAGTGCTGCCGGCGGGCCGACGAGTGGTCGCAATCACCGACCCCAACGTGATGGCGCTGTACGGCGACACAATCCGCACCCACTCCGACCGGCAGATAGTAATCGGCACCGGCGAGGGCAACAAAACCCTTGACACAGTGGGAGATATCTATCGCCAACTGATCGAGATGGGTGCCGACCGCCGGACCTACATAGTGGGATTCGGCGGCGGCATAGTCACCGACATCGCGGGATTCGCGGCGTCGACCTTCATGCGCGGACTGGATTTCGGATTCGTCGCCACATCGCTCCTGGCGCAGGTCGACGCGAGCGTCGGCGGCAAGAACGGCGTCAACGTTGGCGGATTCAAAAACATGGCCGGAGTATTCTCCCAGCCCGATTTCGTGCTCTGCGACACGGGCGTGCTGCGCACACTTCCGCCGCGCGAGTTCCGGGCCGGACTTGCCGAGATGATCAAGGCGGGCATCGTGGCCGACCCCGAGCTCTTCGCACTTTTGGAGAGCCACTCGCCCGACGAACTGTTGGCCACGCACGAGCTTCTTACTCAAGTAGTTGTGGCCGCCATCCGAGTGAAGGCCGCCATAGTCGAGGCCGACGAACGGGAGGGGGGCGTGAGGCGCAAGCTCAACCTCGGACACACTGTGGGTCACGCAGTTGAGAAGCTCACGCGTGAATTCAACCATGGCGAGGCGGTGGCCATCGGGCTGGTGGCGATTGCCGACGCGAGTGTGCGCCTCGGGGTGTTGGCGGCCGCCGATCGCGATCGAATTTTGCGGGTCGTCGAACGGGCGGGGTTGCCGGTTTCGACTTCCGGCATGGCTTCCGGCAGGGTCTCCGGCGAAGTCTCCGGATCGGCTTCAGTATCGGCCTCAGAGGCAGTTGTCGGGCCGGTTTTGGGATTGTCGGCGGGCGACATTTCGGAGGCCATCACTCGCGATAAAAAGGTCGAGGGCGACGGGTTGTGGCTCGTCGTGATTCGCCAAATCGGCGAGGTCGAAGTTCGCCGAATGAGCTTCGCCGACCTCGCCGAGTTGCTCAATTGAAAATTGAAAGTTGAAAATGGGCTAACGCAGATTTTTTCACAATCAAAAAAACATCGGAAAAACCACCCGAAAAATTTGCATTCCGCCGAAAAATTTACTATATTTGTGAAACGCGTTTTTCCCGAAAAAACGGACAAAAACAAGCAAAAAACAGGCAAAAACAACCGTTACATAGGTAACACTCAACCAAAAAAAGTGTAACATCCGTAACACTACCCCCAAAAAAAGCGTGACATAAGTAACACTCGACCAAAAAAAAGCGTGACATATGTCACGCTTTTTTTAATACACCCAGCTAAAATCGCTGCCGCAACGGTGGTGGCAGGAGCTATCTTTCTATACTTATTTTTGTCCATTCGTCGATTGCTGGCCACAGCTCGATGTCTGTTTTTGGAGCCCTGTCGTGGTACCAGATAAAGCCCCGCTCTTTATCTTTGGAGTCCAAATCCATGCAGACATATGCGCCCATGCCGTTGGAAAACAATGCGATAGACCGTTAGAGCTTGAAGGGCAGCGATGCGAGGTCGATCTCGTTCAATATGCCCCAATCCCTGTCGCTCAACAAAAACAGCTCCTCGACGGGAGACAAGCCGTTCGATTGCGAGGCGAAATAGCACCATCCGTTGTGTAAGCCGTCGTATAACTTGGTGATACTCAGCGGTAACATGCCCCACGACGGTTGGATTTCAACGGGTATCTTCTTTGTCAAAGGATTTTTTCCCTCATAATACGCCACGCCCCCCAGCGTGTTTTTGATGGAGTATAGCAGGGAAAACGCCCTCCCCCGCTCTATTAGTTCGATATCCAACAGGTTGTCGGTCAGGTATAAACGTGTCGATTCAAACTGATAGTCGTAGTTTTTCCATGCGGCGAGAACTGCCTTGCATCGGTTCGACGCAAGCGGTTCCGACAGGGCTTCTCGCCAATACGCGGGTAATGTGCGGATGTCGTCTTCGCTTAAATCGCCCCACTTTATCAGCTCTGTATCAGGCGAGAAGCGTTTTAGGTATGTTAGTTTTTCAATTTTCAATTTCGGATTTGTCCTTCGCCGCGGATTAGGTATTTGTAGGTGGTTAGTTCGGGTAGGGCCATGGGGCCGCGGGCGTGGAGCTTCTGGGTGCTGATGCCGATCTCGGCGCCGAAGCCGAACTGTGCGCCGTCGGTGAAGGCGGTCGAGACGTTGGTGTAGACGCAGGCGGCGTCGACCCTTGCGGCGAAGGCGTCGGCCGTGGCGCGGTTCTCGGTGACTATCGCCTCGCTGTGGCGCGAGCTGTGGCGCGAGATGTGCTCCAGCGCCTCGTCGAGCGTGTCGACCGTGCGCAGCGACATCTTGTAGTCCATGAACTCGGTGCCGAAGCTCTCCTCCGTCGCATGTTCCAGCAGCTCGGGCGGGTAGCCATCCTCTAAGGCGGCGAAGGCCCTCGGGTCGGCGTAGATCGTCACACCCTCGGTCATGAGCGGGCCGCACAGCTGGGGCAGGTCGGCGAGGCGCGAGGAGTGGACGATGAGGGTGTCTAAGGCGTTGCAGACGCTCACGCGGCGGGTCTTGGCGTTGAAGACTATGGCCGCTCCCTTGTCGGTGTCGCCCTCGGCGTCGAAGTAGGTGTGGCAGATGCCGGCGCCGGTCTCGATGACGGGTACGCGCGAGTGGTCGCGCACGTGGTTGATGAGGGCCGACGAGCCGCGGGGGATTACGACGTCGACCCAGCCGACTGCGCCCAGCATCGCCTCGGTGGCCTCGCGGTCGGCGGGGAGCAGCGTCACGATGTCGGGGTTGAGACCCTCGCCCTCGACCGACTCGCGGATGATGCGTACTATCGCCTCGTTGGAGTGGCGCGCGTCGCTACCCCCCTTGAGCAGGCAGGCGTTGCCGCTCTTGAGGCAGAGCGCGAAGACGTCGAAGCTGACGTTGGGGCGTGCCTCGTAGATTACTCCCACCACTCCGAACGGGACTCGTATCTTGGTGATGGTCATGCCGTTGGGGCGGGTGGTTTCGGAGAGCGTCTCGCCCACCGGTGACGAGAGGCGTGCCACGTTGCGCAAGTCGGCGGCGATGGATTCGAGACGTTCCGGGGTGAGCATCAGGCGGTCGTACATCGGGTTCTCGGGCGACATCTGCGCGAGGTCGCGCGAGTTGGCGGTGAGGATCTCGCTGCTGCGTGCCACGGCCTCGTGGGCCACTCGCTCAAGGACGCGGTTGATTACGCGCTCGCTCAGGAGGGCGAGTTCGACGGAGGCTCGGCGGGCGCTCTTGAAGGTGGGGGTCAGGTCTGTCATCGCTTTGCGGGGGTGAATCTTGTGAAAGGGACGTCGGTCTCGCCGCGCCTCAGCACGACATCGGTGAGGATGGCGGCGCGCTTGCCGTTGGCGATCACGACCTCGATACCCTCGGCGGCGACCTCGCGCGCGATGCGGCTCTTGGTGAGCATGCCCCCGCGGCCGAAGCTCGAACGCGAGGTTTGGATATATCCCGAGAGGTCGCCGTCGTCGGTCGCGATCTCGCGAATCAGCTCGGAGGCGGGGTCGTCGGGCGGGCCGGTGTAGACGCCGTCGATGTTGCTGAGGATCACGAGTGTGTCGACCGACATCATGCGCGACATGAGACCCGAGAGCTCGTCGTTGTCGGTGAACATCAGCTCGGTGATCGAGATCGTGTCGTTCTCGTTGACTATCGGCACAACGCCTCCCGCGAGCATCACCTCCATGCAGTTCTTCTGGTTGAGGAACGCCTCGTCGCTGCCGAGACTCTCCTTGGTGGTGAGCACCTGGCCGCACACTATACCTTGGTCGCGGAAGAGGTTGTAATAGCGGTTGATGAGTTTGATCTGGCCCACGGCGGAGAATAACTGCCTTGCCGAGACGGAGTCGAGTTCGGTGTCGTTGAAGTTGGGGTTGGTGCGGCCTCTCAGTTCGCCGCGGCCCGAGGCTACCGCTCCGGACGAGACGACTATCGTTTGCACCCCCGCGCGCCACAGCTCGGCTACCTGGTCGACCAGACCGCCCATCGCCCCCGAGTCGAGCGTGCCGTCGGGGCGGGTGAGGACGTTGCTGCCTATCTTGACGACAACACGTCGTTTTGCCGCGCCGCTCATTTGCTGTTCTTGTAACTTGCACGGATGCCCTCGATGACGGCGTTGGAGAACCCCTCGGCCTCCATGGCGTTGAGGCCGCGGATGGTGTAGCCGCCCGGGGTGACCACGCGGTCGATCTCCTCCTCGGGGTGGCGGCCGTTGAGGGCCAGCAGCTCGACCGCCCCACGGATGGTCTGAAGGATGATGGCTCGCGAGTCGGAGGCGCTGAAGCCCGACTCCATGGCGCCGTTCATCGCCGCGCGGACGTACCTCATCACGTAGGCGATGCCGCATGACGAGACTCCCATTGCCGAGGGCATCAACCGTTCGGGGATCACCATCGTCTGCCCCATGTCGCCGAAGATCGCCTCCGCGAGCTTGATCTGCGCGGCGTTGGCGTTGAGGGCCGAGATGAAGGTCATGCTTTGGCCGGTCTCGACTGCCATGTTGGGGATGACCCTAAAGTGGACGTGGGCGACTCGCGGTGGGGCGTCGGGGCCGTCGAACAGCATGTGGTCGAGCTCTTCGAGGCTTACGCCCGCCACGACCGAGAAGAAGATCTGGCGGTTGAAGTCGAGCAGGTCGCGCGCGCCGGCGATCACGTCGCGCAGGATGTGGGACTTGACGGCCATGATGAATATGTCTGTTCCCGCGATGGCCTTGCGCAGGTCGCTCGTGAGGACGAACGGCAGGCCCGTCTCGCGGAGGCGTTCGAGCGCCGCGGGGTTGGTGTCGACACACGTTATGTCTTTGGCGTCGAGGAACGTTCCCTTGGCCAAGCCTATGGCGATGGCTCCTCCCAGATTGCCTACGCCGATGATAGTTGCCTTCATGTTCGAATTAATGAGGTTTTATACAAAGATAAAATAAATTTTTTTAATTTTGCACTCTGTTGGGTTATTGACCAAAACGTACACGAAATAATAACTTATTTAAACTCCACAAAAATTATGCAAATCGTTTCAGTACACGCACGCGAAATCCTCGATTCGAGAGGTAATCCCACTATCGAGGTCGAAGTGTCGACCGTATCGGGCGCATTCGGTCGCGCGGCTGTTCCCAGCGGAGCATCCACAGGCGAACACGAAGCGCTCGAACTGCGCGACGGCGACAAGGGTCGCTATCTGGGTAAAGGCGTTCAGAAGGCCGTTGCCAATGTCAACGACGTGATCGCGCCCGAGGTGATCGGGATGACCGTTACCGATCAGGTGGGCATCGACAAAATGATGATCGCTCTGGACGGCACCGCCACCAAGAGCAAATTGGGTGCTAACGCCATCCTCGGTGTGTCGCTGGCTGTGGCTCGCGCCGCCGCCGACTACTTTGGGGTGCCCCTGTATCGCTACATCGGCGGTACGAACGCCAAGACGCTGCCCGTGCCCATGATGAACATCATCAACGGCGGTTCGCACTCGGACGCGCCCATCGCTTTTCAGGAGTTCATGATACGTCCCGTGGGGGCTTGCTGCTTCAAGGAGGGTCTTCGCATGGGTGCCGAGGTGTTCCATGCTCTTAAGAAAGTGTTGCACGATCGCGGCCTCTCGACGGCGGTTGGTGACGAGGGTGGTTTTGCCCCCGCGCTGAATGGTACGGAGGATGCTCTGGAGTCGATCATCAAGGCTATCGAGCTGGCCGGTTACAAGCCCGGTCGCAAGGAAGAGGGTGGTCAGGTGTCGATCGGTCTCGACTGCGCTTCTTCGGAGTTCTTTGCGGACGGGATCTACAACTATGCCAAGTTCGAGGGTGCTACGGGGGTTGAACGTACCTCGAAGCAGCAGGTGGAGTTCCTCGCCGGTCTCGTTGCCAAGTATCCCATCGACTCGATCGAGGATGGTATGGGCGAAAACGACTGGGACGGTTGGAAGATGTTGACCGACGCTATCGGCGCTACGTGCCAGTTAGTGGGTGACGACCTGTTTGTGACCAATGTCGACTTCCTGCGCAAGGGTATCGAGAAGGGTTGCGCAAACTCGATCCTTATCAAGGTTAACCAGATCGGGTCGCTGACCGAGACTCTCGATGCCATCGAGATGGCTCATCGGGCGGGTTACACATCGGTGACTTCGCATCGCTCGGGTGAGACGGAAGATTCGACCATTGCCGATATCGCCGTGGCTACCAACTCGGGGCAGATCAAGACCGGTTCTATGTCTCGCTCGGATCGTATGGCTAAGTACAACCAGCTTCTTCGTATCGAGGAGGAGCTTGGGGAGCAGGCTATTTATGGGTATACTAAGGTTTATAAGCAGTAGGTTATCCATTTATATATGTAGAGAAAGCCGCCCTGTGGGCGGCTTTCTTGTTTTGGTGAAAAGAGGGAGGTAGTGGTTAGTTATTAGTGGTTAGTGCTACGCGGCGCAGTGCTACGCAAAAATTCCGCGTAGCCTTATATCGCGTTAGCTCGATTCATGATTTATTATTCATGATTCATGATTCTCTCGATGAGCGCATTTATGCGCTCATCGAGAGCGTCGCTCTCCATCAGGTGGCGGACGAGGCAGACGTTGCGGGCGCCGGCGGCGAGGACATCGGGGAGGTTTTCGGGGAAGATCCCCCCTATCGCCACCACCGGTACGGGTGAAAATTTCACGACCTCGGCGAGTTGCGCCACTCCGACCGCAGGGTCGGGGATCGCCTTGGTGGGGGTGGCCCACACCGGGCCGAAGCCTATGTAGTCGGCGCCGTCGGCGATCGCCTTGCGCGCCTGCTCGATGGAGTGGGTCGAGAGGCCGATCGTCATGTCGGGCCCCACGATGCGGCGCGCGTCGGACAGCGAGATGTCGCCCTGACCAAGGTGCACGGCGTCGGCACCCGCCAGGGCGGCGAGGTCGGCGCGGTCGTTCATCACGAACATGGTGTCGGTGCCGCGCGTCACGTCGAGTATCTCGGCGGCGGCGGCCAAGATGGCTTTGTCGTCGAGGTGTTTTTCGCGCAGTTGCAACATGCGAACTCCGCACTCGACGCAGATCTCCGCCACGCGGCGATACGACAGCACGGGGTCGGTGATTATGACGTAGAGGCCGAAGTCGCGCATTTTAGGGTCGCGTGGCATTACAGGCTGGCGATCATAAGTTCGGCCACCTTTTTGCCCGACAGCAGCATGCCGCCGAAGATGGGGCCCATGCGGAAGGAGCCGCTCACGCCGTTCGACGCCATGCCCGACACGAAGAGGCCCGGGTAGATCTCCTTGGTGTTCTCGACCGTCGTCGTCTCGCCCTCCTGCGCCGACATCGAACGCTCGCCCATCACGTCGCCCGAGGCGGTGTTGAGCCGGATGCCGTTTTTGCGTACCAGTGTGCGGGCGACCTCGCAGTCGTGGCCCGTGCCGTCCAACGTTGTGCGCGCCATCACGACCAACGGGTCGACGTGCAGACCCTCGCGGGTGACGGGGGCCCAGTTGATCACCAGACCCGACATGCGGTTGTCGTGCACCACAACATCCTCCACAGAGTGGCAGTTGAAGATGCTTGCTCCCGCCTCGGTGGCTTTGTAGATGAGCGCGGCGGTGGCGTGTACGCTGTCGGCCAGCGCGGCTCCTCCGTCGATGGGGGTATACTTTACTCCCATCTCGTCGAGGATCGGCAGCGCCTCGTTCTGCACCACGATGCGGCTGAACATCATTGCGCCGCCCCACATGCCGCCCCCCGGGGCGAGTTTGCGTTCGAACAGCGCGACCTTTTTACCCGCCTTGGCGAGGTAGTATGCGGCGACAAGGCCCGACGGTCCGCCGCCGACTATGGCTGCGTCGACCGAGAGGTTTTCGGACAGTTTCTCAAAGTAGCTCCCGACTATTCCGCGGGAGACGATCTCTTCCATCATCATATCTTTACTCTTTTTTATTTGCCAAACCCTGCGGTTTGGCGGAGACTAAATCTTCTTCTCTTTTATAAGGTATTCTGCAATCTGTACGGCGTTGAGGGCCGCGCCCTTTCGGATCTGGTCGGCGACGCACCAGAAGGTCACGCCGCGCGGGTTGGCTATGTCGCCGCGGATGCGCCCTACATATACGTCGTCGGTGCCGGCGATCATCAGCGGCATCGGGTACTGTTTGGCGGCGGGTTCGTCGACAACCGTGATCCCCTCGAACCCCTCGAACGCCGCGCGGACTGTCTCGGGCGAGACGGGCTCCGCGGTCTCGACCCAGACGCTCTCGGAGTGGGCCCTCAGCACCGGTACGCGTACGCAGGTGGCGCTGACGGCGATGTCGGAGTGCATGATCTTTTGTGTCTCGAAGTGCATCTTGAGCTCCTCCTTGGTGTAGCCGTTGTCAGTGAATACGTCGATGTGCGGGATCACGTTGAAGGCCAGCTGGTGGGCGAACTTTTCGACCGTGGGCTCCTCGCCCGAGACGGCCTGTTTGGTCTGGGTTACGAGCTCGTCCATTGCCGCCGCCCCCGCGCCGCTTGCCGCCTGGTAGGTGGCGACGTGTACTCGCGTGATGTGCGAAAGTTGCTCGATGGCCTGCAGGGCGACCACCATCTGGATGGTCGAGCAGTTGGGGTTGGCGATCACTCCGCGCGGGGCGGTCAGGGCGTCGGCCCCGTTGACCTCGGGCACCACCAACGGCACCTCGGGATCCATGCGGAACGCGCTCGAATTGTCGATCATGATCGTGCCGTGGCGGGTGATGTCCTGCTCGAACTCCTTGGATGTGCCGCCGCCCGCGCTCACGAACGCAACGTCCACGCCGCGGAAGTCGTCGCCGTGCCTCAACAGCTGCACCGCTATCTTTTTGCCGCGAAACTCATATTCGCGCCCCGCGCTGCGCTCCGATCCGAAGAGGAGGAGTTCGTCGCATGGGAAATTTCTCTCGCTCAGGATGCGTAGGAACTCCTGTCCTACCGCCCCGCTTACCCCTACAATTGCTGCCTTCATTTTAATTGAAAGTTGAAAATTCATTTTTTTGTCGCTGCAAAAATAACGAGTAACTTAGAATTTTAACAGCAAATATGTAATTTTAACGAATAAACTTCTGAAGGTTGAGATTTTAATAAAAAATCCGCCGCCGGCGTTCCGGCTAATCGAAAAACTCTTCATTTCTAACTTCGTCGACTACGGGGGCGAGGGTCTCCACCGAGCTGCAGTCGAAGCGCACAGCCCCCGGGGGAACCTCGAACGTGTCGCTCTGGCGCACGCCCAACTTGGGGTCGGCGTAGACGCGCTTCATGAACTCGCCGAAGATGGGCAGCGCTATGACCGACCCCTCGCCGCCAACGCGCGGGTGGACGCTCTGGTCTTCGCCGCCGACCCACGCCCCCGCAACAAGGTTGGGCGTGACCCCCACGAACCATGCGTCGCGGTTCTCCTGCGATGTGCCGGTCTTGCCGCCCACCTCGCCCGTGAAGCCGTACTGCCAACGGAGCCTGCCGCCGGTGCCGTTGTTGACCACCTCTTGCAGTACGCCCAGAGTTGTGTAGGCGGTCTGCTCGGAGATCGCGTCGGCGGTGGTGGGCAGCATCGACGAGATGAGGTTGCCTTGACGGTCTTCGATGCGGGTGACGTATATCGGTTCGGTGCTCACGCCGCGATTGGCGAAGGTTGTGTAGGCGCCCACGAGTTCGAACAGCGACACGTCCATCGTTCCCAGCGCGAGGGCGTGCACGGGGTCGATCCAGCTGCGGATGCCCATGTTGTGGATGAAGTCGGCCACCGGCTCGGGCGACTTGGCCTGCTTCATGATCCATGCCGTGTAGTTGTTGCGACTGTGCGCCAAGCCCCACTTTAGCGGGTGCATCACTCCGTCGTACTCCACCCTCGACGCCTCCTTGGGCGACCATGGCTCGCTGGCGTATGTCTCGATCGTGACGGGCAGGTTGGGCACCGGCGTACAGGGGTCGAGGCCCAGCTGCGAGAAGGCGAAGGTGTAGACGAACGGTTTGATTGTCGAGCCGCACTGACGCTTCCCCTGCGAGGCGTTGTCGTACTTGAAGTATCGAAAGTTGGGGCCGCCCACGTAGGCCCTCACGTGGCCCGTCTGGGGTTCGATCGCGACGAACGACGCCCTCATCAGCTTCTTGAAGTGTACTATCGAGTCGCGCGGAGTGATCACCGTGTCGCGCACACCTTTATATGTATAGAGCCTCATGCGGGCGGGGGTGTCGAACGCGGCGTCGATCTGTTCGCGGGTAGCGCCGGCCGCCTCCATGGCTCGGTAGCGGTCGGAGTAGCGCATGGCGCCCGCGACGATAGTGGCGATCTGGGCGCGGCTCTGGCCCTGGAACACAGTGCCCGAGTTTTTGAACTGCCGGTCCATCGCGGGTTGGATCTCGTTGCGCAACCTCTCCGTGACCGCCTCCTCGGCGTAGCGCTGCATCGACGAGTTGATGGTGGTATAGATCTTGAGGCCGTCGCGGTAGATGTCGTAGGGGGTGCCGTCGGCCTTCAGGTTTTTGTGTACCCAGCCGTAGAGCGGGTTGCTCTCCCAACGTTCGAGCTCGTACTGATAGTCGTAGTCGTTGAGATATTCGCGGCGGGTGGGCTTGTCGGCCTGCATCACGAGGCGCAGCATCTCGCCGAAATATGTCCCCGACCCCTCGTCGTGCGACACGGGGTGGTAGTCCAACTCTATGGGCAGCGCGGCCAACGAGTCGTACTGCGCGCGGGTGATGTAGCCCACGCTCTGCATGCGTCTCATGACGGTGTTGCGTCGGCGGATCGAGTTGTCGTAGTTGCCCACGGGGTTGTAGCGGGTCTGGGCGTTGACCACTCCCACGAGTGTGGCGCTCTCCTGAAGGTTGAGCTCCGAGGGGGTCTTGCCGAAGAATGTGTTGGCGGCGCTCTTGACTCCATAGGCGTTGCTGCCGTAGAAGACCGTGTTGAGATACATCGTGATGATCTCCTCCTTGGTGTAGTTGTACTCCAACTTGACCGCCGTGACCCACTCCTTGAGTTTGTCTGATATCAGCACCGCGCCCCTTGCTACGGGGTTGCTGCTCCTCTCGCGGCGCGGAAAGAGGTTCTTGGCCAACTGCTGGGTGATGGTCGAGCCGCCCCCCTGATTTTGACCCAAGCCCACCGTGCGCAGCGCGACGCGGGCCAGCGAGATGTAGTCGATACCCGAGTGGCCGTAGAAGCGTACATCCTCGGTGGCGACAAGTGCGGCCACTATGTCGGGTGTGAGCTCGCCGTAGCCGACGTATGTGCGGTTCTCGATGTGGAACGTGCGGAGCAGTTTGCCATCCTCGGATATCAGCTCCGAGGCGACGTTGCTGCGCGGATTCTCCAACTCCTCGAAGGTGGGCAGGGTGCCGAACGCGCCCGCCGCCGTGAGTGCCAACAGCAGCATCAGCACCGCGAACGGCGCCGCCACCACGCACCAAAACAGCTGCACGGCGCGCCGCGTGGTTAGCCTGTCGTATAATGTGGGCCGACTCTTTGCCATGATCTGAAATTTGGGACAAAGATAGTGAAAGTTCGGCAAACGCGTTTGCCGAACTTTCATTAGTGGTTAGTTATTAGTGGTTAGTGCTAACGCGACATTTTTTGCGTAGCACTGCGCCGCGTAGCACTAACCACTAACCACTGATCACTAATCACATGCCTTCTTCTGCATCCAAGACGAATGCCCTGAGGCCCTGTTGCGGGGCCTCGGCGTCGAGTCGGCGCAGGGCGTCGAGCAGTGGTTCGACCTCCTGATTCTTGCAAAACACCATCAGCGAGGTGTTCATCGACGGCCAGGCGTGGGTGCCGTAGTGGGGTTCGCCGCCGTTGGAGCCGCGCCCCTCGGTGAGCGCCCAGCGGGTGAAGCCCCTGACCTCCAACTTGTCGAGTATCGCGTTGACCTGAAGGGTGTGCGCCTGATTGTAGGATATGAAAACTGCTTTCATCTTATTTCACTTTTTTGGTTGCTAACTTCGCCGCGGCGGCCGCTTTCCGGTTTGCAAGTTTCGTTGCGGCGGCACCGGCACGGCGGTCTTTGTTGAGCTGGAACATGGTGTAGATCACGGGGATCACAAACAGCGTCAGCAGAGTCGAGAAGGCCATACCGCCGATGATGGCGATACCCATCGGCTGCCACAGCTCGCTCCCGTCGCCGAATCCCATCGCCATGGGCATCATACCGAGGATCGTCGTCACCGAGGTCATCAACACGGGGCGCAGACGACTCTTGCCCGACGCCACCACAGCTTCGCGAGTGGGCATGCCGCGCTCGATCAGCAGGTTGGTGTAGTCGACCATCACGATACCGTTCTTGGTGACGATCCCCACCAGCATGATGGCGCCGATCATCGCGATCATCGACAACGGGGTGCCGGTGACCCACAGCGCCAAAAATACTCCCGTGAAGGCAAACGGAATGGTGAACATGATGATGAATGGCATCTTGAGGCTCTCGAACTGAGTCGCCATCACGATGTAGACCAACACCACGACCAGCAGCAGCAGCGTCATGAAGTCGCCCATCATATCCTCCATATCCTCCATCGAGCCGCCCACTTCGAGCGCCACACCTTCGGGAACTTCGTAGCCTTCGAGCAGCGCGTTGACCTCGTTGACCACCTGACCCAGGGCGAATCCCTCGCCCAGCGAAGACTGCACGGTGACGATCCTCTGGCGGTTCTCGCGCTGGATGGTGGGTGCGGCGAACTCCTCTTCGAGCGTCGCAACCTCGTGCAGCTTGACCGGCTGGCCCGTCGCGCCGTAGAGCGTTACATCCTCGACGTTGTCGAAGCTCTCGCGGAACTCCTCGCCGTAGCGCACCACGATGTCGTACTCGTCGCCATCCTCGCGATATTTGCTCGCGTCGAGGCCGTTGAGGCGGTTGCGCACAAAGGTCGAGGCCGTGGCCGACGAGATGCCGTAGTAGGCCAACTTCGAGCGGTCGAAGGTGACGTTGTACTCGGGCCGCAGTTCGTCGCGCGAGAGCTGCACGTCGCGGGTGCCTTCGAGTGCGGCGATCTTCTTTTCGAGATCCTTCGCCACGGCGTCGGTCGCGTCCATGTCGTAGCCGAACACCTTGACGTCGACTGTCGAGGCGCCGCTCATGCCGCCGCCATCCTGTCCGCCCGGCACGACCTTGAAGCGGCGAATCTCGGGAATGCCCTCAAGGTCGGCGCGCAGCAGGTCGGATATCTCGAAGATCGTGCGGCCGCTCTCGCGTTCCGACATCCTCGGCAGGCGCATCATGTAGGTGATGATGTTGGAGCCGTTGCGCTCCATCGCCGCGAACACGTTGTCGGAGCTGTTGGCTCCGGCGGTGCCGGCGAGTATCGTCACCTCGGGATACTTCTCGTAGACTATCGCGTCGATCTGCCTCTCGACAGTCTCGGTGTACTCGACCGAGAGGTTCTGGTCCAACTCGACCGTGGCGGTGATCATGGCGTTGTCCTGCGCCGGGAAGAACTCGGTCGGCACGAGGCTCAGCAGCACCAGCGAGATGATGAAGATACCCATCGTCGAGAAGAAGGTCTTCTTGCGGTTGCGCACCACCCAGCCCAGCACCTTGGCGTAGAAGTTGTCGAGCCATTCGAGGAAGGCGTCGATCGGCTTGTAGACGATGCCGATACCTTTATATGTATGCACCCCGCCGTCGATGCGTAGCAGGTAGGCCGACAACATCGGGGTGAGCGAGATGGCAGCCAGGGTCGAGGTGACTATGACTATCGAGACGATCCAACCCAACTCCTTGAACATGATGCCCGCCATGCCGCCCAACATCGTGAAGGGCATGAACACAGCAACCACAACCAACGTCGTCGCGATGACCGAGAGCCACACCTCGTTCGTTCCGTAGATGGCCGCCTCCTTGGGTTTCGAGCCGCGCTCGATGTGGGTGGTGATGTTTTCGAGCACCACGATGGCGTCGTCGACCACCATACCGATCGCGATCGAGAGCGACGAGAGCGAGATGATATTGAGAGTCGAGCCCGTCACGTAGAGGTAGATGAACGAGACGATGAGCGAGATCGGAATCGTGAGGCAGATGATGAAAGTTGCCCTCCATCTTCCGAGGAAGAACATCACAACCAGAATCACGAATATGAATGCGAACATCACCGCCTGACTCAGCGACGAGATGCTGTCGCGAATCGACTCCGATGTGTCCATGATGATATCCAACTCGACGTCGGCCGGCAGCGACGCCTGAATGGCGGGCAGCTCGGCGAAGACTCGGTCGACGATCTGAACGGTGTTGGATCCCGACTGCTTCTGAATCACGATCATCACCCCGGGCTCGCTGTTGAAGTACTGCGTCTGGGTCATCTTGGCCAGCGTGTCGCGCACCTCGGCCACGTCGCTCAGCAGCACCGTGCGACCTCCGGCGTTCGACACCACCACACTGCGCAGGTCGTCGCTCGATGTGAACTCGCCGTCGGCCTTGATGTTGAAGGTGTGGTTGCCGATGTCCATCGTGCCGGCGGGAATGTTGACGTTCTCGGCGGCGATGATCTGGCCGAGGCTCTCGACCGTGAGGCCGTAGGCGGCAAGGCGGTTGGGGTCGACGTTGATCTGCACCTCGCGTTCGGGCGCTCCCATAATTCCCACCGCTCCCACGCCGTCGATGCGGTTGAGGGTGTTGACCAACTTCTCGTCGAGAATTTTCGCAAGGGCGGGGTAGCTCTCACCGGCGGTGACCGACAGGTAGGCGATCGGGATCATCGACGACGAGAACTTGAACACGACGGGGGTTTCGGCCTCGTCGGGCAGCAGGCTCGTCGAGCGGCTGATCACGTCGCGCACGTCGTTGGCCGCCTCGGTGACGTCGGCCCCCCACTCCAGCTCCACTGTGATGAGCGAGAAGTTGTCGGCCGAGTTGGAGGTGAGCTCCTTGAGGTTGTCGACCGTGTTGAGTTGGTCTTCTAAGTGTCGCGTGATGTTTGTCTCTATGTCGGTAGCGTTGGCCCCCGGGTAGGAGGTCATCACCATGAGCATCGGCAGGTCCATCTCGGGGTACATGTCGATCGCCAGGTTGCGCAGGGAGAAGAGCCCCATCACCGCAACGGCGACGAATATCATGACGGTCGAGACGGGCTTCCGTACCGCGGATTCGTAAATTTTCATTTCAATTAAAAATTAAGAATTAAGAATTAAGAATATCTGAGAACGTCAGCTTTGCGTAGCTTAAATCGCTGCCGGCGTTCCGGCTTTTTAATTCATAATTTGTATTTGTGTTCCGTCGGCCAATCTGACAAACGATGTCAGGGCGACCCTTTCGCCCGCGGCGACGCTCTGCGACACGTCGATCATACCACCGATCTGTCTGCCCGGAACCACCGAACGGCGACGGGCCGTGTTGCCCTCGATGACGTAGATGAACCGCTCGTTGGAGCCGACCTGCTTCTGCACCGCCACGTCGGGCACCATCACCCCCTCAGCGTCGCCCATGTTGATCGTCGAACGGGCGAACATCCCGGGACGCAGCTTGCCGCCGGAGTTGGGTATCGTCACCTCGACCATGAAGGTGCGTGTGGCGGGGTCGATCGCGGGGTAGATCAGGCTCACGTTACCTTCGAAGGCCTCGCCCGGGAAGATGTCGACCGAGATCGCCACCGGAGTGCCGACGCCCACCGTCGCGTAGTACTGCTCGGAGATGTTGACCCTCACCTTCAGCCTGTCCATCTGCATGATCTCAAGGATGGGGTTTTGGGTAAAGAGGTTACCCTCCTCCTCGCCCTTCTGCGTCACCACGCCGTCGATTGGCGAGTGGAGCTTCACGTGGCCGGCGAGGTTGTCCAACGACTCCTTATACACGAGGTACTGCGCCTCGGTCTGACGGAGCGTCTGTTCGGAGATTCCTCCCGCCTCGTACACCTTTTTGACTCGATTGTAGTCGGCCTCGGCTGTCTCGAACTGCACCCGCGCGGTGTTGTACTGCGTGGGATCCATCTCGGCCACCAACTGCCCTTTGCGAACCCTGTCGCCCACCTTCACCAAGATGCGGTTGATGCGCGCACCCTGAAGCGCGGGCACGATGTAGTTCTTCTGCCACGGTTCGATGTTGGCGGTGAACTCGACATCCTGCGGGATGGTTTCGCCCAGCGCCGCGGCCACCCTCACCTCGACGGCGGGGGCTTCCGTCGCGACGGCGGCCTTCTTCTCCTTGCAGGCGGTCAGCGCTGCCGCCGCCGCCATGATGATGATCAAACTCTTTTTCATTGTCCTTATTTTTTTAGTCTTTCTTAGTTATCGCTACCTATTATCTTATCATAGTCTGCTCGTGCGGCCAGCAGATCGTAGACCGCCTGCGAGAGGTTGAGCCTCGACTGGGTGACGGCCAACTGCGCCTGATTGACTTCGAGCATCGTGCCCGCGCCGGCGTCGAAACGTGTGCGCGCGATGGAGTAGGCCTTCTCGGCCTGGGCGACGGTCTTGTCGTTGGCGGTCATCGTTTCGCGCGCCGAGACGAGGTTGTTGACCGCGGTGCGTGCTTCGAGCCCCTTGGCCTCGCGCAGATACCCCTTCTGCATCTCGACCTGGGCGACGCTGTTGCGCAGCTGCTTCACCTTGCTGGTGTTTTTGAGTCCCGAGAAGATGGGCACCGAGATCTGGAAGCCGGCGGAGAATGGCTTCTGCCACCACCACTTGTTGATCGTTCCGCCGCCGCCGGTCATCATTCCCGCGAAGTCGATGGTCTTGTCCTGACCCGTCACCACGAGCGAGCCATAACCCGCCAGCACCGGCAGTCGGGCCGCGTTGGCAAGGCGAATCTGTTGCTGAAGCATCGTCTGCTGATACTCCATCTGGCGCAGATCGGTGTTGCCGTCGAGCGACGCCGAAGGGTCGGGCACCGAGAGCACCTCGCCCATGTAGTCGTCCAACGAGCCGTCCAACGCGATCTCCACCTCCTCGGGCACACTCAGATACATCTTGAGCATGCGCTTGGCGACGACGATACTGTTGGCGGTGTTGATCAGGCTGGGCTGCAGATTGCTCAGCTGCACCTCGGCCGTCAGAAAGTCATACTCCGACGCCAACCCCGCCTCGAACATCGAACGGGTGTTGTCGACCGTCGCGCGGATGGTGCGTTCGCTCTCCCGCAACACCTCGTACGATCTTTCGAGCAGCAATATCTGGAAGAACGACTTGGTGACGCTGTTGGTCAGCTCGATGCGCGACGAGCGAGCCTGCTCCACCGCCAACGCCTGCTGGGTGCGATTGAGTCGCAGCGACGCGTAGACCGCCGGCACCACCAACGGAATCGAGAGGTCGCCCGTGATGGCGGCCGACATGTCGGCGCCCAACGAGAGACCCTTGGTCATCTCCTGTTTGACGATGCTGAAGCTGTACTGCCCCCCCGCCGAGAGCGACGGCAGGTGGTTGCCGATTGTCTCGCGCCTCACCCAGTCGAACCGCTCGATCTCCATGTCGGCACTCAGAATGGTGGGGTTGTCGGACAACGCGATCTCAAGCGCCGAGTCGAGGTCGAGCGTCAGCACCTGTCCGGGGCCGTCCTGCTGCGCCCGCAACTGCGTGGTTCCCGCCGCCGCGAACAGTGCCGCCGCCGCGAGTATTACTCTACATAAGGTTGTTTTCATCTTTCTCAATTGTTTTCGCTCAATTGTTTTTCTCTCTGTTATTTTTCTCTCTGTAATTTTTCACCAACTCGTCGATTATCTCGATCCCCTTGTGGGTCGACAGCCCGCGGAAGAAGTTGACTATCACATACTCGAACGCCAGCGTGGGCGACACCACATGATGGGCCGGCACTCCGCGATGCTTCTTGTCGAAGATGGCCGCCATCGAGTAGACCAGCGTCATGAGCGCCAACTCCTTGTTCATGTCGGGCATCAGCAACCCCTCCTCGATGCCGCGGTCCAACAGCTCGTCGAACTTCGCGTGGGTGTAACGATGGGCCTCCTCTTCGAGGCCGACGCAGATGTCGGGATAGAACTTCTTGAGGTTGGCGATCAGCACCGCGTCGCGTTCGTTGCGCGAGGTGTCCGACAGGATCGTCAGAATCTCCTCGAACACGTTGCCCGCGCTGCGGGTACGCTCGTGCATCAGCTCGCGCTTGCGGTTGAAGTGCCAAATCACACTCTGCTCCAGCAGGTCGCGCTTGTCGCCGAACATCTCATAGAGGGTGCGCTTCGATACCCCCAACCGCGCGGCGATGTCGTCCATGCGCACCGACTTGATCCCCTCGTCGAGGAACATCGCGGCCGCCTCCCGTACTATCCGTTCTTTTGGATCCATAACTCTTTTCTCTACATGGTCGTTGTTATTATTCAAACTCACATTTTCCAAAACCCGCGACAAAGGTAATACGAAAACTTTAGAAAACAAAAAAGTATTAAAGTTTTTAAGTTTAATAGCGTTTTTTTCGCGTATCTTATGCGTCGCGTTAGCCCCATTTTCAATTTTCCACTTTCAATTTTCAATTAATTAAAGCGTAGCTAATTTTTAATTCTTAATTTTGAATTCTTAATTCTGAATTGACTATGAGCAACGATTGGAAGGCAAGGCTCGGAATGGTCTACTCCACCGACCCCGATTTCAAATACAGCGAGGAGCGGCAACCCCAAGCCGACACCCTCGCCCCCGAGAGGCAGAACCTGAGGGTGAGCCTCGACCGCAAGCGCCGCGGCGGCAAGCAGGTGACCCTCGTGACCGGCTTCGTGGGCTCCGACGACGACCTGGAGGCGCTGGGCAAGACGCTCAAGACACGTCTGGGAGTGGGCGGCGCGGCAAAAGAGGGCGAGATCATCGTTCAGGGCGACTGGCGCGACCGTGTGGTAGGATTATTGCAGGGGTTGGGCTACACAAAAACCAGAAAGATATGAAGTGGCTAACCCGAATAGTTCTAATCCTCGCATTTTCAATTTTCAATTTTCAATTTTCAATTGCTCAGTATTACGACTGGGGAGCCTCGCCGGCCTCGGTAAGGTGGAGGCGAATCAAGACCCCCGCCGCAAAGCTGATCTACCCCGTCGACTTCGAGGCCAACGCCCGCCGCGTGATGTGGTACATGGACACGGTGAGAACCCACATCAACTTCGGGTTCCGCCACGGCACGATGCGCACGCCGGTGGTGATGCACACGCGGGGCATGTCGGGCAACGGCATGGTGATGTGGGCGCCGCGACGCATGGAGCTGTTGGCCGCCCCCGCCGCCTCCTACTCCGAGCCGTGGCTCAAGCAGTTGGTCTTCCACGAGTATCGCCACAACGTGCAGTACAACAACCTGCGCCGCGGCCTCAATCGCCCCCTCATGTGGCTGCTGGGTCAGCAGATTGCGTTCCTCGGGGTGGGGCAGTTCTCGATATTCATACTTGAGGGCGACGCGACCATGGCCGAGACCGAGATGTCGGCCTTCGGGCGCGGACTGCAACCCTCGTTCACAATGCACTATCGCGCCGTCGCGGGAGACAAGGGCGACAAGGACGACAAGGACGACCGCGACAAACAATCCCGAGGCCCGGTCGGCAGCAAAAACTACTCGCGCGACTACTGGTTCAGCGGCTCGTTCCGCGACTACGTGCCCGACCACTACCGCCTCGGCTACCAGATGGCGAGGTGGAGCTACAACAACTTCGGCGAATTCGTGTGGGACGACGTGGCGCGCTACGTGGCACGCAATCCGCAGTTCATAGTGCCGATGTCGATCGGGCTGAGGCGACACTGGGGCATGGGGCAGACTGAGCTCTTCCGCCGCACCTTCGCCGACCTCGACGCCTACTGGGGTTCGCTGCCCCGCGTCGAGGACTCCTCGACGCGCGTCGCCACCCCCGAAACATCCTACACGACCTACCGCTGGCCGATCTGGATCGACGACGAGACTTTGATCGCCCTGAAGACAGACCTCGACCGCCCCTCGCGCTTAGTGCGCGTCGACGTCGCCTCGGGCCGCGAGCAGGTGCTGACACACACGGGCGATGTCACCTCGCGACCTGTGCTCGCCGACGGCGTGCTCTGGTGGACGGAGCTGCGGCGCAGCGTGCTGTGGCCCCAAAAATCGTCGTCGCGCCTCATCTCACTCAACCTCACTGACGGCCGCAAAGAGACGCATCGAAGCGACGAACAGATCCTCTACCCGACCCCAACAACCGAGGGAAATATCGCCCACGTCGCCTACGACTACTCGGGCCGCTACACGATAGTGAACGGCCCCGACCGCCTCGCCCTGCCGCCCGACATCGAGGTGACGGGCCTCGCGTGGGACGACACCACGGGCGCGCTCTACTTCATAGGCCTCGACGACGGCGGCATGTTCCTCGCGTCGGCCACCTACGACGACGGCGCGGGCTACCAACGCCTCACCCCCTCGCGCCACATCACCATCTCCGACCTGCGGGCGGGCGGCGGCCGGCTCTACTTCGGGTCGATCGCCTCGGGCCGCGACGAGGCGCACGCCTTCGACCTCGCCACCGCCACCGAACTCCGCCTCTCGACCTCGACCTACGGCTCGTTCCAACCCTCGACCCCGGCACCCGTCGGCGGCAGAGTAGCCCTCACCACCTACGACCGCCACGGCTACCACCTCGCCGTGCAGGATGCCTCCGCCGCGACCGAGCAGCCCCAACGCCCCCTCCCGGAAAACATCGTCAATCCGCCATGGAAACGCTGGGACGTGCCCAAAATGGACAGCATAGTCTACATCCCCACAGCCGAAAGCGACCCCAAAAAAACCCGCCGATACAGCAAACTCCTAAACGTGTTCCACCCCCACAGCTGGGTGCCTGCCGACTTCAATCCTTCGACTGCGATCTCGGAGGGCGACCTCACAATGCGCCTCGGGGCGACGGTACTGTCGCAGAGCCTGCTCTCCGACGCCGTGTCGTGGCTGTCGTACGGTTGGAGTCGCAGCGGCGGACAGATGGTGCGCGGCGGAGTGTCGTACAGCGGCCTCGGCCCTGTGTTAGATGTCGACTTCTCGTGGGGAGGCGCCCCGCAGACAACCTACACGCGCGTGCCCCTGACCCTGAAGCTCGAACGACAGCTGAGCGTCACCACCCGCCTGTCGCTCCCCATGACCCTCTCGTCGGGCCACTGGTTGGGCTCGCTCACCCCCTCGGCCGAGTACCACTACACCAACGGCCTGATCTACACACCCCTGAACCCCACCTCGGGCCAACTGACGCGCGGAGTCGAAAGGCTGTCGCTGGCACTGAGATACTCGGGCCAGACACGCATGGCACAGAAAGAGTTCCAACCCCGCTGGGGCGTCGCGGCGCGTGTCGGATATGTGACCAACCCCACCAATCGCGACTTCAGCTCGCTCTGGACGGCCTCGCTGTCGACATGGCTACCCGGCGTGGTGCGCCCCCACGGCACGACCCTGCGCGCGGCGTGGCAACAGACCTCGGGCGGCGGCGGATACACGTTCCGAATGAAAGAGCTCTTCCCGCGCGGTGCGGCCTACGACTTCTCGGCGCGGCGATGGGCGGCGGCCTCGGTCGACTATCAGCTGCCTGTCTGGTACCCCGAGGCGGGCATTCCGGGCGTCGTCTACTTCAAACGGGTGCGGCTCAACGCCTTCGTCGACTACGCCCGTTGGCAGAGCTTCGCCTCGTCGGGCACCGTCGGGGGTGCGAGCTGGAGCAACGCCTCGACCTGGAACACCCTCTGGTCGTGGGGCGGCGATGTGATCGTCGACATCAGCCCGCTGCGCATGCCCGCCACCAACCGCTTCTCTGCCCGCCTCACCCTCGCCCAACCAAGCGACCGCCGCGGCCTCTTCATCGGAGGGGGCCTCGAAATGCCACTTTAAATCAATTAAGAATTAGCTAACGCGCCCCGTCATTGCGAGGAGCCGCAGGCGACGAAGCAATCCAGGCCGGAACGCCGGCAGCGATTTTAGTGGTTAGTGGTCAGTGATAAGTGGTTAGTGCTAACGCGCAGTCTAATACCGCGTTAGCTTAAGCGTCGCGTAGCGCGCGCCGGCCCATAGTTGCCGCATCGCTTCGCGACGCGCTTTCAGCTCGCTTTTTCCGAATATATTCTAAAAAGCTACGCCCCCCGATAGCGAAAAACGGCGTTAAAAATCGCACGGCTAAAAGCGTCAAGAAATCGAGACCTTTTGCTCGCAAAAGCGCGAACGCGTCGATTTGCCGGAACGCCGACAGCGATTTAAGCTGACGCGCAACGTCATTGCGAGGGCGTAGCCCGAAGCAATCCAGAATACGGCCGCCTCATAAATGAGGCGGCCGTATTTATGTCATCCCGACAGAGCGAAGCGACGAGGGATCTACCTTATAGTGGTTAGTTGTTAGTGATAAGTGGTTAGTGCTAACGCGCAGCCTAATACCGCGCCGCCTCGGGGTGGGTTTTTTGGTTACTTTTTTGCCCACCAAAAAAGTAACGTAAAAGAAAAAAATAATGTGCAAAAAACTTGCATTCCGAAGAAAAATTTCGTATCTTCGCAAAACTCAAGTACCGCGTAGCTAAAATCGCTGCGGCCGTTAACTTCGTTTTCCTCCTTCGCGCCTCAGCCATTCGAGTAAACTCGATGGCGTTCGGCTTGGCGTCGGTTGCCGCTTTCAATTTTCAACTCTCAATTTTCAATTAAAAAAGCGTTACATCGGTAACACTCGACCAAAAAAAACCGTTACATAGGTAACACACGCCCCAAAAAAAGCGTGACATATGTCACGCTTTTTTCATTAGTGTTTTAGCGCGCAGCTAATTTTCAATTGAACAGCTTCGGCGGCAGAAATAAACACCCCAACATCCCCAGTAACAAGCCGCCCACCGGAAACCACCACCTCGCCACCAACGATAACAGTGTCGACATCACTCGCTTTAGCACTGTAAACCAGCGCACTAACGATGTTGGCGCGAGGACTCCAATGCGGCTTCTCGACATCCAGAATCACCAGATCGGCCAACGCCCCCTCGGCCACGACACCCAGAGAACCCTCCATTCCGATCGCGCGCGCACCGTTGACGGTAGCCATTCGCAGAATCTCGTAAGCAGGTAGTACTGAGGTGTTTAGTGCGGTAAGTTTGCCAAGAAACGAAGCCGAGCGCATCTCGTCCCACATGTCCAGGTCGTTGTTTGAGCTCGCCCCATCGGTGCCGATCGACACTGTCAGTCCGCGCGCGAGCATCTTCGCAATGGGGGCCGCGCCACTCGCTAACTTCATGTTACTCTGCGGGTTATGCACCACGGCAACACCATGTGAGAGCATGATATCCATGTCGCTCTCGCTCAGCCACACACAGTGGGCGGCCATCGCCGGCACGTCGAACAGTCCCGCGTCGCGCAGATATTCGGTCGGCGTGCACCCGTACTGTTCGCTCACAATGCGCTGTTCATCAGTCGTTTCCGACACGTGGGTGTGTATGCCGATGTTGTGCCTGCGCGCCAACTCGACCGCCCGCCGCAGATTCTCCGCCGAGCATGTGTAGGCCGCGTGTGGGGCGATGCGCACCGAAAGTCTGTCGCACCCCTCGGCCTCGGCCAGCGTCTCCACGAGGTCGCGCTCGAACTCCTCCATGCGCGGGCCATCCACGAAACTGGGGCAGAGCACCGCCCTGATGCCCGTTTCGCGTGCCGCGCGCGCCACCGCCGCCTCGTGCCAATACATGTCGACGAGGGTTGTGGTGCCGCCCAGCAGCATCTCGGCCATGCCCAGACGCGCGCCGACCGCCACCTCCTCCGCCCCCATGTGCGCCTCGAAGGGCCACACGCGCTCGGTGAGCCAGGTCATCAGCGGCAGGTCGTCGGCAAGGTTGCGCAGCAGCGTCATCGAGACGTGGGTGTGGGTGTTGACAAGGCCGGGCATCACTAATTTTCCGCGGCCGTCGATTTCGTTGAGGTTCGTTCCCGCCTCATCCTTAAATCGTTGCACCCTTTTCAACTCTTCGGGCCGGTCGTCGTTGGCCACGAATGCGATTTTGCCATCTTCGATGCCGACCGAACCGGTGAACCAGTGCTCTTCGGCGGTCGTCATGGGTACTACTATCGCGTTGGTAATCAGTGTTTTCATGCTGTTGTATCGCTGTTGCGTCATATATAACTAAGTTTTTAGTTATATAACTATAAATTTAGTTGGAGCCTCTTATTCGACTGCGTTGCCTTTGACTATCAGGTTGTTGCGTCGCTCGGGGGAGTTCGAATATATCTCTATCACTTTGTAGAACACGCCGGCCTCTTTTTTGTTGACCTCGTAGGTGACGACAATCTCGCCGCGGCCCCCGGGCGGAATCGGTTTTTTGTCGTAGGCCACCTTCACGCAGCTGCACGAGGTGAGCGTACGGGTGATGACAAGGGGTGCCGTGCCGTCGTTGGTGAACGCGAAGCGGCACTCGACTTTGGGCAGCGAGTGGTCTATTGCCCCGAAGTCGAATTCGGTGCTTTCGAAGGCGAAGTGGGGACCCTGAGCCTGCGCTTGAGCAATTGAAAATTGAAAATTGAAAATTGAAAATGCCAAGACGAGCAGTAACTTCTTCATAGTCAATTAGATTTAAAAATATAAGTTATAGTACCCCCCTCAACCTCTCTATCTTCGCTTGGAGTAAAACGAGCTCTCAATGCAACCCTCTCGGTTTCCCTTGCCAATTCTCCATAAGGAAAAGTTGAGCCTTCCTGCCGATAGCTTGCCCTTAAAACTTTACCCTCCTTATCCACCACTACGCTAATAACAATACGTCCTCCATCATTTATATTATATTGAGGCATTGGCCAGTTTCCAACCTCTCGTCTATTTCCAAGGTCGCTTGTTCCAGACCATCCGCTACCGCCCGCGCTGTCGCCGCCACCCGGGCCGCCCTCCTGCGTGCCCTGATTGCCCTCGCTTCCGGCTGTTCCCTGCGATGTGGCCGCGCTGCCCTCGGTGCGTCCGGGGAACAAGGCTCGTCGGTCGACCTCGCGAACAGGTTCGGGGGTCGGGGTCGGAGTCGCCTCGGTCGGGGGGGCGTTCTGCTCCGGCGGATCGGGCACCGCCACCTCGACCTCGGGGTCGTCGGTCGTCACGATCTCGACAGGCTCGCCGGTGGATTGCGGAGTCACGGGGCGCACGTCCGTGTCGCCCGCCGCGAGGTCTTCGTCGCCGCTGCCGGTGTCGCCGGTGCCGAAGTCGACCAGAATCCCCAACTCGGGCTCGGGCAGCGAAACAGTGTAGGTCACGAACATGACCCCCGCGCACAACGCCAAGTAGAGCACCGCTCCCGCGATGCCCCATAGCCGGCCTCGGTTGTCATCTTCGTAGTAATTCATTCCGCCACTTCTTTATGTTACATCGTGAGATAACGTTCCTGTAAATCCGCCGCCGGCGTTCCGGCCTCGGTTGTCATCTTCGTAGTACTGCATCGTCTATTCTGGAGAGGTTGCCAGTACCAATGTATACTTATTGCTCTTGGCGATATTCATCACCGGCACGACGTGTTTCATCGCGACGTTTTCGTCAGCGTGCAGCGACACCATGGGGTTCTCCTTGCCGGCCAGCTTTTCGCGCAGCGCCCCCTCCAACTGTCCGAAGCTCACCTCGGTGGTCTCGACGTAGTACCTCAGGTCGGGTGTGATCGAGACGGTGGTGTAGGGCTTTTCGGTGATGTTGTTGGTGCTCTTGGGCAGCACCAGTCGCAGCGCGTTGGGGTTGACCAGCGTGAGGGCCATCAGCACGAACATCAGCAGCAGGAAGACCATGTCGGTCATCGACGCCGCCGAGAATCCGCTCTCGACTTTGGACATTCTCTTGATCGCCATGGCTTATCGTTTTACCGGCTGGTTGAGGATATCCATGAATGCGATCGAGTTGGCCTCCATGCGGAAGATCAGGCGGTCGATGCGCGCGATCAGGTAGTTGTAGCCGAAGTAGGCGGGAATCCCCACGATGAGGCCCCCGACGGTGGTGAGCATCGCGACGTACATCCCTCCGGCCAGCACCGAAATGTCGACCGTGCCGCCCATACCCTCCATCGCCATGAAGGCCGACACGAGGCCGATCACCGTGCCCAAAAAGCCGATCATCGGCGCGCCGCCCGAGATCATCGCGAGGTAGGGCAGTCCCACTCCGAGTTTCGACACCTCAAGGTTGGCCTGATTTTCGATGGCGTTCTGGATCTCGGGCATGGGGCGTCCGATACGTTCGATACCCTTCTCGACCATGCGTGCGATGGGCGAATCGGTGCGGCGGCACGATTCGAGCGCTCCGGCGATGTTGCCGTCGGAGATCTTTTCGCGGATCCGCTTCATGAAGTTGAAGTTCATCTTGGAGGCGGCACGAATGGCGATGAAGCGCTCCACGAAGAGGAAGACTGCCACGCCGCCCAACAGCAGCAACACCCACATGAGCCAGCCGCCCGAGGTGAAAAGGTTCCAAAAACTCATTGTCGTGGCGGCGGGAACCTCCATCCCTTCCGCGATCTCGGCGATTTCGGCCGCGCCTTCCGCGACCTGTAAAAACATGTTCATACTTTTTATTCTTTTGTTTTAGTTTTTCTTTTAATCATGAATTATGAATCATGAATCAATGTGTGCTTCGCACGTTTATTTAGTTTTTACTCTTTCTCGGTTATGCTGCCGGTGCTCGGGGGACCGGGGGCAAATTTACTGTTTTTATTGCCAGGGCGGTTCGTTCGGCGGCGGAAAATGTCTCCCACGGCGTCGAAATTTTTGCTGTAATGCACCCCGATGCCGCTCTCCTGCAGCCCGCGGGTCTCGTTGAAGCGGTCGATGGAGCGCGAAAAGGCCTTCAGCCGCACGTTGCCCGCGCGGTCGATGACCCACGTCAGCGACACGTCGCCGGAGAAGTTGTTGGCGCCGCCCGTCGCCCCGACGCTGGTGGCGGCGCGGTCGTCCACATAGTTGCCCTCGATCTCCAACTGCAGCCGGTCGTCCCAGAACCCAGTCGAGAATCCCATGTCGACCTGCGAGCCGGCGTTCTCCTGCGGCCGGTATCTGAAAAATATGTCGTAGTCGTCGCTCGACAGGAAGTTGTTGAGCTGGTTGGTGAGGATGTCGAACCCGACCGCTCCCGTGGCCATCACACCCGCGTTGGCGAACTGTCCGGAGATGGAGTTGTCGGCGGCGAAGCTCCCCGTGGCCAGCAGCGACAGAAACTGCATGCTCTTGAGCTCCTGGGTGTTCATGGCGTCGGCCACAAGTTGTCGCTGGTCGGTGTCGGCCGAGGGCAACGCGATGTCGAAGGTGATCTCGGGCTCCGAAAGTCGCTCCCGCAGGCGGATGATGCAGTCGACCGGCACCGAGGCCCTGCTCGACATGCCGCCGCTGCCCCCCGCCCCGTCGAGCAGAGGTTGAAGCGAGGTGCGCACACGATAGGAGGCGTCGACCGAGAGCAACGCGTCGTCCGGTGCGCCCGACCATCGCATGGTGCTTCCCGGGGTGATCTCGAAGGTCTTGTTGAACACATTCATCATCGAGAACTCGAACCGCCCCGCCGTGATGTTGTAGTCGCCCGTCATGGTGAAGAGGTTGTTGGTGGGGTTGATCTCCATGTCGATCACCCCCTCGCCCCTCGCCGAGATGCCCTGACCCAGGTTGGGGTCGATCAGTATGAATAGCTCGGCGGCGGGGGTGATGCTCGCCGTGAGGTTCAGCTCCAGCGGTTTCGATCGCGCCGCTCCCCCTCCGCCCCGCAGTTGTCTTTCGTAGGCGAGCTTCTTTCGCTCCAGCACGTCGGTGGAGTCGAGCATCGCGGAGCTGTTGTCGAACACCACGAAGTCGGCCCACGACACGTTGCTCTTGGCGTTGAGCGGCAGGTGGATCTGGGTGCCGGCGTCGCTGCGTGCCGAGATATCCATCGTCGTGCCCATCTGCCCCGAACGGATGCCCATCGACCCAGTGGCGAAGACCCGTCCGTAGAACGCCTCGCTGTCGCCGGGCCCAGTGTCGAACGCTAAGAGTCCCCTCATCCGCGCGTCTATCCCGACGGCGATGCTCTTGAAGTTGGACATGTCGACCGTCATCGCCACATCGCCCGCGCCACCGAGTCGGTTGTGTACCGGAGTCGACGGCAACGTGAGCACCGAGTTGGCGAAGGTGAGGCGCGCCCCCGAGACGCTGTATGTGACGCCGGTGTAGCCGACGGTGGTCTCAAGGCGGGGCACCTCGATGGTGCCGTCGATCTTCAGATTTGCGAACGTTCCGCCGAGCGTCAGGCGCGCGTTGCCCCTGCCTCGGGTGTCGGCGACGATGCCGCTGAGTATCGGATCTAACAGCGCGGCGTCCAACGAGTCGAGCCTCACGGCGGCGTCGATCTCTCCCTGCGTCGAGAGCGATCCGCGCACGACGTCGATGTTCGAGGTCTCGTCCAACAGTCGGAAGCGCACCCCCTGCCCGGCGTCGTCACGCTGACTTGTGAATCGGAGTGGCGGCGCCTCCATGCCGTTGGCCGCGAGGTTGCGCAGCTCGATGTCGGCGTCGATGCGCGGGTTGTCTAAAATTGCCGAGAGGTCCAACCGCCCTGTCGCCCTGCCGCTCACATCCAAACCGAGGCTCTGCAACAGTCGGCCCGGCAACGAGAGGTCGAACCGGCTCAGCTGCAGACGCAGGGTGTCGGTCGGCGATTTCGATATCACACCCGTCGCCGAGAGTCGCTGGCCCGGGTTGTCGGCGGTGAATATGTTGAGGTTATCTAAAATTGTCCGCCCCTCGGCGTAGCCCAGCGAGTCGGCGGTGATGCGCCACATACGTTCGTCGAGCCTGATGTCCAACTGGTGGCTCCCCTTCGACCCGCCGTGGAGCGCGAAGCTCGGAATGTGGCCGCGGCCCGAGTAGAGGTCGGAGCCCGACAGATAGAGCGCGAGCGAGTCGGCGGCGTTGTCGGCCGTCACCTCGATGTTGGCGGCGAGCATCCCGCGATACTCGACATACTCCGAGGCTGCCGAGAGCGAGAAGCTGCCGGTGTAGGGGTTGAACATGAACCTCGCCGAACTCCCCTCGGCGAGCGAGGCGGTGGGGGCGAGCGCGCTCAGCAGCGGTTCGACGTTCTTGATGTTGAGGCTCACTATCGAGTAGTTGGACATGGCGGCGGGGTTGCCCCCGTCGGGCGGCACCAACGCCTCAGCCGCCTCGCCGAAGATCGTGAGCGGGATGTAGCGTCGCAGGAACCCGCCCAGATAGGCCAACATATCTTTGTAGCCCGTGCGGCTGCGGAACTCCCCGTCGGCGAACTCCGAGCGCAGGGTGATCAGCTTGCCGGTGGGGCTGTTGCGTCCTGAAAGGGTCGCCTGGGAGGTGGCCACCTCGCCGTCGGGCGAGAGGTAGCGTGCGTTGTTCAGCTCGACCGTGCCGTTGACGTCGTCGAGCCCCGTGCCGCTCACCTGCGCCACCACCCGACCCGAGACCACCGCTATCGAGTCGGCGACGATGTTCATCCGCGCGAGGTCGGCCCGCGTGAGATTGAGGTCGAGGGAGTAGTTGGGCGTATCGGTCGACAGATCCACCGCCGCCGTGAGGTCGAGGGCCAGAGCCGGATCGTCGGCGGAGATCGTCGCGTCGAAAAACCGTCCGTCCGCCTCGCCGTCGATCGTGAGGCCAGAGTAGGTGTAGTCGCGGAGGCCCAGCGCCGCTATCCGGCCTTGGAGTGTGCCTTTTGTAACGCTTTTTGTTGTGGCGCTTTTTGCGTTTTTCGTGCTGCTTTTCGGGGTGTCGCCGCCGAGAGTTCCCTTGCCCGAGAACTCGCCCGTCACAGCGCCGAGGTCGGCGATGCCCAACAGCCGCCCGATCTCGAATCTCGACACCGACGCGCTTCCCTCTATCGTCGTGGTCGCTTTGCCCGCCGAAACTGTCGCATTTGTAACACTTGCCGAAACGTCCAAATTCCCGAGCGCGGAGATGACGGCCCCCGAGGCGGTGAAGTCGCTAAGCCCGCCCTTCAGGCTTCCCTTCAGTTCGGCGTGGCCCAGTCGCGCCAAAATCTCGGCCACCCCCGCCGCCGGTTCGCTCCCCGTCGCGGCCCTCATCAACTCGCCGATGTCGCCGCCGTTGGTGGTGACCTTCAGCGCCGCGACGTCGAAAAACGCCCTCTCGAAGTCGGGCAGCCCCCGCGAGGTGAAGTCGACCGAGAGCTCCGTTCCGAGTGTGCGCGCCCTCTCGACCCGACCCGACAGCGCGGCCAGCGGCCCCGAGGCACTCAGCGCGACCTCGTCCAACGCGACGCCCCATCCGTCGAGCGAGGGTGCGAAGGCGGCCAAAAGGTCGGTCGTCAGGCGAGACGGGCTCATCGTGATATCCATCCGCACGCTGTCGGTGAAGTCGCCGAAGTCGCCCCAATCGCCGTCGGGGCTCTCCATGCGAATCGACGGCAGCCGCGCGACCGTGCCGCGCGAACGCACCGACACATCGTCCAGCACGATCGACCCGCGAGAGATGGCGAGTCGCCGCGCCGCCAACTCGTCGACCAGCAGGCCGCTCCGTTCGCGACCCCCGATGGAGCCTATGTTCATGGTGATGGAGCTACCCTCCAGATCGAAGTCGTCGATGCGTGCGTGGGCGCCGCTCAGCACGAAGCGTCCGAAGTCGACCCCCGCCTGTCGGGGCTCGGTGTCGGGGCGCACGAGGCCGAATGTGAGGCCGTCGGCCTCGATCTCCATTATGTGTAGCCGGAAGGGTTTCTTGCTCGGTTTCGAGGGGGCGTCGCCACGCAGCGAGTCGACAAGTCGGCTGATGTTCATGCCGTCGTCGTCGACATCTTTCCGGAGCCACACCTGCGCCCCCTCCAGCTCCACCCGCCCGAAGGTGAGCGGCTCGCCCATGAGCCCCAACTCGACGATCGGCGCAACGAGACGCGGAACGTGGATGAGGGTGTCGCCGCCGAAATCCTCGACATACAATCCGTTGATCTCCACGCGGTTGATGAGCTTGACGTCGATGCGGTCGATGGAGACGCGAGTGCCGATCTTCTCGGAGAACCGCCCCACAACCCGCTTTACGATGGCGTTCTGCACCGCCGGCACACTTGCAAGCAGCGACACCGCCACAGGTAGCACCAACACCGCAAGCAGCAGCGCGCACAGAGTCGCCACAACGCTTTTCACAACATTTTTTATAACATTGCCCATCGAACGAGGTCGGGATACAACAATCTCAACCTACAAATATAGTGCAAAATTCGGACATTCATGAGCGACGGGGCAGTAATTTTAGGTATCGAATCTTCGTGCGACGACACTTCGGCGGCGGTACTTCGCGGCTCGGTGTTGCTGTCGAGCGTCATTGCGTCGCAGGCGGTACACATTCGCTATGGCGGCGTGATCCCCGAACTCGCCTCGCGCGCACATCAACAGAACATCGTGCCGGTGGTCGACGCGGCGCTTCGCGACGCCGGGGTGAGGCCGTGTGACCTCGACGCCATCGCCTTTACCCGCGGCCCGGGATTGTTGGGCTCGCTGCTGGTGGGGGTGTCGTTCGCAAAGGGGCTGTCGCTGGCTCACGGCATACCGCTGGTCGAGGTCAACCACTTGCAGGGGCACATCCTGTCGCACTTCGTCGATCTGCCGGACCGCGAGCTGCCCCATCCGTCGTTCCCGTTTCTGTGTCTGTTGGTGTCGGGCGGCCATACCCAGATCGTGGTCGTGCGGGGGGCGTTGGAGATGGAGATCGTGGGAACCACCATCGACGACGCGGCGGGCGAGGCGTTCGATAAGTGCGCCAAGGTGATGGGGCTGCCCTATCCGGGCGGGCCGGAGATCGACCGGTTGGCGGCTGAGGGCGACGCCTCGCGATTTGAGTTTGCGCAGCCTCGCGTCGGCGGGTTCGACTTCAGCTTCAGCGGGTTGAAGACGTCGTTTTTGTACTTCTTGCGCGATCGTGTGGCTGTTGAGCCGAACTTCATAGAGGAGAATTTGAGTGATTTGTGCGCCTCGCTGCAGCGCGCCATAGTGGAAGTGCTGATGCACAAATTGGTGAAGGCGGCGCGTGAGTTGGGCATCCGCGACATCGCCGCGGCGGGGGGGGTGTCGGCGAACTCGGGGCTGAGGGGGGCGCTCGTCGCGGAGGGTGTGCGACGCGGATGGCGGGTGTTTCTGCCCGAGCTGCGCTTCACGACCGACAACGCCGCCATGATCGCCTCGGCGGGACGGTTTTTGTTTGACGCCGGCCGCTTCTCGTCGCTCGACGCGGTTCCGTTCACTCGCAGCGGCCCGGACGATTTGCGCTGCGCACAATAAATTTACCGCGGCCGTTGCGGGGTTCGAAAATTTTCGTTATCATTGCGGGAGATTCTGACTCTTAATTTATTGAAGCCAATGAAGAAAATTTTGCTATTTCTCGCTCCGGTGGCGCTGGCGGCGGGATGTTCACAGGAAATCACCCTCGAAAATCCTTCGATGGGGGGGGAAAACCCTCAGGAACTAACAACTGAAGTTCGCACGCGGTCGCTCACCGGCGCCGTGTACAACGAAATTGTCGACGCGTGGATGGTGCCGCAGCCCGATCCCTACACTTTGGAGAACTTCCAAAAAGCCTATGACCGGCTTTCGACCCGAAAGTCTGCCCAGACTCTCAATGCGCAGCAGATGAGCGAGTTCGCCTCGCCGAAAAAGCTTGCGCCGACCCACTACGCACTCAAAATCTATCCGCGCGACGAGGCCGAGCAGTGGCGCGTCGAGACGATGGACGACGTGCAGGTGGCCTACATCCCGTTCGACTGGGTGCAGCTGCCGGCTGAGGAGGCCGCCGTTGCCGCCGCGCTTGCCCGAACCCGTTCCGCGGCCAACACTTTCGCCGAAAAGAGCCCATACACAGTCACCTACGACTACACCAATGCGACCGACGGCGGCCCCACCGGCCCCGTGACCTATCAACTCCCGATTTTGTATGTCGTTTGGCCAGCCGACAAACCACTTCCCGACGACCTGGAGTATGTGATCGACTATGAGGTCTTCCTGCCCCGCGCCGCTGCGCAAATCTCAAGCGTCACCGCCCTCAATGCTACCACCCTGCCAATTCTGGAAAACGAAGCCGTGTCGACAGCACTGGGAATAGCCCCCGCTTCAATATCCCCGACGACAAGGGCTGCAGCCACAAACGGAGCCATTACAGGAACGATAAAAGTTTTTGACAATGTTGTAAATCAAACTGTCCCGATGCCTAACCTTATGATTAAACACGCATTGGGATCAAATATGGTTGAAGACATTACTGACTCCACAGGGTATTTTTCACTTGAAGTAGCTCCAGTATCTAATGCAATAATATTTTATTTGACTTTTCAAGATTCACATGGTCGTTGGAAAATGACGACAGAGAACGATACGACGATTCCTATCGAAAGAGGACAGTATCATTACGGATATAATCCTCCTCAACTCGGATCAACATCTCTTGGAGAAATTATCGTAAATCCAGATAATCGTCAGACATATGAGATATATCGTGCGGTGAATTATTTTTTCAATGTTCAATCTGACCTCCCTCGTTATTTGCGTTCGGAGCCGCTTACGATTATGGCCGACGACAGTACTGATCCCAGTGGTTCTGTACGTGGATACTTTACTTACTCTACCTTCATTAGTCCAGGCGGTATTGTTTCAGAGCTTAATCCCCTTATTCGCATTTATAACTACAGTTTTACATTTGACAACCACGTGATAGGGATAATCCTACATGAGATTGGGCATGCGGAACATTGCCATAACCATCCCGGGCGTTTCGGAAACACTCACAACTTTATAAAAGAGTCCTATGCTTCTTTTTTTGGTTGGTATTTGGGAGAAGCATATTACAGATCAATCGGATGGATAAAACCCAGCGAAGATTCGAACATTACTGGACAAACGCGACAGGGGTGGACTAAAGATACCAATTATTACAATGGTCGCACAAATACCGGTTGGTATTCTCCTCTATTCGTCGATCTGGTGGACAACTATAACCAGCGAGAGAATGGTGCGTATTGGCCTAAAGACGCAATAAAAAACATGTCTCCCCAAGCAATATCGTACGCCGCTTGCTACTCCTCCACTTGGGCAGAGTGTAAAATAAAACTCCAAAGTTATATAGGAACATATTATGACTCTGCCGAATTTGAAGATTTGATAGAAGATTTTGATAATTGGGCAGGTTGGTGATAGTGACAATAATTTAAAAGGTTAGCCATGAAAAAGATACTGTTGTTAGTCGCCGTAGTCGGCGTGACATTTTTCGCCTCATGTGAAGAAAAGCCGGAAGAATCTAAACAAAAACCGTTTCCCATTGGAGAATGGTGCACCGAACATCAATACTATAGTCTGACAATAGATGATGTCGAGCCATCTTCGGCTACAGAAGAAATAAAAAGGATAAGAGAGCAGGAAACATCCGGCACGGTCATGGATGTGGAGTCATATCAATTGACATTCAACGAAAACGGTACGGGCTACGGCTCTGGTGCCCACCCCGACGGAACCGGGCGATACAACTTCAGTTTTACATGGAGGCTGTCAGGAGATCAACTTTCCATCTCCGGCTCAGATGGCACTGGTGTATTTTTTAGGTCTGTCTGGTATGGAGAAGATATAGCCTCCGGAGAAGTTGCAGATGAAAATATCACTTGGGAGATAGAGGAATCCTCCACTAACAATATGGTGTTGTCTCGACTTTTTTCTGTTAAAAAGTTTTTTAATGATTACATATACGACTCTTGGGAAGAAACCCACACCTACCGCTACACCTTCGAAAAGACGAAATGATGTAATAATTCACGGGCGCCTGATCAGGCGCCCGTGATATTTCTGTAGGTCGAGATACCTCAAAGCCGAATAAAAATCCGCTTCCGATAAAGAGGATAAACAATCCCCCAGATAACGGCAACAAGAGTCATAGATGCCAGCAGCGCGGCCAACTGCGGAGGCATGATCTCGCCCAGCTGCCGCGCCCACCACGAGTAGATCGTGAATCGGTCTTCGCCAATCTGGAACCTGAAGAACGGCAACCCGATGATCCTCATCAGAACCCCCGCCAGCACATACGAAAACAGAGTGTTTGTACCGAACACCGCGCCGAAAGTCGCGCCGAACCGCCCGCCGCGATAGTCATAGAACCACAGCAGCACCATCCACAGCAGCATCGCAATCCCGCCGGCATAGAGCACATAGCTCGACGACCAGATCGGCTTGTTGATCGGCACCACCGTGTTGAGCGCCAGCGCGGTAAGTATCGACAGACCCCCCGCGATGCCCAGCGTCCCCAGAACCTTCATCCTGCTGTCGGCGCCACCGCCGGAAGCCCTGTTTTCCCCCACAAACTTCCCCGTAACATACCCCAGCAGCACCGTGGCCACGGCGGGAATAGTACTGAAAAGCCCCTCGGGGTCAAACGACTGCGCGGGCCGATAAAGATGCTTCTCGCCCAACAGGAACCGGTCGATGCGACAGCCAATGAACCCCTCGCGCGTAGAGTCGCCCAGCAGCTCCACCCCGAGCCAATAGCCCACAAGTATCACCCCGATGGCGGTCAGAATCCGTCGATAGGTCTTCAGCCACAGCGCCATCACGCCACCCACAAAGAAGGCGAGCCCGATGCGTTGCAGCACCCCCATGATTCGCATCGTGTCGATGCTCCTCCATCCGCCGTTGTTGAAGTCCCAAAACGGAAACATCTGAAGCAGAATCCCCACTAAAAAGATCAACGCCCCACGCTTGAGCAGCCTCAGCGTGGTGTCGCCGGTGAGCACATGGTCGGTCTTGCGGTACGAGAACCACATCGAGACCCCCACGATAAACAGGAACGACGGAAACACCAGGTCTGTCGGCGTGCATCCGTCCCACGGTTTGTGACGCATGGCTTCGAAAGCCTGCCCGGACTGGTTGTTGACCATGATCATCATGGCCATGGTAAGTCCTCTGAAAATGTCGAGTGAGAGCACTCGGTCGGTAGTTTTTGCCATAGGTTTACGGGGTTTTAGGTTGTATTTGTAGTTTTTGGTTCTAACTGATATCGTCCCGCACGCTCACTCCTCTCCGCCGCTCGTCCCCTCCATCTCCTTGAACCAATCCTCGTACACATCCTGTGCGGTTCTGGTCTTGGAGTTGGTAAAGTTTTTACCGTAGCTGAACCGGCTGTCGAACTTGCCTGTCTTGGGGTGATAGACAAGTTTCAGCATCGACGGCACCTCTCGACCGTCGTTCCGGAAAAGGCTTTCGACTCTCTCCAACAGGTCGGTGCCCGATTTCAGCAATCCGAAAGCCCTTTCTCTCGCTATGTCGTACTGCATTCGGGAGACGCTGTTTACCTTGTGCGATTTGACCAAAGTGCCATTGATCCGGTAGAACGACTTATAAAAGTAGCCCGACTCTATCAATCCGATGGCATACACGGCATCCACCTCCTGCGAATTGCGGTTCACATACTCAAAGGCGATCTCAACCATTTCGGTAAGCAGCGCCTGAAACTCGTTGTCGAAATTCTTATTCATATTCCTCTGTTAGTTTACACCGTTTATCACCTCGCTACTCCTCCTTCAACCCCGCCAACTCCCTCTTCCACATCGGCGCACGGATAGCACCGCGCACCTTTTTCAGCGTGGTGGGATCACCGATGACAGGCCACAACCCGACCAACAACCAATCCCTGCGGCGAGACTGCTCTTTGGAGACCTTCGGGTCGATGGCCACGATGCGCTCCAGCACCCACGACAGGTCGGGATGATTGGCATCGCGCCCGGGCTCGCCCACCTTCGGATAGGATGCCTGCATCGCGTCGATGAGCAACTGCAACCGTGCGAGGTCGTCCAATCCGGGCAGCTCCTCGACCTCCAACAGCCTGTCCATCGCCCTCACATCGCCACCCTCGGCAACGGGAACCAACGCCACATAGATCAAACTGTTAATATGACTTTTGGCACTCATCCGCTTGTCGTGCGTGAGTTCGACCGCCGCACGCCAACCCTGCTTGCGCGAGACCCCATCGACCAACGCTCTCCGCATATCGTCGATATGGTCTCTCCGGTGTACCGCCTTGTACTTCGGCCACAGCTTCAGGAACGTCGCCGCATCGCCCTCCCGCGCAAGCCAATCGCCGACGGCACGCCAACCGACCCAACCCTCGTCGCCGAAAATCTCGCTGTCGGCAGCCCGCATCGCGGCATCCAAATCCCCGTCGGCGCAAAGCCGATAGACGATTGCCCGCTGCATCCAAGGCGGCGCAAGACGCCTCGCACAAACCTCGATAGCCCGCTCGACCGTCGCGACCGAGATCACTCCCCCCGCCAGCAACAGGCAGACAGCATCCGAAACGCCCCCGCTTGTATTGAGCCAAGTTTGAGCATTTTCGTTGAAATAGTAGGGAGGATCCAGCAGTCTCAAGGAGCAGAGCGGATTCGCCCCACCCGCCGCCAACCTCTCCCGAAACGCCTCCGCCGCCGCCTCGCGAAACGGCTCCAGCGCGGCAGGCGACGGATAGGGCGGATTCGCCGCCGCCTCCACCTCCTCCGCCGTGGCGCGATAGGCAACGGCTTCAAGCAGAAGCTCCGTCAATCGGTTGTCAGGTTTCGTGGTCATTTATCAATGCGTTAAATGGTTCTATCCGATGAGCATACCGGGTATCAGTACGTTCAAAAGCAACATGACTGCCAGCTTGCAGTATTTGGAGATGGTGGCTGTTTTCATTGAATAAAACCTCCCGATTTTCTAACCTTCCCACTCCTCCACTGGCGTAAAAACAATGCCTTCGGGATTGGCGGACATAATAATATCAACAACCGACTTATGATACAGAATAAATGCACAATTTTCTTTGGAAACAAAAACAAGACGCTCTTCCAATGGAACGGCAGCAAGTTTTTCTCTGTCCAAAACAATCTTTTCAATACTCCCCCAGGTTCCTGTCGATGCGCCTATATAGCCGAACTCCGTCTCTTCTTCGTCAAAAAAAGCCACTTTTTGAAGAATATTGGCTATCCAATAACCATCAAATGTTTCGTCTTTATATCCGCGAATAATTGCGGGAACCAACTGTAAATGCTTTATATTGTGCTCATTCAAAACATCATATATCTTTTTCGAGAAAACACAACAGGTTCCACGCAAAGACATAGCGTCGATGAGCCGTGGTTTTGCTATTTTGATTGTGGGATTAAAGGCTATATGTCCAATAAAATCCGAGTCCATCACCCTATATTGTGATAATACCCCAATGCCAAACGAATCAAATTCGTCATCATTTACCATTAAAGGAACATTGCCGGGATTGTCGCTGTTGATTACATAATAATCAAAATCGTTGTTCATATTCTTCTCCTTTCTGCCCCTCTCGGAGCAGTTTATGTTTTATTGTTCATTCACTCGTTATCTTCTGCCTGCAAAAACACCCTCAAAAGCCCCCCTCACGACCCAAGCATCACCAAGACCTGCCGACAAACATCCCCCCCCGAGAACCCAAACTTCTCATCCAGCACCTTGAAGGGCGCCGAGTAGCCAAAGTGTTCCAACCCGTGCACGAAACCATCGCCCACCAACCCGCGCAGCGTCAGCGGCAACCCCGACGTGAGCCCATACCTCGGTACCCCCGCGGGCAGCACCTCGCGCCGATACTCCGCCGACTGATCGCCGAACAAACCCTCGCTCGGAGCCGACACAATCCTCACACGCACCCCCTCGGCCTCCAGCAGCCTGGCCCCCTCGGTCAGCGTCGCCACCTCGCTCCCGTTCGCCACCATCACCACGTCGGGCACCCCCTCGCAGTCGGCCACCACATATGCCCCCTTCACCAACCCGCGAGCATCCTCCCGCCGAGAAGCCCCCGAACCCGAAGCCCCCAAAGCCCCCAACGCCGGCAAGTCATTAACATTCTGTCGCGAAAGTATCAACCCCACGGGCCGATCCGCCTCCACGGCGTACCGCCAGGCCTCTATGGTCTCCGCACTGTCCGCCGGCCGAAACACCACCACCGACCTGTCGCCGTCGTGGTTCCTCAGCTGCTCCAGCAACCTGATCTGCGCCTCCTGTTCGATCGGCTGATGCGTGGGTCCATCCTCGCCGACGCGGAAACTGTCGTGCGTCCACACCCACACCACGTGCAACCTCTGCAACGCGGCAATGCGAATGGCGGGCTTCATGTAGTCCGAAAAGACGAAGAACGTGCCGCACACCGGAATCACCCCCCCATGCAGCGCCATACCGTTCATCACACACGCCATCGTAAACTCGCTCACCCCCGCCTGAAAGAACCGGCCCGTAAAATCTCCGCGAGTGAAGGCATGCGTCTTCTTAAGAAACCCATCCGTCTTATCGCTGTTCGAAAGGTCGGCCGAAGCGACGATCATATTCTCGACCCGCTCGCCATACACCCCCAACACCGCCGCCGAAGCCCCGCGCGTCGCCGCACCGACCCCCGCGTCTATCGCGTCGTAATCTATCTCGGGCAGCTCCCCGCCCAAAAACATATCCAACTTCGCCGCCAACTCCGAGTGAGACTCGCGCCACTCCCGCTCCGCCATCTTGCACCGCGCCGCCTGCGCCGCCAGCTCCACCCGCCGCGCGGCATACAACCTCATCGCCTCGGGAAACAACATAAAAGGCTCCTCCGGCAATCCCCCCAGATTCCGAATCGTAGCCTCGATATCCGCCCCCGCCGCCGACAAGGGCTGCCCATGGGTCGAAACTTTGTTCTCAAAACTCTCACCGGCACCACCTCTCGCCCCGCGCCCCATCACCGTGCGACCGATGATCAGCGTCGGCCGCCGAGTCTCCTCACCCGCCGCCCGCAGAGCCTGCCGAATCTCCTCGGCGTCGCCCCCGTCGATCGTCAACACATTCCAATCCCACGCCCGATACTTGGCCGCCACATCCTCCGTGTCGACCTCTTCGACCGTCGTCGAGAGCTGCACATTGTTGGCGTCGTAGTACATGATCAGGTTCGACAACCCCAGATGCCCGGCAATGCGCCCGACCCCCGCCGACACCTCCTCCTGAATCCCGCCGTCCGAGATATATGTATATGTCTTGTGCGCCGTCCACTCACCGAATCGCGCCGCCATAAATCGCTCGACTATCGCCGCCCCCAGCGCCATCGCGTGTCCCTGCCCCAGCGGCCCGCTTGTGTTCTCCACCAAGTGCGCCAGGTCTCTCTCCGGATGGCCGGGCGTCACGCTGCCCCACTGCCTGAACTCCCGCAGATCGTCCGCCGAGTAGAACCCAGCCAACGCGAGCACCGCGTACAACATGGGCGACATATGCCCGGGATCGAGGAAAAACCTGTCCCTCCACGGCCACGCCGTATCGCTCGGGTCGTATCGCAGAAACTCCGAGTAGAGCACATTGATAAAATCGGCCCCGCCCATCGCCCCGCCCGGGTGCCCCGACTTCGCCCGCTCCACCATCGAGAGGGCCAGAACGCGGATATTATCCGCCGCCACCAAAGTTTTGTCCTTCATACTTTTATTAATCATAAATCATGAATCATGAATTCAGGCGCGGCAAAGCCGCAGTTTTTTGCTATAAATTTCATAGTGTCGAACCACTTAAAAAACGTCGCGCAGCGACACCGCGATTCATGATTCATGAATTCAGGCGCGGCAAAGCCGCAGCTTTTTTGCTATAAATTTCATAGTGTCGAACCACTTAAAAAAACGTCGCGCAGCGACACCGCGATTCATGATTCATAATTCATGATTCATGATTCCTGAAACTCACGCCGACATCCTACCCCCCTGCTTATCCAACTCCCTCGAAGCAAACTCCAAAGTAACCCTCAGCCCCCTCTCGCCACTCCCCGCCGGAACCTCAAACATGGCCTCCATCATAATAGTCTCACAGATAGACCGAAGCCCCCGCGCCCCCAACTTATACTCCACCGCCTTGTCGACGATGTAGTCAAGCGCGTCGTCGTCAAAAGTCAGCGCCACCCCATCCATCGCAAACAGACTCTCATACTGCTTGGTGATGGCATTTTTCGGCTCTGTAAGTATCTGCCTCAGCGCCGCCTTGTCTAATGGCCTCAGCCACGTGAGCACCGGCAACCTTCCCACCAACTCGGGAATCAACCCGAAGCTCTTGATATCCTGCGGCATGACATACTGCAACAGGTTCTCTCTGTCGACCTTCGCCTCGTCGCCCCCGCGCCCGTACCCTATGGCCCGCGTGCCCAGCCTGCGCGATATCACCCGCTCCATGCCGTCGAAAGCGCCGCCGCAAATGAACAGCACATCCGTCGTGTCGACCTGAATATACTTCTGATCCGGATGCTTGCGTCCCCCCTGGGGCGGAACGTTCACCACCGTGCCCTCCAAAATTTTCAGCAACGCCTGCTGCACCCCCTCGCCGCTCACGTCGCGCGTGATGGACGGGTTGTCGCTCTTGCGCGCAATTTTGTCGATCTCGTCGATAAACACAATGCCTCGTTGCGCCGCCTCCACGTTGTAGTCGGCCGCCTGAAGCAACCGCGCCAGAATGCTCTCCACATCCTCGCCCACATATCCCGCCTCGGTCAGCACCGTCGCGTCGACAATTGTGAATGGCACCTTCAGCAACCGCGCTATGGTCCTCGCCAGCAACGTCTTACCCGTCCCCGTCGGCCCCACCATCACAATGTTCGACTTGTCGATCTCCACCATCTCCGCGTCACCGCGACCGCCGTCGCCTTTAACCGCTCCGGCCGCTCCCCGATGATGCAACCTCTTGTAGTGGTTATACACCGCCACCGACAGATACCGCTTGGCGTCGTCCTGCCCGATCACATACCGGTCCAACATCTCCTTGATCTCCGTGGGCTTGGGCAACTCCGACAGCGGCGACAACGGCTCGACCTTCTTCGCCGCCCCGCGCTTCGCCTCGGCCTCCGCCTCTCCCGCCGCTTCGGGCCCCCGCAACACCCCGTAACCATACTCGATGCAGTGGTTACAGATATGAGCGCCATCGGCCCCTGCAAACATCATCTCGACCTCACCGGCCGGCGTCCCGCAGAACGAGCAAGCCTCCCCCGCCCCTCCTCCGACACCACTCCCCGCCCCCGTATTTTTCTTATTGCTCATTTTACATATCCTCCTTTTACGTATTCCTTCTTTTGCGAAATCCGTTATTCCGCATAGCCAAAATATCGCGTAGCCAAAGTGTTGCGTAGCGCGCGCTGGCTCCCCGATGCGAAAAACGGCGTTAAAAAATAGGCGGCTAAAAGCGTAAAGAAATCGAGACGTTTTGCTCGCAAAACCGCCGAAGAGCGTCGATTTCAAGCGTTAGACGCCTATTTTAGCCGTTTTTCGCCTCGGGGCCAGTTTTTTGGTTACTTTTTTGCTGGTCAAAAAAGTGACTCGCGAAGGCGAAACTCTATTAGCACTAATAACTATCGTTTAGCCACCACCTCATCAATAAGCCCATACTTCTGAGCCTCCACAGCACTCATCCAGTAGTCGCGATCGCCATCCTTCTCGATTTTGGCAAGCTTCTGTCCGGAGTGCAGCGCAATGATCTCATAGAGCTCCTTCCGCGTCCGCACAATTTCGCGCGCCGTGATCTCGATATCCGAAGCCTGCCCCTGCGCCCCGCCCAACGGCTGATGGATCATCACCCGCGAGTGCGGCAACGCCGACCGTTTCCCCGCCGCGCCGGCCGTGAGCAGTATCGCCCCCATGCTCGCCGCCAGCCCTGTGCAGATCGTCGACACCTCGGGCCGCACCAACTGCATGGTGTCATAGATCCCCAACCCGGCCGAGACACTACCCCCCGGCGAGTTGATGTAAATCTGAATATCGCGATCCGCGTCTGCACTCTCAAGAAACAGCAGCTGCGCCTGAATGATGTTGGCAACGTCGTCATAGATCGGCGCGCCCAGAAAGATAATCCTGTCCATCATCAACCGCGAGAAGACATCCATAGTCGCGACATTCAGCTGCCGCTCCTCGATGATGGTCGGCGAAACATAGTTCCCCGTCGCCCCCGCCACATTAGTCACACCCGCACCCGCGTACCTCGCACCCCCAACCCGTTTAGAAACCTCCGACGAGTAGTCCCGCAAAGTCAGCGAACTGATCCCACAATGCCCCAAGGCATACTTTTCAAATTCAGTTTTTCCCATAAGACCTCCGATTTGTATCATAATTGAAAGTTGAAAATTGAAAGTTGAAAATTAGCTACGCAGTATATATGTGCGAAGCACGCCTGAACTTTTCACTTTTAGTTTTTCACTTTTCACTAATTTAAAAGCCCCCGTCATTGCGAGCAAAGCGAAGCAATCCAGATTTCCCGCAGTTTAATTCTTAACGTCCAATTAACGCAAAGTACCAACACAAAATTGTTCTGCGCAGCCAATTCTCAATTCGTATCGCGTTAGCTCATTTTCAACTTTCAATTCTCAGCGGCAAGCTTCTCAAACTCCTCCTTAGAAACCCCCTTCTCCGAAACCTTAATCAGCGGTTTAAGAGCCGAAAGAATTTTATCCTCCCGCACCCGCTCATAGATTTTCTGAGCCTCCTCGCGCGACGAGAGCATCTGCTTTCCATAAGACTCCAAAGTCTCATCGGGAACCCCACTCATGCCATACTGCGCAAACTGCATACGCGCCAAAGCCTTGGCCTCCCCTAAGAGCTCCTCCTGAGTCACCTCCAACCCCATTGTATCCGAGAAGTGCCTCAGTATCAAGTCCCAAGACATCATCCGCAGAAAAGCCGCAAAGTCCCGTTCGATCTCCTCCATCGAGAATTTCCCCTCGTTCACCGCATGCAGCCAGTTCTTGAGAAACGCCTCGGGAAGCCGCAACCCCGCCTTGGCCAGCAGATGGTTTTTAAGCTGATACGCAAACAGATAGTCACTGTTGTTGGCCAGATCCGACACAATCATCTCCTCGACATACTTGTCAAACCCCGCCTCATCCGTAACCTTACCATCGGGAAAAGCGGCCGTAAAGAAATCGGCATCCAACACCGGCTCGGCAAACCGACGAATACGCTTAACCGTGGCGGTAAACTCGGGAGCGACGGTATCCAGCTCCTCCGCCTTCACCCCAAGGATCGCCGACAACTGCTGAGGATTCTTATACACCTCGCGCACATCGACCTTCATCACATCGCCCACCTTCTTGCCAATGAACGGCTTACGCTCCTCGTCCGTCATCGACACCAACCCGATAAACGCGTCGTCCGCATGCAGCTCACTCCCGTCCGTGGTCGCCCCGTCCAGAGTCACCTCCATAGCCTCGTCCCCCGTCACCTTGTCCGTGTCCTCCAGATGGCCGAACCTGCGCGTGATGTTTGCCCTCACCTCGCTCCTCATCTCGTCGGTGGGCTCGATGCGATAGTAGGTCAACTTGTCGTCATCCCCCAACGTGAGCTCCACGGTCGGGGCAACCCCCGCGTCGAACACAAATTCGAAATCGGTGACCTCGCCCCCGAAATCCAGTTCGCCCTGCTCGTCGCTCGGCATCACATCGCCCACGATGTTGATCTTGTTCTCTTCCAGATGTTTAAACGCAGCCTCATTGGCTTTGCGGTACGCCTGCTCGGCAACTGCGCCCTTGCGATACATCTTGTTGATGAGCCCCATCGGCACCATCCCTGGGCGAAACCCGGGGACGTTAGCTTTGCGGCGCATCTCGCGCAGGTTTTTATCGACTTCGGCGGCGTAATCGGCCTCGCCGACGGTGATCTTCATTGTCAGAACCCCATCCGGGCTCTGCTGTGCAGAAAGGTTCATATTGTTGATATTTAACGTTGATTTTAAAAGGACAAAGTAAGCGATTTTTTCGGAATTTCCGCAAAATTTCGAAATCGAGCTACACTTTTGCACGTAATTTGTCTATACACGCCTCGGAGGGTATCCCCCTATGGGTCCCTGCCGCAGACAGATTTCGCAGACAGACAAAAAAACCAAAAAATAATAGACACAGCCATGGAACAAAGAACAAAGCCACCCGCCGGCCGCAGCCACGCCAAAAAACGCGACACAAAACGCGACAAGAACCGCAGCACCAGCGAGAACCGCAGTAGCGGGAGCCGAAACAGCAGCAGCGAGAATCTCAAGCGCATTTTCGTAAAGGGCTACACCACCGCCTCGGGGCGCGTGGTGCCCGACCACTACCGCTCGACCCCCTACGTCGACGACGCCCCCAAAGGCACCTTCATCGAGCGCCGCCTAATAAATCCCCCCAAGCGTACTCGTCACTAATGCCGCTCGCGGCATTCAGTGGCACAATTGAAAATTGAAAGTGTAAAATTGAAAATGAGCTAACGCAGCGCTCGTCATTGCGAGCAAAGCGAAGCAATCCAGAGTAACGCGTTAGCAAATTTTCAAATTTTTAGATCACGAAAAAACATCACAAAAAACTTGCATTTCGAAGAAAAATTAACTATCTTTGAAAATCGCATTTAGGGCAAAAAATCCCCCAAGCCGCCCAGGCAAAAACCACAAAAAAAAGTGTTACATCAGTAACTCCATCCCCCCAAAAGCGTTACATCGGTAACACTCGGCCAAAAAAAACCGTTACATAGGTAACACAAGCCCAAAAAAAAGCGTGACATATGTCACGCTTTTTTAGTACTGCGTAGCTAAAATCGCTGCCGGCGTTCCGGCCGTAGCTAAATCCGCTGCCGGCGTTCCGGCCGTAGCTAAATCCGCCGCCGGCGTTCCGGCTTCTTAATTTTTAATTCTCAATTCTTAATTAGAAACTGAACCCCCGCCTGCCAACCAAAATAGATTTGCTGAAGAGTAGTGCGGCCCGAGAGTTGCCTGTCCCACAGCGATTTAGAAGGGAAAATGGAGTACATATCGAGGTTGGAGCTCTTCATATAGTTGATGCTGGGGCCGCCGAACAGCTCGATCCGCCCGACGCGAAAGGCGGGCAGCACTGCAAGTCCCGACTTAAAAGTGCCGCCAGAGCCACGTTTGAAGGGGTTTAGATACTCGGAGGAGAGCTCGGTGTTGACCCGAAACCAAGGCGCGATGGCGATGTGAGCGCCGATGCCGCCGGTGAGTCCGAACGCGTTGCGGCTCTCCTTGACGCGGTGGTTGTAGCCCACGCCGACGATGCCGTACATCACCCGTCCGCCCGAGCGGAAGTTGACCGACGCGGTGCCGATCTCGTTGTAACCCAGACCGATAGACATCTCGCCATCGCGAATGACGTTGACCAAACCGATCGGGTAATCGCTGTGGTCGGCGACGTTGAACACTCCCGCGATCTGCACTCCGTCGACGCGGCGGGCGAGGTTGAACACCCCTGCAATCTGCGCGCCCTCGACATCTCTCGCGACATTGCCCACGCCGGCGATCTGAAAGCCATCCAATTCGCGGGCGAGATTGGCCACGCCGGCGAGTTGCAGACCCTCCATCTCGCGGGCCTTGTTGGCCACACCCGCGGCCTGCATCCCCTCGGCGTCGCCGCCCGTTGCATTTACCACACCCGCCGTTTGCAGGCCGTCGATGTCGCCGCCGGTCACGTTGGCAACTCCCGCGGACTGGAAGCCCTCAGCCTCTCGGCCTATCACGTTGGCAACTCCGGCGGCTTGGAAACCGTCTGTGTCTCTGCCGATTACGTTGATCACTCCCGCTCCCTGAAAGCCTTTGGCGTCGCGGCCTACGATGTTGGCGACGCCCCCGAGGGTCACGTTGCGCTCGTCGAGCGATGTGCCGGCTATGATGTTGAACGACGCGTCGTTAGTGTAGTCGGCCGAGTGGCGGCCGTTGGTGCTCAGCGGCGGGAATAACGATACCTGCACATTCGAGTGGCGGTCGCTGTTTTGGGTTTGTGCTTGGGTTTGTGTTTGTGTCGCCGCGAGGGTGGTTGCGGCGAGTAAGGTGGTTAAGATCAGGTTCTTGCTTTTCATGTTTTTTTAAGTTTGGTGGTTTTTATTTAGAGATTTGAAAATTTAGGAATTGGCTAACGCGGAACACTGGATTGCTTCGCTACGCTCGCAATGACGGGACGCGTTAGCTTAAATCGCTGCGGCCGTTGCCGCTCACCATCTTGGTAGGACGGCTTCGGGGATGTATCTTATTATTAGGCTGTTATCTTGGTCGTTGTCTTTATTGTTTTGTTGGTTGTCTATGGCTATCAGGTCGAGTTGGCATTCGAGGTCGGTGGGGTTTTCGGCTAACCAGGCCTCGGCCGCTCGGGTGAAGGAGCGGCGTTTGGCGGCGGTCATGGCATCCTCGGGCGACTCCCATGATGCGGTGTCGCGGGTTTTGACCTCCACGAAGTGCAGCGTGTCGCCTCGGCGCGCAACGATGTCTAACTCGTAGGGGCCGTTGCGCCAATTGTGGGCCAGCAGCTCGAAGCCGTTGTCGCGCAGCCACTTGGACGCCGCCTGTTCGCCGGCGTGGCCTATTATTTGGGTTCGTCCCATGATTGTAGTGATTAGTGATAAGTGATAAGTGGTTAGTGGTTAGTGCTAACGCGGTTCGATTGAAAATTGAAAATGGGCTACGCGGTACTCTGGATTGCTTCGCTTTGCTCGCAATGACGGGGGCGTTAGGCTAATTATCCATTATCAATTGTCAATTAAAATCGCGTTAGCACTAACCACTAACAACTAACCACTTTTCGTTTTTTACTTGAAAAGCGTGTCGAGGTTGTCGCCTGGGTTGACCTCTTGCGGGGTGGTGCCGTGGCGGAAAATTCTCATTGGGCGGTCGCCGATGAGTTCGCGTCTGTCATCGCCGATCCGCAGCAGGCACCCCTCGCGCAGGCCGGCGACGGTGACGGTGGGGTTGGCGGCGAGGAACTCCTCGATGCGTTGTTCGCGCGTCTCGCCGGCGTGGCCGTCGGGATGGGCGTCGAGGTAGTGGGGGTTGATCTGGAACGGCACGAGCCCCGCCGCCTCGAACGACGCCGGTTCGACGATGGGCATGTCGTTGGTGGTGCGGATCGTGGGGCAGGCGATGTTGCTGCCGGCGCTCCATCCTATATAAGGTATGCCTTTTAGCGTCGCATCGCGGACGGCTTCGACGAGGCCTTGCTCCTGCATCTTTTGGAGCAGGGCGAAGGTGTTGCCGCCGCCCACTATCACCAGCTCGGCCTCGCGGATGGCGCGCGCGGGGTCGGGGCTTCGATGTACAGACTGCACGGTGATGTCTAACTCGTTGAAGCGGGCTTGGACGCGCGCCTCGTAGTCGTCGTAGGAGAAGGTGACGGCCGCGTAGGGGATGAAGGCTGCCGTCTCGGCGCAGCCGCCGATGAATTTTCTGATGTGCTCTATGGGCCATTGCAGGTAGGGTTGGCCCGAGGTGGTGGAGTTGGAGATTAGGAGGAGGTTCATTTTTTTGTGGTTTAATTTGTGGCTTCTTAATCATTAATCATGAATCATGAATCGAGGTGTGCTTCGCACGTATATAATTGTGCGTTAGCTCATTTTCAATTTTCCACTTTCAATTTTCAATTGTATTTGGGTTAGCGGTATTCTCGGGCGTTTAGGTACATGGTTAGTGTTACTCCGCTGAACTTTTCCCATGCGTCGGAGCCGACGTTTCGGTGAAAAAATCTTCCAAGCAGCGACGCGCCGAGCATGAACGGTTCCGCGGTGTCGGTGCCCATCTCCTCCTCCAGCAGGGTCATGGCGACGAGGACCTCCCTGTCGCCGGCCAGTCGGATGGCGTAGGGGGTGAGGTCGAGCTCGTACCAGCCCGTGAAGTGATCCGTCAGTTCGAAGCGGATGTCCTGTTGGACGAGGTGCTCTCCCGGGGTGTTGCCGTCGAGCGAGTAGAACGAGAGTCGCATGAGCACACGTTCGTAGCCGTTTCGTCGGATCAGCATGCGGAAAGATAGGATGTCGGAGTCGCGGCGGATCTTTATAGGTACTCCGGCCTCGCGTATGTTGCCCGCTTTGGTGGCCTCCTCGTTGAACCATCCGCCCTCGCCGATTCCGCTCGAACTGTGGCCGAGTTTGGTGAGGCGGCTGCGGCGGTTGGTGACGGTGATCGGTTCGATGTTGTAGACTCCCTGTTGCAGCGGGATGTCGGGGTTGGTGGCGAGGTCGCCCACCGTGCGGGTCTCGGTGTCGAAGCCGACGTGGGAGATGGTGACGCTGTCGGTGGGGGCGGCGGTGGCGTTGTGGAGCTCGAAGCGCCCCTCGCGGTCGGTGATCACTCCGCGGCCTTGGATGGCGACTGTGGCGTAGGGGATGGGGGTGCCGCTGGCGCTGTCTATCACTCGGCCGGTTATTGGGGATTGGGCTTGGGCGAGCGCTGGGAACAGAAGGGTGCAGAGGATAAGGAGTAGTCGCATGGGCTCTTTGCAGTTGGTTTTATTTTAATAAAACGCGCGATTCACAGTTTTAGTATATCCTGTTCGATGGTGGCGGGGAAGTGGCGGTGCTCTAACTCGTGGATGCGGGCGGCGAGGGTGTCGGGGGTGTCGGTGGGGTGCACCGGGCAGCGGAACTGCGCTATGATGGCGCCGCGGTCGTAGTGCTCGTCGACGCGGTGAATCGTGATGCCGCTCTCGCGCTCGCCCGCCGCGACGACGGCCTCGTGGACGCGGGAGCCGTACATGCCCTTGCCGCCGTAGGAGGGGAGGAGCGAGGGGTGGATGTTGACTATGCGGCCCGGGTAGGCGCGCAGGATCTTTTCGGGAATCAGGCGCAGGAAGCCCGCCAGCACAACGTAGTCGACTCCGGCGGAGTGCATGGCGGCGAGGGGGGCGGTGCCGTCGGCGAACTCGGCGCGGGTGAAGACGGCCGTGGGGACTTTGCGTTGCTCCGCGCGTTGGAGCACTCCCGCCGAGGGGTTGTCGGAGAGAATCAGCGCGACGCGGGCAACGGGGCTCGCGGCGAAATGGTCCATTATCTTCTCGGCGTTGGTGCCCGACCCCGAAGCGAGTATTCCTATTGTTGTCATGGTCAAATAATTAAGTTGTCGCGGCAGGACGGTTGTGGGCCCCGCCGAAAATCGGAAAGGCAAAAAAATCGTACCGCATGCCAAAAGTAATCGAAAAAGTGTTACCTTTGGCCCAAATTTCGAGTGAAATTACAATAAATTTACATAAAAAGTGTTTAACTAAAAACTTAACAATCATGTCTGACGTTTCTTCGAAAGTTGTCGAAATCATTAAGAACAAGCTCGCTGTCGATGCAGCGGAAATCGTTCCCGCAGCAAGTTTCACCAATGATCTCGGCGCAGATTCTCTCGACACGGTCGAACTGATCATGGAATTCGAAAAAGAGTTCGCTATCCAGATCCCCGACGAAGATGCCGAAAAAATCGCCACCGTAGGCGACGCCATCACGTATATCGAAGAGAAGAAAAAGTAAGCTTCGCGCTACACAACACATTCACACACAGAACTTTTTAGAGCTTTAGAGATGGCCGACAGAAGAGTTGTTGTCACGGGACTGGGCACACTTAACCCGCTGGGGAATACGATAGCCGAGTACTTTCGTAATTTGCAGAACGGGGTGAGCGGGGCCGGACCCATTACCCGTTTCGACGCCGAAAAGTTCAAGACCCGCTTTGCCTGCGAGGTCAAAAATTATGACGGAGCCGATTTTTTCGACCGTAAGGAGGTGCGTCGCTACGACCTCTTTACGCAGTTTGCCCTTGTTGCCGCCGCGCAGGCGATGGAGGACTCGGGAATTGATGTCGAAAAGATCGACCCGGAGAAGGCAGGAGTGATTTGGGCCTCCGGTATCGGGGGCCTCAAATCGTTCTTCGAGGAGGTGAAGAGCTTTGCGCTGGGGGACGGCACGCCGCGCCTCTCGCCATTCTTTATCACCATGATGATTCCCGACATTGCCGCCGGGTACATCTCGATGAAATATGGCTTCATGGGGCCGAACTACTGCACCGTGTCGGCGTGTGCGTCGTCGAACCATGCTCTGATCGACGCCCTTAACTGGATTCGCAGGGGGGTGGCCGACATCATTATCACCGGAGGTTCGGAGGCGGGAGTCAACGAGCCCGCCGTGGGAGGTTTCAACTCGATGCAGGCGCTGTCGACCCGCAACGACGATCCCAAAGCCGCTTCGCGTCCTTTTGACGCAGATCGCGACGGTTTTGTGATTGGCGAGGGGGCTGGCGCGATTGTGCTGGAGGAGTATGAACATGCCGTGGCTCGCGGTGCGAAGATATATGCCGAGGTTGTCGGCGGAGGTTGTAGCGGCGACGCCTATCACTACGCCGCGCCACATCCCGAGGGTAAGGGGGCTATGCTGGCTATGAAGAGTGCGATGGCGGATGCCGGATTGGGCGTTGGCGACATCGACTACATAAACGTTCACGGTACGTCGACCCCCGCGGGTGACGGGCCCGAACTGATGGCTATCCAGAGGCTGTTCGGCGAGGATGCCTATCGTCTCAATATCTCGGCCACCAAGTCGATGACCGGTCACCTGTTGGGTGCCGCCGGGGCTGTCGAGGCGCAGGCCGTGATCATGGCTCTCACGGAGGGGATCGTTCCGCCCACCATCAATCTGGATAATCTGGACCCCGCTATTGATCCGCGGTTGAACCTCACTCCTAATGTCGCTCAGCGGCGCGAAGTGCGCTATGCGATGAGTAATACTTTTGGGTTTGGGGGGCATAACTCTTCGGTGATCTTTAAGAAGGTCTAAATTTTTTCGTCCCGCAATGTTTCTCGGAGTGCTTGCCTCGCTGGTCGGACGGTTTAACGGTCGCGACAGGGAGTTTTACAGCCTTGTGCGGGCGATTTTCGGTATTCGGGCGCGGAATATCGATCTCTACAAGTTGGCGCTGATGCACAGGTCGGCGTCGGTGGAGCTGGCAGACGGTACGCATCTCAACAACGAACGGCTTGAATTTCTGGGCGATGCGATCCTTGAAGCGGTCGTGTCGGACTATCTTTTTATTGAGTTTCCCGCCGACGACGAGGGCGGGCTGACGCGACTGAGGTCGAAGATCGTCAGCCGGCAGACCCTTAACTCGCTTGCAGAGTCGCTGGGGCTCGACAGGCACATCATTCGCCACACCGGCGGGTCGGCTGTTCAGAAGCATATCAATGGTGACGCTCTGGAGGCGATGATTGGTGCGATTTACCTCGATCAGGGGTATGACCGGACTAATCGGGTGCTGATTAACAATCTGTTTAGGCGCCACTTAGACCTCGACGAACTTGTCAACTCGGAGACCGACTACAAGAGTCGGCTGATCGAGTGGTGCCAAAAAAGTCGGCAGTCGGTGCAGTTTTCGACCGGCCATGATAAGGGGTACACGTCGCAGCATCCGCTGTTTCGATCGGCCGTCGTGATCGACGGGATTGAGGTGGGGCATGGTGTCGGCGAGACAAAAAAAGAGGCCGAGCAGCATGCCGCTCATGCGGTTTCGGATGCGCTTTCGGATGAGGCGGGGGATTGGCTTTTGGAGAATATCGACTCGTACAGGGGTTAATTTTTCGTGCGCTTTGCCGCTGGCTTTCAATGATTTATGGGCAAGATTACCGATAGGGAGATTCGGGAGAAGTTGATTGTGTCCGGAGCAGAGAGGCTTTCGGATGCTGAGCTTTTGGCTGTTATTATTCGTGAGGGGACCGATCGTCTTTCGGCGGTTGAGCTTGCTGAGAAAATTTTGGAGGAGTTTGGGGCGGAGGCGGGTTCCGACATGGGAGCGGGTTCTGGTTCGGGTTTGGGAGCGGGTGCCGGAACGGGTTCGGGTTCGGGCTCGGGTTCGGGCTCAGGCTCAGGTTCGGGGGCGCTGTCGCGGTTGGCCGAGGCGGGGGTCGGGCGCATTCGTCGGGCCGCGGGTTGCGGAACCGTGCGAGCAGCGTCCATCGCCGCAGCTGCCGAGCTTGCGCGTCGCATGGTTGCCGAAAAGTCGCTGACAGTCAACGCCATAACGTCGAAAGAGGATGTCGTGCGACTATTCGCGCCGCTCGCGGAACTTGGCCACGAAGAGTTCTGGGCCCTCTACCTGACATCCGGCGGGCGCGTGCTCGACCGAGCAAAACTAAGCCAGGGTGGCGTCGCCGGTACCGTCGTCGACCACAAATTGGTCGTCAAACGAGCCGTCGAACTCCTCGCACCATCACTGATCCTCGTGCACAACCACCCATCCGGAGTCGCTCGGCCCAGCAACGAAGACTACGCCATAACCAAAACCATTCAAGCCGCCGCCGCTCTATTCGACATCAACATTATAGACCACATAATAATCTCCAAATCAGGAAATTACAGCTTCGCCGAACACGATTGGCAAGCCGTGTCCAGCCGGTAATTTTTCTTTCACGTTACTTTTGGAAAATCCCAAAAGTAACCAAAAAGATTGCCGGAACGCCGGCAGCGTTTTTAGCTACGCGATTGGTTTACGGCTTTTGCGGCGGGCGGAACGCAAAACCGAATCCTCAATATCGAGAAACGAAGTTTCTCTAAAAATTTTTGGGCGACTTTTTTAAAAGTCGCGGTACTGCGTAGCTGCTATATGTCGCGTCCTAATTCTTCCCAGGTTGGGGTTTCGCCGGAGATTCGGGTGGTGTAGATGAAGTGTTCGAGTTGTCGGATGTAGTTTCTTTGTGATAGTCGTGGGTCGGGTGAGTAGACGTAGAAGTCGATGGAGATGACTCGTTGTCGTGCGGCGTCGAAGGTGGAGTAGTTGGTGTAGGGGCCTCCCATGAAGTCGCCTCGCACGTCCCAGAAGCCGTGCATCTCGGCCCATTGACGTCCGTCGATGCGTTTGTAGAGGAGCGACACGTAGTCGTTGACGGTGGCCATGTGGGAGCCTGGGTTTTCGCCCGGGATTCGGGCCATGAACTCGTTGCGGCGGGCGATGAGGTTGTCGCGTTCGAAGTCGCGCACGCCCGAGAAGGGGTAGGAGTAGATGACTATGCCCTGGCTCGACACGGGCATCTCGTACGACAGCCAGAGGAAATCCTCGCTCTCGCTGCGTACCTCGTAGCCCGGGCCGGTCGACATTTCGAATCCGAACTTGCTGCGTATCAGTTCGCTCACGGCGGGTGGGGTATGGGTGGTGGCGTTGGCGACGTCGCGATCCTTCTCGGCGGTTTCGAGGGCGAGCAGGATGTCGTCGGCGTTGTCGGCGACTAATTGTGCGAGCGAGGTCATGTCGGGCGCCGAGGCGGAGAGCACCATCTGCGGTTGGGCGTATACGTCGCGGGCGATGGTGAGCGCGGGCGAGGTGTAGGCTGGGTCGATGTCGGCGATGAGCACGTTGTGGTGGCGCGTGACGAGGCGGTTGAAGCCCGACGGCAGCACACGCAGGATGTCGAAGGTGGTCTCCTCGCGATTGATCATCGGGTAGCGGCGGTGGAACGTGGCGCGCAGGGAGTCGCCCGCGGGGCCGTCCCACACATCGTGGTCGGCCACGAGGACTATCTCGTAGGGGGCGCCCTGGGCGTCGTACTTGAAGCTGTCGGTGCCGCCGCATGCGACGGTTAGCAGCAGCAGGCTTAGGAGGAGGAGTCTCGACATGGTAGTAAAAATTTTAGTTTCCACAAATGTACGATTTTTTGCACTACATTTGTAAAATTATGCGATTTAAACCGCCGAAATTTTTGCGCCGTCTGATGCCTGCACTGGTGTGGGACATTCCGGAGGAGAGGGATGTGTTCCTCACCTTTGACGACGGCCCCACGCCCGGGGTCACCGAGTGGATACTGGACGAGTTGGCGAGGCACGACGCGCGGGCGACATTTTTTTGTCTGGGTCGCAACGTGGAGAACCACCCCGAGCTCTATCGGCGGATTCTGGAGGAGGGGCACAGGGTCGGCAACCACACATACGGCCATGTGAAAGGGTGGGAGCGCGACGACGCGAGTTACCTTGCCGATGTCGAGCGGGCGGCGAGGGTGATCGACTCGCCGCTGTTCAGGCCACCTTACGGGCGCATCTCGCCGCGGCAGGCGCGAGCGTTGAGTGGTGAGGGTTGGAAGATCGTGATGTGGAACGTCGTCAGTCGCGACTACTCGCGCCGTGTGACTCCCGAGCGGTGCATCGAGAATGTGGTGCGTCATGTGCGCCCGGGAGACATCGTTGTGTTTCACGACTCCGAGAAGGCGTTTCGCAACCTGCGCGCCGCGCTGCCCGCCACCCTGGAGTGTCTGGACGAGTGCGGTATGAGGTCTAAATCGATCGAGAGATGAGGGTTGTCGTTGCGGTTACGGGGGCGAGTGGGGCGGTTTATGCCCGCCAGGTTTTGGAGGGGCTTGTCGCGGCTGATGTTGAGCGTATCGGTCTGATTGTCAGTCGTCGAGGAGAGGAGGTTGCAGAGTGGGAGCGGGTGGCGCTGCCGACAGACGGGCACAATGAGCGCGGCGGGCGCATCGAGCGGTTCGACGTCGACGATATGTTTGCCTCGCCCGCCTCGGGTTCGGCGCGCTGGGACGCGATGGTGATTGTGCCCTGTTCGATGGGGTGCGTGGGGCGCATCGCCGCGGGGGTTTCGGGCGACCTGATTGCCCGTGCCGCCGACGTGATGCTCAAGGAGGGGCGCACGCTGATTGTGGTGCCGCGCGAGACGCCGATGAACCTGATACATCTGCGCAACCTTGTGACGCTGGCCGAGGCGGGGGCGGTGGTGATGCCTGCGTCGCCGAGTTTCTACTCCCACCCCGACTCTTTGGAGGCCGCCTGCCGCACAGTCACAGAGCGGATTTTGGCGCGACTGGGAGTCGATTCGTCACGCTACGAGTGGGCCGAATCTGTGAAAAGTGAAAAATGAAAAGTGAAAAGTGGTTTTTTTTATTTACTTTTGCACGGCAAACATTTTCAATTTTCCACTTTCAATTCTCAACTGAATTATGGCAACAACGGCAGACATAAAGATCGGGATGTGCATCGAGATGGATGGCAAGACGTTCCAGATCATCGACTTTCAGCACGTCAAGCCGGGCAAAGGGCCCGCCTTCGTGCGCACAAAGCTCAAAAATCTCGAAAACGGACGCACAATCGACAACACATTCTCGTCGGGGGTGAAGATCGACCCCGTGCGCGTCGAGCGACGACCCTATCAGTTCACATACGAGGATGACATGGGGCTGCACATGATGCACACCGAGACATTCGAGGAGATCACCGTGCCGCGCGACATGGTCAACAACGCCGACCTGATGGTCGACGGGCAGATACTCGAAGTGCTCTATCACACCGACAAAGATTACCCCATGACCGCCGAGCTGCCCCCGATAGTCGACATGGAGGTGACCTACACCGAGCCCGGCATCAAGGGCGACACTGCCTCGACCAACTCGCTGAAGCCCGCCACGGTCAACACAGGCGCTACCGTGCGGGTGCCGCTGTTTATCAATACGGGCGAGAAAATTCGTGTCGACACCCGTACTCGCGAGTACTACGAGAGACAGAAGTGATTGTCAATTAAGAATTTAGAATTAAAAATTAAGAATTAGGCTACGCGGCGATTATTGCTTCGCAAAAACAAGAGGCTTCCGGAATACGGGAGCCTCTGTTTTTTTCTGCGTAGCCAAAAATTCTTAATTTTTAATTCTTAATTCTTAATTGACTGAAACTTCGATGATCGAGTCGACGGGGTCGAGGGCTGAGTCGGCGGTCACGAAGGTCACCCAGCCGGTGCGGCGGTCGTGCGAGACGGGCAGCGGCCCCTCGACGTTGAGCCAGCGCGCGCTACGGAAGCCCGAGATGTTGAGCGCCACCGCCCCCTCCGAGCCGTCGAGGATGTGAATGTAGAGCTTGTCGCCGCCGCTTTTTGAGTCAGAGGCAGAGACAGAGGCGGCGGTAGTGACGGCGCCCCAACGTTGCGGCCTCACGAATCCCGCCTTCGTTCCGTAGATCGTGTGGCCGTATCGCCGCAGCCAGTCGCCCATCGCGCCCAGACGTTCGGTGCTCTCGGGGGTGATGCGGCCGTCGGGCATGGGGCCCACATTGAGCAGCAGGTTGCCGCCGACGCCGGCGGTGCGCACCAACAGGTGGATCAGCTCGGTGGAGGATTTGTAGCGACGGTCGGTGATGTTCCATCCCCACGAGCCGTTGATCGTCTGGCACGTTTCGAGCGGCAGGCGCGACACGGCCTGACCGCTGTACCCCGCGGTGTTTTCGCCCGGCACGTCGCGTTCGAAAATCTGGTAGTCCTCGCCCGCGAAGGGGGGCAGATGGTGGTTGTTGGCGATGAGGCAGTCGGGCTGCAGGCTGCGGATGTGGCCGTAGATCTCGGGGTACATCCAATCGACGGCGGCCGACTGGTCGGTGCGGTTGGCGTCGGCGGTCTGGTCCCAGTGTCCGTCGAACCAGATCATCGCGATGTCGCCATACTGCGTCAGCAGCTCGGTCAGCTGCGCCTTCATGAAGTCGACGTAGCCCCGCCAATCGCTGGGCGCGGTGCGGCCCGAGTTCTGGCCCGTGCGTCCGGTGCGCCACTGGTAGTCGTCGCGCGTCCAATCTAACAGCGAGTAGTAGAAGCCCAACTTCATCCCCTGCGCGCGGCACTCGTCGGCCAGCTGGCGGATGATGTCGCGGCCGTAGGGGGTGTTCATGATGTTCCACTCCGATTGCGCGGTGGCCCAGTTGCTGAATCCGTCGTGGTGGCGCGAGGTGAGAATGATGTAGCGCATGCCCGCCTCCTTGGCGATGCGCACCCACTCGGCGGCGTCGAACGACTGGGGGTTGAAGACGTTTTGCAGGTTCAGGTAGTCGGCCCGCGCTATGGGGCGCGAGTTCATCACCCACTCGCCCGCGCCCAAAACGGCGTAGGGGCCGAAGTGGACGAACATGCCGAAGCGGGCCTCCTCGAACCATTGGGTGTCGGCTCCCGGGATTTGTTGTTGGGCTTGTGCTTGCGCCTGCGCTTGTGTCGGGGTGGCTCCCGCGAGCGTCAGGGCCGCGAGGAGCAGTAAGGTTAGTTTTTTCATATTGGGTGTTTTAGGTTGTTGTTGTCGGTTCAGAGTTTGTTTAAAGATATTACCGAAGCTGTTTTCGGTGAATTTTTAAGCGATTTTTTCGCTCTCCGAACGAGACATAGTGGTCTCTATGGTGAGCGAGGAGAACGAAAAAAGCGCAAAAAAGGCTCGAAAAAAGCGAGAGAAATATCTTTAAACAGACTCTCAGGGCGCGATTGTGATCTCGGCCCTGCATATCGGGGTGCTGTCGGCGGCGCGAATTTCGAAACGCCAGCCCTCTTTGCCATCGCCGCTGCCAAAGCCGGCCGAGCAGATGGTCAGCCGGTCGCCAAGTCGTGCTTCGTGGATGTAGTTGATGTCGAGTCGGAACGACCCGAGCCGAGCCGCCACTCCGGTCGGCAGCGAGTCGACCATCCACTCCAGATACTTCATGCTGTTGACGTGGCCGTTGAAGTCGATGTCGCTGTACACCACCTCGTAGGGTCGCTCCGACGAGCACTCGGCGAGGGCGCCAACCTTGCGCGGACGTTCGACGGGCGGTTCGCGGTCGACGAGCGAGGTGCCCTTGTTCGACAGCGCCGACAGGTCTAACGGCCGTCGCGTCGCAAGGTCGATCATCGCCCACTGCGTCACCGCCGCCCCTATTTCGACACTCTTGCCGTCCGAAACAGTCATGTTACGCGTCGTGAAGAGCCGCCCGTAGTCGCTGACCAAGGTGTAGATGTCGATCTCCTCGTGGCGCTGGGGCAGGCGGCGCATCTCGATCGCCATGCGCGACAGCACCCACGAGGCGTTGCCCGCGTTGAGGTCGCTCACCCCGAAGCCCAGAATGTCGGCGTCGTCGCCCGCCGCCTGCAACACCATGTCGCCCATAGCGCAGAGACGCACCCGCTGCGAGGCGTCGATGTCGCGCTGCTCGATGCGGTAACGGAAACTCCCCGCCATCGTCGCCCTACCCTAACAGGGCCTCCATTTTGGCCTTCAGGTCGGCGCGGTTCAGGGCTCCGACGTGACGGTCTGCCAACTCGCCGTCCTTGAAGAAGAGCAGCGTGGGGATGTTGCGGATTGAGTACTTGGTCGGCAGGTCGCGCTCCTTGTCGACGTTGCATTTGCCGACGGTGATGCGGCCGTCGTACTCCGCCGCCAGCTCTTCGACCATCGGGCCGATCATTCTGCACGGGCCACACCATTCGGCCCAAAAGTCCACCACCAAGGGTGCGCCACTCTCCAGCAACTCCGTAAAGTTGGCGCTTGTAATTTCCATTGCCATAGTTTTTATCGCGTTAGTTATATCATTTTTTTGCCCGTTTTGTGCGATGTGTTCACAATATCGCGTTTTTGTGTGCATGTCTCGGGCGATGTGTTCATGAAATCGCGTTTTCTTGTACATTTCCAGAGTGACATGCTCAAGAAAACGGCAATCGCTATACACTTATTGATTCGATGTTTATATCGGGGGCGACGACATCGCCTGCCGAAACGTTCATCAACAGCCTGATCAAAGGCATGTTCAAATAGTAATTGGTGCGTCCGTGTTTGACCTTTTCAACAAGCTTCGCCTCTGCCAGAATGTTGAGATACTTCGTCGCCGTGATGCGATTCACATCCAGATCGGCTCGAATAAACTCGATCTTGGTGTACGGGTGGTTAAACAGATTGTTCAAAAGCTCGTGGCGGTACACCCGCCCGGGCAGACTCCGCATCTTGTGCTTGTACTCAATCATCAGCCTCGAAATCTCCTTCACGAGCCCGATGGTCTCGTCGGCGGTCGACTCCACCCCCTTTAGCATGAACAGCACCCACGTCTCCCACTCCCCTCTGTCGCGAACGGCCTGTATCGCATGATAGTATTGCGACTTGTTGCGAATGATGTATCGGCTGAGGTACAGAATGGGCAGATCCAACAAACCCTTTATCACCAGATAGAGAATGTTGATGATCCTGCCCGTGCGGCCGTTGCCGTCGTAGAACGGATGGATGCTTTCGAACTGATGGTGGACAATCGCCATCTTGATCAACGGGTCGAGGTCCGATATCGAGTCGTCGTTTATAAACGTCTCCAGATTCTGCATCTGCCTCTCAATGAGCATCTTCTCCTGGGGTGGAGTGTACACGACCGCTCCGAACTGATCTTTGAGATTGGTTCCGGGCAGGGTTCGAAATCCTGCGCTGTTGTTTTCGAGAGATCGCTGTATCTCTTTTATCATCGTGTTGGTCAGCAACTTATTATTTCTGACCAGTTCGAATCCGCGTTTGAGGGCGTGCGAATAGTTTATCACCTCCTTGGTCGAGGCCGAGATCGCATACTGCTTTATGTCGAGCTCCGCTTTGTAGATCTCGTCGTGTGTCGTCACGATGTTCTCGACCGCCGAGCTGTCCTTCGCCTCCTGCAGGGTGAGGGTGTTTATTAGGATATCCTCGTTGGGTATGGTTTGCGCCACCCCCTTCAGTTCGGCAAGTTTTTTATTGGCCAGATTCAATTGACGAAGAACCGCCTTGCTTTCAAGGTCGACCGCCAGGGGCAAAACGGGTATTTCGTAATTCATGGCCGGTTCCGTTTAATTAATGGTGTAACGTAGTTCCGAGTCGTCGAGGTAGGCGGTGAGGCTGCCGCCGAGGCCGACTTTGTAGCGGCGGGAGTGCATCTTCACCGACACTCCTCCGCGACGATCGACAACCTTGAGGGCGAGGGTCAGCTCCCCCTCCGACGAGCGTGCCGCCCCCTCCAACGATGCAATAAGCGCGCCGTCGATAGCTTCCAGCGGCACGGTGACGCAAATTTCCCGCAACATGCTCCGTTCCACATCGTCCAACTGCATCACGCTGCCGATGCGCGCCTCCAACTCGCCCTCGCGCCCGAACCGCGTCTGAATCTTGCCGCGGATGAACAGAAAGTAGTCGGTGTAGAAAAATATGCGCCACTTCTCGTAGTCTTTGTCGAACAGCGTGAACTCGTGCGTCGTGCCGTCGTAGTCCTCGATCCTGACCCGCCCGTAGGGCTTGCCCTTCTGCGAGACCAAGTTCTGCACCCCCGTCACCATTCCGGCGACTGTGAAATCTCTGTCGGCCTTGCCGGTGAGGTCGCCCAGATCGGCCAGCGTCGCGTTGCACACATGCTTGATGACGGTCTGGTACTTGTCCAACGGGTGCGACGAGAGGTAGATTCCTATCGCCTCCCGCTCTTTGTTGAGCGTCTCCAACTGCGACCACGGCGCGGACGATGTCGGCGCGGGCCTCTGCACTGCGACCTCGGCGGCACCTCCTCCGAAGAGGCTCTGCTGCGCGTTCGACTTCTCGCCCTGCATCCTCGTTCCGTAGCGCATCAACTGTTCGAGGTAGGTTCCCCCCGCGCCGGCGCTGTCGGCCGTCTCGGCGAAGAAGATGCTGCGGTGAAATCCGCTGATGGCGTCCAACGCCCCCGACACGGCGAGCCCCTCCAAGGTCTTCTTGTTGACGGACTGAAGGTTGATGCGCTCCATGAAGTCGTATATGTCGACGAATCGTCCGTTGGCCTTCCGCTCCTCGATGATTGATCGCACGGCCGCCTCGCCTACCCCCTTGATGCCCGCCAGACCGAAACGCACGTTGCCCGCCTTGTCCGACGAGAAGAGATGAAAACTCTCGTTGACGTCGGGGCCCAACACGTTGATTCGCATCCGCTTGCACTCCTGCATGTAGTGGGTGATCTCCTTGATGTTGTTCAGGTTGCGACTCAGCACCGCCGCCATGAACTCGCTCGGGTAGTGGGCCTTGAGCCAACCGGTCTGATAGGCTACATAGGCGTAACACGTGGAGTGGCTCTTGTTGAAGGCGTACTCGGCAAACGACTCCCAATCCCTCCACACCTTGTCGACGATCTTCGGGTCGTGCCCCTTGGCGGTTGCCCCCTCGATGAACTTGGGCTTCATCTTTTCGAGCACCGCCTTCTGCTTCTTCCCCATCGCCTTGCGCAGGGTGTCGGCCTCGCCGCCGGTGAATCCCGCGAGTTTCTGCGACAGGAGCATCACCTGCTCCTGATAGACAGTAATCCCATAGGTGTCGGCCAGATACTCCTCCATGTCGGCGATGTCGTAGCTCACCGCCTCGTCGCCGTTCTTGCGTCGGATGAACGACGGGATGTAGTCCATCGGCCCCGGGCGATAGAGGGCGTTCATTGCTATGAGGTCTTCGAACCTCGTGGGCTTCAGATTTTTGAGGTGCTTGCGCATCCCCGCCGATTCGAACTGAAACAGGCCGTGGGTGTCGCCGCGACTGAAGAGCTTATAGGTCTCGGCGTCGTCCAACGGCACCGCCTCGATGTCGATCTTCTCGCCGTGCACCTGCTCGACGTTGCCGAGGGCGTCCTTTATAATAGAGAGTGTGCGCAGCCCCAGAAAGTCCATCTTGATGAGGCCGATGCTCTCGACCTGACTCCCGTCGAACTGCACTACGTTCTTGAGCTCGTCGTCGTTTTTTTTATGGCTCGCCTTCGCCTCCTTGTCCTTATCTCGCACAGTGGCGATGGGAGCGTAGAGCTCCAGATCGTCCTTGCCGATGATCACCCCGCAGGCGTGCACCCCTGTTTGGCGCACCGACCCCTCCAGCTTCTCGGCATACTCCAAAGTGCGACGTATCACATCGTTGTGACTTTCGCGCTCGGCGCGCATCTCGGCCGACACCTCGTACAGATGTTCGAAAGCTGTCTGCCCCTTCTTGGGGGCGAGGCGGTCGGGCACAAGTTTGGTGAGGCGGTCGCTCTCGGTGAGTGGCAGTTTCTGCACCCGCGCGACATCCTTGATCGCCATTTTTGGGGCCATGCAGCCGAAGGTTACGATCTGGGCGACGCGCTTCTTGCCATACTTCTCCGACACATATTCGAGCACGTCGGCGCGCCCATCCTCATCGAAGTCGATGTCGACGTCGGGCAGCGATATTCGGTCGGGGTTCAGGAATCGTTCGAACAGCAGGTTGTACTTCAGCGGGTCGATGTTTGTGATTCGCAGCGCGTAGGCCACCACCGACCCCGCCGCCGACCCGCGACCCGGCCCCACCGACACCCCCATCTCGCGCGCGGCACGAATGAAGTCCCACACGATGAGGAAGTATCCCGGAAAGCCCATCCACTCTATGGTCGAGAGTTCGAACTTTATGCGCTCCCTGATCTTGTCGGTCAGCTCGCCGTAGCGCTCCTTGGCCCCGCGCTCCACAAGGTGTGCGAGGTAGCGATTCTGCTGCGCGATCATCTCGCTGTCGGCCAACCCCTCGGACTCGATGAACTCCGCCGGCGGCACGAAGTCGGGCATCAGCGGCGGATGTTCCAGCGAGTAGTCCTCTATCTTGTCGGCGATTTCGAGCGTCGTGGCCAACGCCTCGGGCAGGTCGGGAAACAACGCGGCCATCTCGTCGGGACTCTTCAGCCACTCCGAAAATGAGTAGTGCATCCGCTTGGGGTCGTCCAAATCTTTGCCCGTACTGAGACATATCAGGTGGTCGTGCGCCTCGGCATCTTCGGCATCGACGAAGTGAACGTCGTTCGAGACTATATATTTAACGCCCAATCTTTTGCCTATGTCGACCAACTCTTTGTTCACCGTCCGCTGGCTATTGTAGGTCTCGTTATCGGCGGAGGGGTTGAGGGTCGGAAGGAGCTGCATCTCAAGGTAGTAGTCGTCGCCGAACATCCCCTGAAACTCGCGCACCACCTCCTCGGCCCCGCGCATGTCGCCGCGCATGATCGCCTGCTGCACCTCGCCCCCCAGACACGCCGAGCAGCAGACGAGACCCTCGCCATGCTCCCTCAATAGCGACTTGTCGATGCGGGGCTTGTAGTAAAACCCCTCGGTCCACGAGTAGCTGACTATCTTGCAGAGGTTTTGATATCCGTTCAGGTTTTTCGCCAGCAGTATCAGGTGGTCGCCCGCCTTCTCGTCCTTGTCGCTCACGAATCTGTCCTTCACCACATAGACCTCGCAGCCGAGGATCGGTTTGATCCCCTCTTTGGTCGCGACGTCGTGAAACTCCTTCACTCCATACATGTTGCCGTGGTCGGTGATGGCGACGGCGTGCATCCCCAGCGCCTTGGTTCGGGCTATGAGCTTGCGGATATCCGACGCCCCGTCGAGGATCGAATACTGGGTGTGGACGTGAAGATGTACAAAACTTGACATTGTACAAAAATAGGCAAAATTTACGTAATTTTACATCCTCGATGAGGTATGCCGAAATAATTTTGCCGATAGCGGGAGGGTGCTATACCTTCGGCGTGGAGGGCGACATGGCTGACGGCGTGACTGTTGGCAGTGCGGTGTCGGTGCAGTTCGGCGCGCGCAAGATCGTCGGCGGCATCGTGCGCAGTCTCACCTCCGAACGCCCGCCCTACAAGAATATCAAGCCGGTGCTGTCGCTGCTCTTCCCCGAACCGATCGTCACCGAGGGGCAGCTGCGACTGTGGGATTGGATGTCCGACTACTATATGTGTACCCTCGGCGAGGTGATGCGCGCGGCGCTCCCCTCGATGCTCAAACCGTCGGGATTCACTGCCGACGAGTTCGCCTCCGATGAGTTCCGACCTCGGCGCGTGCGGATGGTGGCTCTGACCCTTTGCAGCGAGGAGGCGTTGGCCGAGGCGTGCGAGGGGCTGCGACGTCGCGCCCCCAAGCAGTACGACGCGTTGGTGGAGTTGGGCTCTTTCGGGCTCGACGGGGTTGCGGTTCCGAGGGAGAGGCTTCGGGCCGACTCGACGATCTTGGGTGCGCTCGAAAAAAAAGGGTTCGTCGTCATCACCGAGCGCGACGCAATCGAAGTCGACATCCTCCCCGAAGACAACGAGTTCCGCCTGCCGACTCTCTCCCCCGCCCAACAAACCGCGTTGGAGGAGTTGCGCGAAAGTCTCCGCCGCCACAACGTGGCACTGCTGTTCGGCGTGCCGTCGAGCGGCAAGAGCGAGGTCTGCTTCCACGCTATCGCCGGCACCCTCGCTCGGGGGCGCGACGTGCTGTTGCTGCTGCCCGAAATTTCGCTCACGACTCAGTTCGTGGGGCGCGTCCGTCGCGTCTTCGGCGATCGTGTCGTGCTCTACCACTCGGGGCTGCCCGACCGTCGCCGCGCCGAGGCCTACATTCGACTCGCACGTTCCGAAGGGGGGGCGCTGATAGTGGGCACCCGCTCGTCGGTGTTTCTGCCGATGCCGCGACTCGGACTCGTGGTGGTCGACGAGGAGCAGGACGCCAGCTACAAACAGCACGACCCCGCCCCGCGATACAACGCGCGCGACACCGCCGTCATGCTCGCCGACGGCAACGACGCGAAGGTGATCCTCGCCAGCGCCACCCCTGCTCTCGAAACTTGGGCTAACTCTCTGTCGGGGCGCTACGGATTGGTGGAGCTCGCCGAACGTTACGGCGGCACGGCGGCACCCGAAATAGTTACATCGGACACACTTCGCGCGGCCAAGCGCGGCGAGCGAAGGTCGCACTTCAACAAGGAGCTGTCGGACGAGATCAAGGGGGCGCTCGCGCGCGGCGAGCAGACGATCCTGTTTCAGAATCGTCGCGGGGTGGCCCCCTTCGTCGAGTGCGCAGACTGCGGCCACGTGCCCCGATGCGCCCACTGCGGCATTCCGATGACCGCTCACCGCACCTCGCTACGATGTCACTACTGCGGCGCGTCGGAGGCGATGCCTGCGCAGTGTCCCGCGTGTGGAGGTCGGGGTCTTGAGACTCGCGGGTTTGGGACTGAAAAAATCGAAGAGGAGTTGGCGCGGCTATTCCCCGAGGCGCGCATAGCTCGGCTCGATCGCGACAGCGCAACTTCGCAACGCGCCTACGCACGCATCATCGGCGACTTCGAGGCGGGCGCGACCGACATACTTGTCGGAACACAGATGATAACCAAGGGGTTGGACTTCGCGGGGGTGTCGTTGGTGGGAGTGCTCAACGCCGACAATCTTGTGAACCATCCCGACTTCCGCGCCTCCGAACGCGCCTACGCACTCATCGCGCAGGTGGTCGGACGAGCGGGACGCAGGGGCCAAAGGGGAAAAGTCGTAATCCAGACCGCCTCGCCCGACAGTCGCCTGATTGCCCAGGCCGCGGCGGGGGACTATCGCGCGATGGCGGCCGAGATGCTTGCCGAGCGCGCCATGTATGGCTATCCGCCTGCGTCGAGGCTTGTGTCTCTTATGTTACGCCACGCCGACCGCGAGGTGCTCAACGCCGCCGCCCGACGATTCGCCGAGCTGCTGAGGCCCGACTTCGGCGATCTGCTGTTGGGGCCGCAACCTCCCGTGGTCGAAAAAATAAAGGGCGAGTTCGCCCTTATGTTTCTGCTGAAGGTTCCGCGCGGGAACTTCTCGTCTGCCGGTGGCCGCGCAGTGACACCTCGCGCGATGTCGGCGGTGCGCGAAATTGTGCAGAGAGCCATCCGCACCCTCGCCGCCGACCCCGCCTTTCGCCGCGTCACCGTCACCCCCGACGTCGATCCGCAATAGTGTTACAAAAGACACACTTTTGCCCAAAGCGTTACAAATGTCACACTTGCAAAAGTGTTACATATGGCACACTTCTCGAAACGTTACATTTGTTACGTTTTAGCGACCGTAGACCTTGAGTCCCACCCTAATTCGCCGCCGCCGTTGCGGCTTTCACGATGTGCAGGTTCAGCGAGTTGTCGGTACGCGCCCCTTCGCCCAATCCGCTCTCGACCCAGATCGCCTCGTGCATCGTGGGCTCCTCGTTCTTGCCGTTGGAGGCTGCGTAGAGGTCGAACCTCACCTCGCTCATCGTGCCGTCGCCCCAATTGATGTTGAAGCTCTCGGCATGGTAGTTCTTGGTGTCGGCGCTGAACTCGCCGAACACCAACCTGACAAGACTGTTCTCAGTCTCGTAGTAGCCGATCAGTCGAAACGGGTTGCGGCCGTTGGCGTTCCACTGAGGCAGCACTCGCTCGGCCCTCGTGTTGGGCTCTTCGAACACCAAGGGGTAGGTCGCCCCGTCGTAGGAGATCGACACGCGGTTGTCGCGCATGCTCTCGGGATGATAGGCGTCGAACAAGTTTTTCCCGTCGCCGTCCCTCAGGTCGATCACGATCTCGGTGTTGTAGAAGTCCCACTGCTTCTCCTCTTCGCACCCCGCGAGCAGCATCGCCGCCAGCGCGATCGTGTAAAACACAAATTTCTTCATAGCGTGTGTAGTTTCGCGCAAGTTAGCAATAATTTCTACAATTCAGCATCCTGCATCACGTTGTTCTGCCGGTTGATGCTCTCCAAGTGTATCGCTTCGAGGATGCCGTTGAGGAATTCGCGGTCGAGACCCAGTTTGTCGGTCTGCGACAGGATGCGCTCCTTGATGGCGCCCCAGCGCGACGACTGCAGGATGGCCACGTCGTTGGCTTTTTTGACCCGTCCGATGTCGTCGCTGATCTTCATGCGGCGACTCAGCAGCGAGAAGAGCTCGGTGTCGATCTGGTCGATCTGGTCTCTCAGCATGTCGATCGCCTTGACGTACTCGGGGTCGTCGACCGCCTCGGCCCTCCAGTTCACGCTGCGCACCAACCTCTCCAACTCGCCCGGAATCAGCTGCTGCTTCGAGTCGCTGAGCGCCTGCGCCGGACACACGTGACTCTCGACGATCAGACCGTCGTACCGCAGGTCGGCCGCCGCCTGCGACAGCTCGTACAGATACTCCACCGTGCCCGACATGTGCGACGGGTCGGCGATCATCATCATCTCCGGAAAACGGCTGCGCATCTCGAACGCCAACGGCCACATCGGCGCGTTGCGATAGCGGCTCTGGCCGTAGTACGAGAACCCCCTGTGTATCAGCCCGATGCTCTCCATCGGAATGCCCACCGCCGCAAACCTCTTCACCGCCCCCGCCCACAGGTCGATGTCGGGGTTCACCGGATTCTTAATCAGCACCGGCACGCCGCTACCCTTCAGCGCGTCGGCGATCTCCTGCACCGCGAACGGGCTCACCGTCGTGCGAGCGCCAATCCACACGCAGTCGATATCGAACTCCAGCGCACTCTCCACATGCTTGGCCGACGCAACCTCAACCGAGATCGGCAGACCCGTCAGCCTCCTCGCCTCCGCCATCCAGGCAAGCCCCTTCAGTCCGACACCCTCGAACGTGCCGGGCGATGTGCGAGGTTTCCAAACACCCGCACGCAACACATCCACAACACCCGTCTCAGCCAACCTAACACACGTCTCCAACGTCTGCTCCTTAGTCTCAGCACTGCACGGCCCCGAAATTATCAACGGACGCTTTACTCCTAATTTGAAATTTTCCATACTTTTTATTTATTCGTCTCTATCGCGACTTTTAAAAAAGTCGCCCAAAAATTTTTAGAGAAACTTCGTTTCTCGATATTTAGTGTTCGGATTTTGCGGCAGGGCGAATGCCCTGCTACTATTTTTAATTAAAATCTGATCTCGAAAATGAATTTTCGGAGTCAGATTTTCATCTAAAATAGTGTTGCACTGCGTGCAACCGCAAAATACCGGGCGGAACGCCGCCTGCGTTTTTAGCTACGCAAAATAAATCGCTGCGGCCGTTGCCGCAATCTTTTTGGTTACTTTTGGGATTTTCCAAAAGTAACATTCTGCGTAGCTAAGAGTCTGTTCAGGGCAAAATTCGTTTAATCGTGTTTGCTTTTTGCATGGCGGCACGCAGTCCTTCTCTATCGTTTCGTTCTAACATTCGTCTGAGGATTTGTAGCTGGTGTATATGTTCTCTCAGGACATCGAGGACGTTGTACTTATTGCCGGCGAAGATCGGGAGCCATGTGTCGGGCGACGATTTCGCGAGTCTCACGGTACTCTCGAACCCGCCTCCGGCGAGGTCGAAGATGTGCTCCTCTTCGCGCTCTTTTTCGAGCACGGTGAGGGCGAGGGCGAACGAGGTGATGTGCGAGATGTGGGAGATGTAGGCGGCATGGAGGTCCTGTTCGGCGGCCGACATGTAGATGACGGGCGAGCCGACACGCGCCCAGATCGCCTCGACGGCGCCGAGTGCGTCGGGTGCCGACAGTTCGCGATCGCATATCACCGTTGTCCGCCCTGTGAAGGCTCCGTGTTGCGCCGCGGCGGGGCCGCTGAACTCGGTGCCCCACATCGGGTGGGTAGCCACGAAGCGTCCGCGCGCGGGGTGTTGCTCGATCACCTCGCACAGCTCCTCTTTGATCGACCCCATGTCCATCACCGTCTGGGACGCACGCACGCGGTTGAGGATTCGCGTGGCGAGGATGGGCGTCACGTCGACCGGCGTTGCGAGGACAATCAGGTCGGCCTGCTCCACCGCCTCGTCGTGCGTCGCGATGCGATCGACGAGGCCCAACTCCAGCGCCTTGGCCGCGTTCTCGGCCGACGCGTCGACGCCGACGATATCTCCCGCAATCCCATGATCCCTGAGTGCCAGCGCGAACGACCCGCCGATCAACCCCAGCCCAAAAATTGCCGCTGTCATAACTTCGCGGCGACGACCTTGTCGACAGCTTTTGCCAACAGGTCGGCGGGCACGCACAGCGAGATTCGGATGCAGCGACGACCCTCGCTTCCGAACACCCCTCCCGGGACTATGAACACCCCAGCCTTCTCAAGCACCATGTCCGAGAATTCGAATCCGTCGCCCGTCCACGAGTCGGGCAGGTCGGCCCAGATGAAGAGCCCCGCCTGACCCTTGCGGTAGCTGCAGCCCAGCGCGTCCAACAGTTTGAATCCCTCCTTTTCGCGAGCGTAGTAGGTTGCGTTGAGCTCGGTGAACCACTCATGATCCAACTCCAGTGCGGCGGCGGCGGCGGCCTGAATGGGGAAGAACATCCCCGAGTCCATGTTGCTCTTGAACCTGAGCACATCGCTGATCCAGTCGGCGCGACCGGCCAACGAGCCCACACGCCATCCGGCCATGCTGTGCCCCTTCGACAGCGAGTTGAGCTCCATCGCGACGTTCTTCGCCCCCTCGACCGACAGGATGCTCAGGCGCATGTCGTTGCGAATGAAACTGTAAGGGTTGTCGTGCAGCAGCATGATGTTGTGCTTGGCGGCAAAGGCGACCAACTTCTCGAACAGCGCCACCGTCGGCACAGTTCCCGTCGGCATGTTGGGGTAGTTGCAGATCATGATCTTGACCCTCGACAGATCCATCTTCTCCAACTCCTCGAAGTCGGGCAGGTATCCGTTCTCCGCCTTCAGCGCGTAGGGCACAGGTTTCGCACCCGCCAGCGTTACCCCGCCCGTGTAGGTCGGATAGCCCGGGTTGGGAATCAACGCCTCGTCGCCCTCCTGCAGAAAGGTCATGCAGACATGCACGATACCCTCCTTCGATCCCAACAGCGGCAGAATCTCGTTCTTGGGATTGAGCTCAACGCCGTACCACTTCGCGTACCACTTCGCAAACGCACCCCTCAGCAGATCGCTCCCGTGATAGGGCTGATAGCCGTGCACCTCGGGCCTCAACGCCGAGGTGTACAACGCCTCAGTCACACTCGCGGGAGGCGGAAGGTCGGGACTGCCAATACCCAACGCCACAATGTCACGCCCCGACGCCTTCAACTCGGCAATCTGCTTGTTCTTCTGCGAAAAATAGTACTCCTTGATCGTGTCAAGCCTTCCGGCACATGCAATTTCAACTCTTTTCATGACTTTTTTATTTTTTTATAAGGTTTCTATTTTTTTCGTCACGTCACTTTTTGCAAATCCAAAAAGTGACCAAAAAGATTGCCGGAACGCCGGCAGCGGCGGCAACGGCCGCAGCGATTTATTTTGCGTAGCTAAAAACGCTGGCGGCGTTCCGCCCGGGTTTTGCGGCGGGCGGAGCCCGTCTACTATTTTTAATTGAAATTCTGATCTCGAAAATAAATTTTCGGAGTCAGAATTTCAATTAAAAATAGTGTTGCACTGCGTGCAACCCGCAAAACCGAACCCTCAAAATCGAGAAACGAAGTTTCTCTAAAAATTTTTGGTGCACCTTTTTTAAAAGGTGCGGTTCTGCGTAGCAAAAACCACCATAACTAAAAACTTAGTTATATAACTAAATCCTTAGTTATGGCCGGCCGTTGGGGTATACTCCGTAGACGTGTACCTCTTCGGTTGCTCGTACAAGTCGTTCGAGGTTTGCGGCGTAGACCTCGGGCGAAGGGAATTCGATGTCGATGTGGAACATGTAGTGCCACGGCTCGGCGGGAATGGGGTGCGACTGCAGGCGCGACATGTTGACTCCGTCGAGCACCTCCAGCGCCCTCACGAGCGAGCCTTGCCTGTGGTCGGTCTTGAAGTATAGCGACGCTTTGTTTGCGCGAGGGTCGGTGAGCAGATCCTGCACTTTGATCACCACGAAACGTGTGTAGTTGTTTTTGATGGTGTTGATTTCGGGGGCGACGATCTCCAGACCGTAGAGTCGCGCGGCGCGTTCGCTGGCGATGGCGGCCGAGGTGCGCGAACCGCTCTCCGCGATGTCGCGTGCGCTCAGTGCGGTGTCCTCGCTCTCGACCAAGCGCCAGTCTGGATGTGTGTCGAGAAAGTTGTGGCACTGATGCAGCGCCATGGGGTGGCTTTCGACCTCGGTGATCTCGTCGAGCGTGACGCCCGGCAGCGCCATGAGGTTCTGCACGATCCGCAGATAGACCTCGCCGGCGACCTGCACCCCCGCCTCCTGCAGAATGCCGTAGTTGGCGATGATGGTTCCGGCGATGGAGTTCTCGACCGCCATCAGGCCGTAGGCCGCCTCGCCGCTCTTGACCCTGCGCGCCACCTCGCGAAATGTCGCGCACGGGACGATCTCGATCTCCGTGTCGAAGTGTTGTTCGGCGGCTATCTGGTGGAAGCTGCCCTCGTAACCCTGTATCGCTATCTTCATACTATTTGTGTTTTGCGTAGCTAAAAATAGTTGCGGCCGCCCTCACAAAAAAGTCCCAACCTCTTTCGTGGTCGGGACATCTTTGTTTTTTTGCGCACCTGCGTTGTTGTTACAGACAAAGAGACTCCCGACCGCTCTCGCAGTAAAAATAAAAACGCTTAAAATATGTCGAAATTCTCATCGTCTCTTTTGCTTGAAGCGACAAATATAGGTACTTTTTCTTTTTTTCGCTACTTTTGGGACGTTATAAATCGAAAAATATGAAAAAAGAGTACATCCCCTTTGTTGAGAAACTGATAGAACTCGCTGTTGCCGAGGATATAGGCGACGGTGACCACACCTCGTTGGCGTCGATTCCGGCCGAGGCGCAGGGCCGCATGAAGCTGTTGGTCAAGGAGCGCGGCATCATCGCGGGCGTCGAGGTCGCCGAGATGGTCTTCCGCCGCTTGGATCCCGACGTGCGGCTGGAGGTGCTGATCGCCGACGGCACGCCGGTCGTGCCGGGCGACGTGGTGTTCTACGTCTCGGGCCGAGTCCGCACTCTGCTCCAGAGCGAGCGCATCATCCTCAACATCATGCAGCGCATGACGGGTGTCGCGACCGAGACGGCGCGCTACGTGACGCTGGTCGAGGGCACGGGTTGCCGCATTCTCGACACGCGCAAGACCACCCCGGGCAGCCGAGTGTTGGACAAGATGGCGGTGAAGATGGGCGGCGGCGAGAACCACCGAATGGGGCTGTTCGACATGATACTGCTGAAGGACAACCACATCGACTTCGCGGGCGGCATAGTTCCCGCCATCGAGGGGGTGCGGCGATACATGGGCGAGCGCGGATTGAAGTTGCCGATCGAGGTGGAGGTGCGCACGATGGAGGATATCGACCTGGTCTTTTCGACCATGGGCGATGGCCCCGTCGATCGCATCATGTTGGATAACTTCGACGTCGAGATGACCCGCCGCGCCGTCGCCAAGATCGACGGACTGTTGGCCGCCGGACAGAAGATCGAGATCGAGTCGTCGGGCGGCATCCGCGCCGACAACCTGCGCGAGTACGCCGAAACGGGAGTCGACTTCATCTCCGTCGGCGCCCTCACCCACCAAATCAAGAGCGTCGACCTTAGCCTTAAAGCGGTGGAATGATGAGAAAACTTTTATTGATAGTATCGCTGTTCGTTGCGACGGGATCAGCAGCCCAAGAGCTCACTCCACTTGACAGAACGTCTATCTACCGCCGCTCGTTCACAGCACGTTACGAGTTGACGGGAGAGGTACCGGTACGCGAGGCGGCGCTCTCGCCCGACAGCACGAAGGTGGGATTCGTGAGGGACAACGACCTGTTTCTGCGCGACATCGCGACCGGCGTCGAGACGCGCCTCACCTCCGACGGCGAGCGCAACCACATCATCAACGGCGCCACCGACTGGGTCTACGAAGAGGAGTACGCCTTCACCCGCGCCTGGGAGTGGTCGCCCGACGGCCGCAGCATCGCGTGGTTGCGGTTCGACGAGACGCTGGTGCCCGAGTTCTCGATGATGCGCTACGACGGGGGGCTCTATCCCGCACCCTACACCTTTAAGTATCCCAAGGCGGGCGAGGCCAACTCGGTCGTGACGCTACATGTGTACGATCTGGAGGATGGCCTTTCGCGGCAGGTCGAGACAGGCGCCGAAACCGATCAGTACATCCCCCGCATAGGTTGGACACCCGCCGGCCAGCTGTTCTTCTATCGCGTCAACAGATTGCAGAACCGTTTCGAGGTTGTGTTAGGCGACGGCCGCGTGATTTACGACGAGAGTTCGCCGACCTACGTCGAGCGGCCCGACGAGAACACCGTTACGTTCCAGCCCGACGGCCGACACTTCGTGGTGCGCAACGAAACCCGCACTGGCCGGTGGGAGGAGTATCTTTACAGCGTCGAGGGGGGCTTCGTGGAGTCTCTTTCGGTCGACGCGGAGAAGGACGTGGCACCCCTCGGCATCGACTACTGGAACGAGCGGGTGGCACGCGGCGAGATAACCGACGGGCGCGAGTTTTTCTCCTTCCCGAACGACGACGGAGTCGAACTTTTCGGTTGGATGCTGAAGCCCGAGGGGTTCGACCCCGCCCGGAAACACCCCGTTTTCATGACGCAGTACAGCGGCCCGGGGTCGAGGAGCGTCTGCGTGGAGAGGATCGGCGCGGGCGACATGTCGATCTACCGACCGCTGCTCGACGCGGGCTACATCGTCGCGTGCGTCGACCCCCGCGGAACGGGCGGACGTGGCGAGGCGTTCAAAAAATCGACATACGGCGCACTCGGGAAGTTAGAAACGGAAGACCAGATCGCCGCGGCGCGTTGGTTGGCGCAAAAACCCTGGGTCGACTCCGCCCGCATAGGCATCTACGGCTGGAGCTACGGCGGGTTCATCGCGCTGAACAGCGTGCTGAAGGGGGCGGATGTGTTCGCCGCCGCCGTTGCAGTCGCGCCCGTCACCTCGTGGCGCTTCTACGACACCATCTACACCGAGATCTACAACGGCCTGCCCTCCCAGAATCCCGCCGGCTACGACAACAACTCGCCCATCAACTACGCCGGCCTGTTGCAGGGGCGGCTGCTGTTGGTGCACGGCACGGGCGACGACAACGTCCACGTCCAAAACAGCTACGAGATGGCCCGGGCGTTGGTCGCGGCCGACCGGCGATTCGACATGATGATCTACCCCGACGACAACCACTCGATGCGCCCCTCCGGCAGCACCCACATCCGCCAAAAAATCGTGGCGTGGGTCTTAGAAAATCTTTAAAAATATCGAAGCCATGAAAAAAAACCTTCTCGCCACGATTTTTTGCCTGTCGCTCTGCCTCGCCGGATGCGGCCCCGATTGCGCCCCGATCCCGACGCCCGAGCTCGACCGCGTGGAGGCCACCCTCTCCGCCGAGGGTGATTTCGCGTCCGACCTGCGACTCGACCTCTCGCTCGATGTGAGGTACATCACCGCGATTCCCGCAAGGTTCTCGCTCATTCAGACGGCCCGCGCATGCAGCCCCGCCGACCCCGCCGGCTTCATCGACGAGATATCGAGGATGACACTCACCTGCGACAGGTCGATCCGAGGGTTCTCCGCGGGGCAAAACATCCTCACCACGAGTGCCGACGTTTTTTGGATCCGCAACGGCGCCCCCTCCGAATCGCCGATCACGCTGGGGCAGTGGCTCGAACTGATGAACGAGGGCGACGACTCCTCTTTAGGCGGACGTTACAGCGACCTGCTGATGTGGCGCGACGCCTACGACGTGGCCATCGCCTTCATTCCCGAGGGGACTGATGCCGCGGCGGGCGAATACAACTTCACCTTCACGATGGAGATGCGGAGCGGCACCCGATACGAAACGAACTTCGCACCCGTAACAATTGCGACACTATGAGAAAGATATTACTGTACCTCGTCGCCGCGGCCACGACGTTATCTTGCAATAACTCTCCCGACGGGCCATGCGTTTCGTATGGCAAGGGTACGAAGGTTACCGACCTGCGGGCCGAACTATGCGACGGAGATGTCGCCATCGAGGGGCTCTCCCCCCTCGCCTCGGCCGACTTGAGGCTGAAACTCTTCTGCGAGATATCGACCATCGAGGGTGCTATGTATACCAAGGGCTCCACCGACTACGATTGCACTCCGAGGGAGAACGTCGGACTCGACCCGACTCTGCGAGGAATCACCCTAACCTGCGACCGGCCGATCGCAAACATCGAGGCGGGCGAGGATCTGATCTCCGTCATACGTCCGCGCGTCACTGTCAAGGGGCGTTACGACTGGTCGGTCGAGGAGTGGGTGTCGGTGTTGAACAACGGGTTCATACCCGACGCCAACTACCCGGGCTCACTGATCCACGGCACCGTCCTGCCGCCGGACATGACATACGAGTTCGACATCGAGCTCTTCCCCTACTTCGTCACCGTCACCGAGGGTGAATACTCGTTTACGCTGCGGATGGATTTCGGTTGGGATACCATGGGCGATGATTACTCTTACACCGAGACTTTTACCGGCATTCGCCTTAAATGATTACCTTTGCCACCCTAAACTAAGAAGTTATGAGTCTCGTCGCAATAGTAGGCCGGCCAAATGTCGGCAAAAGCACACTGTTCAACCGCCTTGTCGGCACGCGTCAGGCGATCGTCGACGCCACCGCCGGCACCACGCGCGATCGCCACTACGGCAAGACCGACTGGAACGGTCGCGAATTCTCGGTGATCGACACCGGCGGATATTCGGTCGGATCGGACGACGTGTTCGAGGATGACATTCGCCGCCAGGTGATGCTGGCCATCGACGAGGCCGACGTCATTCTGTTCCTCGTGGAGGTGGGCACCGGCATCACCGACCTCGACGAGATGATGGCGGGGCAGCTGCGCAAGTCGGGCAAAAAAGTGCTGTTGGTGGTGAACAAGGTCGACAACAACGAGCAGATGTACGCCACCCACGAGTTCTACGCCTTCGGTCTGGGCGACCCGTTCGCCATCAGTTCGATGTCGGGCAGCGGCACGGGCGACCTGTTGGACGCGGTCACCAAGGCGCTGCCTGACGACGCGCAGGCCGACGTGTTGGACGACCTGCCGCGCATCACCATCGTCGGACGCCCCAACGTCGGCAAGTCGTCGCTCACCAACGCCCTCTTGGGCGAGGAGCGCAACATCGTCACCCCCACCGCCGGCACCACGCGCGACTCGATCTACACACGCTACAACAAGTTCGGCATGGATTTCTACTTGGTCGACACCGCCGGAATGCGCAAAAAGGGCAAGACGATGGACAATCTCGAATTCTACTCGGTGATGCGCTCCATCCGTTCGATCGAGGCGAGCGACGTGTGCGTGCTGATGTTGGACGCCGAGAATGGCATCGAGTCGCAGGACATGAACATATTCCGACTCATCGAGCGCAACAAAAAGGGGTGCGTGATAGTGGTCAACAAGTGGGACCTGATAGAGAAAGACACCCACACCATGAAGCAGTGGCGCGAGCACCTCGAACGCAAGATCGCCCCGTGGAGCGACGTGCCCATCATCTTCACCTCGGTGATGAACAAGCAGCGCATCATGGAGGTGTTGCAGACGGCCATGAAGGTGTGCGAAAACCGCGTCCGGAAGGTGCCCACCTCGGCGCTCAACGACTTCATCCTGCCCATCATCTCCGAGACACCGCCGCCCGCTATCAAGGGTAAGTACATACGTATCAAGTATGTAACCCAGCTCGCCTCGCCCACACCCACGTTCGCGTTCTTCGTCAACCTGCCGCAGTACATCCGCGAGCCATACCGACGATTCTTAGAGAACAAACTGCGCGCCGAATGGGACTTCAGCGGCGTACCCTTGCAGATATTCTTCCGACAGAAGTAGAGCCGCAGCTGCCCGGGCAGGCCAAGTGGATTTGCAATTAAGTCGAGTTTGCACTATATTCGCATCATAATCTTAAAACGAGACTTTGATGAGGACAAATTTTTTCATTTTAGTGATGGCCGTAGTGGTGGCGACATTGTTTTCCGGCTGCGAGGACAATGGGCCGATGCCCCCTACGAACATACCGGTACCTCCCACAAATATAACGGATGACAATGGTAGTCTGGTTGAGATTCGAGGCCGGATAGACAATGTCCGTGCGCGCAAATCCGTCCCCGATCCGGGCGACAGTCCCAAGCAGTTCTACTCACTACGATTCAGCGATCTCGATCCGGGCAGCTACACAATCCACATGTGCGTCGAAAAGGTGGTCGACGACGAGACGGTGGTGTTCGACATCGCACAGGCGGCTGTCTCGAAAAATGGCGACTTCGCGCTCAAAATGCCGACCGCGGTTGAGTCCGAATGGCTCGACAACATCCCCGAGGGGACGGAGCGGCTGTGGGAGATGACAGATTGGAACCATGTGGAACTGGACGGCATCCCCGACGAGATCGAGATATCGAACCCCGAGGCTGAAATGTGCGTCGCGGACCTCTACATGGAGCGCGCCGAGGATGGCCAAAGATTTTATCTATATTATGGAGGCCCCGATAAAGAGAGCTACCATACGACCGACCTCTCCGCCGTCTCCTCGTCGGGTCTGCTTTTCACATCTGCCGCGGTGGAGATCGTCGGAAAATCAGAGAGCAAAATGTATCCGGAACAGCCGTACGGCATGCCTCGCGCCTTCGACATAACCTCGACCGAAGGATGGAGTTGGGTTCACTATGTGGTGAACGGCATGAGCAGCTATCTCGGTTGGACAACCGTCTACCCCGACTGGGCTGTGATGTCGTACTCCGCCCAAGCTATCTACAACGACACCCCATAAGGCGGAACGGCGGCAACGGCCGCAGCGATTTTAGCTACGCAGAATGTTACTTTTGCAAATTCAAAAGTAACCAAAAAATTGCCGGAGCCGCGGGGGTGGCGGTAGTGATTTTGGGCTTGAGAGGGGGTTAGGGTGTTAAAAAAGCGTGACATATGTCACGCTTTTTTTTGGGCTGGTGTTACCTATGTCACGCTTTTTTAGTTGGCTGGTGTTACCTATGTAACGGTTTTTTTTGGGCGAGTGTTACCGATGTTACACTTTTTTCGGGCCGAGTGTTACCGATGTAACGCTTTTTTTGGTGCTTTTTTGCGGTTTTTTGGGGTCGTTGCCTCTTATTAATATAGGTATGGCCTCTTTTTGCCTCCTGTTTTTTGGTCTAAACACATTTCACAAATATAGTGAATTTTTCGAGAGAATGCAAATTTCTCGGGTGGTTTTTTTTCAAAAAAAGGGGCGGTCGCGTAAAAAAACGCATGGAAAATTATTCCGCGTCGGGAGCGTTGTCGGGAGCGTTGTCGGAGGCCTCGGCGGGGGCGTCGTAGTCGGGCAGGGTGAATTCGGTCATGCCGGCGGCGACGAGGGCGTTGAACCATTGGACGATCTTTTTCATGTCCGATGCGTGTACGCGGTCGGGGTCGTAGTCGGGCACGACTTCGGCGAATGTGGCGGCGATTTTCCGCGGATCCTCTTTGTGTCCGATGGTCGGTTTTCCGCCGGTGTGGGTGTAGAAGGCGGTGAATATGTCGGCCAGCGGCCTGTCTTCGCCCTCGGTGAAGACGGAGATGTCGGTCATGGTGCTGACCCGCGCGTTGGAGGGCACGTTCATCCGTTTGCCGTCGGCCAGTGCCTCGACGATGACTCCGCGCGTGCTCTGCGCCACAAATTTGTAAAGTCCCGGATAGCCGCTCACGGCCAGTATCTCTTTCAGTTCCATTTTTTCGTTCAATTACTTTTGATGCCGCAAAGATAGTTCTTTTCGCGTAGCCTGATTCTTAATTTTTAATTCTTAATTCTTAATTGCTGTAAAGATCGCCCTGTCGGACATCGAGTTCTTCGAGTCGTCGGTCGAGGCGTGCCATGAGCTCTTCGTTGCGCACGAGGCCCCAGTCGCGGCCGATGCGGTGGCGCGGGGGCGCCTCGCCGGCGAAGCGTTCGACCACCAGCGTGGGGCGCAGTCGCCGCAGGATTTCGATGAAAAAGTCGATGTATTCGTCCATCCCGCGGAACGGATATCGGCTCGGGTCGCGCTCGTAGTCGAGGGCCATCGCCGTGTCGCGGAAAATTTGCAGCTGGTGGAACTTCACCGTCGTCAGCGGCAGCGCGTTGATCGTGGCGGCCTGGGCCACGAGCATCTCGTCGGTCTCGCCCGGAAATCCCAATATGAAGTGGGCACCGATGTGCAGGCCGCCGCCTGTTGCGTGTGCGTTTTTGGTCTCTGAAACCCGCTCCGCCTCCAGAGCTCGCGCCCGCTCGGCAGTCATCTCCACCGCACGTCGCGCCGCCTCGAAGTCGTGCCCGCGGTTGATCGCACGCAGCGTCTCGTCGTATGTCGACTCGATGCCGTACTCGATCGCAACGTAATGATCACGTGCAAGTTCGGCGAAATAGTCTAACTTGGCCGCGTCAACACAGTCGGGTCGCGTGCCCACCACGATTCCCGACACACGCGGATGCGCCAACGCCTCGCCGTACACCCGCCGCAGCGTCTCCAGGTCGGCGTAGGTGTTCGAAAATGACTGAAAATAGGCCAGATAGCCCTCCGCACGTCGGTACCGGCGGGCGTGAAACTCGATCCCCTCGTCGATCTGCCTCGTGACTCCCTTCGACGGCACAAGGTACGACGGCGTGAACGCATCGTTGTTGCAAAACGTGCAGCCGCCCGTCGACAGCCGCCCGTCGCGATTGGGACAGGTGAACCCCGCATTGATGGCCACCTTCTGAACACGCCCGCCCAACAACTCCCGAAAATATCGCGAGTAACTGTTAAACCTTCTATCGTCTCCCCAGGGCTCCATTTTTTTTACACGTTACTTTTGGCAAATCCCAAAAGTAACCAAAAAGATTGCCGGAACGCCGGCAGCGTTTTTTTTGTTTACGGTATTTTGCGGTTGCACGGAGTGCAACACTATTTTCAATTAATTTCTGATCTCGAAAATAAATTTTCGGAGTCAGAAATTAATTGAAAAATAGTAGCAGGGCATTCGCCCTGCCGCAAAATCCGAACCCTCAATATCGAGAAACGAAGTTTCTCTAAAAATTTTTGGGCGACTTTTTTAAAAGTCGCGATATTGCGTAGCTATAAATTTCGTAGATGTTCGATGAAATCGGGGTAGAGTATCCATAGGTGTTCTGTTTGTAGCCATAGTTCTCTTGCGAGGGCTTCGGGTGAGGGTCTTTCGCTGTCGATTTCGGCGAGGTATTCGGGAGTTACGGGGTGCGTGGGGGCTACGAACTCGCGGTAGTAGGGTGCGAAGCGGCTTTTGAAGCGGATTAGGTTTCCTTCGGGGAGTTTGCCGTTGCGGCGATGTTCGCTCCAGAGGAGGAGCACCTGTCGGTCGGCGTGCTTGTCGGATATGTCGTTGATGATGTCGTCGAACGAGTCGAACTCGCCCATCGCGAGGTAGACGTAGGCGAGGCGCGTGGTGGCCTCCAGATGGTCTTCGGGGTCGATCTCCAGCACGAGTTCGAGCACTCCGGCGGCCATCTCCCAATCGCCGACCAGAAAGTGGTCGATGCCCGAGTAACCGGCAAGTTCGACGGCGGCGCGGGTGTTGTCGTCGTGCCAGTCGAGGATCGTCTCCTCGCCCTCGGGCAGCATGTCGTAGAGCCTCCGGAACGCCTCGTAGCGCACGTTGCAGGCCCCCTCGACGTCGCCCTGTTGTTCGCGGCGGCGCGACTCGTCGATCACGCGCCGGAAGTCGTAGAGCCCCTTGGGGTCGTCGTCGGCGACGATGCGGAATGTCTGATCGGTGGTGGGTTGCAGCTGTGCTTGTGCCATTTTTTGCGAGTGCGGATTTTTTTAATTTTGCAAAATTAGCAATAATTATTACATTTGCACCCTCCGATTGCCGCAATTGACGACAAGCCGGACGGCGTCGGGTTCACCCGAATGGCCGAGGCGCGTGAGGAGAGTGCGAAAAAATCGTTGCCGCAATAGCTCAGTTGGTAGAGCGTTTCACTCGTAATGAAGAGGTCGCCAGTTCAAGTCTGGCTTGCGGCTCAAAACGAAACAAGGGATCCGGATAAGGATCCCTTGTTTCGTTTGTTATTGCAATCAACACCTCTACATATTGTGCCCGGCACGATGCGCGTGTCCTGCGCCATGAGCACCGGCGCCCATCTTGCAGGCCGCAGCTCCTCCCATAGGGCAGCCTGCCGAGGCTCCGGCAGCTCCCGAAGCTCCACAACGACACTCGCCCTCGCAGCCGCAAGTCGCACAGCCGCAACCACCCTCAAGAATTTTGACGTTCCGGAAAGAGACCGCGTCGCCATGATCCTGAAGCAGGATATGTCCCTCGGCATGGTTGCCGAAGTTGGGCCAGTCGCGATACTTGCTGTAATCGACCAGCGCGTTCCACTGCTGCGTGCCGCGCTCGTACTCCACCAACTTCACCCCGTTGAGCCAGTGCTCGACATGTGCGCCGCGCACGACGATCATGGCGGTGTTGAAGGTCGACGGCCGCAGATAGGCCTCGGCCACCTCGAAGGCGGGAATCAGGTCGTACAGCGACCCCAACTTGCGATTGCCGTTCACGCCCAACTGCGCGTCGGGATGCACATTGTCGTCGAGTATCTGGTACTCGCACCCGATGGCCGACCCCTCGCCGCGATTCATGTCGGGCTGCACGAAGTACTTGATGCCGCTGTTCGCCCCCTTGGTGTAGTAGAAATCGACCTTGAGAGTGAAGTTGCGGAACGTGCGCGTGGTGATGATGTCGCCGCCGTTCGTCGACTCGCCGCCGTCCGACTTCTCGACCGACAGCACTCCGTTCTCGATGTTCCAACCCTTTTCGGGAAAGGCGTCGAGTCGCGCGCCTCTCCACCCTTCGGTGGTTTGTCCGTCCCACAGCAACTTCCAACCTTCGGCCTCCTCTCTCGGCGAGATGGTGTTGGCGATGAGGTTGATCTGCGGCACGGCGCGATTCTCGGGGGTGATCCAACGGGCCAGATCCTCGGTGCAGATACGAATGTCGCGCCAGCTGATAGTCTTGCCGTCCAACTGCGCGTCGCGGCCGATGCCATGCACCTGCAACGCGATGAACCCTTCGGCGTAGACGTCATCTAAGAACGACGCGCACTCCACCCCGTTGAGCCATGTGCGAATCGAACCGCCTATCGCCTCGATGCGCGCCCTGTTCCACTCATTGTTTTTATAGGCTGTGCGGGCGGGTTGATTGTAGGTGAGGGGATAGAGCCACAACCTCGGAGTCGCCTCGTCGTAGACCCCGGCCGACCATGCCCTCGGGGCCGTGTCGATCTCATACTGATATCCGTGCACGCGGCCGTTGTTGTACTCCTTTTTGCTCTGGCTGCGGAACTGCACCCCCGAGTTGAGTCCGTCGTCGGCCTTGAACTCGAATTCGAGGATAAAGTCGCCGTAGCGCTTTTCGGTTGCGAGGAACACGTTGGGTTCGCCCAGCTTCGAGATGCCTGTGATGGCGTCGCCGTCTATGCGGAACTCGGTGTTGCCGTTCAGTTTTTTCCACCCGTTCAGGTTTTTGCCGTTATACAGCGGCGTCCATTGCTGTGCCATGGCTCCCGCGGCCATCGAGACCGCCAATAATGTCAAAAAAATCTTTCTCATTTTCAATTTTGTGTTTTGCGTAGCCAATTCATGATTCATAATTCATGATTCATGATTAAAGTTCGTAGTACTGCTGCCACTCCGCCCGAGGAGGAGCCCCTGCCAACAAAGCGTTGGCCACGGGGTCGCCCGAGATGGTGCCGGTGTGACGATCGAAACTGATCTTGCGACCCAACCTCTGGGCGATCACACCCAGGCAGAAGACCTGCGCCAACGGCCCGTGAATCTCGAACGGCGAGCGAGTCTTCTCTTCGCCGCGGCACGCCTTCAGGAAGTTGGCGTAGTGGTTGGACGGGCTGACCGGCACTTCGGGCAGACTCGACGCCATCTCGCGCGCCTTCTCCTCGGGGATTATCGACAGCGTGCTGCCGTGCGACCCGCCCTTGAAGGTGAGCTCCTTGGAGTAGATGATCTTCCCGGGATTGAGCGACGCGGGCTGGATGGTGTTGTTGCCCGAGGGGGGAATGTTGGGGTCGAGTTCGTTGACGCCGTAACCCGCCGGCACCGAGGGGATGTTGTCCACCCCGTCGTACCACGTGAGGTCGAGCGGCGGCATGTTCCCGCGCTTCGGAAAGCGAAAACGGATGGTCGACGAGAGCGGGAAGAAGAAGTCGTTGCGCCCCTTGAGCAGCAGCGGCTCCACCTCGTAGGGCAGTCCCAACGCGAGGAACTCGTGCACCGTGTCGATCAGATGCGCCCCCCAGTCGCCCAACGCCCCCATGCCGAAGTCGTACCAGCTGCGCCAGTCGCCCGGATGGTATACCTTGTTGAAGTCGTGCCACATGGCTGTGCCGAGCCACGTGTCCCAATCCATGTTGGGAGGCAGCGGCTGCGCGTCGGGCCACTTGTAGATATTCTGGTCGTACACGTGCCACCTGCGCGACGAGTTCATGTGCGCCGTCACGGCCGTCACGTCCTTGATGATGCCGGCGTCCAACCACGCCTTGAACTGGAAGTAGTTGCCCTCGGAGTGGCCCTGATTACCCACCTGGGTGGCTAAGTGCGGATTGCGGCGAGCCATATCCATCATCAGACTCGTCTCATGGTAGGTGCGCGACAGTGGCTTCTCGACATACACGTGCTTGCCCATCGACATTGCGAGCATCACGGCGGGGAAGTGTGCGAAGTCGGGAATCGCCACCGTCACGGCGTCGAACTCTCCGGCGATCTCGTCGAACATCTTGCGGAAGTCGCGATAGCGTTTGGCGTTGGGGTTTGCGGCGATGGATGCCTTGCAGAAGTCGGCGTCCATGTCGACGTCGCACAGCGCCACGATGTCGCACAGCCCCGTCTTGCCGAACTCCCTCACGAGGTCGCCCCCGCGATTGCCGATGCCGATGCAGGCCAGACGCACCCTGTCTGTCGGCGCCGTCGTTGCGTTTCGTCTCTGTGTCGCCCCGAGCACCTCCGCCGGCGTCAGCGCGCCCGTCATGAGTCCCGCGGCGGCGATGCCTCCCGTCTTCAGGAAGTCGCGCCTCGAAAGCGATGTTTTGTTAGTTTGGTTTTCCATAAGTTAGTATAGTTTTGAGTTATGAATTTGTCTGTTTCTATAAAATCTTGTGGTGGGCTTCCTCTTCCCTCCGACCGCCTCTATATCCTCTCGCCGACCCAGTTGGTCAGCTCCACGAACTGCGCGACCGACAGCTTCTCCGCCCTCTCCGTGAAGAACGGATGCTCCTCGCCGCCGAAATTCCCGAACGCCGCCCTCAACGCATTCCTCAACATCTTGCGCCGCTGCCCGAACGCCGCCTTCACTACCTTCACGAACAGCGCCTCGTCGCACCCCAGCTCCTTCGTCGCGTTGCGCGTCAGGCGAATCACTGCGCTCTTGACCTTGGGCGGCGGCGAGAAGACACCCTCCGACACCGTGAACAGATACTCGATGTCGTACCACGCCTGCAACAGCACGCTCGTGATGCCGTATGTGCGACTCCCGGGGGGCTCGGCGATTCGTTGCGCCACCTCGCGCTGCACCATCCCGACCACCTCGGGCACCAAGTCGCGGTTTTCGAGCACCTTAAAAAATATCTGGCTCGAAATGTTGTAGGGAAAATTTCCCACCACCCGCACCCCTTTCGGGAAGCTCTCCCTCAGTCCGAACTTTAGGAAGTCGCCCTCTATCAGCCTCCCCTCTTCCTGCACGTTATTCTCCTCACTTAAATCGCCGGCGGCGTTCCGCCCCGTCGCGAAGTCGGGAAACTTCTCGCGCATATAGGCGATGCTCTCGCGGTCGATCTCGATGCCCCACAGCGTGATGTCGTCGCGCTCAAGCAGAAACTGCGTCAGCACCCCCATCCCGCCCCCGATCTCAAGCACCGCCCCTCCTCCGGAAACCGCCTCCGCAATTTTCCGAGCGATGTTAAGGTCGGTCAAAAAATGTTGCCCCAAAGACTTCTTAGCCCTTACCGCGTAGCCCGATTCATGATTCATAATTCATGATTCATGATTTAATTACCCTGTTCGCATATAAATTTAATCCTAACCAACCGAATCTCCTCCTCGGTAAAGTCGCTCCCCAGCTCGTGTATCGCCTCCTCGATCGAGCCCGTGTTGGCATCCTCCTTGAAGTAGAGATAGATCTCCTCGGCCTTGTCGGCATCCATCACCTCGTCGAGGTAGTAGCTGATGTTGAGCCGCGTGCCCGAGTTGATGATGGCCTCGATCTCGACGAGCAGCTCGTCGAAGTCGAGGTTTTTGGCGTGGGCGATGTCTGCGAAATCCATCTGCCGGTCGATGCCCTGAATGATGTACACTTTATTGGCGCTCTTGTTGGCCACCCCGCGCACGACCATATCCTGCGGCCTCACGATCTCCTTCTCCTCGACGTAGCGCGCGATGAGCTCGATGAAGGGCTGCCCGAACTTCTTGGCCTTTCCGGCGCCCACCCCGCTGATCGACTGCATCTCTTCGAGCGTCACGGGATAGTGTACCGACATATCCTCCAGCGACGGATCCTGAAACACGACGAACGGCGGCAACCCATGTTTCGACGCCACCTTTTTCCTCAGATCCTTCAGCATCGCGAAGAGCTCCTCGTCGGCCGTTCCCCCGCCTTTTCCCATCGCCACGGGCCCGTCGTCGTCGTCGCCGTCGGCGTTGTAGTCGTGGTCGAGCGTCACTGTCACGGCAAAGGGCTTGTCGATGTAGGCCAACCCCTTGTCGTTCACCGCCAACAGGCCGTAGTTCTCGATGTTCTTGTCGATCAGTCCAAGTATCAAACCCTGCCTGATCACGGCGCCCCAATACCTCTCGCCCCGCTGCGTCCCCGCGCCGAACTGCTCTATCTTGTGGTGCCTGTAACTCTTCACAAGGGTCGTCGCCTTGCCGATGAGCACGCTCTCCAAGTAGTCGATCTTGAACTTGTCGCCGATGGCCTGCAAAGTCTCCAACACCAACTGCATATCGGCCGTGGCGTCGACCTTGGGCCTCGGGTTCAGGCAGTTGTCGCACGCTCCGCAATCGTCCAACGGATATGTCTCGCCGAAGTAGTGCAGCAGCGTCTTGCGCCTGCACACACTCGACTCGGCGTAGGAGACAGTCTCCAGCAGCAGCAACTTCCCGATCTCCTGCTCGGCGATGGGCTTGCCCTGCATGAACTTCTCCAACTTCTGGATATCCTTGTAGCTGTAAAAGGTGATGCAGTGACCCTCGCCGCCGTCCCTTCCGGCACGCCCCGTCTCTTGATAGTACCCCTCAAGACTCTTGGGAATATCGTAGTGGATCACGTAGCGCACGTCGGGCTTGTCGATCCCCATGCCGAAGGCGATCGTCGCGACGATCACGTCGACGTTCTCATGCAGGAAATCGTCCTGATTCCGCGCCCTCGTCGAGGCGTCCAACCCCGCGTGATAGGCGTGCGCCTTGATGCCGTTGGCCTGCAACAGCTCGGCCAGCTCCTCCACCTTCTTGCGGCTGAGGCAGTAGATGATCCCGCTCTTCCCCTCGCGCTGCTTGATGAATCGGATTATCTCGCGACTCTCGTCGACCTTGGGCCGAATCTCGTAGTAGAGGTTGGGCCTGTTGAACGACGAGCGGAAGACCGCCGCCTCGGCCATGCCCAGATTCTTCTGAATATCCATCTGCACCTTGGGGGTGGCCGTGGCGGTCAGGGCGATGATGGGTGCCGAGCCGATGTCGTTGATGATGGGACGGATTCGCCTGTACTCGGGCCTGAAGTCGTGGCCCCACTCCGATATGCAGTGCGCCTCGTCGATCGCGAAGAACGAGATTTTTATCTTGCGCAGGAACGACACGTTGTCCTCCTTGGTGAGCGACTCGGGCGCGAAGTAGAGCAGCTTTGTCTTCCCCGCCAGCACATCCTCGCGCACCTGCTGGATGGCGCTCTTGTTGAGCGACGAGTTTAGGAAATGGGCCACTCCGTCGGTCTCGCTGAATGCTCTCATCGAGTCGACCTGGTTCTTCATCAGCGCGATGAGCGGCGATATGACGATAGCCACCCCCTCCATCATGAGGGCGGGCAGCTGGTAGCACAACGACTTTCCCCCGCCGGTGGGCATCAGCACGAAAGTGTCTCGTCCGTCGAGCACGTTTCGAATCACGTCGAGCTGATTTCCCTTGAACGAAGTGAAGCCGAAATACTCCTTCAACCTGTCGTAGATCAGTGTGTCGGTCTGTTTATTCACGATTTGCCTCCTCGGTGTCACGGTTTTTAACGAATAAAGATACATATAATTTATGAATTTCGTATCTTTACGGAAAATTTTTGTGTAAAAGATGCGATTATACACCTCCGATCTGGTCAAGCAGTACAAGGCCCGCACCGTCGTCGACCACGTTTCGATTGATGTCCGCCAGGGCGAGATAGTGGGTCTGCTGGGCCCCAACGGCGCCGGCAAGACCACCACGTTCTACATGATCGTGGGCCTCATCAAACCCAACGAGGGGGCCATATTCCTCGAAAACGACGAGGGGGTCTCCACCGAGATCACCCGCCTGCCGGTCTACCGTCGCGCGCAGATGGGGGTGGGCTACCTGGCGCAGGAGGCGTCGGTGTTCCGCCACCTATCGGTCGAGGACAACATCCGCGCCGTGCTTGAGATGACCGACTTCACGCGCCAATATCAGCGCGAACGACTCGAAGCCCTCATCGCCGAGTTCGGCCTCGGCAAGGTGCGCAAGAGCAAGGGGATACAGCTCTCGGGGGGCGAACGTCGTCGTTGCGAGATCGCTCGCGCGGTGGCCATCAACCCCGCGTTCATCCTGCTCGACGAACCCTTCGCGGGGGTCGACCCGATCGCCGTCGAGGATATCCAGAGCATCGTCCGTTCGTTGAAGGAGCGCGGCATTGGCGTTGTGATCACCGACCACAACGTCCATGAGACGCTCACGATCACCGACCGCACCTACCTGCTGTTCGAGGGGCACATCCTCAAGGCCGGCACCGCCGAAGAGTTAGCCGCCGACGAAAAAGTCCGCGAAGTCTACCTCGGGAAAGACTTTACGCTTCGCTGAATCAGGAATCAGGAATCATGAATCGGCTACGCGACATTATATACGTGCGAAGCACGCCTTGATTCATTATTCATGATTCATAATTCATGATTAAAATGAATCCACAAAAAAGACAATGGATAAGTTAATAACCCCCGGAGCCACAGAGGGAGAGGTAGATCCCCCGAGTTCCAAAAGTTACGCCCAGCGCGCCATCGCCGCCGCCCTCCTCACTAACGACGTCTCCTCCCTACGAGGCATGGAGATGTGCGACGACACCACCGCGGCACTGAGAGTGATCCAATCCTTGGGCGCGCAGGTCTCCCAAACCGCCCCCGGAACCTACATCATCCAAGGAGGCCTGAACCCCCAAAGCAACACCTTAGACATCGGAGAATCCGGCCTCTCCACCCGCCTGTTCACCCCGATAGCCGCGCTATGCACCACGCCGGTCACGATCACGGGCCACGGAACGATCCTGAAACGCCCCATGAGCATGATGCTCGCCCCCTTGCGAGCCTTGGGCGTCAGGGTAGAGGCACAAGACAACGCCTGCCTACCCATAACGGTGCAAGGCCCGATAACCGGAGGCGAAGTAGAGATCGACGGCAGCATCTCCTCTCAATTTCTGACGGGCCTGCTGATGGCGCTGCCTCTCGCGGCGCGCGACACGACGATCAAGGTCGTCGGCCTGCGAAGCATACCTTATATAGACATGACGCTCGACACGATGGCTCGTTTCGGCATCGACGTCGACCACCGCAGCTACGAGGAGTTCTACATCCCGGGCGGCCAACGCTACACCCCCACCGAGATGACAATCGAGGGCGACTGGAGCGCCGCCTCATGCCTGTTGGTCGCGGGAGCCACTTCCGGTTCCGTGACGGTGCGCAACCTCAACCACGCCTCGCTGCAGGCCGACGTCCGCATCATCGAGGCGTTGTCGCGCGCGGGCGCCCGCATCGAACAGCGTCCGGGCTCGGTCACCGTTTCCCATCGCGAGCTGCGCGCGTTCGAGTTCGACGCCACCGACTGCCCCGACCTCTTCCCCGCGCTGGCGGCCCTCGCGGCGTCGTGCGAGGGCACTTCGACCATCGTCGGCACCAACCGCCTGACCCACAAGGAGAGCGACCGCGCCGCCGCAATTCGCTCCGAGTACGGGCGCTTGGGCATCGCGGTCGACCTCGCGCAGGAGAACGTAATGAGCATCTCGGGAGGCCCGATCACAGGAGGAGTCACAGTCGACAGCCACGGAGATCACAGGATGGCAATGTCGTTGGCGGTGGCGGCACTGCGCGCCTCGTCGCCGGTGGTGATCCTCGACGCCGAGTGCGTGTCTAAATCTTATAGCGACTTCTGGGAAGACTTCGACAAATTGAAAATTGAGAATTGAAAATGGCCGGAACGCCGGCAGCGGTTTAAGCTACGCAACACCCGTCATTGCGAGCAAAGCGTAGCAATCCAGGTGGCGAAATAATTTAGGAAAACATGAATAGTTTTGGTAACAACTTCAGAATCACCATATTCGGCGAATCCCATGGAGAGGCGCTGGGCGTTGTCATCGACGGCACCCCGGCAGGCATCCCCCTCTCCGTCGCCGACTTCGAGGCCGACCTCGCACGTCGCCGCAGTTCGGGCATGCCGGGCACCACCCCGCGTCGCGAAAGCGACACCCCCGAGATTGTATCCGGCCTCCACAACGGCCACACCACGGGCGCGCCGCTCACAGTGCTGTTCCGCAACGAGAACACCCGCTCGGGCGACTACTCGCAGTTTGCGCAACACCCCCGCCCCTCGCATGCCGACCTCGTCGCTGCCCGCAAGTTTGGCGGCCACAACGACCCGCGAGGCGGAGGACACTTTTCGGGTCGAGTGACTCTGGGATTGGTCGCGGCGGGAGTCGTCGCGAAGAAAATTTTAGGAACCGAAGTGCGTGTCGCCTCCGAGATAATCGAGATAGGCGGCAGTCGCAACCCCGCTGATTTCGAGGGCATTATCGCCGCAGCCATGCACGACCGCGACTCCGTTGGAGGAGTGATAGAGTGCCGCGCGACAGGCGTGCCGGCGGGTCTGGGCGAGCCGTTTTTCGACTCGATCGAGAGCGTCGCGTCGCACCTGCTCTTCTCGATACCGGGCGTCAAGGGGGTCGAGTTCGGCAGCGGCTTCGAGGGTGCGCGGCGTCGCGGGTCGCAGAACAACGACCCCATCACGGATGCCCTCGGCACCACCGCGACCAACAACTCGGGCGGCATCGACGGTGGCATAACCAATGGTAATGAGATAGTTGCGCGCGTGGCGGTGAAACCCACGGCGAGCATCGGCCGCCCGCAACAGACGTGGAATTTCGCCACCGGCCGCGTCGAGACCCTTGAGATCGGCGGCCGCCACGACGCCTGCATCGCCCTTCGCGCCGCGGTCGTCGTCGAGGCCGCACTCGCCATCGCGCTTGCAGACGCCGCGCTGCTCCGGCGATAAATTTCGCTGCGGCGAGGCCTCAAAAAGCTATAACTAAAAGTTTAGTTATATAACTAAGTTTTTAGTTATATCGTCCGAACCACCTCAAGAAGCAGCCGCCAGGCCCTGTCGACGGTTGCGATTTCGATCCGTTCGTCGGGCGAGTGCGCGCCGAGGATCGTTGGGCCGGTCGAGATCATCTCAAGGTGCGGATATTTTTCGAGGAACAGCCCACACTCCAACCCTGCGTGTATCGCACGCACCTTCACGGGGCGGTCGAACAGCTTCAGATAGGCTTTTTCGGCCAGCTCCAACAGCCGCGACGACGGGTCGGGCGCCCACCCGGGATAGCCGTCGGAGTGCTCGACCCGCGCACCGGCAAGCGCAAAAACCGCCTCCACAGCCTCCGCCGCCGCCCATTTTGCACTCTCCACCGAGCTGCGTTGCGAGGTGGTCACAACAATCTGTCCATCCACCATCTTCACCGACGCAAGATTCGTCGAAGTTTCAACAAGCCCGGGCATAGCAAAACTCATAGCCTGAGGCCCATTAGGCACCCCGAGCAACGCGAGCATAAGTCGCCGAACAGTCTGAGCATCAATAACTTCATCGACAGCCGAAGCCTCGACAAGAGAGACCGAAACCCCCGAATCGGAGTGAGCCAACTCGGCACGAACGTCGGCGTCGAACCTCTCGACCCAAGCCACAAACTCCGCCTCGCACTCTTCAGGGACAGCCACCACAGCCCGCGCCTCGCGAGGAATGGCATTGCGAACATTGCCGCCATCGATAGTCGCAAGCCGCAATCCCTCTGACAACCAGCCCGATATAGCACGCGAGAGTATGCGATTGGAGTTGCCGCGCCCCTTCTCGATATCGTCGCCGCTATGGCCGCCCAACAGCCCCGACACCGCAATCTCAAAAAACCGACACCCCTCCGGCGCAGGCTCCAAAACGTAATCAAAAAACGCCAGCGTGTCTACACCCCCCGCGCAACCGATAAACACCTCGCCCTCGTCCTCGGAGTCGAGGTTGATCAGATAACTCCCTGATATCATGTCTGTTCCGAGACCGAACGCCCCCGTCAACCCCGTCTCCTCGTCGACGGTAAAGAGCGCCTCCAGCGCGGGATGCGGAGCGGCGGGGTCGATGAGCAGCGCCAGGGCCATCGCCATGCCCACCCCGTTGTCGGCCCCGAGGGTCGTGCCTCGCGCCCGAACCCAACCGTCCGGCGTGACATAAGTCTCGATAGGGTCGCGATCGAAATCGAACCCGAGACCCGAGTTGCACTCACACACCATGTCGACATGATTCTGAAGAATCACCGCAGGCCGATCCTCCATGCCGCGGGTGGCGGGAGCCAAAATCACAACGTTGCCGATCGCGTCGCGGCGATACGTCAGCCCATGCGCAACAGCGAAATCAACAAGCCACTCAACGATGCGCCCCTCGCGTTTCGACGGACGTGGCACACGCGTAATCTCGTCGAATATGCTCCAGACGGCGCGAGGTTCAAGGTTTTTCATCTCAGGACGCTCTGTAAAAAGGTGATGTATTTATCGACATCGAGGTCGTAGCCGTAGACGGGAGCTAACTGCCCTCCGTCGCCATCCAACAACAGATAGGCCGGCTGAGCGCTAACCCCGTAGCGACTGCCGACAATGTAGGAGTTCTTGCGACCGATGGTCTTCAGCACCCGCCCCTCGGGGGTGGTGAGCCACTCGGCCTCGGGCAGCTGCGTGCGGTCGTCGGAGTAGAGGGCGATCACGACATACTCCTCGCGCAGAATCTGCTGCACCCGCGGGTCGACCCACACCCTCGCCTCCATCTCGCGACAGTTGACGCAGCCGTGGCCCGTGAAGTCGAGGAACACCGGTTTGCCCTGCTCGCGTGCGGCGGCCAGCCCCTGTTCAAAGTCGAAGTAGCCCGCCATTCCGTGCGGCAGGTGCAGGATGTCGGAGTATTTTATTTCCTGTTGCGGCTCGTTTACAGTAATCGAAAAAAAATCGCCGCGGCCGTTGCCGCCGCCCGAAACAAAGTCTTGAGAGGAGATCGGAGGCAGATAACCCGAAAGAGCCTTGAGAGGCGCCCCCCACATGCCTGGCACCAACCACACCACAAACGAGAACACCACGATCGCCAGCCCCAGCCGCCCGACGCCGACGTGCTCGACAGGCGAGTCGTACCGGAAGCGAATTTTGCCCAACAGATAGAGCCCCAACAAGCTGAACACCACAATCCAGATTGCCAGATAGATGTCTCTGTCGAGCAACCCCCAGTGATATGTCTGGTCGGCGACGCTCAGGAACTTCAGCCCCAGCGCAATCTCGATCAGCCCCAAAATCACCTTCACCGAGTTGAGCCAGCCGCCGCTCTGAGGCAGCCGATCCATGATGCGCGGAAAGAACGCAAAGAACGTGAACGGCAGCGCAAACACAAACGAGAACAACAGCATAGTGGCGATGGGTCGCCAAAACTCACCCTGCGCCGACTGCACCAACGCGCCGCCAACGATGGGCAACGTACACGAAAACGACACCAACACAAGGGTCAGCGCCAAAAAGAATACACCCACGAGCCCCCCTCGTTCCGCCCCGCGGTCGGAGCGATTGACGAGTCGGCTCGGCATGCGAATCTCGAACGCCCCCAACAGCGACGCCGCGAAGAGCATGAAGACCAGAAAAAATATCACATTGGGAACCCAGTGAGTCGCCAGCCAGTTAAATATGTCGGCCGTCAGGGTCGCCCCTCCGCCGAACCGCGCCGCGAGGATCAGCACCGCAACCGGCAGCGTGAAGATCGACACGATGAAGAGGCCGAACATCAGCGCCTTAGCTCGCGCCCGCGCCGGATTTTGGGCATCCTTCAGAAAGAACGACACCGTCATAGGAATCATCGGAAAGACACACGGAGTGCCCAACGCAAAGAGCGCACTCACCACCGCCAACACGATCATCGACCAGAGGCCGGCCGTGGGTTGCTGACCCGCTCCCGATTGCCCCTCCTCGGCGGATTGCCCCCCCGATTGCAGCGGAACAACCTCAATAACAGGCGGTTGCTGAGTCGCGGCAGCCTGCCCCAAGGCCCCAACAGCAACACTAAACTCCCAAACCCCGCGAATGCACCCCACCTCGTCGCGACAGATCTGATACTCCACCTCGCCGGCCAACAGCGCCGGGCCGGAACCCGTGACGCGCACCCGTTGACCGAAGCGCCCGGAGAGCTCAAAGTACCCCGTCTCGAAACCGAACACCGCGTCGAACTTATGCGTCGGAGCGCCCACCTCAAAGGGTTCGCCCACGAGCTCCAATCCGCTCGACGCGCCGAAGTCGAAGCCCGTCGCAAGCGACGGAATGGAGTAGGGCCCCAGGTCGTAGATGTGCCACTGCGGAGTGACCTGCGCCTCGAAAATCACGTCGTACAGCAGCGCCTCGGCCTCCTCGACAGGTGTAGCCACGGCGCTCCAAGTCGCCGAACCCTCGTCGGGCATCTGCGCGCGGGCCACAACAGCCGCCACAAGCAGCGTCGCTAAAAGTATCAGGTATCTCACTTGGAAGGCACGTGTTCAAGAGCATGTACAAGAAACCGCCAAAACCGCTCCACCGAAGCGATGTAGACCTCCTCGTCGGGCGAGTGCGGAAAGCGAATCGTCGGGCCGCACGATATCATGTCCAACCGCGGATACACGCCGCCGATGATGCCGCACTCCAACCCCGCGTGAACGGCGGTGACCTCGGGCCGCTCGCCGAAGAGCGTTTCGTAACCCGCCGCCATAGTCTTGAGAATCGGCGACGACATGTTGGGATTCCAGCCGTCATAGCTGCCCGTCAACTCGCACTCCGCACCCACAAGGCCGCACAGCGCCGCGATGCGTTCGCACACCAACTCCTTCTCCGAACGCAGCGACGAGCGCACCAGCGCGTGCATCTTGACGGCCCCACCGTCGGAGGCCACGCGCGCAAAGTTACTCGAAGTCTGCACCAACCCGGGCATCGAGGTCGACATCTTCACCACCCCGTCGGGCACGATCAGCACAAGGTCGACAAGGTTCAGGGCAGTGACGGCAGGTATAATCTCTGTCGGGTAAGCCGCCGGAGCGGCAGTGATGGATATCCCCTCCTCGATATCTTTAAACTCCTCTCTCGACAGAGCCTCCATCCGCGCCACCTCCTCGACAAGCGCGGCGTAGCGATCGGCGGGAACGAGCAGCACCGCCCGAGCCTCACGAGGAATCGCATTGCGCAACCCGCCGCCGTCGATGCTCGCCAACTGCGCACCGGCCACAAGATGCGGACGCAACGTGCGGGCAATGAGCTTATTGGCGTTGGCCCGCTGCATAATGATCTCGATGCCCGAGTGGCCCCCCTTCAGCCCCTTCACCACAATCTCGACCGCCTTGAGCCCCTGCGGCGCGGCGGCGGCGACGTAGGGCAGCGAGATGTTGGCATCGGTGCCGCCGGCGCAACCCGTACACAGCTCGTGGCCACGCTCGGAGTCGAGGTTCACAAGAATATCGCCCTGCAACAGCCCCGCCTCAAGACCGAACGCCCCCACCATGCCCGTCTCCTCGGTGGCGGTGAAGAGCATCTCCAACGGCCCGTGTTTCAGCTCCTTAGAGGCAAGAATCGAGAGCATCGCCGCCACCCCGATGCCGTTGTCGGCCCCCAGGGTCGTGCCGCGCGCCTTCACCCGCTCGCCATCTATGTAAGGCTCGATGGGATCTTTCGTGAAGTCGAACTTCTCGCCGGCGGCGTTCAACCGGTCGCCGTTAGCCTGCGGCACCATGTCCAGATGGGCCTGCAACACAATGCCCTTGCGCCCCTCCATACCCGCGGTGGCGGGTTTGCGCACAATGACATTGTCGGCACCATCTACCGTGTAGTCGAGGCCGAGCCCCTCGGCAAAGTCGACGACATACTTCCGAATCGCCACCTCGTGGTGCGACGGATGTGGAATCTGGCAAATCTCCGCAAATCGTGCCCAAAGGGCGGCGGGCTTCAACTCTGTAATCTTCATGTCAATTAAGGCCGGAACGCCGGCAGCGATTTATTTTTGCGTAGCTTATTTTTATCTAAGTCTGGATATCATATTTTTAATGTTCCCCTCCAGCTGCTCCATCCGATCGGGAGAGTCGGCGGGATGAAACTTCTCGCCGGTGATGTTCTCATAGAGCTCGATGTAACGTTCGCTGATGTCGGCCACGATATCGTCCGTCATCTCGGGCACCCGCTCGCCGTCGCGCCCCTGAAAACCGTTGTCCATGAGCCACTCGCGCACAAACTCCTTCGACAACTGCCGCTGGGGCAGCCCCACCTCGAAACGTTCGGCGTAGCCGTCGGCGTAGAAGTATCGCGACGAGTCGGGCGTGTGAATCTCGTCGATCAGCGTGATCTCGCCGTCGCGACTGCCGAACTCATACTTTGTGTCCACGAGAATCAGTCCGCGCTGCGCCGCCATCTCGCTGCCACGCGCAAAGAGCGCCAACGCGTATCGTTCCAACGTCTCGTAATCCTCCTTCGAGACCAACCCGCTTGAGATAATCTCCTCCCGCGAGATGTTCTGGTCATGCGCGCCGATCTCCGCCTTGGTCGTCGGGGTGACGATTGGGTTCTCAAACCGCTGATGTTCCCGCATACCGTCGGGCAGAGGCACACCGCAGATCTCCCTCGCCCCCGCCTTGTAGTCGCGCCACGAGCTGCCCGTGAGGTATGCCCGCACAATCATCTCGACCGGAAATGTCTCGCAACGATACCCCACGGTGACCATCGGGTCGGGCGATGCGATCTTCCAGTTGGGGCAGATGTCCGCCGTGGCGTCCAGAAACTTGGCCGCAATCTGGTTCAGCACCTGACCCTTGTACGGAATGCCGCGAGGCAACACGACGTCGAACGCCGAGATGCGGTCGGTCACGACCATCGCAAGGAACCGGCCGTCGATGTCATACACATCCCGCACCTTGCCAACATAGAGGCTGCGCTGCCCCTCGAACTTGAAATCTGTCTTTGTAATAGCTTCCATCTGCTTATATCACTTTTTTACACTCCAATCTGTAAAATACGTTCCTGTTTAATCGCCGTCGGCGTTCCGACTAAACGCTTTAACTATCTCTTTAACAAGCCTATGTCGAATTATATCCTCATTGTCGAAGTTAACAATCGCGATGCCCTTCACCTCCGCCAGCAACCCGAGCGCCCGCGAGAGCCCCGAGTCCGCCGCGCGCGGCAGGTCGATCTGCGTGAGGTCGCCCGTCACGATGAACCTCGCGCTGGGCCCCATTCGCGTCAAAAACATCTTGATCTGCGACAGGGTGGTGTTCTGCGCCTCGTCCAAAATCACAAACGCGTTGTCCAGCGTGCGCCCCCTCATAAATGCCAGCGGGGCGATCTGCACCGTCCCCTCCTCGATATATTTCGCCAACTGCGCCCCGGGCATCATGTCGCCCAGCGCGTCGTACAGCGGCTGGAGGTATGGGTCGAGTTTCTCCTTCATGTCGCCCGGCAGAAACCCGAGTTTTTCACCCGCCTCGACCGCCGGACGGGTCAGGATTATGCGCCTCACCTGCTTCTCCTTGAGCGCCCTCACAGCCAGCGCGATCGCCGTATAAGTCTTACCGCTACCTGCGGGGCCGATTGCGAACATCAGGTCGTTGTCTGCGGCGCGGTCGACCAACCGCTTCTGATTCCGACTCTTGGCACGAATCACATTGCCCCCCGCCCCAAACAGAATCACATCGTCGCCCGAAGCCGGAGACGCCGCTATTCCGCCCACATCGCCGCCGCCGCCAGCCTGGGAGCACGCCGAACCAAACGCCTGCCGCACCACTTCACGCGAAATATGGTGATACTTACCAAAGTAGTCGACCAGACTGCGCAACCGCCGCTCAAAACGCTCGACCTCGCCCTGGTCTCCCAGCACCTTGATCACCGAGCCGCGCGCAATCACCTTGACCTTTGGCGACAGCGCAATCATCTCGTCCAAATTCGCACCGCCCGGGCCATAAAACTCTCTCGGGTCGACGTCGACAAGCGGAATCTCTTTCTCTAACATCCGCCGCTTCAGAACATTATGCCAACACCGAGCGACCAACTCGAAAACCGGCTCTTGACATCTGCCCAATCGCCGCGAAAGCTCATCTCCTTAAACGAGCCATGATACCGCCCGTCAAAAGTAAAGCCCAATAGGTCGACACTCGCCCCCAAAGCATAACCCACCGCCGGACGCAACGGCAACAGCTCAAGACCGTCGTTGCTGCCAAAATCGCTCATAAGATTGAACACCGGCCCCGCCTGCACCCGCAGGATGCTCGCCTTAAAGCTCAGCAACAGAGGCACGTCGATGGTCTGAACACGAACTTTTTCACTATAGCGATCCGGCAAGACGGCGCGTGTTGCAGGGACGGACACGAGCTCCCTAATCCCATTGTCCACTCGAATGTTACTCCTCGAATAAACCACCTCCGGCTGCAAAAAAAGCCCAACGCCCGTCAGCTTACCCCCCGTACCGATGAGGCGAATGCGCGACACCGCCGCAAGGTTCCAACCGAGTCGCGACTTTGCGTCCACAATGTTCCCCAGTCGATCAATGCTCTGCGAACCGACGCCCGCGCGAACCCCCAATTCCACTCTTTGGGCCGCCGCCGAAGCCGCCACCCCCAACGTCAGCGCCACCGCCAACGCAATCAACAATACTTTTTTCATTTCGATAAGGTATTTGTTATTGGAGCAAAGATAATAAAAATAGTGATTAGTTGTTAGTGATAAGTGATTAGTGCTAACGCAACACTCCGTCATTGCGAGCCCGTAAGGGCGAAGCAATCCAGGCCGGAACGCCGGCAGCGATTTATTTAGCGCTAAAATAACTCGCCGCGGCCGTTGCCGCCGCCTCGGGGTGAGTTTTTTTGCTTACTTTTTTTTGCGCACCAAAAAAAAGTAAGTCGCGCCAGCGAAACCCGCCACAATGAAACCGCACAATTTAAACCAATTACCAAAACAAAAAAAAGCGACCCCCTATTAGAAGGTCGCTTTTTAAAGTCGAGAAAATTGCGCGTAGCACAAATCGCCGTCGGCGTTCCGACTATTTCCCCGCCGAGTTACGTTTGTCGTAATGTTTTTGATAGCGGCTCATAAACTTATCGACGCGACCGGCGGTGTCGACCAACTTCATCTTGCCCGTATAGAACGGGTGCGACGTGTTGGAGATCTCCATCTTGTACACGGGATAGGTTTCGCCGTTCACCTCGATTGTTTCTTTTGTCGAAACGGCGGACCTCGTCAAAAACACATGATCATTGGACATGTCCTTGAATGCAACGACACGGTACTTGTCCGGATGAATTCCCTTTTTCATTGTGTTTTCCTCTTGTTTTTTGTAATGTGTATGTTTACTGTATCGGCCGGCAAAGATAACACAATTTTACGAATTACGCACCTCCTCAACACATAATTTTCAGTTCATGCCACCGGCACCCCTTCCAGATAGAGCGTATCGTAGCTAAGGTCGGAATCGTTCGACCACGCCACGCTACCCAGAAACGTTGACACAGAGTCGAAGACCTTTCGATCTTTCAGCTCCCTGAACACTTCGTAGTCCAGATAGGGCTTCATGTCGAAACGCCGCCTCTCGCCGTTCGCAAACCACAGATCGAGCATATAGTCGGGCTCTGGCTGCACTTTTATGACTATCGGATTCATCGCTTCTATCGTAAGGGCTCGATGTTGAACACCGGCCGACCATTCACCGCCAACTCCCAGTTCGCCAAAAGATCTTCTTGATGTATCTCGATCCACGCCTGCACAATCCTCAACTTGTTCGGCGGAAAGTCTCCCGCCAAAACACTCCCCTCGGGGATCGAAAGCACCACCGTCCGCCCCTGATAATTGGCATGTATATGTGGAACGGAGTGTTGCTTATTGTCTGTGTAAAACATGGAGATAATCACTCCATAGAACATCGCTATCGTCGGCATCGGCTCTCTATTTTCCGGTTATCGCAAAGATACGATAATTTCATGAATTACCCCTCCCCGCGCATGAAAATAATCCGCCGCCGGCGTTCCGGCTACTCATACCGCCCACTCTTAAGCATAGCCACCTCCTTCTCCGAAAGAAACCGCCACTGCCCCCGCTTAAGGTTCTTCTTTGTCAACCCGGCAAAGTACACCCTGTCAAGCTTATGAACCCCATATCCCAGCTCCTCAAAAATTCGACGAACGATACGGTTACGCCCCGAGTGAATCTCGATACCGATCTCCTTGCGGCTGCTCGGCTTCACAAACTCCACGGCATCGGGAATGATCACCCCGTCGTCCAGGTCGATCCCGTCGCGCGCCTTTTGCATATCCATGTTTGTCAGCGGCCGCTCCAACGTCAACTGATACACCTTCTTCTTGTTATGCGAAGGATGTGTCAACTTCTCGGTCAGATCACCGTCATTGGTCAACAGCAACACCCCGACAGAGCTCTTGTCCAACCTCCCGACGGGATAGATACGCTCCGTGCATGCGTTCTTCACAATATCCATCACCGTCTTCTCGGCATGCGGATCGTCCACCGATGTTACGAAACCCTTGGGCTTGTTCAAAATGATGTACACCTTACGCTCGCTCGACAGACGCTCCCCCTTCAGACAAATCTCGTCCGTCGGCATCACCTTCACCCCCATCTCGGTAACGACCTTCCCGTTCACGGTCACGTCGCCACTCAAAATTATCTGGTCGGCCTCCCTGCGCGAACACTTGCCCGACATTGCGATGAAACGGTTCAACCTCAACTCCTTCGAGTTGTCGCCAATGCTGTAACTGGGGTAAAAATCGGGCTTCGCCCCGGGAGCCATCACCCCGTCGTTGTTGCGCTTCGGGTAACGTTTCTTCTGCGGCGGACGACGCGGCCCACCACCGAAACCGCCACCGAAACCACCACGATTTCCATCCACCCGATTGCCATCCACCGGAGGCCCACCGTAAGGCTTGCGCTCGCCCCACTGACGCTGCTGCCCGTCATACTGACGCTGCGGCGAGTCATAAGACCTCTGCGGCCGCCCATCCCACTGACGCCTCTGCGGCCTGTCGGGACTCGTCGACGGGGTGTCCCAACGATTGAAGTCGCGCTCGGGACGCTCATACCCTCCGGCCGAACGCTCAGGACGCTCATAGCCTCCCGATCGCTCGAAACGCTCCGAGCGCTCATAACCCCCCGAAGGTCGCTCGGGCCGCTCATATCTCTCGGGTCTCTCATATCCTCCCGAGGAGCGCTCCGGCCGCGGTCCCCCGATAAACTTGTTGTCGGCTGAAAAATTTGGATTATACGAACGGCGCACCGGCCGCTCGGCACTCTCGCCTGCGGCGGGCTTGTCACCCTCGTCATCGTTGCGTTCCGCACGTGGCGAACGCGTCACCGCCTCCACTGAAACGGTACGGGCACGGCGGCGCTTATCTCTCGAAAACTCGTCTATGCCGCTCTCTCTGTTGTTGTCGTCGGAATCTCTCATTCGGATCTCTGTGTTGTGATGTTTGAACTGTGGGACAAAAATAGTACTTTTGTGGTCATTATGATAAACTTTACTTACAATTTTGATACCATTCCCAAACGAGCGGGAACGGAGACTCTCAAATTCGACGCCCGCGACCGATTTTTCGGCCACTCGGAGGTGATTCCGATGTGGGTCGCCGACATGGATTTCGAATCTCCGCCCGCCGTCGGCGAAGCCATCCTCCGCCGCGCCGCCCACAACCTCTACGGCTACGACATCACCGGCGAGGGGTGCGCTCCGGCCTTGGGACGCTGGCTCGCGCGACGCTCGGGTTGGACAATCGAAAACGACTGGGTGCGCCTCACCACGGGGGTGGTGTCGGGCCTCGGTTTCGCCATCCGCGCCTTCACCTCGCCGGGCGACGGCATCGTGATCCAGACTCCGGTCTACGCACCCTTCCGCTCGATGACCGAGGCCAACGACCGCCGAGTAGTGACCAACCCCCTGCGAGTCACGGGCGACAGCTACGAGATGAACCTCGAAGATCTCGACCGAAAGCTGAGCACCCCCCTCGAAGGCGGCGGCCGAGTCAGCGCGATAATCCTCTGCAACCCCCACAACCCCGTCGGCAGGGTCTACTCCGAGTCGGAGCTGCGCGGCGTGGGCGAGCTCTGCGTCCGTCACGACGTCACGATCATCTCCGACGAGATTCACAGCGACCTCGTCTTCACGCCCCATCGCCACCTCCACATCGCCGCGCTCGACCCGCGTTTCGCCGAGCGTTGCGTCACCTTCGTCGCCCCGAGCAAGACCTTCAACATCGCGGGTCTGGCAACCTCGGCGGCCATCATCTCGTCTACCGCGATGCGCGATGCGTGGGACACCGAGTACGGCCGGTCGCACATCCCCGAGGGCACGATGTTTGGCCACATAGCCCTGAGGGCCGCCTACGACCACGGCGAGGCGTGGTTGGAGGAGCTGCTGCACTACCTCCGCGGCAACGTCGAGTACATCCGCACATTCCTCGCCGAACAACTACCCTCGGTGCGCTGCGTACAACAAGAGGGAACCTACCTCATGTGGCTCGACTTCAGGGAGTTGATGTCTGGCACGGAGTCGGGTTCCGGATTCACGTCGCACACCGAGCTGATGGAGTGGTTAGTACACGAAGCGGGCCTCGGCCTAAGCAGCGGCGCCGACTTCGGCCGCGAGGGAATAGGCTTCGCAAGAATGAACATAGCCACCAACCGCACCACCATCCAAAAAGCCCTAACCCAACTCACCAAAGCCATCAATTCAATTAAGAAGTTGTTTTGAATTTTTAGGATTATATTTTGAGATGGATAGGGTTATTGTATTAATTTATTGATTATCAGTTGGTTGGCTGGGATATTTTTCGTAATTTAGTGGTTACCAA
>JAITWH010000008.1 GCA_031285405.1 Alistipes sp.
CATTCAGCGCCTCAACCAGACGCGCCTCACCCTCCACCGACGGAACGTAACTCCGGTGGCCCGTGAAACAGAGAGTGGTACGGTCGCGAGTCATGAAAATTTCCGCTAAGATAAGAAAAACCCTCGTAAAAACGGCAGAATGAGACTAAAATGAGTTAAGAGGTTGTCTGAATTTTTCATGCTTTAATTAATTTGTTATCAGCATATTGTCGGATATTTTTCGTATCTTTGTGGCTCTCAACCACATAAAGAAAGGAAAAGCATTATCCGAGCAATCCGACCGATAACCAATATGAAGCAATATTACGAATAATCGGCGATAAACGCAAGCGACAACACCCATTAGTGCGACTTTGGAGGCTATTTTTTACGTGTTAAAGTCTGGTACTACAACCGCTACTATTTACCGAAGATGTCTAATATCGTTTCAGATCAGCTTTCTCAGCGATTCGCGCAGGCCCGCGCTCCCCTCGATGAGAGGCAGGCGCACATCGGCGCGGCAGATGCCTTTCAGCGCGAGGGCCGTTTTAATCCCTGTGGGGCTGCCTTCGGCAAAAAGCAGACGACCCGCCTCCTCGAGGCTCGCCCAGATAACACGGGCGCCAGCCATATCGCCAGCGGCCGAATGAACCATGCGGCAGAACAGTTCGGGCTGCACGTTGGCCAACACCGAGATCACCCCCACGCCCCCTGCCGCCATCGTGTCGAGAGTCATGGCGTCGTCGCCCGAGATTACGAGGAACCCTTCGGGCACACCCGCCACTATCGCCTCAATCTGGGCGATGTTGCCGCACGCCTCTTTGACCCCTATAACGTTCGGCACCTCGCGGGCTATGCGGATGGTGGTTTCGGCACTCATGTTGACCCCCGTGCGCGAGGGCACGTTGTAGAGAATTACTGGTAGCGGCGACGCTTCGGCCACGGCGCGGTAATGCCGGAACAGCCCCTCCTGCGACGGTTTGTTGTAGTATGGCGTGACGCTCAGCACTGCGTCGTAACCGGCTGTCACGACGTGATCGCGCAACTCTTCGCACAATTTCGCGGTATCGTTGCCGCCCTTACCTATCACTAAGGGCAGCCGCCCCGCGTTCCTCTCTTTTATGAATGCGGCTACTGCGGCGCGTTCGGCGGAGCTGAGGGTGGGTGTTTCGGCTGTCGTGCCCAACACCACTAGGAAATCCACTCCGCCCGCCGTGACGCTATCCACGACTCTTCCGAGAGCCTCGAAATCTATGCGTCCCTCGCTGTCGAACGGTGTCACGAGCGCAACACCCGCGCCTTTGAATCTGCTTTCCATATCGTTTCGTTTCTTTAGTGCAAATTTATGCAATCTGTTAAAATAATTTCCCCTGTCTGGAATTATTATCGTTTTTCTCACTGGCCGTAGAATTTTTAACATCGCCTATCATCTCCATGAACTCGTCTTCGGAGATGATGGGAATTGCAAGTTTCCGGGCTTTTGTAAGTTTAGCTGGCCCGATCTTCTCACCTGCCAGCAGATAGTCGGTGTTTGTCGCCACGGCGCTTTGATTGCGGCCGCCGTGCGCCTCGACCATGGCCTTCAGGTCGTCGCGACTGTGGGTGGCGAACGAACCCGAGATCACAATGTGTTTGCCATCCAACGTGTCCGAAACCGCTGTCTTCGTCTCGGCCAAGAGGTTCACCCCCGCCGCCCGCAAGCGTTCGACCAGTGCCCGGTTCTGTGGGTCGGTAAAGTATTCGCTAATCGCCTCGCCAACCTTGTTGCCCACCTCTTCAATCTGCGCGAGTTCTTCCGCCGAGGCCGCCGCCAGAGCGTCGAGCGAGCGGAAGTGCGCGGCGAGGTATTTTGCCGTCGTTTCACCCACCATCCTGATCCCCAAAGCGTATAGAATCCTGGAGAAAGGCACCTTGAGCGAGGCGGCCACTCCGGCGACGATATTCTCGGCCGACTTGTCGCCCAGACGTGGCAACGGCGCGAGTTGTTCGGCCCGCAGAGTATACAGGTCGGCCGGGGTCATCAACAACCCCTCGGCCACAAGCAGGGCGATCGTCTCCTCGCCCAGCCCCTCGATATCCATCGCGCGTCGCGATACGAAGTGGGCAATGCGACCCACGATCTGGGGCGGACATCCGGCGGCGTTGGGGCAGAAATGTCTCGCCTCGCCCTCGTCTCTCACTAACGCCGTGCCGCACGCAGGGCACACCGCCGGAAACTCCAACGGCACACTGCCGGGAGGCCGGACCGACAAATCCACCCCCGTGATCTTGGGAATTATCTCGCCCCCCTTCTCGACGTAAACCATGTCGCCGATTTTCACGTCCAACATGGCGATCTGGTCGGCGTTGTGCATCGAGGCACGCTTCACCGTCGTTCCGGCCAACTGCACCGGCTCAAGGTTTGCCACGGGAGTGATTGCGCCCGTACGCCCCACCGAGAACTCGACATTCACGAGACGAGTAGCGGCGCTCTCGGCTGCAAATTTGTAGGCCACCGCCCAACGGGGCGATTTCGCCGTCGCCCCGAGCCGACGTTGCAGGGCGTATGAGTCTACCTTTATTACCACCCCGTCGGTAGCGTAGGGCAACCCCGCGCGCAGGGTGTCAATTTTCGCGATATACGTGCGAATCCCTTCTATCGAGCGGCACACCCGGCTGTGTTCCGACACTCGAAACCCCCATTCCCGCGCTGCGCGCAGGCTCTCCGAATGTGTGGCGAAGCTCAACTCCTCACCCGCCACACTATATAGAAAGGTCGCGAGTCCCCGGCGAGCGACCAATGCGGGCGACTGCAACTTGAGACTTCCGGCGGCGGCATTGCGCGGATTGGCAAACGGAGGTTCTCCGGCCGCCTCGCGCTCGGCGTTGAGCCGTTCGAAAGCCGCGAAGGGCATCAGTATCTCGCCCCGGATATCGAAACTCGCGGGCCAGCCGCTCCCAACCAACCGCAACGGCACCGAGTGTATCGTGCGCACATTGGCAGTAACGTCGTCACCCGCCACCCCGTCGCCACGTGTGACGGCGCGAACCAACACCCCGTTCTCATAATTGAGAGAGATGGCCGTGCCGTCGAACTTCAACTCGCAAACATACTCGACTCCCTCGCCCACCTCTTTCTCGACGCGCGCGGAAAACCCGGCAACCTCCTCCATGGAATAGGTATTGGCCAGCGACAGCATCGGTCGGCCATGTGCCACTGTGACAAACCCGCCGCTCAAATCACTCCCCACACGCCGCGTGGGAGACGACGGATCGTCCCACTCCGGATGGGCCGCCTCAAGGTCGGCCAACTCCCTCATCATCCGGTCGAACTGTTCGTCACCGATCTCGGGAGCGTTCTCCACATAATACTTATGATTGTGGTGCGCAAGCACTTCGCGCAACCGCTCTATTCTTTGTTTCATCGCACTCTCGTCGCTATTTCGCCCAAAATTAACAAAAAAATTACGGCGGACGTACCTTTTCACCGCAAATTGCGTATACTTGCAAAAAAATTCAAAACCCCAAATAAAACTTAGAGGACACAATAAATGGGCAAAGAGAGCATAGTCAACAAAAAACGTCTGATTGTCAGTTACCACAATCTTTCGCCCGAGTTGCAGGATGAACTCAAAAGGCAATACCCGACCGGCTATACTGACCGAATGATAAGGATCGAGAAGGGGCCGGGCGATTTTTTCCACGCCGTGCTGCTTGAGACCGCAGATATCAACTACCTTGTAAAGGTCTCCGTCAAGATCGACGACGATCCCGAAGAGGAAGAGGACAAGGACTACTACGACGACGATATCAAAGGGGCCGAGGAGATCGCCGACGACGACGATGACGACGACGGCGATATGTAACCGGCACGCAAAACAGAGAGGGAATGGGGGGTAATCGGATGAAGGATGTGATCACACCGGTAGGTGCCGGACTGCTCGAAAAAGAGCTGACACCGGAACGCCGGCTGAGAGAAACGGGCCGAGGCGGCAACGAACTCTATGTCGTCTCGGCCGACGATTGCCCCAATACCATGCTTGAGATAGGACGTCTGCGCGAACTCGCTTTCCGAACCGCCGGCGGCGGAACGGGCGACACGGTCGACATCGACGACGACGACCGGGCCCCCGACGGATACAAGCAGCTCATAGTGTGGGACCCCGCGGCCCGCGAAATACTGGGCGGCTACCGTTTCATAGTGTGTACCACCAGCCATCCGGCTCACCTGTCGAGCGAACACTACTTCCGGTTCAGCGACCTTTTCCGCACAAAGTACCTGCCCTGCACCATCGAGTTGGGGCGGTCGTTCGTGCTTCCGCGCAGGGGCGAGGCGGGCACCCGCAACCCGAAGATTATCTACGCGCTCGACAACCTGTGGGACGGATTGGGCGCGCTGATCCGCAAAAATCCGCGGTCGAAATACTTCTTCGGCAAGGTCACCATGTACGGCGACTACAACCGCGAGGCGCGCAACCTGCTTCTCTACTTCATGGGGCGTTACTTCCCCGACAACGAGGGCCTGCTCGACCCGATCCACCCCGTCGAACCCGACATCGACACCCGGCGCATGGATGCGGTCTTCAACGGCGGCAGCTACGCCGAAGACCTCAAGATCCTTTACCGCCAGGTGAGGCAGTACAAGGAGAACGTGCCGCCGCTCATCAATTCCTACATGAACCTCTCGCCTACGATGAAGGTTTTCGGGACGGTAACGAACCCCGACTTCGGCGACGTGGAGGAGACCGGCCTGCTCATAACCATCGACGACATACACCCCGACAAAACCAGGCGCCACCTCGACGGAGCGTTCTCCGACATCGAGTTGATGTAGTTTTCTGCGCGGCAAATCCGTGTTTTCTTCCCAACTAAGCCCTCGAACGACCTTGAGCAGCCTTTCGCGGTCGCACCGCGGCTTTGCGAAGTGTGTTCGGCGGGTTT
>JAITWH010000028.1 GCA_031285405.1 Alistipes sp.
ACCGACGAATGGCCCTCGACTACGAATACTCCACCGAATCTGCCACCGCAATGCTACAACTTACGCTATGTCAAATCATGCTTAAAAAAATCTATAAATAAATTCAAAACAGATTCTTAATTCTTAATTTTTAATTCCTCAATAATCTCCTCAAGCCCAAGCGCGTTTTCAACAAGAAAATCCCCGCTACAAGTCCGCCGCAACCCTGCCAGATAGCCATCCGAGGCCAACCCGACCCCGATTTCATGAGCCAGCGACCGGATGTAAGTCCCCTTGCTGCACTCGACGCGAACCCGCAACCGCGGCTCGGCAGGTAACTCGCACGATATCAACTCCATAGCATAGATATTGATGAGCGCCCGCCGCATCTCGGGCTCCTCGCCTCGCCGCGCGAGTTCGTACGCCCGCTCGCCCTCCATTTTTTTGGCCGAGTAGACGGGCGGAGTTTGAAGCCTTTCGCCGGTCAACTTGCTGAGTATCAGCTCGACGTCGGCCCGCGTGATGTGCCGCCACGGAAACTCGCCCTCGACCGGATGTTCGAGGTCCCAACTTGCGGTCGTCGCGCCCAAAACTATGTCGGCGATGTACTCCTTTCGCTCGGCCTGCAACTCCTCTACTCGCTTGGTAGCCTTGCCGATACACACGACCAGCACCCCCGTTGCGAGCGGGTCGAGCGTGCCGGCGTGACCCACTTTTATGCGTCGCCACCCGAGTCGTTCGAGCGCGTATTTGATCTTGCGCACGACGTCGGTCGAAGTCCACTCCAGAGGCTTGTCGACGCACAGCACATACCCCTCGGGAAAATTTATATCTTTCGAAAATTTCTCTTGTTCCATTTGTAAATCAGATAATTACACACAATTTCATACTCTCTGTCGAGCCCTTGGGTTACATAAAATACCACACTATTGCGGCGGTGCCGGCAAAGGCGCAATACGCTGAGAACCAGGCGAATCGACTACGTTTAACCATCTCGATCATGAACCTGCACGCCAGGCAACCCACCACGAACGCGCTCACGAACCCCGCCGCGATGGGTAAAATTTCGGCACTCGCGGGCGTTGAAAAAAGTCCGCCTGTCGTGACGTTTTCGGCGGTTAAACCGCTGACGCTCCAATCGTTACGCAAAATATCCAAGAGCGCTTCGCCGAGTATCGGCGGGATCACCATCAGGAACGAAAATTGGGCCACCGCGGCTCTGCGCTCCGTTTCGTTCCGGAGTGCTTTGCGCCTGATTATCAATCCGGTAGCGATGGTCGAACCCGAGCGACTGAGCCCCGGAAGCGCCGCCACGGCCTGGGCGAATCCCATGGCCAATGCGTCTCGCCATGAAATTTCCAGATTTTCGGAGGTGGTTTTGGGGTTATTTTCGGGGGTGATTTCGGGTGTGATTTCGGGGGTTGGCAGGGTGGTTTTTGGGGTGTTTTTTGGGGTGCCGGCGAAGAGCAAAAGTGCCGCCGTGAGCATCAGCATCAGCCCGACTATCAGCAAGATAGCCTCCGACGAGAGGATCGCGTTGAGCTCGTCGCGCAGCAGCAATCCGACCAGCGCGACGGGCACCATCGAGAGCAGGATTTTGGCGGCGTAACCCATCTCGGGAGTGGTCCAGCGGTTGTGGCGGAGGCTCGTGAAAAGGCGTGTTAAAATTCCGGAAATTTCGCGCCAAAGTATTACTACTGTGGCGATTACGGTGGCGACGTGGAGCGTTAGATCGAACGTCAGATTGTCGGTTAGCGTGACCCCCAACATCTCTTTTGCGATCTGGAGATGGCCGCTCGACGAGACGGGTAAAAACTCCGCAACTCCTTGAACCACACCGAGTAAGATGGCTTCGAGGATGCTCATTTTTTAGGTCGCGGCCTCCACATTATGGCGTAGGCTTCGAGGGCGAAGCCGGCTATTACTACTATCGGGGCGAGGGTTATTCGCCTGAAACTGAACATGTTGGCGTTGAAAACGGAGGGGTCGTCGCTGCCGCCGCCCGACATCAGCAGAAAACCTGCCACGATGAGGGCTAAGCCGCTCAGCATCAGGATATAATTGCGACGTTCGAGGGCCATTTTCGCTTCGTTTTTCTCGTCGCTCTTTGCCTCGTTTTTTTGCGATATTTTCATCTGAATTTTTCAGTTTTGGTTAAAATGGTGTTTTCGAGTGTAACAAATGTAACGCTTTTTTTGGGGCGAGTGTTACCGATGTAACGCTTTTTTTTGGCCATGTGTTACCGATGATACACTTTTCTTTTGGCGAGTGTGACATTTGTAACACTGTTTTTTTGCTGCTTTCGGTCTGTTCGGTGAACTTTCAGAAAATAGCTCGGTTTGACTCCTGTCGCACGGCTTTCCGCACGGCGAACAGGGTGAAGATCAGCGAGATGACCATGCCTGCGACGATCATTCCGCCGGCGATGGCGACCAAGAGTTTTTCGTCGCGCAGGAGCGAGATTTCGGGCACGCCCTCGCGCAGGCCGACCACCATCAGGGCGAAGAGCGCGGTCGCGAGCAGGCCCGCGTAGAGGCCGTGGAGCGCCGCCGACGCGACGAACGGGCGCATGATGAAGTTCGAAGTTGCGCCGACGAGCTTCATCGTGTTGATTATGCGGCGTTTAGCGAGGATCGTCATGCGCACGGTGTTGCTCAGCAGGATCAGCGAAATGACCAACAGCGCGCCGCCGAAGAGCAACACCACGAGGTTGAATTTGCCGAGGTTGGTGCCTATCTGCTCTATCACACCTCGTTGATAGACAACCTCTTGGATTCCAGGAGTCGATTCGAGTTCGGTCATCAGGTCGGTGATTCCTCCCTCGTCGGAGATCGTCGCGTTGGCGGCGAGGCCGACCTCGAAGCTGTCGGGCAGCGGGTTGTTCTCCGGCGCGTCGCCGAGGAAGTCGCGGAAGTCCTCGCCCGACTCGGCGATGAACCTTGCAGCTGCCTCGGCCTTAGGCACATAGGTGACCGCGCGCACCGCTTCGTGGGACTCTATCCGCGTGCGCATGTCGCCGATCTGCTCCGTCGGCAGGCCGTCGGCCAGCATGACGTAGACAACGACGCTGGCGCGCAGGCGGTCGGTGGCGGCTAACGCGTTGAGTATCATGTAGCTCGTGGCGCCAAGCAGGAACAGCACCATGGCTATGCTCACCGTCGAGATGAAGTAGGAGCCTCTTATTCGGCGCCTTAGGCGGCTATCTTCTCTTGGCATAATTGCTTCTGTTTAAGTAGATTGCGGCGACGAGCCAGAGCAGCACGGCGATGGAGGAGGCGAGGGTCACGGCCTCGACAGCGGCGAATCTCGGCGCGCGGAACCGCCACTCTATCACGTGGTTACCCGCCGGAATCGTCATCGCGCGCAGGATGTAGTCGGCGCGGAAATAGGGGGCCTCGCGGCCGTCGATGTAGGCCGTCCAGCCCTTGTCGTAGTAGATCTCGGAGAAGACGGCGGTGCTTGTGGCAGGAGTTTCGGCGCTGTATTTCAGGTAGTTGGGGCGGTAGTCGGTTAGTTGTATCGTGGCGGTTTCGAGGGTCTCGGGGGTTGTTGCGTTTGCGGTTATGGCTTCCGCAAAGCGTTGATCGACAATGGCTTGGCGGCGGAGGTCGGTGGTGCCGATGGCCTCTAACTCGGCGGCGGGGCTGTCGACCGTCACCACCTCAGAGACGAACCACGCGGCTCCGAAGGCGTCGGGGTTGAGCTCGACCGTGCGCTCGCCTGTGACGGGGTCGGCGACGAGGAAGTACTTGGTGTTGAGCATGTTGATGGCGTTGAAATCGAAGCGCGAGAGGTAGCGGTCGATCACGTCCTGATAGCGGCGCAGTTTGGCGGCGTGGTAGCCGCCGACGGAGCGGTGGAAATATGACGTAAGTGCCTCGTTGAACGGGTTTTCGGTGTTCATCACGCGGAAGCCGGGCTCGGGGTCGTCCATGATCTGGAGGTCGGCCTCGTCGGGCGTCACCTCCGTTCGCGAGGGGGTGCGGAAGTCGGCGTGGGATAGGAAACGGAGGTCTATCGGGACTAAGTCTATGAGGATCAGGGCCGTGAGGGCGATTGCGGGGATGGTGATTTTCGCGGCGGTTGCGTTTCGCTGCGAGCGCGTGAACCAGAGCCAGACGCCCGTCGCGGTGAGGAGGGCGAGGGCGAAGGAGCGGAGGCAGTCGGTACGGAGCATTGCCGCGCGTTCGCTCTGCATCGCTTCGACGAGGCCCGAGATCGTGTCGAACTGGGCGTCGGAGGTGGAGGCGAAGCTGAAGAACGTGGGGCCGCCGAGGGCGAAAATCAGTGCCGTGCCTGCCGTGAGGGCGAGCGACCAGAGGAGGCCTTTTTGGAGCTGGGGTTTGTGGAACTCTTTGTGCCACAGGCCCGAAGCGGTGAGGGCGGCGACGAACGGGACGCTCCATTGGAGCACAGCGAGCGACATGGCCACAGTGCGGAATTTGTTGTAGCCCGGGAGCATGGCGAAGTTCAACTCGGTGAACCACATGGCGTTGCGGCCCCAGGCCAAGAGCAGGGCGAAGATGCTGACGGCCAGCACCCACCACTTTGTGCGCGAGGGCAGGAGGAACATACCTAATATAAAGAGGAAGACCGCCACCGCGCCTAAGTAGGTCGGGCCGCCGGTGAAGGGTTGGTCTCCCCAGTAGCCCGGGAGCTGGGTCGCCACCGCGGGGTCTATGCCGCTCTGTCTTAGGACTTTTGCCACCTCGCCGTCTTTCGCGAAGCCGCCCGTCGAGGCGCCGCCGCGGAAGTTGGGGATGAACATGTTGACGCTCTCGCCCGTGCCGTAGCTCCATGCCGTGGCGTAGTCGAGGTCGAGGCCGGAACTCGCGTTGCCGGTCGACTCCGCACCGTTATCCGCCGTGGCCGTTGCCACTTCGCTGCCGCCTCGGATTGTGTCGGGGGCGTGCTCGAAGGTGTACCAGATGTGTGTGAAGTTGGCTCCGACGGCCAGCAGCGCCGCTCCGGCAAGTACCGCCGTGGCGATGCAGAAATCACGCCATGTTTTACGCGCTCGGGCGCGTGCGGCGATCGTTAACTCGTTGAGCCAGAACGCCACCGCGATCAAGAGGAAGTAGTACGTTATCTGGTGATGGGAGGCGGCGACGGTGAGTGTGCCGAAGAGTGCCGCGAGTGCTCCGCCGAGCCACACGCCGCGCCGGAAAGTGTAGTAGATCGCCCCCACGAGCATGGGTGCGTAGCCCATGGCGCGCATCTTGGTGATGTGGCCTGCCTCGATGATGAGGATGTTATATGTCGACAGTCCGTAGGCCAGCGCGAAGGGGATGGCGAGCCACGGGTTGACCCCGAAGAGCAGCAGCATGAGCCAGAAGCCCGTCATTGCCAGGAACATGAGCGACATCGGTTCGCCCATTAGGCCCATGAGCCATTGGACTCCGTTGCGCAGGATCATGGCCGGATACTTCACAGTGATGAGGTACGCGGGCATGCCGCCGAACATCCCGCCCGTCCACTGGGGGTCTTCGCCGAAGTTGGCGCGGTGGTCGGAGATGTCCTGCTTCATGCCGCCGTACATCTGCACGTCGGTCATGCTGAGCGTGTCGCCCGCCAGCTGGGGGGCGAAGTAGAGCGCGCTCACTGTCCAGAAAATCGCCAGGGCCGCGAGGTAGGGGGTGGCTTTTTTTATCAGGTTTTTTATTTGGTCTTGGAAATTCATACTTTGCTTCACAAGTTTACGCGCAAAGATAATACATGAGGGAGGCGAATGCAAATTTTATTTTTGAATCGCTATCTTTGCCCAACTAAACACACAAGCACTATGAACATTTCGGAGGATATCAGGCGGCCGATCGAGGGGGCTATCGGGGAGTATGAGCGATTTCTGGCGCGGCATATGACAAGCTCGAACGAGGTTGTGAAGGGGATTTTCGACTACATCATTGCCAATGGCGGGAAGGGGTTTCGGCCCGCTATGGTGCTGCTTTCGGCGGGGATGAATGCTGCTGCTGAGGGTGGCGGGCCCGGGATGAGGAGCTATCTGGGGGCGATGCTGGTGGAGATGATGCATGCGGCGTCGCTGGTGCACGACGATGTGATCGACCAGAGCGATCTGCGGCGTGGGAAACCCTCCGTTAGGGCTATGTGGGGGTCGCGGAGTGCGGTCATTGCGGGTGATATGCTGTTGGCGAAGAGCATCACCGTGGGGTTGGACAGCGGGCAGTACGATATTGTGGATTATGTGACGCGGGCGATGTCGGAACTGTGTGAGGGTGAGCTGATTCAGAGTGAGCAGAGTCGGCGGCTGGAGATGACGCGGGAGATTTATTTAGACATTATTCGTAAGAAAACCGGGATTTTGTTTGGCGTGTCGGCGGGGGTCGGGGCTATGTCGGTGGGGGCTGGGCGCGAGCGGATCGCGGCGATGCGGGAGTTTGGCGAGTGGGTCGGGATGGCTTTTCAGGTGCGGGATGATATTTTGGACTACGATGTGTCGACGGATACAGGGAAGCCGGCTTGTAATGATCTTCAGGAGCATAAAATTACGCTGCCTTTGTTGGTGGTTTTGGAGCGGGCTTCGGAGGAGCGGCGGGCGGAACTTTTGGAGTTGTTGGGGTCGGCGGATTCGGTTCCCGAGAATGTCGGGTTGCTTCGCGAGGCGGTGGTTTCGGGCGGGGGGATTGCTGAGGCTGAGGCGGTTATGGCGGCTTTGGTGGCTCGGGCGAGGGGGGTGTTGGCCTCCTTTGGGCCCTCGGAGTTTCATTTGGGGCTTTTGGCTTTGGCGGATTGTGCGGCGGGGAGGAGGCGTTGAATTGAAAGTGGAAAATTGAAAATTGAAAATGGGGCTGACGCGGGACGATTTTCAATTAAGAATTCAGAAGTTGTTTTGAATTTTTAGGATTATATTTTGAGATGGAGAGGGTTATTGTATTAATTTATTGATCATCAGTTGGTTGGCTGGGATATTTTTCGTAATTTAGTGGTTACCAAGACACTAATTTATGGCAAATTACCCAACCAACCTAACCGATAATCAG
>JAITWH010000047.1 GCA_031285405.1 Alistipes sp.
GCGGGGGGCCGCGGCCGGCGCCCGGCCCCCGCGCCCCCCCCCCCCCCCCCCCCCCCCCCCCGCCCCGCCCCGCGGCCCCCCCGGGCGGGGCCTGGGATCAATTAAGAATTAAAAATTAAGAATCGACGCCAAGCCGAGAGCAATCAAGCTTGCTTGAATTGCCGAGGCGCGAAGGAGAAAAACGAACGAAGTGAAGTTAATTGGCTACGCGATTCTAAGCTATGCGGAATATATCGCTGCCGGCGTTCCGGTCTGGATTGCTTCGTCGCCTGCGGCTTCTCGCAATGACGGGTGGGGGCGACTATGCGGTGGTGGCGGGGAGGGAGGGTGTTGAATTTTAAATGGTTAGTATGAGATTTAGTGTTATTATTCCTCTTTATAATAAGGAGGCGGAGGTGGAGCGGACGCTGCGGTCGGTGTTGGCGCAGACTTTGGCCCCTCTCGAAATCGTTGTGGTGGATGATGGGTCGACCGATGGGAGTGCGGGGGTGGTGGAGCGGATTATGGGTGAGGGTCAGGGAGTTGGCGAGGGGTCGGACGGCGGCGGGGGTTGCGGTGAGGGGGCGGGCGGTGACGGTGCTTTGCGGTCGCGGATTCGGTTGATTCGGCAGGCGAATGCGGGTGAGACGGCCGCGCGGAACAGGGCTATGGCCGAGGCGAGGGGGGATTTTTTTGCGCTGGTGGATGCGGACGATGAGTGGCGGCCCGGGTTTTTGGCCGAGATTGCGGCTATGATCGGAGAGTTTCCCGAGTGCGGGCTCTACTCGACGGGGTTCGATATTGTGAACACCGACGGCGAGACGGCGGCGCGGACACCGCGGGTGCGGGGGGTGGTCGACGATTTTTTTCGGGCGTCGATGTCGGCGTATGTCAGTATTCCTTCGGCCAGCGCTGTTCCGCGGCGGGTGGTCGAGGAGGTTGGCGGGTTTCCAGAGGGGATGCGGCTGGGCGGCGATCAGTATATGTGGGTCAAAATTGCGCGGCGGTTTCCGGTCTGCTTCTCGCCCGCGCGGCTGGTGCGGTATCACATGGCTGCGGCTAATCGGTCGGCGGCTATCTATCGGGCGGAGGTTACGGAGTTCTCTTTTGAGGATTTTTTGGGGGGTGGCTTTGCGGTTGCGGGGTCTTCGGCGGCGGGGTCGGATTCGGGCTTGGAGGCCTCGGGGGCTGTTTCGGGCTCGGAGGGGTCTGATCGCGGCTCGGCAGCGGGTTCGGATTCGGGCTTTTTGGCGGGGGCGGATTCTGGGTCTTCGGTGGGGGGGGCTGGTCTCGGGGCGGCGGACTCGGAGGTTGGATTGGATTCGGGCCTGGAGGGGTCTGGTGGTGGATTTTGGCTTGGGGAGTATGTGGCGCGGGTGGCGCTGGGGAAGGCGATTGTCGTGTGTGCGAAGGGGGGGACGGCAGAGGGGCGGTGGGCGGAGCGGGTTTTTGCATACGCAACGCGCAGTCGCAGGCTTTGGTGGCGGTTGTGGGTGCTTAATCGGGTGCCCGCGGCTTGGCGGCCGGCTTTGCATGCCCTCTACTCGGAGCTGGCTTGGCGGGTGGCTCGGCGGGGGCTTTGATTTAGTGGTCAGTTATTAGTGGTTAGGTCGGAACGCCGACGGCGGTTTTTTGGGGGGTACGCGGTGGCGAGTTTTTTGCTTGCGGCGGCGAGGGGAGGGGGATTTCAGGTTTGTGCGTTCGTTTGTGTATTCGTTTGTGCGTTCGTTTGTGCGTTCGTTTGTGATACGGCGAAAATAAAAAAACTAAGGGCTGCCCGGAGGCAGCCCTTTTGTTTGGTTTGTGTTCACTGACTTAATTAGAAGTTGGGGTCCTGCATCAGTGAAGCCTGAATGTTCAGCTGGCCCTGAGGAATCGGCCAGTACCTGTTCTTCTCGGCGTACACCTTGTTGGCCATGCCGCCTTCAGGACGAAACCTGGAGTCGCTCGCGATGAAATTGGTCATCACCTCGATGTCCACGCCCCAACGCTTCAGGTCGTAGAACCTTGCGCCCTCGGTGGCGAATTCGAGCTGGAGCTCCGTGCGGACTGCCTTGCGTGCCTCTTCAGCAGATGCAAACGCGGCGTGGCCGGCGGGATAGGGCTCGACTTTGTAGTTGGCGGCGGGCTGGTTCCAGTCAACGATATCGTCGGTGATTGTCGACGTGAGGAACGTGTTGACCAAAATGCGGCCCATCACCGGCTGACCGGTCTTGGCGCGCTCGCGAACCTGATTTACAAGTGTGCGTGCCAACTCAAGATCGTCTGCCTCGACGGCGCACTCGGCCCTCCACAACAGGATGTGTGCCAAGCGGTAGATCCTGAAGTTTCTGTCGCCATAGAGGCCGTTGCCGTTCTGGCGAGACTGATTGCGCTGGTAGTGCTGGTACTTCTTGGTCATGTACGGGCCGCCCTTGGCCTGAGACCTGATCCAGTCGGCGCCGGTGAACACCCCCCAATCCATGAAGGGAATACCGCGGCGGGCAACGGTGTGGTCGAGACGCGGATCGAGCGGACCTTCGTGGGGTACGAACTCAGCGCTGGTGACGATACCCATGTCGTTCTTAACCTGCGGTCTGTCCTCGACATCGAGGATGGGCAAACCGTCGGCCGTAACCTGGAATGCGTCGACCAGAGTCTGAGTAGGCTGATAGAATCCCCAACCGAACGCGGCGGGACCGGCACCCGGCTTCTGAGAGAAGACAGCCTGCGTCAAACGCAGTCCGAGCCTGTTGGTCGGGCTGGTAGATGCCTGGTATTCGAAGATCGACTCCGAGTTGTTTTCGGTGTCTTCGCTGTAGTTGTCCATGTAGTTGGGAACCAGCGTGTAGGTGTAACCCTCACCTTCGATGATCTCATCCAACAGAGGAGCAGCGGCGGTGTAGTCGCCCTGATAGAGGTGGATCTGAGCGTACAACGCACGTGCGGCGTCTTTACTTGCACGACCCTTTTCGCTGCTGGCAGTCCTGTCGGCCAGGTTCTTGTAAGCGAAGTCAACGTCGGCTTCGAGCTTTTCCCAGTTGGGACCGTCGTTGGGAATCTCGTCGGCAGCCTTGCCGTCCTGTTCCGCCGGAGTCATGACATAAGGAATGTTCCTGAAGCTACGGTTGGCCTTGAAGTGATACCAAGCCCTGAGGAACCTTATCTCGGCTTCGAGCTGTGTGGCCATGGCGGCGGCGAGAGCGTTGTCGCCGGCCTGAAGAGCCTGGAGGAATTCCAAAGCCGCGTTACAGCGCGATACACCGGTGTATATGGCTGCCCATCTTTCGGAGAGGTAGTTACTTGTGGTCATGGGAGTGAACTGCTCCACAAGGTCGAACTGTGCCTGGTCGCCCGGCTCGGAACCACCGGAGGCTTCGTCGGAGAGACAGCTGCCGAAAACCCAGTCGGACAGGATCGCGTTGGCGAAGATACCGTCGCCGCGCATCCATGCGTAGCACCCTGTGACGAGGGCGTTTACACCCGCCTCGTTCTCCACCTGAGGTTGGGAGATTGATTGCGGAGGCAACTTTGTGAGGAAATCATCGCTACAAGACGAGAATCCGATGATGCCCACCAACAATACAGCTTGTATTAATACAATTACTTTTTTCATATTTGATTGACTTTTAATATGATTCCACAATTAAAATCCTAAACTAACACCGAACAGAATGCGTCGAGGAGTAGGCCATGCACCCATGTCGACACCAAGGTTGACAGCGCCACCCCTGTTGTTGCTATTGATCATGGTTTCGGGATCCAGACCGGAGTACTTGGTCAGGGTGAAGAGGTTCGACACCTGGGCGTAAACGCGCAGAGAGCTCGTGGAAGGCATGTTGAGCAGGCTGGAGAAGTTGTAACCGATCATCAGGTTGCGCATGCGCAGATACGATGCGTCTTCGAGGAACGCCGTCGAGGGCTCCTGGCTCAGGGCGTCGTTGACTTCGGCGATGGTCATGGTCGCCTTCGAGTTGTCGCTCAGGTAGGGGCTGCCCCACGATTCGTAGAGTCTCTTGTGGCTGCGGCCGCCGGCGAACTGGGCGAAGTCGATCCAACGGCTAACGTAGTTAACCATCTTGTTGCCGTAGCTGCCGTAGAACTCGGCGTTCAGGTCGAAATTCTTGTACTCGATGTTGATGTTCAAACCACCGGTGAATTTCGGGTGCGGAGAACCAATGTAGGTCTTGTCATCGTCGTCGACTATGCCGTCGGGCATTCCGGTCAACTCGCCGGTTTCTTTATTCCTACCATTGATGTCGCGGTACTTGTAGTGACCGGCCTTGTTGTAGGCTCCCTCGGCGGTGAAGATCGGAGTCCATGCCTTGGCCTCTTCGTCGCTCTGGAAGATACCGTCGACTATGAAACCGTAGAACTCGGGGAACGCGGTGCCTCTTTCGGCGCGGGTGTAGAGCTTTTCGCGCTGACGGCCGCCTTCCAGAATTTCGTTCTCCTTACCGAGCGAGATGATCTCGTTCTTGTAGTGTGCAAGGTTGGCGTTGATGCTATAATTCAACTCGCCGCCCAGTGCAGTGCCGCGATAGGTGATGTCGAGATCATAACCGCGGTTGAGCATCTCGCCCACGTTGATGTATGGTGCGTCTGCGTTACCGACCACGTTGGGGATAGCCCTGTTGAAGAGCATGTCGGTGGTGCGGCGCTGCCATACGTCGAACGTGACGTCGAGGTTCTTCCACAGAGTGACGTCGATACCGAAGTTGGTGGTCTTGGTGGTCTCCCACCTTACGTCCATGTTGCCGAAGCGGCTCTGGCGGTAACCCATCTGACCCTGAGTGGCGTTGTCGCCGCCCATGTCGTAGTAGGTGGTGCCGAGGTCGAATCCGTACTGCGTGTAGCCGTTGTAGTTGTTCTCCACACGGTCGTTGCCGGTGATACCCCAACCGCCGCGAAGTTTGAGCGACGAGAGCCAGCCGCGGGTCGACTCCATGAAGCTCTCTTCCGAAAGTCTCCATGCGAGCGAGAAGGCGGGGAAGGTACCGTACTTGTTGTTGCCACCGAAACGCGAAGAGCCGTCGCGGCGGATAACACCTTCAAGCAGGTAACGGTTGTTGTACGAATAGTTCACACGACCGAAGACCGAGAAGAGGCTCCATGCCGCGATGTCGTTACTGTTGTTCTGCTGACCCTGTTCACCGGTGTTGAGTTCCATGTAGGCGGGGTCGTTGAGCGAGTATCTTTCGCGACGGGCGAAGACACGTCTGTAGTTGTTGTCAACAGCCTCGGTACCGAGCAGAGCAGTGAAGTTGTGCTTGCCGATGGTTCTGGTGTAGTCGATAGTGTTGGTCCAGTTCCACTGCAGAGAATTGTTGGCGGTAATCTGAACGTTGTCGTAGGTGCCGCGTTCGGCGTGGGCCCTCTCGACGTAGTCGATGTTCTTCGTATATACCGACGAGTGGGTGATACCGAAGAGAGTACGGACGCTCAGACCCTTGATGGGAGTGGCGGTGGCGTTGATGTTACCGGTCACCCTCATGCGGTCGGTGGTGTCGTACTGGTTCTTGTCGAGCAGGAACACGGGGTTCTGCGCGTTACCCATCTCGTGACCGATACCGGTACCGGCGTAGTTGCCGGCCTCGTCGCGCACGGGGATGAGGGGCTGCATACGGTAGGCCCACGAGATAACCGACGACTCGGAGTTGTTGCCAGTGTTACCATAGTTGCGGTTGTATGATACGGTGACGTTTTCGCCGATCTTCAGCCATTTGGTGATGTCGGAAGAGATGTTCGACTGGACGTTGTAGCGGTTGAAACCGGTGTACTTCAGAGCACCGTCGGCCTGAAGATAGCCCAGCTGGAACGCATAGGTGGTGTTTTCGCTACCGCCGCTCACGTTCATCGACAGGTCGTGGAACTTGGCCATCTGCTCTACCTCGCGCACCCAGTCGGTACCGGCTTTGTTGGCTTTGGTGATGAGCTGCGTTCCGTCGCCGTCTTCGTGCGGCAGTCTGTCGTCATATTCCCAGCGACCAATGCGTATGGGGTCGCCGCTCGCCATGTCGGCAGTCCTGTCGGCTTCCGACAAGCCGATAGGCATCAGGTAGTCGGGAAGAACGGGAGTGGTGGTGGTGCCGTCGGGCCTCACTTCGAACCGGCCATACAGCGGATGGTCGAAAGCGGCCGTACCGGAGTTGCGATACTGCAACCACTGCAGCTCGGCGTACTCCTGTGCGTTGAGCATGTCGTAGTGGTTGGTGTTATACGAGAGACCGGACCTCAGGTTCATGGTGACGCGAGCCTTCTGATTCTTCTTACCGGCCTTGGTGGTAACCAGAACGACGCCGTTCGCGGCGCGGGTTCCGTAGATCGCGGCTGCGGCCGCGTCCTTCAGGATGGTGAGCGTCTCAACGTTATTGGGATCCACGGGAGCTCCGGGAACGCCGTCGACAACCCACAGAGGGCGGCTGTCGTTCATCGTACCCAAACCACGGATGCGGATGGTAGGCTCGGCGCCCGGGGTGTTCGACTGCAACACAGTCACACCGGAGACGTTGCGGAGCAATTCACCCACATCGACGGCGGCCAACTTTTCAATCTCTTCGGAGTTGACCGTGGAGATCGAACCGGTGATCTCACCGGCGCGGCGCGTACCGTAGCCCACGACCACTACGTCGCTCAGGGCCTGGATGTTCTCCACCATCACGGCGTTGATCTGCCGGCGGGTACCTACTGTTTCACGCACCTCGGTGTAACCCATGAAGTTGAAGGTTATCACGGAGTTTGCGTTGGGGGCCTGAAGTGAATAGGCGCCGGTGCCGTCGGTGATGGAACCGATGGTGGTGCCGTCGACCAATACAGTCACACCGATCATGGGAGATCCCCCCTGGTCGGTCACAGTGCCGCTTACCGGAATACTCTGTGCCACGGCAGCGAAGCTGCACAGCATCAGTACGGAGCAGGTAATCCACAAAAATCTTAATTTTCGTTTCATCATAAAACTTAGGTTAAAGGTTTAATTTTCAGTTGATTTGGTGTCATGTCGCCCGGCGCCTGTCGGAGTTAGGTTGATTCCGTGTCGTGCCGCGGGACATCGTGTTAATTTCATGTCATTACATAGATGGTTTCAATTGGGATTTCTGGTTCACTTCATAGGCAAGTTTCCGTTTTTTAGAATTAATAGTTTTTTATTGAGGTTACAGTTGTTTTCGTTTCAGGCTCCACAGGTATCAAACGCAAAGCTAAACAAAAAAATGCAAAACACACAATAAATCCGCAGCAAAAACGTAGCGGTTTTGTTAACTCTTTGATTCTTAGGTGCGTTAAAATCGCAATTGTTAAGATTACATTAAAAATCGCTCGAAACGGGCGGTTTTCAGAGCTCTTCGATGGTCGAAAGGGCCTGTTCGGGGGGGCTGTTAGCGGGGCCGTCGGGGTCGGGGTCTGCGCTTGCGGGGGTCACCCAACGAATGTCGGGGTCGCGGCGAAACCAGGTCATCTGACGCTTGGCGTAGCGGCGGGAGTTACGCTTGATTAGTTCGACGGCGCGCGCGAGGCTTTGTGCCTCGTCGAGCGGCTGGCCGGTGGCAGCGAGGTAGAGTCCTTCGAAGTGGTCGAAGAGCTCGCTGTATCCGACGGTCTGCAGCGCGGGGAGGTGACGCAGGGGCCACAGCGCGCGCGCCTCGCCTTCGAGACCCGCCGCCATCATCGCGTCGACGCGGCGGTCGATGCGGGCGTAGAGCTCGGGGCGGGGCAGGTCGATACCGATCTTCGCTATGTCGAACGGACGTGCGGATGCGCTGCCGGCCCTCGATCCCGAGCGCAGGCGACTGAATGGCGCGCCCGTTTGGAGGCACACTTCGAGGGCTCGGATCACTCGGGCATGGTTGCGGCGGTCGATGGTAGCCCATGTGTCGGGGTCTTTTTCGCGCAGCAGCTCCAGCAGTGGGTCGAGCCCCTCGCGCCGGAACCGCGAGCTCAACTCCTCGCGCAGGGCGGGGTCGACATCGGGCATCGAGTCGAGGCCGCCGCACAGCGCGTCGATGTAGAGGCCCGAGCCACCGACGGCAATGACTCTCGGCCGCCGGTCGGGATGTGCGCGCAGCTGCTCGTCGAACAGTCTGTCTAACAGCATCAACGCCTCGCGTTCGAAATCGCCGCACGTGAAGCGGTCGGTCGGCTCGCGGTCGGCCACAAAGTAGTGGGGCACGGCGGCCAACTGCCCGGCGGTGGGTTGGGCGGTGCCGATGGCCATACCTTTATATACCTGTCGGGAGTCGGTCGAGATGACGGGCGCCTCCAGACGGCGGGCCAGCTCGACGGCGAGGTCGCTCTTGCCCGAGCCGGTGGGGCCCACTATCACTATCAGTCGGGGGTTCATACGCTCTTCAGGAATTGCATGGTGTCGCGGCCGTCGGGGTAGTCGGCGAGGGTCGGGCGTTGGGTCGCCCCCAACTTCACGACTCTATTTAATTGAAAATTGAAAATTGAAAATTGAAAATTGGTGGCTACGCATTGGATATCGTGGTCGTGCTGCTCTATCCATTCGGTTACCTCCTTGGGGGAGTCGTAAAATGTGCAGTTCAGTGTGGTGGGGTTGTTTGGGAAGTCTCGTTGCTCGGTCAGCAGGCACGTTCCGCAGTCGATGTGGGGCGTGGCGGTCATTCTCATTAGCGCCCTTGCCTGCCGGCGGTTGTTGCGGAAGCGGTCGTCGACCAGACCCTCGCGTTGCGACAGCGCGCTGGCGAGACTCGACAGGTCGTAGCCCCTCGGCACAAACACGAGGCTCACGTCGCGGCAGCCGAGGCCCGAGTAGGTGAGCACGTCGGCGGCCAGCGCGTCGAGTTCGGGCGCCGACTCGGTGCCTTCCAACACGGCGAGCGACGAACGGTGGCCCCGCAGCAGCATCGGCACTCCGGCGTAACGCTCCCCTATCGCCGACACAGCCTCGTCCCCTCCCATCGCCAAGACTGCGTCTAATTGAAAATTGAAAATTGAAAATTGAAAATTGGTGGTTAGCGTGACTGGGAGTTGGGGGGAGATATCTTTCAGCTGCCCGACCACCCATGACATGTTTTCGTAATCTTTGGACGAGGGCTTCACAATGGCTCGGTGGCCGGCGGCGAGGGTGCAGATCAGGTCTTGGAGCCCCACGAACGGAATGTTGCCGGCGGTGACTATAAGCACGTTGCTCGGCTCGGCGATCGGCGCCCACGGGTAGTCGGCCAGCCAACGGTCGAGCCCCTCGCGCGATAGCATGTCGGCGGCGAGGTTGCGCGCGGCCTGCCCAACGTCGCGGTGGGCGGAGTCGGAAAGTCCGTCGAACGCAGCCATCCGGCGGCCCAGCTCGGTGAATATGTCGGTTGTGTTAGACATTCTATCAGAGTGCAAATTTGGCAATAATTTTGCAAGGAACGCAAAAAGTACTATATTTGTGGCGCAATTACGTGCACGACTAAGGGTGCACGGTGCCTCTTGAAAGCCGCCTCGGGCGGACGAAATCACACACACAGATCACATTCATACATCTTTATGCAAGACTTTCAGGCGTTGGAGGATAAGAGCTTATCCGAACTGCGCATCATAGCAAAGGCCCTCGATATCAAAGGGCAATTCAAAAAAGAGCAGCTCATAGCGCGAATCCTCGAAGAGACAGGTGGCGAAGGCGGGGCGGCGGCGGCCGCTTTGGAACCCGTTGTCGAGACTGTCGAGTCTGTCGGGTCTTCCGAGCCCGACGGGTCTGTCGCTGAGGCGGCCGGCTCCGGTGAGGGTGAGGGCGGGCAGGTGCGTCGCGGACGTCGGCCCAAGATCGCCTACGACCGCGTGGAGTCGGTGGAGCATCCCGCGGCGCGACGAGCCGAGGCTTCGACGGAGGAGGTTACGGCCGAGGTGGCCGCGGAGGTTGCTGCCGAAGAGGTGGCTCCGGAGGAGGTCGCGGAGGAGCCCAGGAAGCGCGGGCGCAAGAGCAAGCAGCGCGCCGAGGAGGTTGCGGCGGAGAGTGTGCCCGATGTAACACGTGACGAGCAGAAGTCGCAGGACAACCGCGGTCGCCAACAGCAACAACAGCAACAAGACAACAACCAACGCAACGGCAGGCAGCAGCAACAACAAAAGCGTAACAACGGCAACGGCGGAAACAATAACAACGGAAACGGCCACAACAACAACAACAACAATAATAACAACCACGGAGAGGCAAGGGACGAGTTCACAGGCCACGTGGAGGGCGAGGGTGTGCTGGAGGTGATGCCCGACGGCTACGGTTTTCTGCGCTCGTCGGACTACAACTACCTCAACTCGCCGGACGACATCTATGTGTCGCCGTCGCAGATCAAGCTCTTCAGCCTCAAGCCGGGCGACACGGTGCACGGGGTGATTCGTCCGCCCAAGGAGGGCGAGAAGTACTTCCCGTTGGTGAAGGTCAACATGATCAACGGCCTGACGCCCGACGCGGTGAGGGACCGCGTGCAGTTTGAGTTCATGACGCCGCTGTTCCCGAGCGAGAAGTTCAACCTCACGGGCAACGGCCACAACAACTTGTCGAGCCGCGTGGTCGATCTCTTTTCGCCCATCGGCAAGGGGCAGCGCGGCCTGATCGTGGCCCAGCCCAAGACGGGGAAGACGGTGCTGCTGCAAAACATCGCCAACGCCATTGCCGACAACCATCCCGAGGTATACATGATAGTGCTGCTGATCGACGAACGCCCCGAGGAGGTGACCGAGATGGCGCGCAACGTGAAGGCCGAGGTGATATCGTCGACCTTCGACGAGCAGGCCTCGCGCCACGTCAAGGTTGCCGAGATGGTGCTCGACAAGGCCAAGCGCATGGTCGAGTGCGGACAGGACGTTGTGATTTTGCTCGACTCGATCACCCGTCTGGCGCGCGCCTACAACACAGTGCAGCCGGCGTCGGGGAAGGTTCTCTCGGGCGGGGTCGACGCCAACGCGCTGCACAAGCCCAAGAGGTTTTTCGGCGCGGCGCGCAACACCGAGGAGCGCGGATCGCTCACCATCATCGCCACGGCCCTCATCGACACCGGTTCCAAGATGGACGAGGTGATCTTCGAGGAGTTCAAGGGCACCGGCAACATGGAGCTGCAGTTGGACCGTCGACTTGCCAACAAGCGCGTCTACCCCGCAGTGGATGTCATCGCTTCGGGCACTCGGCGTGAGGACTTGCTGCTGTCGAAAGAGGTGTTGCAGCGCACGTGGATCATGCGCAAATATCTCTCCGACATGAACTCGGTCGAGGCCATGGAGGTCATCAAGAAACACATGGAGAACACTCGCGACAACGCGGAGCTTCTGATCTCGATGAACTCATAAGGCGTTTGCCTTATGAGTTCATCGAAAGTTGAAAATTGAAAGTGGAAAATTGAAAATGGGCTGACGCAACGCCCAGCTACGCCATTGAAAAATTTCGCGTAGCTTCATTTTCAATTTTCCACTTTCAATTTTCAATTATCAAAACATATACCCCGCCTTAAAATAGAACCCAACCGACCGGGTAATGCTCGACCAAGAGAGTGACGCCTGCAACGGAAAGCTGCGCATGTCGTATCCATAGTCGAGCGACGCGCCGAAGTAGTTGCGCCCATCGGTGGCCAGCGTGAGCAGCTCCTGCGATGCGATGGCATAGCTGAACGAGGCCGACACATAGTGACGACGCGCGATGCGCTGCCGCCCCTGAATTTTCGCCGCGAGGAATGTGTGTGGCGCAGTCTCCATGTAACCGATCCCATCGAATGGCATCTGCTGCGACATGTAGCGCCCGAAAACCTTACCCCCCACCATATTGAGCAGCGGAAACGGCACATCGTTGCCCGAGAGCAGTCGCCCGTAGGCGCTGGGGATGAGCGAGAACTTTCTCGTGAGCGGTATGGCCGTCTTCCACGACAGCGACAGCGCCGAGAGCGGGCCGTGCTCCTTGTATTGATAGAAGTTGTCGGTGAAGACCTCGAAGCCCAGCGACAACGCCGTGCCGCGCATTGCGAAGTAGCGGCTGTCATGAGTCTCGTAGTCCACCCGCGCGAAGTAGCTCCACAGCTCCTCGTCGAGGTCGGCCATCAGATTCTGTTCGAACGCCGTGCCGCTGCCCCCATCCTCGTAGTTTCGATAGTCGGTCAGCAGGTTCAGATACTTATACTTCTGATAGGCCACCCCCAACTCCATGCGCATGCTCTGCCTCAGAAAGTTCATGTTCAGGAAGCTGAAACTGCCCCGGTGGTGCTGATAGGTGGGGTTGTAGATTCGCTTTCCGCCCGAGTTGATGTTGATGTCGTTGTGGCTGAAGGTGTAGTCGAACTTGAACGCGCTCAGCGGCGAGGCGAGGATCGAGTAGTCGAGCGTCACCCCCAACCGCTTGCCGAAACGCCCCGTGAGCGACGCCTCCATAGGCATGGTCTTCTCGCCGAGACGCACCGTGCCGTTGACCAGCACCGAAGCGATCTCCTCATTGTCGAAGTGTACCCCCGCGCTGATCGAGTTGCCCTTCACCGCGTCCATGTGGAAATCGAGGTTGTAACCCTCCAACGTATCCCTCAGCGAGTAGTAGATACCGGTGTGCGACGTGGCCGCGCCGAGTATCGTCATGCAGTGGTTGAGCCGTCGGATGTTCATGTTGCTGTTCTCGCGAATGCGACACTTGCGCATCACCCACCGTCGCTGCCGCGGCGAGAGCTCGTCGAAGGTTACGTCGTAGACGTGGAACGACCCCCTGCCCGACAACGGCCGGAAGGGTTCGCGGTCTGTCGCCGCGCGTGTTGCGGCGCCGACTCCCATCTCGCGCTTCAGCTTCACAATGTCGTCCCACCTATCGACGGTTGCCGCCTCACCCCTCCGAATCAGCGTGCCCAGCGCCGGCAGGTTGAAGCTCGCCGACGAGTAGCCGCTCACATCGACGCGGATGTATACGTCGGCCAGATCGACATTGCTACGATAGATCGACCGCTGCATCGACAGGTCGATGATCTGGCTCAGCACCGCCGCCGTCCCCACCAACTCCTCCTTGCTTCGTAGCGACGACTGCACGTCGACACCTATTATCACATCGGCCCCCATGTCGCGCGCCACGTTTGTGGGGAAGTTGTTGGTCATCCCGCCGTCGACCAGCACCATGTCGTCTATGTACACGGGAGTGAAGACTGCCGGAATCGCCATCGACGCCCTCATCGCGACGGGCATCACCCCCTTGTCGAACACCACCGGCTGTCCGTCGACAATGTTCGATGCGACGCACGCGAATGGGATCGGCAGCCGCCGGAAGTCCAGCGAGTCGTGATGCCCCACCATCAGGTCGTTGAACAACATTTCGAGATTTGTGCCCTTGATGAGGCCACCCACCGCCTCGATCCTCTTGCCAAACGGATAGGATACCTGATACCTGTCGTCGTTCTCCTTCTCGGAGTATGGTTGTCGGCGCCTCGGCGTGCGATCGCTCAGCAGCAGCCCCCAGTCCTGCGACATCACCATGCTGTCCAACTGGTCGGGACTGTAACCGATGGAGTATAGCCCGCCCACAATCGCCCCCATGCTGGTGCCGACCACTATGTCGATGGGTACACCCGCCTGTTCGAGAACTCTCAGCGCGCCAATGTGTGCCACCCCCTTGGCTCCCCCTCCGCTCAGCACGACGGCCACTTTTTTGCGCGCGGGTTCGGGCTCTGGGGTCGGCTGTGGCCCCTGTTCCCGTGCGCACAAAAAAGCAGGTGTGGCGAGCATCGCCGCCAAAACTATGAGAAACGCTATCTTCATTGTATCGCGATGAAAATACAAAATGTGTGCAAAATTCAAAAATTAGCTACGCCGGAACGCCGGCAGCGATTTATTTAGCGCTAAAATATCTCGCCGCAGCCGTTGCTGCCCGCGTTAGCCCAATTTTTAATTCTTAATTGAAAAAAGTTCCGTAGAAAGGTACCGTTCCCCCCCATCGGGAAGCAAAGCAACAATAGTCTTACCCCAATTCTCGGTACGCGTCGCCAACACTCGTGCCGCATGAATAGCCGCCCCCGAAGATATCCCGACCAGCAAACCCTCCGTGCGAGCCAACTCGCGGGCCACCCGAATGGCGTCGCCCCCCTCCACCCGCAACACCTCGTCGACCACCGAGCCGTCGTAGTTCCGCGGCACGAATCCTGCGCCGATACCCTGAATCGGGTGCGCACCCGCCGCCCCGCCCGAGAGCACGGGCGACGCCGCCGGTTCGACCGCCACGATCCGCACCGCCGACGAGAGCTCCTTGAGCCGCCGCCCCACCCCGCTGATCGTTCCGCCCGTCCCGACCCCCGCCACAAAGATGTCGACCCGCCCATCGGTATCACGCCAAATCTCCTCGGCGGTGGTGCGGTAATGCACCTCCGGATTTGCAGGGTTGTCGAACTGCCCCATCGTCACCGCGCCGGCAATCTCGCGACACAGACTCTCGGCCCGCGCGATCGCCCCCCTCATCCCCTCGCCCCCGGGAGTCAGCACCACCTCGGCCCCCAACGCGCCCAGCAGGCTGCGCCTCTCGACACTCATCGTCTCGGGCATGGTGAGTATCAGCCGGTAGCCCCTCACCGCCGCCACAAACGCCAAGCCGATGCCGGTGTTTCCGCTGGTGGGCTCCACTATCGTCGCCCCCGCCGCAAGCACGCCGCGACGCTCCGCATCCTCGACCATCGCGAGGGCGACCCTGTCCTTAACACTGCCAAGAGGGTTGAAGTATTCGAGCTTGGCGACAATACGCGCCTCCATGTCGTGCGCCTGGCCGTGCGCCTGCGCGTCGTGCGCATCAGGGCCCCGACGCCCCAGCTCCAACAGCGGGGTGCCTCCGACAAGGTCGGTCAGCCGGCTTGCGATTTTTTCCATAACGGAGCAAATATACTACTTTTTGGCCACTTTGTAAAGATTTTTATATCTTTGCGAAATTCCGGTTTTTTAGAGTCTGTTTAAAAATATTGCCGAAGCAGTTTTCGGTGAATTTTTAAGCGATTTTTTCGCTCTCCGAACGAGGCATAGTGGTCTCTATGGCGAGCGAGGAGAGCGGAAAAATCGCAAAAAAGACTCGAAAAAAGCGAGAGAAATATTTTTAAACAGACTCTACGCCGGCTAAAACAAAACTATGAAGGAACTGAAGAGACTCACACTCGCCCTCGCGGCACTCGCCTCCGTTGTGGGGGGCGCAACTCAAATCGCACACGCGGCCGATACCGCAACCACGCCGGCGCCGGCACGCGACGGCTCGATCTACACCATGCGCCCCGACGACCCCGAGGCGTTCTACTTCACCCCCGAGAACTACGACATCGCCGCCGACGGCCGCACCGACGTGACGGACGAACTGCAGCGCGCGATCTACGAACTCAAAACCGCCAAGGCATTCGGCATACTCTTCATCCCCGAGGGGAAGTACCTGATCTCCAAGACCGTCCACGTTCCGTCGTCGATCCGCCTGATAGGCTACGGCCGGAAGCGCCCCGAGATAGTGCTGGGCCGCAACACCCCGGGATTCCAGAGCGAGCAGAACTACATGATATGGTTCACCGGAGGCATGCCACGCCCCGACGGAAGCGTTCAGGACGCCGGCGCGGGGACTTTTTACAGCGCCCTGTCCAACATCGACATGCGCATCGAGCGGGGCAACCCCTCGGCGGTGGCTATCCGCTCCCACTTCGCGCAGCACGGCTTCATCAGCCACTCCGACCTCAACATCGGCGAGGGCTTCGCGGGCATCTACGACGTGGGCAACGAGATCGAGAACGTGCGCTTCTTCGGCGGCGAGTACGGCATCACCTCGGGTCGCACCTCTCCGGGTTGGCCCATGATGATGGTCGACACGCGGTTCGAGGGTCAGCGTCGCGCGGCCATCACCTCGCGCGAGGTTGGGTTCAACATCATCAACATGCAGGTGCGCGGCGTACCCGTGGGCATCGAGATGGCTGATGGACGGGCCGACCGCCTGCACATCGAAAACTCATGGTTCGAGAACATCTCGAAGGCCGCCATCACCGTGGGGGTCGAGGAGAACTCCTTCTCGCAGCTCAACATCATCAACCTCAGCTGCCGCAACGTCCCCACGCTGGTACACTACACCCAGAGCGGCACCGAAGAGAAAGTTCCCCACGCGACATACATTGTGAAGGACTACACCTACGGCACGGTGCTCAAGGATATGGCCACCCCGTCGGAGACCACCATCATTCGCGACATCGAGCCGCTGGCACGCTTCGCTCCGGCCACGGTTCACGACATTCCCGCGCTGCCGGCAATGGAGACCTGGGCCAACGTGCGCGACTTCGGAGCTGTGGGCGATGGCACGACCGACGACACTGAGGCCTTCCGCGCCGCCATCGCCGCCCACAAAAACGTCTACGTTCCGCAGGGGTGGTACCGTGTAACCTCCACTATAAAGATGGCCCCGGGCACGGCGCTCATAGGGCTCCATCCGTTCGGCACCCAGATCATCATCGCCGAGAGCACCCCCGCCTTCAGCGGCTTCGGCGCACCGGTTGCCGTGGTCGAGTCTTCGGAGGGCGGCGACGACATCCTCAACGGCATCGGCATCTCGACGGGCGGCTACAACTACCGCGCAGTGGGAGCCAAGTGGATGGCCAGCGAGCGGTCGCTCATGAACGACGTAAAGTTGGTGGGAGGCCACGGCACCATACGCAAACCGAACCCCACCGCCACTGCAACTCCGCGCCAGCGTCAGAGCCCAAGCATCTCGTCGCCCGACAGCCCCGTCGCGACGCAGGGCCTCGACCTCGCGTGGGACAACCAGTACTGGAGCCTTTGGATCACCCGGGGGGGCGGCACGATCAAAGATATCTGGACAGCCAGCACCTACGCCGCGTCCGGCCTCTACATCAGCAACACCGACACCCCAGGTCGCATCTACGCCATGTCCTTAGAACACCACGTCCGCACCGAGGCCCGCCTTGAGAACGTAGCCAACTGGAAGATCTACGCCTACCAGTTCGAGGAGGAGGGTCGCGAGGGCAAGGACAGCCGCATGATGGAGCTGTCGAACTGCCGCGACGTGATGTTCGCCGGCGTGTGGATGTATCGCGTGATCCGCGGTTCGACCCCCAAGGAGATCGGCATCGGAGTGTGGAACAGCGAGCGCATCCAGTTCCGCAACATGCACAACTACACGCAGATTCTGCCCGTCATAGAGATCCCCGCCTACGACATCAACAAGCGCCTGCCGGTCTACGACTGGGACTTCGCACGACTCGACATCTCGGGCAACGAACCCTCGAAACGCGCGCACGACGGCAGCACCGGAGCCATCAACAAGTTGGCCGAAGGCTTCGAGTTCGCCGCCGGCCTCACCGCCGACAGCCGCGGCAACGTCTACTTCGGCGAGAACCGCCTCAAGAAGATCTACAAGTGGGACGCCGCCAAGGGAGCGCTCAGCTTGCTGACCGACTACCCGTGGAAGCCCTTCACGCTCGCCACCGACACCGAGGACAACCTGTTGGTGATCTTCCGCTACGACCCGCAGCCCGGCTTCATGGTCGACGGCGAGCAGGAAAAGGTCGGACGCCTGCCCGACGACAACCCCATGTACAGCGGCTGGGGCAACAGCGGATGGGCGGCGCTGGGCTACTCGATCGACCCCGACGATCCCGACGAGACCTTCGCACCGCTCAGGCGCATAGCCACCAAAGATGCGAGAGACGTCCGCCGAGTGATCCACCCCGCCTCAAGATGGAGGGGCGACTTCGACAAGGTGGTGGTCTCCATGGCCCCAACGAGCTTCGTAGCCCCCGACGGCGTCACGATCATTCCCGAGACCTACGACCTGGGTCGCTCGGCGGCACTCTTCGCCGTCACCCCGGGACAGACGCAACCCGCCTACGTGGCCCACGAAAACAACAAGACGACTGTGAAACTGCAAGTAGCCGCCGACGGAAGCCTCTCCAAAGCCGAGCAGGCCTTCCCCCACGGCCAATACAGCAGCACGACCGACCGCGAGGGCAACGTCTACGTCGCCGACGGCGAGATCTTCGTCTACACCCCCGCGGGCGAGCTGTCGCGCCGCATCTCGCTTGATGAGCGCCCCATCTCGGTCGTTGTCGGCGGTGCGGACTTCAAGACGCTCTTCGTCACCACCACGAGGTCGCTCTACGGAATCGAACTTTAACTCACTCACAATCATAAACTAACAAGAACAAATTACCATGAAAAGAAGAGATTTCCTAAAAACCGCCGGAGGCGCGTTGGCGCTGACCGTCGTTCCCCGCTCGGTATTGGGCCGCGGCTTTCTGCCCCCCAGCGACGAGCTGACCAAAGGTATCATCGGCGTCGGCGTGATGGGCCGCGGCCACCTCAACTACGCCGGCACTCGCTTAGTGGCAGTGTGCGACGTCGACAAGAACCACTTGGCCCTCGGTCAGGCACTCGTCAAGGACAAGATCGCCGCCTACCACGACTTCCGCGACCTGATCCACGACAGCAACGTCGACATCGTCCACATCGCCACCCCTCCGCACTGGCACGGCATCATGTCGGTCGAGGCTGCGCAGGCAGGCAAGGACATCTGGTGCGAAAAGCCCATGACCCGCACCATCGGCGAGGGCAAACGCGTGGTCGAAGCGATCAAGCAGACCGGCTCCAAGTTCCGTCTCAACACCTGGTTCCGTTTCGCCGACACGTTCTACGGCCTCGGCACTCCGGTGCGTCCGCTCAAGAAGTTGGTCCAGAGCGGCATCCTCGGTTGGCCGCTGAAGGTTGTGATCAGCAAGCACACCGGCTTCAACTGGAAGTTCGAGTGGGTAGGCAAGGAGAACCTCGAAGAGATGCCGGTACCCCGTGAGCTCGACTACGACATGTGGCTCGGCCCTGCGCCCCTGAAGCCCTACAACCCCCATCGCGTCCACCAGACCTTCCGCGGCTACTGGGACTACGACGGCGGCGGCCTCGGCGACATGGGTCAGCACTACATCGACCCCGTGCAGTACATGCTGGGCAAGGACAACACCAGCCCCGTAAAGGTCGAGGTCAAGGCCCCCAAGCAGCACGCCGACGCGGTTGGTACGTGGGACGAGATCACCTACACCTACGCCGACGGCTGCCAGATCGTACTGTGGGGAGCCGACTACGGCGACCCCGACACCCCTTACATCTCGGGCCCCTACGGCAACGTCTACAAGAACTTCGAGTGCGACGTCCCCAATTGGGAGAAGCGCCTCGCCGAGTTCCCCGATCCCGATCCGCAGGTGACCGACTTCCTCGAAAGCGTCAAGCAGCGCAAGCAGTTCGCCCTCAACGAGGAGAACGGCTTCCGCTCGGCCACGATCGTCAACATGGGCGTCATCGCGCTGCGCTTGAACCGCACGCTCAACTTCGACCCGTTCCTCTGCCGTTTCATCGACGACGAGGAGGCCAACGCCCTGGTCGACCAACCGATGCGCCGCCCCTGGAGGATGTAATTAACCTCCCGATTTTTAAACACCATCACCCTGCCCCTCAAGGCAGGGTGATTTTTTTTACACAAGCAAGCCAAAATCCACCGCGGCCGTTGCCGCTTTCAATTTTCAACTTTCAATTAATACCGCGTTAGCACTAACCACTAACCACTAATCACTAAAAAAGTTACTACCTTTGCCCCCATGCCAAAAAAGCTAACAATAGTAATAGCCACCTACAACCGAGGAGAGAAACTACGCCGCACGCTACATTCGCTCGCCACGCAGACCCTGCCGCCGGACGATTGGGAGGCGATAGTGGTAAACAACAACTCCACCGACGACACCCCCGCTGTGTTCACCCGTTTCGCCACCGCCCACCCGACGCTCTCTCTGCGCATGGTCGACGAACCGCGCCAGGGCCTCTCATGGGCACGCAACCGCGGCATAGTCGAAAGCCGCGGCGCGGTGATCGCCATCATCGACGACGACGAGGAGGTGAACGACCTCTTCGCGGCGGCCTACGTCGACCTCTTCGACCGACGCCCAAACGCCGTGATGGCGGGCGGACGAGTCGTCCCGCTCTACGAAACCGCCCGCCCAAGGTGGATGTCACGCTTCACCGAGCGCCCCATCGCCGGCACGCTCGACCTCGGCCCGCGCGAACGCCTCTTCACCCGAGGCTACCCCGCGGGTGGCAACATGGCTGTACGACGCGAAGCCTTCGACCGCTTCGGCCTCTTCGACCCCACCCTCGGCCGAACGGGCGGCGCGCTGATCGGCGGCGAAGAAAAAGAGCTCTTCACCCGCATCTCGCGTGGCGGCGAAATCTGGTGGACACCCGACGCAATCATCCGGCACATAATCCCCGAATCAAAACTAACGCTCGACTACTTCCGACGCCTCGCACGCGGAGTCGGAGCAAGCGAACGAGTACGAGTAACCCTCGGCAACTCCCCCGCCGGCACCGCCCAGGCAAAGATGCTCACGGCCGAGGCCCTAAAATGGGCAGCAACCCTAACGATAGCCCTCTGGTTCACACTAACCCTCCGCCCCGCCAAAGCCCGATACCTAATAATAATGCGAACCGAAATCTCCCGAGGAATACTTTGTCAATTGAAAATTGAAAATTGAAAATGGCCGGAACGCCGGCAGCGATTTAAAAAACATCACAAAAAATTAACAAAAACTGAAACAAAACAGATACCAAAAACGTAATAACACGCCACGATAAAAGACCCAAAAAACAACAAAAAAGAGACCATACCTATATTAATAAGAGGCAACAACTCCAAAAACCCCAAAAAAACCCCAAAAAAAGTGTCGCATTCGTAACACTCGACAAAAAAAAGCGTTACATAAGTAACACTACCCCCCAAAAAAGCGTTACATAGGTAACACCCGACAAAAAAACAGCGTGACATATGTCACGCTTTTTCAATATACACTGCGCGAAATCGCAGCAGTTTAGTACCTGTTACGATTGTAACCACCGCCGCCGCCGTTGTAGCCGCCGCCGTTACCACCGCGATTATAACCGCCGCCATTGCCACCACGACCATAGCCGCCACGGCCACCGCGATCGTCACGATCGGTCTTGGGACGGGCTTCGTTGACGGTGATGCGCTTCTCCTCGAAGTCGCTGTCATTCAGCTCTTCAATGGCCTTGCGGGCCTCATCGTCGTTGGGCATTTCGACGAAACCGAAACCGCGCGAGCGGCCGGTTTCGCGATCGGTGATGATGTTGGCCGACGATACTTCGCCGTACTGTTCGAACAGTGCCTGCATGCTATCGCTCTTGGTGCGATAGTTCAGGTTGGAAACGTAAATGTTCATCTTTTTTTTGTTTGTTTTTTATTGTGAATGTTCGTGAATCTGCTACTTGTGTATCACGGCAACTGCTTGTCAATCAGGACGATTACTTGTCGGCCATGGCGATCGCCACCGCGTTCATGCCCCTGGCCGAGCGTTCGAGCTCGAAGGTGACGATGTTGCCCTCGGCGATGCCTGCCGGCGCGACTGAGATGTGGAAAAAGTACTTCTCAGTCGAGGCGAGGTCCTTGATGAAACCGTAGCCCTTGCCGGTGTCGAAATACTCCACCCTGCCCCTGAGTGGTTCCGGTTCGACCTCCTCCTTTTTGGGCGTTGCGATGGCCACGTCTTCGAGCTTAATCTCCTGTTTGACACGCAGTTCGGGCGGCGTGTCGACAATGTTGCCCATCTCGTCCACCCAGGCGATCATCTCGTCGGGCGAGGCGACACCTCCTGCCTGGCGCTCCTCCTTGCGTTTCTGTTTTTCGAGGCGCTTGGCCTGCTTCTTCTTTTCGTTCTCTCTCTTTCCGAATGATTGCGATCCTGCCATTAAACTTTGATTGTATGAATTACTTGTGTGTGTTGTGTCTCTTTTGTAACGGTGTAACAAATGTAACGGTGTAACAAGAAGCTAATTACGGGTCGATTTCAGCGATGGGAGAACCGGACTCAGAGTGGAGCGTCCGAAAAAACTAAAGATGAGAAGGATCGAATGAACTTGCATTGTCTGCGGCGCGAAGGTAGTTATAATTCACGGAATTCCAATACACCTGCTTTTAATACGTCGAGTGCGCATTTTTCAATACGTCGAGTCGCCCCCTCAATACTTCGAATAGGGCATGGGGGTGAGCAGCCGCGAGGTGTTGTCGGTGGCGGTGTGGGCGTACTCGGGCAGGCGGCTCATGCGTCGCCACTCGGGGTGGGAGCCGAACTTGCTCCAGGCGTCGGCGCGCGTCGTGCGATTTTCGTAGGCGGTGAGGTAGGTGAGCGACGGCATGCGCGGGCCGGCCAGAGTGCGACCGAAGCAGACGGAGCGGATGCCCGACTCGTCGAAAATCTGCACCTCGCCGCTTTCGAACATCTTGATCTTGCGCTCGTTGGCCTCCATGTTGGGGCTGCGGTAGACGCGGAATTCGTACAACTCGCACTTGACATCGGGGCGGCGCAACTGGGGGATGCCGTCGAACGCCTCGCACAGGTAGGTCTCAAGATTGGTGTAGGCGGGGTCGGGTGCCGAGGCGTCGAAGAAGCTCTTTGCCGCCCTCATGAAGTCGGCGTCGTCGCGCACCGAGCGGCTCACCCTGGTGTAGGTCTCCATGTCGGGCCAAGCGATGAAGAGGTAGCGCGCGCCGGCGGGGAACTCGGGATAGGCGTCGGCCGTGGCGAAGGCGCCAACGTCGATTCCGTGGCGGGCGTAGGCGGGGATCAGCGCGTCGCTAAAGAAGGCGTCGAGGCGCGCGGCGTCGGTCTCTTTGGCGAGGGTGTAGATTTTCCATTCGTAGATTTGCTTGGGGGCGGTTGTTGCTTTTGTTGCGTTTTGGGCGGTTGCGGGGTTTTGGGCTTTTGCGGTTCCGAGGGTTCCGAGGGTCAGGAGGAGGGTCGAGGCGAGTGCCGCTACTTGTAGGATTGATAGGTTTTTCATTTTTTTTGAGTTTTTAGGTTTGTGCAAAGATAGTGCAAATTTATTTTGCATTGCGTTCGGCTTTTGCTATCTTTGCGCCTTAGTGCGCGGATATGGTGTAATTGGTAGCCACGTCAGACTTAGGATCTGGTGCCGCGAGGCGTGGGGGTTCGAGTCCCTTTATCCGCACGAAACAAAAAACAGACCCTAAAAGGGTCTGCTTTTTGTTTCGTGCGGAGACCGCACCCTCGACGTACAACCCCCTAAATCCCCCTTTCGAGGGGGACTTTGCTACGCGCCGCTCGACGGAATCATTTGAACGTCAGGCTTTCGCCGGTGGCGAGGTCGGTGACGCGGGTGCCGTCCCATGCGATGCGGCCGCCGACGATGGTGCACACAACCCGCGGGCGGAAGCGCACCCCCTCCCATGGCGACCAGCCGCACTTCGAGAGGATGTTTTCGGGCGAAACGCCCCATGATGACGCGGGGTCGACTATGGTGATGTCGGCCTTGTAGCCTTTACGGAGGAAGCCACGGTTTGCGAGACCGAAACGTACTGCCGGTGCGTGGCACATTTTTTCGACTGCGAGTTCGAGTGGCAGCGGTTTTTCTTCGGTGAGTTCGGTGAGTTCGGCGAGCGTAAACATCACGGGTAGTGAGTGTTGCACGGAGGGGATGCCCGACGGGGCGTTCCAATATCCTAACGATTTTTCGGCGGCGGTGTGGGGTGCGTGGTCGGTGGCGACGAGGTCGAGCCGGCCCGACAGCAGACCCGCGCGCAGGGCGTCGCGGTCGGCGGGCGACTTGATGGACGGGTTGCACTTGATGCGGTTGCCGAGGCGCGCGTAGTCGTCGGCCGAGAACCAGAGGTGGGGCGTGCAGACCTCGGCGGTGATCTTTTTTTGGGATATCGGCCCCTCGCCGAAGAGCGTCAGTTCGCGCGCGGTGGTGACGTGGCAGACGTTGAGGCGCGCCTCGTAGCGGTCGGCCAGCTCGACCGCGCGCGCGGTCGAGACGTAGCATGCCTCGGCCGAACGCACCAAAGGGTGGATCGACGTCGTTGCGTCGTCGCCCGTTTCGCAGCGGTAACGTTCTGTGTTGGTGCGGATTATGCTCTCGTCCTCGCAGTGGACGGAGATCACGCCGCCGAACTCGGCGAAGAGCGCCGACAGCGCGCGGCCGTCAGAGACGAGCATGCCGCCCGTCGATGAGCCCATGAAGAGTTTGACTAAGCGGCCTCCGTTACATTCGTAACGCTTGATCTCGGCGAGGTTGTCGGTCGTCGCCCCGAGGAAAAACGAGTAGTTGGTGTGCATGCGCCCCTCGGCGAGGTCGAATTTTCGGGCCAGGGCGTCGAGGGTGGTGGTTTGGGGCACGGTGTTGGGCATCTCAAGCACGCTTGTGACGCCGCCCGCAACCGCCGCAGCCGACTCGGTCGACATGTCGCCCTTGGAGGTGAGGCCCGGGTCGCGGAAGTGGACGTGGGCGTCGATTGCTCCCGGGATCACTATCTTTCCGGTGGCGTCGATTTTTTGGGTGGCGGCGGCGGCTTCGAGGTTGTGATTGTAGTCGCCCTGCCCTATCTCGGCTATCTGTTCGCCATGCACGAGTATCCAGCCTTGGAACCTTCGGCCCTCGTTTACTATCGTGCCTCCGTGTATCAGCATCGTGTTCATCGTGTCAATCTCTTTATGTTTCGGAGGGGCAGGCCGAGGACTCCCCAGAATGCCTCGCTGAAGATGCCGCTCGACATTTTGGAGGTGCCGCGCTCGCGGTCGACGAAGACGATCGACACCTCGCGCACGCGGAAGCCGAGGCGCCAGGCGGTGTACTTCATCTCGATCTGGAAGCCGTAGCCGCGCATGCGAACAGCATCTAAATCAATACTTTGCAGTACGCGGCGCGAGTAGCCGACGAAGCCCGCCGTCGCGTCGCACACCGGCATGCGTGTAACCGTGCGCACGTACTGCGACGCGCACCACGACATCAGCAGACGCGACATGGGCCAGTTGACAACGTTTACTCCGCTTACGTAGCGCGAGCCGATTATCACATCTGCTTCTTTGTCGATTGCGGCGCGGTAGAGTTTCACGAGGTCGGCGGGGTTGTGCGAAAAGTCGGCGTCCATCTCGAAGATCCAGTCGTAGTCGCGCTCCAGCGCCCATCGGAATCCGGCGATGTAGGCCGAGCCGAGGCCCATCTTGCCGGAGCGCTCAAGCAGGTGCAGTTGGCCGGGGTGCTCACCCGCGGCATCGCGGACGAGGGCGGCGGTGCCGTCGGGCGAGCCGTCGTCGACCACCAACAGGTCGAAGGGCTCGGGCAGAGCGAAGAGGGCTCGGATCATCGGCGCGATGTTCTCGCGCTCGTTGTATGTCGGGATGATTACTAATTTGCGCATTGGTGTGTGCCGGTTATCCCCACAAAGGTAGTAACTTTGCACAAAATTGCACGCTATGCCAATCACAATATCACTTCAGTTGTCGCCCAAGCAGGCGGCCGACCCGCGGGTCTATGTGCCGATCGCGGCGCGACGGGCGGGGGTCTCGGACAAACAGGTGGCCCTGGCGAGGGTCGTCAAACGGAGCGTCGACGCGCGGAAAACGCCGAAGGTCAACCTCTCGATCGAGCTCTACATCGACGCCGAGGAGCAGCCGGCGCCGGTTCATTTCGATTATCCTTTGGTGGAGGGGCGGACGCCGGTGGTGATTGTCGGCAGCGGGCCGGCGGGACTGTTCGCAGCGCTGAGGCTCATTGAGTTGGGGCTGCGGCCGATCGTGTTGGAGCGCGGCAGGGAGGTGGTGGAGCGCGGACGCGACATTGCGCGGATCAATCGTGGCGGCGGGGTCGATCCCGATTCGAACTACGCTTTTGGCGAGGGAGGCGCGGGAACTTTTTCGGACGGTAAACTTTTCACCCGCTCAAAGAAGCGCGGCGACTACAATCGCGCCCTGCAGGCTCTTGTTTTTCACGGTGCATCTCCCGAGATTCTCTATGAGGCGCATCCGCATATCGGAACCGATCGCCTGCCGAGGATTATGACGGCGATTCGCGAGACTATTCGGCGCTCGGGCGGCTCCGTGGTTTTCGAATCGCGGGTGACGGACATCGAGGTGCGCGACGGGCGGGCCATCGGCGTGCGGTTGCAGAGCGGCGATACTTTGGTCGAGGGCGCAGCAGTGGTGATTGCGGCAGGTCATTCGGCGAGGGATATTTACGAAATTTTGCATCGCCGAGGCGTGGCTTTGGAGGCCAAGCCTTTTGCAATGGGGGTTCGTATCGAGCATCCGCAGGCGCTGATAGATTCCATTCAGTATCACACTCCCGACGGGCGGGGCGAATATCTTCCGGCGGCGGCCTACTCGCTTGTCAGTCAGGAGGGGGCATCTGCGGCGGGTGGGGCGCGCGGTGTCTGGTCGTTCTGTATGTGTCCGGGCGGTTTCATCGTGCCGGCAATGACTTCGGGCGATGAGTCGGTGGTGAACGGAATGTCGCCCTCGTTGCGCAACTCTCCTTATGCCAATTCGGGAATCGTTACCGAGGTTCGTTTGTCCGATTTCGAGCATCTGCGGGGCGAGTTCGGCGAGCTTGCGGGATTGGAGTTTCAACGACGCTTGGAACTTTTAGCGAGGCAACACGGCGGCGACGGGCAGGTGGCTCCGGCGCAACGGGCGGCCGATTTCGTTTCGGCGCGGCCATCGGGCACACTCCCGCAAACATCCTACGTTCCGGGCATCACCCCTTCGCGTCTCGACGAGTGGTTGCCACCGTTTATTTCAAAGGCATTGCGGGCAGGGATCACAACTTTTGGCCGCCGAATGAAGGGATTCGTGACGAACGAGGCGGTGGTGGTCGGCGTGGAATCGCGCACATCCACTCCCGTGCGCATTCCTCGCAATGCCGAGACACTCGCCCACCCTGCCGTCGCCAATCTCTACCCCGCCGGTGAAGGAGCAGGCTACGCAGGCGGCATAATCTCCGCCGCCCTCGATGGAGAACGAATCGCCGAGGCGATAAAATTATCTCTAAAAAGTTAGTTGCAGGCTGAGGCCGCCGGAGGTCGGAGCCAATGACAGATAAACGGTATTGTGGTTTGGCGACAGATCACCATAGTCACCCGAATCGATGTACCCGTTATAGAGCCGCATCGCTTTTCGTCTGGATCCGCCACTGCCTATCGCAAGTCCGATCGCCGTATATGTCATAGCACCGCCAACACCCAACATAACGGCATACGGCGTAGTTTGACCACCTCCCAAAGCTGAAAATATAACGCCAATAAATCCCACATAAGTAATGAGAGGCCCCGAGATACCGAACCCTATTGCCACTCGTTTCATGGTTACTCCTCTTTTCATTAGTTTTACCACATCCGGATATGGCGCAACAATAGCCAGAGCTTCATCGCGTGTGATTTGCGTCTGGTCGATGTAATAGCGACGATTACCTTTGATCGTCAGTTCTCCGGTACTTTGTTCGATAAGGGGCGTTTGCTCGGAAACAGAAATTTGTACCGAATCGGCCGTTTGTCCGAAAG
>JAITWH010000022.1 GCA_031285405.1 Alistipes sp.
ATGGTGCCCCGTTCGAGCGCCTCCTCGATCTCGAAGAGCGTCTCGCCTGCCACCCATCCGTCGGCCAACGCCTTGTCCCACGACGGCGAGCCCTTGCGCTGGCCGATTATCACGTTGAAGCCGTTGTCGCGCATGTTGAGCGACTGGCCCGGGCCCTGCACGCCGTAGCCGATGACGGCGATGGTTTCGTTCTTGAGGGTTTCGAGCGCTTTGCTGAGGGGAAATTCCTCGCGCGTTACGACGTTCTCTTCGACGCCGCCAAAGTTCATTTTTGCCATAATTTCTTCTATCTTTTTGTTAAGTTACAGTATTCCGTTCATTGTCTCCTCGACCGTCTCGCGGTGCAGGATTATCGAGCCCGAGCGTGAGAGCTCTACCAACAGGCCGCGCTCCTTGAGCTCGTCTCTCAGGGCATCGATCTCCTCTTTATACCCACTCTTTCTAAGGATGAGATACCCGTCATTATTGCCCGTGCGGCTCGCACCGTTCATTTGCAACAGGCGCAACGGGTGCCTTCGGGATATCTGTTCGAGGGTGTCGCCGCGCAGGATCGCCTTTTTGACCTTGAACAGTGCCACCTCCTGCGACAGCTGCCCCTCGGCGGTGTAGTAGCCCGCCTTGAGCACGTCCACCGTCTTGTTGATCTGCTGCACCAGCGTTCGCGCCATCGCCTCTTCGACCAGCACCACTATGGTGAAGAGGCTGATGCCCTTGACCGGCGAGTCGGAGACCTTGAAGGATTCGATGTTGATCTTGCGCCTCAGGAACACCGAGGCTATGCGGAACAGGATTCCCGGGTGGTTCTCCGTGAAGACCGATATGATATATTCTCTGTTGTTTTCCATGACTGACTCTTAGAGGCTTTCGTTAAACATGATGTCGGATAGCGCCGCGCCGCCCGGGATCATCGGGAAGACGCAATCCTCCTCGTCGACCTTCACTTCGAGGAAGTAGGCTCCGGAGGTGGCGAGCATCTCGTCTATCGCTCCGGCGAGATCTTCGCGTCTCTCCACTCGGCGGTGGGGGATTTCGTAGGCATCGGCTATCTTCTGGAAGTCGGGGTTGGTCATGGGGGTCGACGAGTAGCGACGCTCGAAGAACAACTGCTGCCACTGGCGCACCATGCCGAGGAACGAGTTGTTGAGCAGCACGATCTTGACGCCGACCCTCCACTCCAGCACGGTGCCTAACTCCTGGATCGTCATCTGCAATCCGCCGTCGCCGCAGAACAACACTACCTCGCGGTTGGGCAGCGCGATCTTGGCGCCTATCGCGGCGGGCAGGCCGTAGCCCATCGTCCCCAATCCGCCCGAGGTGATGAGCGAGCGGGTGCGGGTGTAGCGCGAATATCGGGCAGCCTCCATCTGGTGCTGGCCCACGTCGGTCACTATCATTGCGTCGCCTTTGGTCGCGTTCGCCACTCCGTCGATCACCTCGCCCATCGTGAGGCGCTCCTTGGTGGGGTGCAGGTCTTTGGTTATGATCTCTCTCTCCTCGATCTCGCGCTGGGCGGCGGCGGCGGCGAACCACTCGCTGTGGTCGCGCGGCTCGATGGTGCGCTTCATGGCGGCGAGCGCCTCGGCGGCGTCACCCAAAATCGCGATCTCGGGAGTTATGATGCGCCCCAGCTCGGAGGCGTCGATGTCGATGTGGATGATCTTTGCCTGCTTTGCGTACTCCTTCAGGTTGCCCGTCACGCGGTCGGAGAATCGCATCCCCACGGCGAGGATCACGTCGGCGTTTTGGGTCAGCCAGTTCGGGGCGACGTTGCCGTGCATACCCACCATCCCCACGAAGTTGGGGTGGTCGCTCGGCACGGCCGACAGCCCCAGCACCGTCGAGGCCATGGGGATGTTGCCACGCTCCGAGAACTCCCTCAGCTGCCTCTCGGCGCCAGACAGTTTGATGCCCTGACCGAAGATCAGCAGGGGTCGCTCGGCGCGATTCAACAGCTCGGTCGCCCTTTCGAGCTCGGCGGTGTCGATCACGGGGTGGTCGTTGTAGCACCTCAGCTCGGTGCACTTCTCGTAGCTGAAGCCGTCGAGCATCTCGGTGAGGGCGTTCTTGGTGACGTCGATCACAACGGGGCCGGGTCGGCCGGTGCCTGCGATGAAGAAGGCGCGGGCGATGGCGGCGGGGATCTCGGCGGCGGAGGTCACCTGATAGTTCCACTTCGAGACAGGCGAGGTCATGCTGATGATGTCGGCCTCCTGAAAGAAATCTGTGCCCAGCGCGTTGACCGGCACCTGGGCCGTGATGCACACTATGGGGGTCGAGTCGATGGCCGCGTCGGCGATGCCGGTCAGCAGGTTGGTCGCTCCCGGGCCTGAGGTCGCGATGCAGACCCCTATGCGGCCGCTCGCCCTCGCGAAGCCCTGCGCGGCATGCACCGCTCCCTGCTCATGGCGCGTGAGGATGTGACGCATCTTGTCGGCGTGGACGTAGAGCGCGTCGTACAACGGAATGATCGTCCCGCCCGGGTAGCCGAAGATCGTGTCTACCCCCTCGGCATTGAGCGAAAACAGCAGCGCCTCCGCGCCCGATATCTTTTTTGAATTTTCCATTTTCAATTTTCAATTTTCAATTAATCTAACTCCTCCCTTGTCGGCGCTGGCAACCATCGAGGCGTAGGCCCTGAGGGCGCGGCTGACGGTGCGATCTCTCTGCGGCTTGAATCCGTCGTCGTCGGCCAACGCGTCGTGGCGTGCGGCAAGCTCCTCTTCGCTCAGGGCGACATTTATCGTGCGGCCCGGGATGTCGATCTCGATGCGGTCGCCGTCCCGTAGCAGCGCGATCGCTCCGCCGGCCGCCGCCTCGGGCGACACGTGGCCGATCGAGAGTCCGCTCGTTCCGCCCGAAAATCTGCCGTCGGTCAGCAGCGCGCACTCGCGGTCGAGGTGCATGCTCTTGAGGTACGAGGTGGGGTAGAGCATCTCCTGCATGCCCGGCCCCCCGCGCGGACCCTCGTAGCGGATCACCACCACGTCGCCTTTTTGCACGCGGCCGCCGAGTATCCCCTCCGCGGCATCCTCCTGACAATCGAACACTCGCGCCGTGCCCGAGAAGCGCAGTATCGACTCGTCGACACCCGCCGTCTTGACTATGCAGCCCCTCTCGGCGATGTTGCCAAAGAGCACCGCGAGCCCTCCGTCCTTCGAATAGGCGTTGGCGGCGGAGCGGATGCACCCCTCGGCGCGGTCGAGGTCGAGCCCCGGGTAGTAGCTATCCTGCGACGAGAGGGCGATGTTGAACTTGCCGGCCGGTGCGGAGAGGTACATCTTTCGTGCCTCGGGGGTGGGGGAGGTGCCGGCTATGTCGTGACTTGCTATTGTCTCGGCGAGCGTTTTCGAGTCGACCCGCCCGACAGAGGTGTCGAGGAGTCCCGCCCGCGCGAGTTCGCCCATGATGGCTACTATTCCTCCCGCGCGGTTGACATCCTGAATATGATAATGGTAGTTGGGCGCGACCTTGCATAGCACAGGTACGCGTCGCGAGAGTGTGTCGATATCGTTCATCGTGAAGTCGACCCCCGCCTCGTGCGCCACGGCCAGCAGGTGCAACACCGTGTTGGACGAGCCGCCCATCGCTATGTCGACCGACATGGCATTCATAAAGGCCTCGCGGGTTGCGATCGAACGCGGCAGCACGCTGTCGTCGCCCTCGAAGTAGTGGCGGCGGGCGTTGCGTACCACCAGAGCGGCGGCGCGGCGGAAGAGCTCGGTGCGCTGGGTGTGCGACGCGAGTACAGTGCCGTTGCCCGGAAGCGCCATGCCCAACGCCTCGGTGAGGCAGTTCATGGAGTTGGCGGTGAACATGCCGCTGCACGAGCCGCAGGTGGGGCAGGCGGCGCGCTCGATCTTGGCGAGTTCGTCGTCGCTCACAGAGGCATCGGCTCCGCGCACCATCACATCTATCAGGTCGTAGTCTCTGTCGCCCACGCGCCCCGCCTCCATCGGCCCGCCCGAGACGAACACCGTGGGGATGTTGAGCCGCATGGCCGCCATCAGCATGCCGGGCGTCACCTTGTCGCAGTTCGAAATGCAGATCATGGCGTCCACCGTGTGCGCCTCGCACATGTACTCCACGCTGTCGGCGATCACCTCGCGCGAGGGTAGCGAATAGAGCATGCCGGCGTGGCCCATCGCGATGCCGTCGTCGATGGCTATCGTGTTGAACTCGGCGGCGAAGCACCCCTCGGCCTCGATCCACTTTTTAACCTGCTGTCCTATTTCGTGAAGATGGACATGGCCGGGAACGAACTGCGTAAAAGAGTTGACGATGGCCACGACGGGTTGGCCGAAGTGTTCGTCTTTCATTCCGTTAGCACGCCACAGAGCGCGTGCTCCCGCCATTTTTCGCCCCTCGGTCGAGAGGCTGCTGCGCAATTTCTTCATCCTTTGCTTACAATTTGTAACCTTGCGTGCAAAGCTATGAAAAATTAAAATAATTTAAAAACTTCCGGACGTTAAATCGAGGTTAATTTTTGGAATCGTGCGCCCCGACTACGGCAGCCAGCCGGAAATCCACTCGACGAAAACGTCGCCGAAACGGATGTAGAGCAGCACCCAGGTGAGAAAACGGAACAGGCAGCCTACGTAGGTCAACAGTGTGACTATCAACGGGCGCACCTTGTAGAACCCCAGGGTGATCATGAAGACCTGACCCACGACGGGCACCCACGAGAAGAGTGCGCACCAGACGCCCCATCTCCGCACCTTGTCGCGTTGGCGTTCGAGGGTCTCCTCCTTGATGCGGAACCACTTTTCGAGCCACTCCCACTTGGCGAACCACCCCATCAGATAGGATATCATCGCGCCGGAGCCGTTGCCCACAGTCGCCGCCGCCAGACACAGCCACGGGTCGCCGCCCGCCAACAGCACCGCCAACAGCAGCACGTCGGACGAGAGCGAGACGATGGTGCCCGCGATGAACGTGCCCAGCACCAAGCCCCAATACCCGAGATCGAGCAGCCACTCCGCCTGAAAAAGAGTTTCCACGGTGCGAAGGTAGTGAAAGTCGAGCGCAATCGCAAACACAGTTTGCAGATTGCCGAGGCGCATCCTTCCTAAATCGAGCGAAGCGATGATTAAGATAGTGAAATTATGCTAAGGTCGCGAAATTAATGCTATCTTCGCATCAGCATTAAGGCAGTTTTCATGAACGAGATAGATTTTGTTGTACTGTGGGTCGACATGGACGACCCCGTGTGGCGGGCGCAGTTCGAGAAGTACTCGGGGGCGACCACGCCCGACAACTCGCGCAACGAGACCTCCGAGGCGCGGTTTCGCGACTACGGATTCCTGCGCTACTGGTTCCGCGGGGTGGAGAAGTTTGCCCCGTGGGTGCGGCGCGTCCACTTCGTGACGTGTGGCCAGAAGCCCGAGTGGCTCGACGCGTCGAATCCCCGGCTGAACCTTGTCGACCACCGCGACTTCATTCCCGCGGAGTTTCTGCCCAGCTTCAACTCGGGGGTACTCGAAAGTTGGTTGCACCGAATTCCGGGACTTGCCGAGCGGTTCGTCTTCTTCAACGACGATTTTTTTCTCACCTCCGACACCCCGCCCGAGAGGTTTTTTCAGGGTGGGCTGCCGTGCGACATCGCCGCCTTTCGCATCAACTCGGGGGGGTCGCAGTGGGCCAAGATGTTGCGCAACAACGTCGCCATCATCAACGCCAACTTCGACAAACGCGAGGTGATGAGGCGGTGGCACGACAAGTGGTTCTCGCCCGAGTATGGCGGCAAGAGGTGGCTCAACAGGCTGTTGGCGTGGTATCCACGATTCGTCACGCTGCGCACTCCGCACAACGCCCAACCCTATCTGCGGAGCACCTACGAGGCGGTGTGGGCGGCGGCGGGAGCGGAACTCGCGGAGGCCTCGACACACCGTTTTCGTTCGACGCGCGACCTGACTCAGGAGCTGTTCCGCACGTGGCAGATCTGCGAGGGGCGGTTCGAGCCCTACAACACCTATCGCGACACGCGCATGTTTCCGTTGGTGGTACGGCCGCGGCAGGCGATCAGGGCGGTGCACGACGGGACCTATCGATTGGTGTGTCTGAACGACAACGTCCACATTCGCAACTACGCGCGGGTGATGCGCGATCTGGAGGCGGCGTTCGAGAACATTTTGCCCGAGAAGTCGGGGTTCGAAAAGTAGTTTTTCACAGTCCGGATAAATATGAAAGTTTCAGTTGTGATACCAGTCTACAACGGCGAGAAGTACCTCGCCGCGTGTCTCGACGGCATGATGCGCCAGACGCACCGAGACCTTGAGATAATAGTTGTCGACGACGGCTCGGGCGACCGGTCGCCCGAGATCGCGCGGAGTTACCCCGTGAAGGTGGTCGCCTTTGAGCGGAACCGCGGGCTGTCGGCGGCGCGCAACGCGGGCATGGCCGCCGCCACGGGTGAGTACCTCCACTTTATGGATGTCGACGACGAGATCAACGACGAGTTCTACGAACGGTTGGCCGCCGCCGCGCTCGCCACCGGAGCCGACGTCGCCTGCTGCGGAATGGTGCACGAGCCCAAGCCCCATCGCACGACGCTCTTCTCCGAGCGGAGGGTGATCGCGGAGACGCGCGAGAAGTTTCGCGTGACCAAGGCGGGGGTGTGGAGCTACGTGTGGCGGTATCTCTTTCGGCGGAGTTTTCTGACTGAGCACGGCCTGAGCTTCGAGGAGGGGCGGCTGGTCGAGGACATGCCCTTCACCGTGCCGGCCATCTACCACGCCGCGGGGGTAGTGGTCGTGCCGGGCGCCGAGTACACCTACAAGTTGAACGAGGGGTCGATCATGCAGGTGCGTTCGCGCGAGCATCGCCGCCGCCGCCATCGCGACCTGCGCCACGCCAAGGAGCTGCGCCACAACTTCGCCCGCGCCCACGGCTTTTCGATCCCGGGCGTGCCCACCTGGGCCGGGCCCCTCTCGCTGCTCTATGTCAAGTGGTTGACCTGACCCTCAATTTTAAAATCCTGTAAATCATGAAGATATCTGTCATTATTCCAGTCTACAACGGCGAGAAATACATCGCGCAGTGCATCGAGAATGTGCTGTGCCAGAGCTACAAGGAGATCGAGATCATAGTTGTCGACGACGGCTCGACCGACCGCACCGCCCAGATCGCCGCACGCTATCCCGAGGTGCGGGTCATCTCGCAGGAGAATCGAGGCCTCTCCGTCTCTCGGAACGTGGGAGCGGCGGCGGCCACGGGCGACTACATCCACTTCATGGACGCGGACGACCTCGTGAACCTCGACTACTACGCCCGCATGGCCGAAGCCGTGGCGGCGACAGATGCCGACATAGCCTTCGGGGGGTACGTCAACGAGGCGTTGCCGAGCAACACCCTGCTGTTTGCAGACAGGTTGCTGTTGATGTCGCCCGACGACAAGATGGGTATCTCCAACGCAGCAAACATGAGCTACGCGTGGCGCTACATCATAAAACGGGCCTTCATGGAGAGTCACGCGCTGGCGTTTGAGCCCGGCCGGCTGGTGGAAGATATGCCATTTACTCTTGCGGCAGTTCAGGCGGCGGCGAGAGTCGTCACGGTTCCGGGAGCCACCTACTACTACATGAACCGCGCCGGCTCGATACTCAATTCGAGAGACAGGGAGTTTGCCCGAAAAAGGAAACGGCACCTTGGCCTCGCCTACGCCTTCCGTCGCGAGTTTATGGCCGCCCACGACCTTGGCGATGTGATTCGCGTTGTGCGAACGACCCAATATAAGGTGCTGGGAATCCCGATGGCGAAAAGAGTCGCATTCAACAACGGCAAAACCAACCTCTACCTCTTCGGCATCAACATCCTCCGCACCAAAGATGTGAGGGTATAGGGGTTATGATGCGTAAAAAAAACTCCTCACCATGCAAAATCGCACGGTGAAGAGTTTTTCGTCTCTGGAATCGTAGCCTTAGATTTTAT
>JAITWH010000019.1 GCA_031285405.1 Alistipes sp.
TACCGAAGGCTGAGTCGCGAGTACGAGTACCTCTGCCGACACTCCGAAAACATGATTTATCTCGCAATGATTAGACTGATGATCAAGAGATTACGTAACTGATTTTTTTAACAACTTCTCAAAACAGATTCTAAGAATATGCACAATACAACTAAAAACTTAGTTATAGCCTATTTGTTGATCTCAAGCCGCTGTCCGATTGAGATGCGGTTGGTGTTTTTGAGGTTGTTCCACCTCACGATATCCGACACCCGCACCCCATATTTGACTGCTATGTGGCCGAGGGTTTCGCCGCTCTTGACTCTGTGCACAGTGGCGCTGGCTGTGAGCATGGCACGCGTCTGACTGATGTTGGCGGGGTTGATGTACTCGGCCAGATAGACAGAGTCTTTGCCATGAATCTCGTCGACGCGACCGATGTAGCCAGTGGTGTGGTGTTGGGGCAGCACGATGGAGTAGGTCTTGTCGAGGGCCGGAACTATGTCCTTGATATATTGCGGATTGAGCAGGCGGACAGTCTCGATGGGAATTTCGAGCGTCGTGGCGACCTGCTCCAGATGCACTAATCGTCGCACCGACACAGTGTCGACGGCCAGAGGCAGCGAGATGTCGGTGAGCTCGATGCCGTGCTGCTTGTGATAGGCGTAGGCGTAGGTGACGGCGATGAACGACGGGACGTAGCCGCGCGTCTCAGCCGGCAGGAAGGGGTAGATGTCCCAATAGTTCTTGGCGCTCGCGCCGGCCCTTTTCAGCGCGCGGTTGACATTGCCCGGGCCGCAGTTGTAGGCCGCCAACACAAGCGACCAGTCGCCGTACATTCTGTACAGGGCTGCCAAGTAGCGGCAGGCGGCGCGGGTCGAGGCGACGGGGTCGCAACGCTGGTCGACGAACGAGGTGATCTCAAGGCCGTACTGCCGGCCCGTGCTGAACATGAACTGCCACAGACCCCCCGCGCCGACACGCGAACGCGCAGTGGGAACCAACGCCGACTCGATGACCGGCAGCATGCGCAGCTCCAACGGCAGGCCGGCGCGCGAAAGTTCCGTCTCGATGATCGGGAAATAGTACTGCGAGCGGCTCAGGATGTTGCCCATCGTGGTGCGTCGGGCGGTGGTGTACATGACTATATATTTCTTGACGATGTCGTTCCACGGCAGGCCCACGGGCGAGAGGATCGAACGCAGGCGGCGCTGGTAGACAGAGTCGGGGGTGTCGCTGGTGAGAACAAGTGTAGTGTCTAAGCGTATGAACTCGTCGAAGAATTTCTCGAACGCTGCCACGCTACCGTCGCCCTGCATCACATGGAGGAGCGAGTCGAGGGTCTCGGGCGGGGGGGCCCAGCCGCTTACCTCTTCGACCATCGCGGCGGTTGTGGCGTCGGGGTCGGAGGTGGGGTCGGTGGGGATTTCTGCTGCGGGGTCGGGGGTCTCGGCAACAGAGGCGGTGGTGGTCGGAGCGGTTCGCTTTTCGTCGACGGGGAAGATCGGGGCCCTCTTTGAGTAGGCTCCGGCTGGCAGGCCGATGGCGACCGCGAAGGCAAGTATGAGAAGTTTTTTCATGATGTCTGAACTGTGTGTGTGAAAAAATTGTGCCTGAAAAAAATGTGTTAAAAATTGAGGTTAAGCGAAAATCCGAATGTGTTGACCGGCCCGCCCATGCGGTAGGAGTAGAAGCGATCCATCGAGGGGGTGAGCGACACTCGCGACAGGTCGTTCGACACGTCGTAGGTCTTCATGTGGGCAGTGGCGTGGGCGTCGACTACCTGGACTATGTAGAACACTCCCAACATTATCATGCTTAGGTCGCGGTTGCGGCGGTAGGAGTTTTTGTACGACAGCATGATGTCGGGCGTGGTGCTCGACCCCTCGAACTCGTCGACGGTGTTGTCGTCGTTGTCCATGCGGTACTCGTAGGCGGTTTTGAATCGCTGGTAGCCGCGGTTGTTCCAATTGACGACGTAGGTGAGCACCGCCGTGCCCCCCAACACCACCGGCAGCTTCCAATACGATCCGTTGTAGAGCTGACCCGCTCCCGGGAAGGCCATCGCCAGAGTGGTGGCCTTCTTGACGTCGGTGGCGGGGCCGTCGTAATTCAGGGTGCCGTCGACCAGAAAGTACATGTACGACGCGAGGGCGAGGCCCATGCCGATCTGGCGGTAGGAGTTGTGGCGCAGCATGTTGGACTGCAGCTCGGTCACCGTCTCTGTGTAGCGGCCGTACTCAGAGGTGCCCTCGATATTCTTGCGCTGGGCTATGAGGCGGTCATAGAGCTTTTTGTAGGGTTTGTACTGACTCGTCTGCCATGCGTAGAGGCCGATCCCCGCAGCGACGGAACCGTAGAGCACGGGGAGTTTCCAATAGTCGCCGTTGTAGAGTTGCGAGAAGCCCGGGGCCACCACCGAGAGGGCTATCACGGGGGAGAGTTTGATCGAGTCGCGGAAAATTGCGTTGTGGCGATAGGCGTTGGGGTCGCGGCGCTGGGCGAGGCGCTTCTGGCGCTTCGACAGGGTGTCGGGGGGAACCATTCGTGGTATCAGCGTGTCCGTCCCGCCGTCGATGTAGCGCGCGATGAAGTCGGCGTCGTCCATGAAGCGGCGCACGGTGGCGGAGTTGAGGGTCAGCTCCTTGCGGCGTTCGATGAGCTCGGCCATGCCCTGTTCATCCAAGGTGTCGCCCGTGGGCGAGGTGCGGTCGATCAGCGAGGTGACTATCGAGTCGGTCTCGGCGCGGTTGAACCTGATGCCGTCGCCCCTCAACGAGTCGAGCGCGCCCATGTAGCGGTAGAGCGAGTCGGGGGTCATGGCCCCGAGGTCGACACCCGCGCGATTCTCGGCGGAGACCTCGGCGATGCCGCCCCTCACGAAGATGCGTTCGCCCGCCCGCGGGGTCAGATTCTGAGCCCGGAGAGCTCCCGTGATCGACAGGAGCAGAGTTGCGAGTATGAGTGTGCCTGCCTTCAAAGCCTTAGCCTATCTTCTCGAAACGTTGGATGAAACGTTCGATATCTTTGTCGTCCGAAAATTCGATGACGATCTTTTTCCGACCCTTGGGTGACGACTTGATGCTGATGTTGTCCGAAAAGACACCCTCCAACAGTTCGACCAAGCGTGAGTAGCTCTCGGGGAACTCCTCGTCGCGCGGGGTGGCGGTTTTCGTTGCGGGGGTTGCGGCGGCCGCCTCTTCTAACTGCCTTACCGATAGTCCCTTTTTGATCGCCTTTTTGAGCAGCGGGAGCTGGGCGGCCTCGGGTGCGGAGGCGATGGCCTTGGCGTGGCCCATCGAGATGAAGCCCTCCTTGACCGCCAACTGCACCTCGGCCGGCAGACGCAGCAGGCGCAGGTAGTTAGCGATGGTCGATCGCTTCTTGCCCACCCTCTCGGAGAGTCTGTCCTGGGTGAGCGCGCACTCGTCCATCAGCCTTTGCAGCGAGATGGCGACCTCCATCGCGTTGAGGTCCTGCCTCTGGATGTTCTCTACCAGCGCCATCTCGTGGAGCGTCTGGTCGTCGGCCTCGCGTACATATACAGGTACGGTTTCGAGTCCCGCCATCTGTGCCGCCCTCCAACGCCTCTCGCCGCTGATGATGGTGTATCGCCCCTCATCCTCGCGCTTCACGGTCACGGGTTGGATCACTCCCAACACGCGGATCGAATCGGCCAACTCCTCCAACGCCTGCTCGTCGAAGAGCGTGCGCGGCTGGCGCGGGTTGGGCGAGATGAGCGCAACGGCGATCTCGCCCGCGGCCTCCATCGGTCGTGCCGCCTTGGGCCCCGTCAGCGACTCGCTCTCGAAAATGGCGTCTAGCCCACGCCCCAATCCTTTTTGTTTTATCATTTCCTAAACTACTTTTCTATACCAAACTATTTCGCTGCCGGCGTTCCGGCCGTTGTGGCCGTTGCCACTTTCTTATTTCTCTTTATAAACTCTTTTGCGAGATTCAGATAGTTGACGCTGCCGGTGGCGGCGGCGTCGTAGAGCATCACCGGCATGCCGAAGCCGGGCGCCTCGCTCAGGCGGATGTTGCGCGCGACGATGGTGTCGAACACCAGATCCTCGAAGTGCTTCCTGACCTCGCCCACCACCTGGTTCGATAGACGGTTGTGGCCATACATGGTGAGCACGAAGCCCTCGATCGCGAGGTCTGGGTTGAGCTTCTCGCGCGTCTTTTTGATCGTCGCCAGCAGCTTGCCCAGCCCTTCGAGCGCGAAGTACTCGCACTGCACGGGGATCATCACGCTATCGGCCGCCACGAGCACGTTGACCGTGGTGAAGCCCAGCGAGGGCGAGCAGTCGACGAAGATGTAGTCGTAGTTGCCCTTTACCTCTTCGAGCAGATTCTTGAGGACGCGGTGGCCCCCCTCCATCTGAGGCAGTTCGGTGTCGGCGGCAACGAGGTCGATGCTCGACGGCAACACCGAGAGGTTCTTGACCGTCGGGCTCTTGACAATCACCTCGGACGCCCTCTTGCGGCCGGCGATGCAGTCGTAGAGGTTGGCGCCGTGGATCTCCAGCCCGAGACCCGAGGTCGCGTTGGCCTGCGGGTCGGCGTCGACAAGGAGCACCTTTTTGCCCAAAACGGCGCACGAAGCGGCCAGATTTATTGCGGTAGTAGTCTTACCCACACCACCTTTTTGATTCGCCAGAGCGACAATTTTTCCCATACGGATATAATATGCAACCCGCAAAAATAACCAAAATTTCGGAATTTTTAGTTACTTTTGCCTCAAATGAGCGAGAGAAAATTTTCCCGATGGGCTGATTTGCCGGCTTTGGTGGGCCTCTTTTTGGCCGCCACTTTGGTCGCGGTGGTGTGTGCCGCCGTGGTTGGGGCCGCCGTTCCCGAGATGGAGCGGGAGGCGCTGTTGTTTGTTACCTACGCCGTGCAGTTTTCGTTGGCCGTGGCGGGCGGGGCGATCTACTTTCGGCGGCGGGGCGAGAGGCGACTGTTCCGTCTGGGGTTCAGGTGGTTCGATGCTCCGTTGGTGCTGGCGGGCATAGTGATCGTGGCGGCGACGGGGGTGGTGATCGAGCCGGTGCTGAACCTCTTTCCCGAGAGATATTTCGAGGAGCTGACGGAGATGATCGGCAGCGGCGGGTGGTCGATACTGCTCACCGTGGTGGCGGCTCCGGTGTTGGAGGAGCTGTTCTTTCGCGGTCTGATTTTGGAGCAGTTATCGCGGCGGTGGAGTGCGACGGCGGCGGTGTTGACCTCGGCACTGCTGTTCGGGGTGGTGCATCTGCCCAACCTGCCGCAGATGGTCAACGCGTTTGTGGTGGCGGTGGTGATGGGATATGTCTATCTGGCGGGGCGCTCGCTCGTTCCTGTCATCCTGATTCACGCTATCAACAACGGCATCGCCTATCTGACGATGGAGCTGACCGGCACGCAGAGCTCCGACATGCGCGAGTTGATAGGTAACGACACCATCTATTGGCTCATCTATGCGGTGAGTGCGGCGGTGGTGATCGGGGCTGTCGCGGCGATAGATGGGGGGTTGCGGGCTAAGGGCGATGGGGTTCGCGACGAAGAAGAGAATGGGCGTACTAAAACGGATAAAATCACGTTACACGAAAAAACAGCCGATGAAGAATCCGCGAAATAAGATCGTTTTGGCGTTGTGGCTGCTGCTGACGTTGGCGGCGTGCAAGAGGCTGCCCGGCGTGTTCGAGGGCGACCGCGTGTTGGCGCGCGCTGGCAAACTGACGCTGAGGCAGATGGATGTCGAGGCGTTGTTCCCCGCCGGAATCACGGGCGACGACAGCGTGAAATGGGTCGAGAACTATGTCGACCGCTGGGTGAGGGACAACCTCAAGCTGCAGGAGGCGACCACGCTGTTTGGCGACGACGCGGCGGACGAGGCGTTGGTCGAGGCATATCGCAACAGTCTGATAACCCGCCGGTTAGAGCAGCACTTCATCGAGCGGCAGGCGGGCGACTCGCTCTACACCGAGCAGGATCTGCACGACTACTACAACGAACATCGCGGCGAGTTTGTGCTCGATCGTTCGATCGTGAAGGGGCGGGTGGTGGCGTTTCCCACATCGCTGAGGCAGAAGGCGCGACTGCGGGAGATGTTCGCGTCGTGGGGCGGCGACGCGCGCGACGAGGTGCGGGCCCTGGCGTCGAAGAACAACTTCACGTTGCAGGAGGTCGACGCGTGGACGGAGTGGCGGCAGTTTCTCGCTTTTTTGCCCACTCGGCGCAACGCCTCTTATGACGATCTGTTGGCCCGAGGCGGCGTTCAGGAGATGACGGATGGCGGCACGACATACTGGTTTGTGGTAGCCGAGGCGCGCAAGGCGGGGGACACGAACCCCTATGAGTTGGTGTCGGAGGTGGTGCGCCAGAGCGTCGCGACACGTCGCCGCGCTGAGATCGTGAAGGCCAGCGAGGACAGCATTTACCGCATGGCGCTTCTGGAAAAGCGGGCGGTTATAAATTTATGATTATCTTTGCCCCTCATACACTTTCGACATGAAACGTAATATCATCATACTTTTTGCCGCGTTGGGCGTGTCGCTCTCCGCCGCCGGTCAACAGCAGTTCATCGCCGACAAGGTTGTCTCCGTGGTCGGCAGCCTGCCGATACTCTACTCCGACGTGGTGGCGCAGGCGCGCACCATCACCGAGCACTACCGCTCGCAGAACTACACCTCGCCGCGCGACCCGATGGCCGAGGCGTTGGAGATGTTGCTGGAGCAGAAGTTGCTGTTTCAGCGTGCGCAGATCGACTCGATCGGGCTCGAAAACCTGCTGCCGCGCATCATGCAGTCGGTCGAGTCGAGCGTCGACGGAATGATTGCCGAGGCGGGCTCGATCAAGGCGCTCGAAACAGCGCAGCACAAACCGCTATACTCTATCAAGGATGATCTGAGGGATGAGATGGAGCAGTACTACGGTGCGGAGGAGATGCGCACATATCTGGGTAATCAGGTGAAGGTGACGCCGGGCGAGGTCGACAGATATTATCGCGGCATGGACCCCGACAGTTTGCCGATTGTGCCCGAGCAGTATGTGTATGCCCAGATTACGCGGCTGCCCAAGTCGTCGGAGTTGGCTAAGCAGAGGACTCGCGAACGACTCCTCGATTTGCGCCAACGTATCATCGACGGCGAGCGGTTCGACAGGCTGGCGGTTATGTATTCGGTTGACCCTGGAACTGCGATGCGCGGCGGTGAGATGGACCCCTCGCCCAGGGAGTCTTTTGTGGAGCCCTTTGGTGACGCGCTCTCGAAGTTGCAGCCCGGGCAGGTGTCGGGCGTCGTGGAGACGGAGTTCGGGTTTCACATCATACAGCTGATCGACAAGCCGAGCGACAACCTCTACCACTTTCGCCACATATTACTGAAGCCCACATACACCACCGAGGAGCAGGCCGAGACGTTGGCTTTTCTCGACTCGCTGGCAACGGTGGTGCGCAGGGGCGACATCACATTTGCCGACGCGGCGCTCAGGCACTCCGACGACAAGGCGTCGAGGATGAACGGCGGGGTGGTCTCGAATCAGCAGCTGCTCTATCGCTACACGGGCGACAGCAACCCCAAGTCGACACGCACGCGATTTATCAAGGACGCGCTCGAACAGAACGACGCCGCGCAGCTCGTGCGGTTGGGCGAGGGCGAGATATCGAAGGCGTTCATCGGTATGGACTTCAATCAGGACGAGGTGGGTAAGATGCTGCGTTTGGTGGAGATCGTACCGGCGCACCGCGCGAACCTGTCGGAGGATTGGCTCGATATAGAAAAGCTGGCGTTGGCGCGCAAACAGGATACCTACTATCGGGAGTGGCTCGACGGCAAGATCGACGAGATGTATGTGCGCATCGACCCGATGTTTACCTCCGATGACTTTCGGGTTAAACGGTGGTTCAAATAATAAGCGGCAACGGCCGCTGCGATTTTAGCTACGCAGAAAAAAATTATTAATTTTAAATTGAAATTAAGAGGCTATATGTTGCTCGCGGCGGGCCTCGTTTTCGGCGGGGCGCTGCTGGTGCAGGCCGGCAGGAACGCGACTCCGATGTCGGGCGGCCAGACGAGGGACAGTGTGGCGGTCGAGGGCACGACAACGAGCGGGGCGGCAGGCGGCGAAAAGACACCCGTCGACATCACCGCCGCGGTGGCCTACCGCACTCCCGACCTCGACGAGAACGCCGTCATCATGGTGGGCGAGGTGGCCTTTCATCACAACGGCGCCGTGATATCGTGCGACAGCGCGATACGATACTCCGACCGGCGCATCGAGTGTTTCAAAAACGTGATCATCAACAAGGACTCGACATTTGTGTACGGCGACAGGGCCGAATACAATGGCGAGCTGAATCTTGCGAGGGTATACTCGCCTGTCATCAAGGTGATCGACGGCGACGCGACGCTCTATACCTATAACTTTACGTTCAACACGCTGGACAACATCGGCCGATGGTTCGGCGGCGGGGTGATGTATCAGCAAGACAACGTGATGGAGTCGGAGGTGGGCTACTTCTTCTCCGACCTGCACGAGTTGGTGGCGGTGCGCGAGGTGGAGATGCGCAACGACTCGCACAGGATTGTCTCCGACTCGGTACGCTACAACACCGAGACCAAGGTGGCGAGTTTCTATACCCGCACCTACATTTGGACAGATACCAACGAGATGATCTCGGCGCTCAACGGGCGGTACAACACGCGGGACAGCACATACTTCTTTTGGGACAACGCATATGTGTTGGATGAGTTTCGCGAGACTTGGGCCGACACCATCGACTTCAACGCGCGGGCCGAGGATGGAATCTTCTACGGCAACGTGCAGATCGACGACCGCGAGCACGACTCGTCGGCCTTTGGCGACTTGGGGCGGTATTGGGGTGCGCGCGGCGAGACTATGCTGACGCGCCGGCCCGCGCTGCTCAACTATGACGCAGATCAGGGTAATGCCGACACTCTATATATGAGGGCCGACACGGTGTTTATGTATGTGCGATATCCTTCGGACTCTCCCTCTCGGCGTGATTCGCTGGCGGCGGAGGGGGGGGCTTCTGCTGATCGTTTTGCGCACTTGAAGTGGGTCGACTCGCTGCCCGACTCGGTGAGGGTGGCTATGGCCGACAGCCTTGTGCCTGTCATCGCGGCTCTGCGTAGCGAGATCGGGGTTGCTCGGGGGCGGGCGGACTCTATTATGAATGTGCTCTATCCTCCGGCGGCGACTTCTGAGGTTTCTGAAGTTCCGACTGCCAACTCGTTGCCTGTTGTGGATTCTTTACTGCCGGCAGTTGAACAGATTGAATCTGAGATAGTTGAGGCTACGCCAACAGAACCAGAGCGCGTCGAGCCTGCCGAGGTTGCGGAGCTTCGGGAGCGGGCGACGGAACTTACAACACGACTTGACAGCCTCTCCGCGGCCGAGTCGTACATTCGTCCGCAGGCGGGCGGGGGGACGAACATCTCGGCTGCAGATTCGCTGGCACAGGTGTTGCGGCTCGACAGTCTTGCGCGAATTGCGCGGACGGACAGTCTTGCACTCGTCGACAGCATTCGCGTGGCCGACCCCAAGGCGTTTCGGGCGATGCAAAAGGCTGAGGCTAAGCGATTGAAGCTTGAGCGTCAGCGCGAAAAGGCCGAACTGCGCGAGGCGAAATTTGCGGCGAAAGCTGAAAAACGGGCGGAACGCACACGACTGAGAGCGGAAAAGCGGGCAGCGAAAGCGGCCCAGAAAGCTGCAGCCAAAGAGTTGCGTCGACGTCTCGCGGCCGAAAAGCGAGGCAGGATTTTCGAGCCCTCGGACTCGGCGGCGGATTCACTCGCGCGCGCCGATTCGTTGGTGCGACTCGATTCGATGAGGCTCGACTCACTGAGAACCAACCTCATAGACTCGCTCGCCAGCGCGCCCGCCGACACAACAGCAACAGCCCCCGACACCACCATGCGAATTTTCAGAGGTTGGCACGACGTGCGCATCTGGCGTCGCGACATGCAGGCGGTGTGCGACTCGATGGTCGGTTTTTCGGCCGACTCGACTGTTCACATGTACACCGACCCGATACTGTGGCACGGTGAAAATCAGGTGACCGGCGACTCGATCACACTGTTCATGGCCGGCGGAGAGATCGACCACGCCGAGTTTTTCGGCGACCCGATAATGGGGTCGCAGGTGGGCGGCACGACGAGCCGGCAGTTCAATCAGGTGAAGGGACGCACCATGACGTCGTGGTTCAGCGGCGGCGAGCTGAGGCGACACGACACGCGCGAAAACGCACAGTCGCTATACTACATGCAGGAGGAGGAGCGCACGGCCGACGGCGGCACGGTGATGAGTCTGCCGCTGGCGTTCATCGTGGCGTCGGCCGACAATATGAGCTTCCTGTTCGAGGCCGACTCGTTGCGCTACATCGTCATGCGACAACAGGTCGAGGACAAAACGTATCCGATGACACAGATTCCGGGTACTCAGCCGACAATGCTCTCCGGATTCGTCTGGAGAGTCGAGCGGCGGCCCGCGTTGGGCGATGTGTTCGACAGGCGGGTGCGACCCTCCGAGCGAACTTTTCACGAGGAGCTGCCCGGGCCCGAATTTCCGATCGCCGCGCGCATCGACCGCCGGCGCGAGTACCTCATTCAGAACCTTATGTGGGGTGATCGCACAGACCCGCTGCCCGCCTACGCAGTGGAGTTTCGCGAGGAGCGGTATCGGCCGGAGGCTGCCTCTGCGGATTAAAAAAAGCGTCTCGAATGAGACGCTTTTTGTTTTGCGTAGCTAAAATCGCCGGCGGCGTTCCGGCCTTACAGTCCTTTTCGGGCTTTGAGGGTGTTTTTCATGAGTGAGACCACGGTCATGGGGCCGACTCCGCCCGGGACAGGGGTGATGTAGGAGCTCTTGGGGGCAACTTCGTCGAAGCGCACGTCACCCAGCAGACGCCAGCCGCTCTTCGTCTCGGCGCTCGGCACGCGTGTGATGCCAACGTCGATCACCACGGCGCCGGGCTTGATCATGTCGCCCGTCACGAACTCGGCCTTGCCGATTGCAGCGATCACGATGTCGCCTTGTCGCACGACCTCCGGCAGGTTGGCGGTGCGGCTGTGGCAGATGGTCACGGTGCAGTCCCAACCCTTCTGCGAGAGCAGGTTGGCGACAGGACGGCCGACGGTGTTCGACCGGCCGATCACCACGCAGTGCTTGCCAGCGGTGGGGATCTTGTAGTACTTCAGCAGCGAGAGGATGCCGTCGGGGGTGGCCGACACGAACGCCGGCAGGCCGAGGGCCATGCGTCCCATGTTCTCGGGGTGGAAGCCGTCGACATCCTTGCGGGGGTCGATCGCCTCGATTACGCGCTGCTCGTCGATGTGGCGCGGCAGGGGCATCTGCACAATGTAGCCGTCGACCTCGGGGTCGGCGTTCAACTTTTCGACCTCGCGCAGAAGTTCCTCCTCGGTAGTCTCGGCGGGCATGCGCAGCACTCGCGAGCTGAAGCCCACCTCGGCCGACATCTTCTCCTTGTTGCCCACGTAGGTTTGCGAGGCGCCGTCGTCGCCCACCAATATCGCAACCAAGCAGGGGGGACGCTGTCCCGCCGCCACCATTTCGCCCACCTCGGCCGCTATCTCTTTTCGCAGCGCTGCCGCTACCTCTTTTCCGTCTATTATTGTCATTGCATGTTACTGTTTATGGTCTCTTCGATGAGGGGGATCGACATCACGTCTTTGAGCATCACCCGTTTATCTCGGTCGAGCAGGTAGAGGGTGGGTATCGCCTTGAGGTCGTACACCTCTTCTCCTTTGATGGTTTGGGTGGCGTCGTGGGAGTTGATCCACGCGGCCGGGATGTTGGATGCGTAGTCGCGCCACGCCACAATGTCGTCGTCGGGATAGACGGCCAACACGGCGAGGGTGCCCTCGTCGATGAGTCGACTCAGGAATGGCGAGCCCGTGATCTGGCCCATCGTCTCGCGGCAGGCCGGGCAACCAGGATTGTTGAAGAAGAGCAGCGTGTAGCGTGCCCTGAGGCCGCGCATCATGCCCGTCGCGCCCGAGGCGAGGGTGTAGCGGAAGTCGGCGGCGGTGTCGCCCACACGATTTTTCATCGCCAGCCTCAGCTGCTCGGCGGGGCGGATGCGTTCCCACTCGTCGAGGGTCGGATTGGCCAGCACGGCGTTCAGCACGGCGATGTAATACTCCTCGTTGCGGAAGGGCGAGTTTGGGTCGAAGAGGTACTTCTCGGCGATCTCTAAAAACTTGCCGAACACCGCCTTGTTGGCTGCCGCCTTTTTGAACAGCCCGTCGATCGAGCCCGCGCCCATCTCGTGCGGAATGTTGGCCAGCAGCTGGTAGTCGTAGTCGACGAAGGCCTGCTCGGCGTACTCCGACCACTTTTCGACGCTCAGCGTGTCGGCGAAATCGAAGTTGTCCCAGTAGTGCGTGGCCGCCCATTGCGCCTGCTCCTGCCGATCGGTGATCATTGCCGGAAGGGAGGGCATCTGGTAGGTCTTTGTCGCCGCGGCGGTGTCGGCGGCGGTGGTTTTCTTCGTTTTTTGTCCGCCGCACGAGGCGAGGCACGAGGCGCACAGCAGCACGGTCGTCGTGAACAAAGAGGCTCTTTTCATGGCTCTTTTCATGGTCGGTATGTTGTTATCAAATAATTTTTTAGTTTTTCGACGGCTCGCGCCCTGTGGCTGATGGCGTTTTTTTGTTCAGCGGTCATCTCGGCGAAGGTTTGCGTGCCGCCCTCCGGAATGAAGATAGGGTCGTAGCCGAACCCCCCGGTGCCGCGGTACTCATCTATTATCCTCCCTCGCACCTCGCCCTCGAACAGGTGTTCGTGGCCGCCGGCTATCAGAGCAACAACCGTGCGAAACCTTGCCGACCGATCCTCGGCGCCCTCCAGATTTTTCAGCAGCAGGCGGTTGTTGGCACCGAAATCTGCCGGAGCACCTGCGCCCGCCATCGCCGCGTATCGGGCCGAGTAGACTCCGGGTGCGCCGCCGAGGGTCGTCACCTCCAATCCCGTATCGTCGGAGAAACAGTCGACACCGGTGCGTTCGAATATGTATCGCACCTTTTGCAGGGCGTTGCCCTCCAGCGTGTCGGCAGTCTCGGGGATATCCTCCGTGATGCACATGTCGCGCGGCGTCACCAGCTCGACCCCCGGGCCGAGTATCGCCGCCACCTCTTGCAGCTTGTGGCGGTTGTTTGTTGCAAATACAATTTTCATAACTTCAGCAGCTCCTCCTCGGCTGCTATTTTGTCGATCACCGAGCGCACTATGCGGTCGAGTTCGCGCCCCTCGCTGTAATCGGCAGGCGACACGAAGTTGACTCGGTTCTCGTCGATCAACCTATTGGCAGCACTTTCAGCGACCTCCTCCGTAGGGTTGTAGACGGCGATCGAGTATCCGCCCGACGACTTGACGAGTCGCATGCAGGGGATGTCGGTCGTGCCGTCGCCAATGTAGATCATGCGGCGGAAGGGGACGGGGCGTTTGCTCTCCTCGATGAATTCGTTGACCGCCTTGCCGTCCCACACAGGTTCGACGCCCTTATTGATCTTGAAGATGAACTGCGTCTTGTTGGTGTAGTTGATCGCCACGCCGGGCCAGTAGGCCTCGCCGTTGTCGTCGTAAAGGAACGAGCAGGCGTATATCTTTTTGAACTCGCCGGCGATGGGGGTCCCTTCGATCATCTCGCGGATGCCAGACGAGTTGATGTAGTGCACTATGTCGAGCCCCTTCGACGCTCCGTAACGATTGACACGGTCGAACCACTCCGCCACCCCCGAGAAGAGCTTTATGCGGCTGCCCGACTCACGGAAGCTCTCGCGCGTGAGAGAGATTTTCTTGTCGCGCGCCTCGGCGATCATGCGTGCCATGTAGGTGAGGATCGGATCGGCGTCGGCGTCGCGCGCGAGTTGCGAGCTCTCGAACCAGAAGTCGTGGTTGCTCTTGCCCACCGCGGGAATGAAATCGTACTCCTGCATGTTGCCGGGCGAGAGCGTTCCGTCGAAATCGTATATCAGCGCGACTGTCGGTTTATCCATGACGCAAAAGTAGTAATAAATGTGTACTTTTGCATAATGAAATCGGGTTTTGTAAACATAATCGGCAACCCCAACGTGGGCAAGTCGACACTGATGAACCGCCTTGTGGGCGAGCGCATATCAATCATCACCTCCAAGGCCCAGACCACGCGCCACCGCATCATGGGAATCGTGAACGGGCACGCGGGCGAGGGCGGTGAGGGCGAAGATTTCCAGATAGTCTACTCCGACACCCCCGGAATACTCAAGCCGGGCTACCGTCTGCAGGAGTCGATGATGCGATTCGTGAAGGGAGCGGTACAGGATGCCGACGTGATACTCTACGTCACCGACACCGTCGAGGGCGCGGCTGCCGAAGGAC
>JAITWH010000003.1 GCA_031285405.1 Alistipes sp.
TTCCTCAAGAAAAAAGGCAAAATTTGAGGCAGCCAAACAAGATGAAAATCGCAAAAACTGGCGGTAAAAATGAGCACCCAAAAATGACGAAATCGGGGACTTGCTGTCGTGGTGCTGTCACGGCCTAAAAATCAAAAACTCCAAACAGCTAATTATCAGCTATTTGGAGTTTTTTGAACGTACCCGGAGCCGGGATCGAACCGGCACAGCCTTGCGGCCATTGGTGTTTGAGACCAACGCGTCTACCGATTCCGCCATCCGGGCAACAAATCTCCCAATCTCGAAAACAAGCCCCAAAAAACTCGGGCAACGACTTTCAAAATCCGGGCAAAAATCCCTTTTCGGTAGCCTCTCGGCCGAAGCCGACGAGGAAAAAATTCTCCGCCGAAGCGGGAGAAGCGGGATGCAAATGTACACATTTCTTCGCGATTTTCTTCGCTTTCCCCGAAAACCGCAAAACTTTTCCTCGAAATCGCACAACTTTTCCCCAAAACCCCACAACTTCACCCCGAAAAGCGCACAATCTCCTCTCCCAAAAAACCACGGCTCTCTCCAAAATCCCAAAACTCTCCTAAAAAAATCACCTCCCTTCCCAAAAGTCCCCCCTCCCCCCCCCAAAAAAAAAACTCCAAACCCCAACCCATCCCCCACCCCATTACCCGCAAACAGCCCAAGAATCCCCCAAAACACCCAAGAACCCAAAAACACCCCTCCTCGAAGCCACCATTCCCCACTCCAAAATCCCGAAACTCACCCCGAAAAATTCCAAAATTTCTCCAAAACCCCAAACTTTTTATCCAATCCACACAATTAATCCTCAACCGCCCCCGTTATTAATGTGTCGAGCAGGAGAATCCGACCGACGCCAAATCGCACCAAAAGGCGTTTTGGGCACGAAAAATAGGGCCATATTAAGTTTTTTTAATTTTTTTTTAATTTTTTTTAAGAATTAATTGGATCGTAACATTTTTCGCCCTATCTTTGCAGTGAATTTCTAAGTTTCATAAAGGTTAGTAGTTTTAGGTTAGTTAAGGGAATCGAAGCGATGTGATATCGTCTCGATTTTCTGCTTTTTATACCTCACCTGTTTTTTCATCGCAGGCCCCCTTGCCACCCCATCGAAAAAGTCTCTCGAAAAAATCGCCGAACTCTCCCAAAAAATTCCTATTTTTGTCCGGAATCGACAAACGAAAAATGGAAAACTTCATAGTTTCGGCGCGAAAATACCGGCCGGCGACCTTCGCCTCGGTGGTTGGGCAGCACCACATCACCTCCACCCTGCGCAACGCCATCTCACGCGGGCAACTCGCCCACGCCTACCTCTTTTGCGGCCCGCGCGGAGTGGGCAAGACCACCTGCGCCCGCATCTTCGCCAAGGCAATCAACTGCCTCTCCCCGAGCGAGGGAGCCGAGACCTGCGGCCAGTGCGAGAGCTGCCGCAGTTTCGACGAGGGCCGCTCCTTTAATATACACGAGCTCGACGCGGCCTCCAACAACTCTGTCGAGGACATCCGCAACCTCACCGACCAGGTGCGCATCCCGCCGCAGGTTGGCCGTTACAGCGTCTACATCATCGACGAGGTTCACATGCTGTCGGCGGCGGCGTTCAACGCATTCCTCAAGACGCTTGAGGAGCCCCCCGCGCACGCGATCTTCATCCTCGCGACGACCGAGAAGCACAAGATCATCCCCACGATCCTGTCGCGCTGCCAGATCTTCGACTTCAACCGCATCCGCGTGTCGGACGGCGTGGAGTACATGCGCTACATCGCCGACACGGAGGGCATAGTGAGCGACGACGAGTCGCTGAACCTCATCGCACGCAAGGCCGACGGCGGCATGCGCGACGCGCTGAGCATGTTCGACAAGGCGGTGTCGTTCTGCGGCAACGAACTGAGATACAAAGAGGTTGCTACATCGCTCAACATCCTCGACTACGACACATATTTCGACGCGGTGGACGTGATCCTCGCAGGCGACTACGGCGCGGCGCTGATGCTCTTCGACCGCGTGCTGGCGCAGGGCTTCTCGGGCCAAACCTTCATGGCGGGCCTCGGCAGCCACCTGCGCGACCTGTTGGTGGCCAAAAACCCGGGCACCGCCGGCCTGCTCGACGTCACGGGCCCGCTGATGGCGCGCTACACCGGCCAGTCGGCACACTGCGGGGTCGACCTGCTGTTCGGCGGCATCGCGCTGCTGACCGACCTCGACGCCCGCATCCGCGTCGCCACCAACCAGCGACTCATGGTCGAGCTCGCGCTGATGAAGCTCTGCCACCTCGCCGCCCCCGAAAAAAAAAAGTCTGACATAATAACGTTAGCACCCGAGGTTGCGCTGCCACCGCTACGCAAAGAGAGCGCAGCAGCACCTGCCACACCTGCACCCGAACCTCAATCTGTTCCAGCGCCCCAACCCGAGCCCCAACCCGTTCCGGCACCCGCACCCGCACCTCAACCCGCGCCCATGCCCGAACCTGCACCTGCGCCGGCACCAACCCCCGAGCCCAAGCCAACTCCCACAATATCAGGAATCTCAGGCCGCCCCCTATCCGAGATAATGGGCGACACCCCGACCGACACCCCCGACGAAGAGGAGCAACGCCCCTCGACCCCGACCGACCCCGACGCGCAGGATAAGATCGAACGTCATCGCGAAAAATTCCTCGAACTCCTCGCCCGCGAGCGTCCGCGCATCGGCGTGGCGTTCGAGACGATGGAGACCACCGACAACGCACTGACTGTGCGCGTGGCCTCGCAAACGCTCCACGACGAGATTCTCCGTTTCCGCACCGAGACGCTGCAGCTGCTCGCGACGGTCGCGGGCGTCCACGGCCCCATCGAGCTGGAGGTCGTCATCGACAACACTGTCAAACCCGCGCGCCCCATCCGCCTCGAAGACAAGGTGAAACACCTCACCGACCTAAACCCCGAATTCACAACCCTCCGAAAAACCCTCGAAATGGAGATCGAGTGAGTGGCAACGGCCGCAGCGGATTTTTTACTACCTTTACGCCGAAAAATTTTAACACGAATCTCACGATGAACTTTGTAGAAGAACTCCGCTGGAGGGGTATGATCCACGACCTCACGCCCGGCACCGAAGAATATCTCGCCAAAGGCATGGCCACGGCCTACGTGGGCATCGACCCCACGGCCGACTCGCTGCACATCGGCCACCTGGTGGGTGTGATGATCCTCCGCCACTTCCAGCGTTGCGGCCACCGTCCGATCGCATTGGTAGGCGGCGCGACGGGCATGATTGGCGACCCGAGCGGCAAGTCACTGGAACGCAACCTGTTGGACGAGGAGACGCTGCGCCGCAACCAGGACGGCATCAAAAGCCAACTCGCCAAACTCCTCGACTTCACAAGCAACGAACCGAACGCCGCCGCCCTCGTAAACAACTACGACTGGATGCGCTCGATGACCTTCCTCGACTTCATCCGCGACATAGGCAAACTCATCACCGTCAACTACATGATGGCCAAGGACAGCGTCAAAAAACGCTTCGACGGCGAGGGCGAGGGTATGTCGTTCACCGAATTCACCTACCAGTTGGTGCAGGGCTTCGACTTCGTGCATCTGTTCGACACGATGGGCTGCCGCATGCAGCTTGGCGGCAGCGACCAGTGGGGCAACATCACGACCGGCATCGAGCTGATACGTCGCAAGTTGGGCGGCGAGGCCTACGGTCTCACCTGCCCGCTCATCAAAAAGGCCGACGGCACTAAATTCGGCAAGACCGAGAGCGGAAACATCTGGCTCTCAGCGGCCTACACCTCGCCATACAAGTTCTACCAGTTTTGGCTCAACACCAGCGACGAGGACGCCAAGAGCTACATCAAGATCTTCACGATGCTGGGCCGCGACGAGATCGACGCCCTCATCGCCGAGCAGAATGCCGCGCCCCACCTTCGCCCGCTGCAAAAGCGTCTGGCCGAGGAGGTTACGGTGATGATCCACTCGCGCGAGGAGTACGACAAGGCGGTCGAAGCGTCGCAAATCCTGTTCGGCGGCGCCACTGCCGAGACACTCCGAAAGCTCGACGAGGAGACCCTGCTGGCCGTCTTCGAAGGGGTGCCCACCTTTCGCCTCCCCGCCTCCGACATCCTCGACGCGCCGTTCGTCGACGTGATGGTCGAGCGCGCGCCGCTCTTCCCGTCGAAGGGCGAGCTGCGCAAACTGATCGCCGGCGGCGGCATCAGTCTCAACAAACAAAAGGTCGAAGAGCCCACGCAGCCCATCACCGAAAGCGACCTGATAGCCGGCAAATTCCTGCTCGTCCAAAAGGGCAAAAAGAGCTACTACCTCGTCATCGCCGAAGCCTAAGCGCCGGCCGTTGCCACCGTCATTGCGAGGAGTTGAAAACGACGAAGCAATCCAGAAAAGCGAGAGGCCCGAAAATTTCGGGCCTCTCGTTATTAAATCATCACTTCAAAAGCCCCGCAAGCTCCCGCCCCAAAGCCTCCCCGCGAAGATTCATGGCAACAATGTTCCCCCGCCTATCAATCAGATAGTTACGAGGAATAGCATTAACCCCATAGAGCGCCTGAGTGGGGCACTCCCACCCACGCAACGCACTCACATGCACCCAGTTCATGCCGCCGCCGTCGATCGCCTCGCGCCACGCCGCCCCGTCATCGTCATACGACACGCCGTAGATCTCGAACCCGCGACCATGAAACTCGTCGTAGGCAGCCTTCAGATGAGGCAGCTCGGCCATACAAGGCCCGCACCACGACGCCCAAAAGTCCAACAGCGTGTACTCGTTCGCCGTCACAACCTCCGACAGCGCAATCTCGCGACCGTCGGGCGACGCGAGCCCCGCAATCTCCTTATACCGCTCTGCCGCCTGCCCGCCGCACGCCGTCAAAACCGCCGCCGCAACGACAACACCCACAATCAAAATCAGTTTTCTCATAGTTAAAAGCTTTGCGACAAAGATAGTGCAAGCCGAGAGGAATGCCAAATTCATTTGAGCATTCCCGAGGCGTAGCCTATCTAAGACGAAGTCAAAGATAACCAAAAGTTCGAAAACAAAAACGGGCAACCCCCAAAGGCTGCCCGTCAATCACTCCAAGAAAATCGTTAGTCTTTAAACTTAGCCGCCAAAAACTCCCGATTAAGCCGCGCGATATGAGCAATGGAAATCCCCTTCGGGCACTCCATCTGGCAAGCCTGAGTATTGGTACAGTTACCGAAACCAAGCTCATCCATCTTCGCCACCATCGCCTTTGCACGACGAGCCCCCTCGACCCTGCCCTGCGGCAGAAGAGCCAACGACGACACGCGCGCCGACACAAACAGCATCGCCGACCCGTTCTTGCAAGTCGCCACACAGGCCCCGCAACCGATACACGCCGCGGCATCCATGCTCTCCTCGGCATCGTCGCGCGCAATGGGAATCGAGTTCGCATCGGGCACCCCGCCCGTGTTGACATTCACGAAGCCACCCGCCTGCAAAATTTTGTCGAACGCCTGACGCTCCACCACCAAGTCGCGAATGACGGGAAACGCCGCCGACCTCCAAGGTTCGATCGTGATGGTGTCGCCATCCTTAAACTTGCGCATGTGCAGCTGACAAGTCGTGATCTCGCTGTCGGGCCCGTGCGCCTCGCCGTTGATAAACAGCGAGCACATTCCGCAGATCCCCTCGCGGCAGTCGTGGTCGAAGGCAAACGGCCCGCGGCACCCCTTGTCAAACGCCACCGGTTCCGAATCCTCGTGAATCAGTTTATTGTTAAGTATGTCGAGCATTTCGAGGAGCGACGTGTCGGGCGAGACGCCCTCGACTGTGTATGTCTCGAAACCGCCCTTCGATTTGGCATCCTTCTGTCGCCAGATCTTCAATGTCAGGTTCATCAATTTATTTTCCATGATTCTCTTTTTTTAATGCGTAGCTAAAATCGCCGTCGGCGTTCCGACTTAGTCTTTATAGTTGCGTTGTGCGGGATGAGCCACCTCAAACTCCAACACCTCTTTGTGCAGCACCGGAGCTTCGTCCGCCCCCTTGTACTCCCACACCGAGACGTATGCAAATTTATCGTCGTCCCTCATGGCCTCGCCCTCGGGAGTCTGATACTCCACGCGGAAGTGTCCGCCGCACGACTCGTTGCGATTCAATCCGTCGCGCGCCATCAGCTCGCCAAGCTCCAGAAAGTCGGCCAGCCTCAACGCCTTTTCGATCTCCTGATTGAACTCACCGTTTTCGCCCGGCACATACACATCTTTCCAGAACTCCTTGCGCAGCTTCGCAATCTCGACGATCGCCCTTTCGAGGCTCTCCTTCGAGCGCGCCATGCCCACATCTTCCCACATTATGTTGCCCAACTTCTTATGCAACTCGTCGACGGTCTGCTTACCTTTAATAGCAAACAGCTTCGCGATCTTCTCACGAATCTCCTTTTCGGCCTCGTCAAAAGCGGGGCTGTCGGTAGCAACCTTCGGAGCCTGAATCTTCTTCGACAGATAGTCGCCAATTGTGTAGGGCAGCACAAAGTACCCGTCGGCCAACCCCTGCATCAGAGCCGAAGCCCCCAGACGGTTCGCACCATGGTCGGAGAAGTTGGCCTCGCCGATTGCGTACAGACCCGAGATAGTTGTCTCCAAATTGTAGTCGACCCAGATACCCCCCATCGTGTAGTGCACCGCGGGATAGATCATCATCGGCTCCTTGTAGGGGTCGACATCGGTGATCTTCTCATACATCTGAAACAGGTTGCCGTAGCGAGCACGAATCACATCGACCCCCAACCGCTCGATGGCAGTCTTGAAGTCGAGGAACACAGCCAGCCCCGTCTCGTTAACCCCGAATCCCGCGTCGCAACGCTCCTTCGCCGCACGAGAGGCAACGTCGCGAGGAACCAGATTCCCGAACGCCGGATACCTGCGCTCCAGATAGTAGTCGCGATCCTTCTCCTCGATATCGCTCGCCTTCTTCGCCCCGTTGCGAATAGCCTTCACATCCTCCATCTTCTTGGGCACCCAGATTCGCCCGTCGTTCCTCAGCGACTCCGACATCAGCGTCAGCTTCGACTGCTGGTCGCCATGCACCGGAATACATGTCGGGTGGATCTGCGTAAAGCACGGATTGGCAAACATCGCCCCCTTGCGATAGCACTGAAACGCCGCCGAGCCGTTGCTGTTCATGGCGTTTGTCGACAGGAAGAAGACGTTGCCGTAGCCTCCGCTCGCGATCACCACCGCGTGCGCGCCGAAGCGTTCGATCTCACCTGTCACAAGGTTGCGCGCAATGATGCCGCGAGCCTCGCCCCCGTCCACCACCACATCCAACATCTCATGCCTCGGATAGCTCTTCACCGACCCCTTAGCCACCGCACGGTTCAACGCGGCGTAGGCCCCCAACAGCAGCTGCTGCCCGGTTTGACCGCGAGCGTAAAAAGTTCGCGACACCTGCGCGCCGCCAAAAGAGCGGTTGTCCAACAACCCGCCATACTCACGAGCAAAGGGCACCCCCTGAGCAACGCACTGGTCGATGATGCTGTTCGACACCTCGGCCAGACGATAGACGTTTGCCTCGCGAGCGCGATAGTCGCCCCCCTTGATGGTGTCGTAAAACAGACGGTACACCGAGTCATTGTCGTTCTGATAGTTCTTGGCGGCGTTGATCCCCCCCTGCGCGGCGATCGAGTGCGCACGTCGCGGCGAGTCGCTGATGCAGAACACCTTGACGTTGTAACCCAGCTCGCCCAACGAAGCCGCGGCCGCCCCTCCGCCGAGACCGGTTCCGATCACAATGATATCCAACTTGCGTTTATTGGCGGGGCTCACCACCTTGATGGCCGCCTTGTGGGCGCTCCATTTATTTTCCAGCGGCCCCGCGGGGACCTTCGAAACTAACTTATCCGTAGCCATAATTTAGATCAGACTTTTAATAAAGAACACAATGATGACGAGTGCGAACATCCCCACGACGGCGGTAGTCCACACGTTCGAGATGCACTTGAGACGCGGCAGCCACGTCTGGTTCGAGATTCCGCTCGACTGAAACATGCTCCACATTCCGTGCGTCAGGTGCAACCACAGCGCGGCGAACCACACCAGATAGATCACCACGTTGTACCAAGCGGTAAAGGTGTGCGCAATGAGCGCCGCTCCGTCCTGCGGACTGAGGCCCAGCGAGTTTTCGTGCGCGCCCATCAGCTCGACCAGCTGCATCTTCGACCAGAAGTGAACAAGGTGGATGGCCAGACCGCCCAACACGACGAATCCCAACACCAGCATGTTGCGCGACGACCACGCCACCCCGGGAGGATTTTTGCTCACCGCGTAGCGTTCGGTACCTCGCGCCTTGCGGTTCTGCAACGTGAGCCAGATTCCGTAGAGGATGTGCAGCACCACGCCGCCCACGATCACCAGCGTACCCAAGATGGCGTACCAGTTGGCCCCCAGCGCTGCGCAGATCCAGTTGTAGGCGTCGGCTGAGATGATCGCCACGACGTTCATCACGGCGTGAAACGAGAAAAAGAGTACGAGGAATGCCCCCGAGAGGCTCATCACAAACTTGCGTCCGACCGACGAGCTGACAATGAAAGGAAGTTTCATGTATTAATTGAGAATTAAAAATTAAGAATTAAAAATTCTTTTGTTATTTTTGGTGCCACAAAGGTATCTCATTGTTTCCGAAATAACAACACCTTGCCGACCTATATTTAACAACAGATGCAGGAACAGATGCAGGATAAAAAAAAAGCGTTGCGCGCGACCCTCCGTGCTGCAGGCACGAGGGTAACAGAAAACGCGAAAACAGAGAGGTGTAACAATTGTAACACCACCGTCACACACCACTTGGAACTCTCGCCCCATTTCGCCACCGCCCGCACCATAGCCCTCTACCACGCCCTCCCCGACGAGGCACCGACCTCCGCGATGCTCGAAAGGTGGCGCGCCGTCAAGCGCCTCGCCCTGCCGGTAGTCACAGGCGACGGCACGATGGAGTTCCGCGAATACACCGGCGAGAAGAGTGTTACAAATGGCACATTCGGAATCGGCGAACCCCGAACCGGAGCAGTGATTCCGGCCGAGGAGATCGACCTGATGATAGTCCCGGGGGTTGCGTTCGACACCTCGGGCCACCGCCTCGGTCACGGCCGCGGGTTCTACGACCGCTTCCTTTCGCACCCCTCCGCCGCACACATCCGCAAGGTGGGCCTCTGCTGCCCCCACGCTCTGGTCGCCGAAGTTCCCCACGAGCCCCACGACATAAAAATGGACGAGGTCGTGGTATTGGATTTCTAAAATTTATTTTTACCTTTGTCCCTGCAATGACAATTTTCGGCGCCATCCACCACCATCACCACCATATCTCGCGAGGGTAAGGTCTGTTGGTTGTGTTCGGCACGTAGACGATAGAGGCTTACCCTGCAAGGTGGGCCTCTTTTTGTTTTCCAAGCTGTGAGCTCTTTTTTTGTGTAAAAAAAACTAAATTAGTTACAAATGATACGAATTGCAATCCAGGCGAAGGGTCGCCTAAACGAACAGAGCCTCGACCTGCTGCGCGAGGCGGGGGTGCAGGTCGACGAGAACCGTCGCAAATTCCTCACCCGCTCCACAAGTTTCCCTCTTGAGGTGCTCTACCTGCGCGACGACGACATCCCGCAGGCGGTCTCGATGGGGGCGGCCGACCTCGGCATAGTCGGCTACAACGAGGTGGCCGAGAAGGGCTTCGCCGTCGACACGGTGCAGCAGTTGGGCTTCGGCGCGTGCCGCATCTCGTTAGCCATTCCCAAGGGCGAGAGCTACACCGGCCCGAGCTACTTCGCCGGTCGCCGCGTCGCCACTTCGTACCCTCGCATCCTTCGTGAGTTCTTCGCCCGCGAGGGCGTCGAGGCCGAGATCCACGAGATCGCCGGCTCGGTCGAGATCGCTCCGGCGGTTGGCATGGCCGAGGCAATTTTCGACATCGTGTCGAGCGGCGGCACCCTCGTCTCCAACGGACTTCAGGAGGTCGAGCAGGTGTTGCACTCCGAGGCGGTGCTGATCGCAACACCGGGCCTCGGCGGCGAGAAAGTGGCGCTGTTGGAGCAGCTCAAGTTTCGTTTCGGCGCGGCGCTGGACAGCCGCGGTATGAAGTACCTGCTGATGAACCTCCCCGCCGAGTCGGTCGACCGCGCGATCGAGATTCTCCCCGCAATGCGCTCGCCGACGGTGATGCCGCTCGCCCAAACAGGCTGGTGCTCACTACACTCGGTGGTGCGCGAACAGGAGCTGTGGGCCAAGATCGAGGCCCTCAAAGCGATCGGCGCCGAAGGAATCCTCGTGCTCGCCCTCGAAAAAATCATTAAGTAGCGGTTAGTTGTTAGTGATAAGTGGTTAGTGCTAACGCGACGCTCGTCATTGCGAGCAAGCGAAGCAATCCAGTTTCTGCGTAGCCCAATTCTTAATTCTTAATTCTTAATTCTTAATTTTTAATTATTAATTCTTAATTGAATTGCGTTAGCCCATTTTCAATTTTCAACTTTCAATTTTCAATTAAAAAAAATGGTCGAACTATACACAAATCCCCCCCAAGAGGAGTGGCCCGAGCTGACCCGCCGAGCCACCACCGACGAGGCCGACATCTCGGCGCGGGTCGAACAGATTCTGCGCCTCGTGCGTCGAAGCGGCGACCGCGCCCTGCGCGAGCTGACCACCGAGATCGAGGGACGCGAAATAGAGGCGAGCGACAATTGGCTCACCGTCTCCGACGACGAGTTCGCCGAGGTCGAGGCCGCCACCCCCGCGGCGCTCAAAAAAGCCATCGAGGCCGCCGCGCGCAACATCCGCCTGTTCCACGAGGCGCAACGTCCGGCCGAGATCGACATCGAAACCAGCGCCGGAGTGCGTTGCGTTCAGCGCGCCGTGCCCATCCGGCGAGTGGGGCTCTACGTTCCTGGCGGCACGGCCCCGCTATTTTCGACTGTGCTGATGCTGGCGATTCCTGCTCGGGTGGCGGGTTGCGGCGAGGTGGTGATGTGCACTCCGGCCGATCGCGAAGGTCGGGTCGCGGCGGCGGTGCTCTACGCGGCGAGGCTCTGCGGCGTCGAAAAGGTCTACAAGATCGGCGGGGCGCAGGCCATCGCGGCGATGGCTTTCGGCACCGACACAGTTCCGCGGGTCGACAAAATTTTCGGCCCGGGCAACCGCTACGTCACTCGCGCGAAGCAACTTGTGAGCATGGCCGACTGCGCGGTCGACATGCCCGCCGGCCCGTCGGAGGTGTTGGTGCTGGCCGACGGCAGCAGCCCCGCGGCGTTCGCGGCGGCCGACATGTTGTCGCAGGCCGAGCATGGGGCCGACTCGCAGGCGCTGTTGGTGTGTCTGTCGGAGGAGTTCGCCACTCAGGTCAACGGCGAGATCGAGCGACAGTCGAAGCTCCTGCCCCGACTCGAAACTGCACTCAAAGCGTTGGAAAACAGTCGGATAGTCGTGCTCGCAGATCGCGCCGAAGCGGTCGACTTCGCCAACCTCTACGCCGCCGAGCACCTGATCGTCCAGATGTCCGATCCGTGGGAGGTGACGCGCGAGATCACCGCGGCGGGCAGCGTCTTCGTGGGCGGATTCTCGCCCGAGAGCGCCGGCGACTACGCCTCGGGCACCAACCACACGCTACCCACGGCGGGCTGGGCGCGATCGCACAGCGGCGTCAATCTCGACAGCTTCATGCGCCGAATCACCTATCAGGAGCTCTCGAAAAAGGGGCTTGCCTCGCTTGCCGAGACTATCGTCACGATGGCCGAAGCGGAGGGCTTGGAGGCTCATGCAAAGGCGGTTACGCTGCGCTTGAGTGAAAAGTCAAAAGTAAAAAACGAGAAGTGAAACTCCTATAACTAAGTTTTTAGTTATATTGTGCGGTTTCTTAGTTATATTGTGCGATCTTTTAGTTATAGCTCTTTAACTAAAGATTTAGTTATATAACTAAAAACTTAGTTATAGACTCCGAAAAACGACAAAAACAGATATGAATCCGTTAGATTTAGTTCGCCGAAACATACGCTCGCTGACCCCCTACTCGACAGCGCGGGACGAATATCAGGGGGGGCCGCTGGGGGTCTTCCTCGACGCCAACGAAAACCCCTACCCCGAGGGGCGAAACTTCAACCGCTATCCCGACCCCGCGCAGCGCGCCATCAAGCAGCGACTGTCGGAGATCAAGGGGGTGCCGGCCGATCGCATCTTTGTGGGCAACGGCTCCGACGAGGCGATCGACCTCGCCTTCAGGATATTCTGTGAGCCCGGGCGCGACAACGCGGTGGCGATTGCGCCCACCTACGGCATGTATAGAGTGTCGGCGGGAATCAACGATGTCGAGATGCGCGAGGTGCAGCTCCGAAGCGATTTTTCGCTCGACACGACGGCGACTCTCTCGGCGGCGGACGAGCGCACGAAGTTGCTCTTTTTGTGCTCGCCCAACAACCCGAGCGGCAACCTCTTTCCCCGTACGCAGATCGTCGAACTGCTTGAACGATTCTCAGGAATGGTGGTGTTGGACGAGGCGTACATCGACTTCGCGAGTGAGCCCGGATTCCTGCACGAGCTCGAAAAGTACCCCAACCTGATAATCCTGCAAACGCTCTCGAAGGCGTGGGGCATGGCGGGTCTGAGGTTGGGGCTGGCTTTCGGCGCGCCGGAGGTGATGGAGCTGTTCGCGCGGGTGAAGTATCCTTATAATATAAGCGCGGCGGTGCAGGGCATAGTGGCCGAAAAGCTGCGCGACACAGAGAGGGTCGCGGCGCAGATCGCCGAGATTGTGTCGGAACGCGCGCGAGTGGTGGTGGCGCTCGAAGCGAGCCCGGCAATCGCGCGCGTCTTCCCGAGCAGCGCAAATTTTGTGCTTGTGAAAACTACCGGCGACCCACGCACGATGTACGACAAACTGATAGCCGCGGGGATAATCGTGCGCGACCGCTCGCGGATTGCGGGTTGCGAGGGGATGCTGCGAATCACCATCGGCACACCCGAGGAGAACGACAAACTAATAGCAACGATATGAAACGAGCACTGTTTATAGACCGCGACGGCACATTAGTCGTCGAGAGGCCGACGGACGATCTGCACGTCGACCTCGAACATCTGCAATTTCTGCCCGGAGTGATCTCGGGCATGAAGACTGTCTCGGGCCTCGGCTACGAGCTGGTGCTGGCATCGAATCAGGACGGGTTGGGCACAGCGATCTATCCCGAGCAGATTTTTCGCGACTCGCACCGAGTGATTCTCGACGTGTTGGCATCCGAGGGGGTGCGATTCGACGACGAGTTGATAGACGTCACCATGCCCGAGGAGGGGGCGGCGACTCGCAAGCCGGGCATCGGGATGTTCGGCGAGTATCTCAAGGGCGACTACGACCTGGGGGCGAGTTATGTGATCGGCGACCGCATCACCGACATTATTTTGGCGCGCAACCTTGGGGCGCGAGGCATTCTGATTCAGCCTCTCGAAAGGGGGCGCGAGATGGTGGCCGCCGAGGGTTTGCAGGAGGTGTGCGCGCTGATATCCGACAGTTGGAGTGAGATTGCGGAGTTCCTGCGGGCGGGGGTGCGCACGGCCGAGGTGAAGCGTGTTACGAAAGAGACGGATATCACAGTGGGGGTCGACCTCGACGGGCGGGGGGCGTCGCGCATCGACACGGGGCTGAAATTTCTGGACCACATGCTCGACCAGATAGTTCACCACGCGGGGGTGTCGCTGAACATCGAAGCCAAGGGCGATCTGCACGTCGACGAGCATCACACGATGGAGGATGTTGCGATTGTGTTGGGCGAGGCGCTGATCAAGGCGTTGGGCGACAGGCGCGGCATCGGGCGTTACGGATTCGCGCTGCCGATGGACGAGTCGCGGGCGATGGTGCTGATCGACCTCGGCGGGCGGATCGACTTCGAGTGGAGTGTGACATTTGAGCGCGAACGGGTGGGCGATGTGCCGACCGAGATGTTTCGCCACTTCTTCAAGAGTCTCGGGGCGGCCATGCACTGCGGGTTGCACATCGAGGCGCGAGGGGCGAACGACCATCACATCGCCGAGGGGATTTTCAAAGCCTTTGCGCGCGCGCTTAAAGCCGCCGTCCGCCGCGAGCCGTTCAGTGACAGTTTACCATCGAGCAAGGGGGTGATATGATTGAGATTATTCCGGCAATAGATATCATTGGCGGCGAGTGCGTGCGCCTGACTCAGGGCGACTACTCGCAGAAGAGCGTCTACTTCAAAGACCCCGCCGACGTGGCCGAGCGTTATCGCGACGCGGGGATTCGGCGGCTGCACTTAGTCGATCTGGATGGGGCGAAGGCCTCCGAGCCGCGGAACCTGCATGTGTTGGAGCGGGTCGCGCGGCGCACAGGTCTCGACATTCAGTACGGCGGGGGCATCAAGAGTGCGGAGTCGCTGCGGAGTGTGTTGGAGGCGGGCGCGAGGCGGGCGATTTGCGGCAGCGTGGCAGTCGGGCAACCCGAGATGTTCGAGGAGTGGCTGGCGGAGTTCGGCACGGCGCGCATCATCCTTGGGGCAGACGTTCGCGACGGTCGCGTGGCTACTCATGGTTGGCTTCGGGAGTCGGAGCTGACGGTCGAGGGGTTGATTCGGCGGTTCGCGGGTGCGGGACTTTCGCAAACGATCGTCACCGACATCTCGCGCGACGGAATGCTCTCGGGGCCTGCGTTCGAGCTCTACTCTGCGCTTCAGGGGGCCTTTCCAGAGGTCGATGTCACGGCGAGCGGGGGCATTTCGAACGCGGCCGACATTGTGCGGCTCGATGAGTTGGGGATTCGCAGCGTGATCGTCGGCAAGGCGTTGTATGAGAATAGGATAACTTTAGAAGAATTGAAAATATGGCTGTAAAAAGAATCATCCCCTGCTTAGACGTCCATGGCGGGCGCACGGTCAAAGGGGTCAACTTCGTCGACCTGAAAGAGGTGGGCGACGCCGTGGAACTCGGCAAAAAGTATGCAGGCGAGGGGGCCGACGAGTTGGTCTACTTAGACATCAGCGCCACCGTCGAGGAGCGGCGCACATTCACCGACCTCATAGAGCGGCTGGCGGCGGCGATCGACATTCCGCTCACCGTGGGGGGCGGCATCGCGACGCTGGACGACGTGACGAGACTGAGAGACGCCGGAGCCGACAAGGTATCCATCAACAGCGCCGCCATTCGCACGCCCGAGCTGATCGACGCCATCGCGGCGAGATACGGTTCGGGATCGGTGGTCGCGGCAATCGACGGCAAGCTCTCGCCCGACGGGGTGTGGATGGTGACTACGCATGGGGGCAGTCGCGTCTCCGATCGTGAGCTGTTTGCCTGGGCGCGCGAGGTCGAGCAGAGGGGGGCCGGCGAGATACTCTTCACCTCGATGGATCACGACGGCACGCGCAGCGGCTACCCTTGTGAGGTGTTTGCCGCGCTGGCCGACGCCGTGAAAATTCCCATCATCGCCTCGGGCGGGGCGGGCAGTGTGGCCGACATCGCAGAGGTGTTGACCGTCGGTCGCGCCGACGCCGCGCTCGCCGCCAGCATTTTCCACTACGGCGAGATCCCAATCCCGACACTTAAACGCGAACTGCGAGGACTTAATATAGAGGTACGGTTATGACTTTCGACGAATTGAATCTGGCGAAGAACGCCGACGGACTCGTGCCCGCCATCGTGCAGGACGAGGAGACGTTGCAGGTGCTGATGTTGGGCTACATGAACCGCGAGGCTTATGAGCGCACCCTTTCGGAGGGGCGAGTGACGTTTTGGAGTCGCACGCGGCAGACGCTCTGGACGAAGGGCGAGACGAGCGGAAACTTTCTCGAACTGGTGTCGATGAGTGTCGATTGCGACGCCGACACGCTGTTGGTGAGAGTGCGGCCACACGGCCCGACATGCCACACGGGGGCGCGCACATGTTTCGGCACGTCGGAGACCGAGGGTTTTGTGCGCTACCTTTCGGGGGTGGTCGCCCGCCGACATGCCGAGATGCCCGAGGGGTCGTACACCACGAAGCTGTTTGGGAAGGGGGTCGACAAGATCGCCCAAAAAGTTGGCGAAGAGGCTGTCGAGACTGTGATCGAGGCGGTGGCCGGACGGCGCGACGGATTTCTGTACGAGGCCTCCGATCTGGTGTTCCATCTGTTGGTGCTCTTGGAGCAGATGGGTTGCACACTCGCCGACATCGAGCGGGAGTTGGCCGGGCGGCATAAATAGCACGACACTTATGGCGAACAAGAGAGAGTACTTGATCTTTGAGGACTGGCAGAACGACCGGTCGCTCTCGCCTGTTTTCGATGCTTGCGTCGAGGCGGTGCTGAATGGGACGGCGCGCATATCCAAGACCCGCGCCCGGCAGGACTATCCGCAACATCCCTGCTTCCGCACCGAAGGGCGCGAGGTGTTGGTGGATGCTTTGCTGGACTACTACTTGTATCGTCTGGGATTGGACGGGTTCGACTACGAAAAGGCGCATGAATTTTCAGAACGGATGCGGCGGCTTGGCGGGTTTTCGTTTGAAGTGAGATATCCGCTCAGCCAATGGGTGGAGCGATCTCTGCGCGACCCCTATTTATATAATGCCGGAGAGAGATGGCATAGTAATTGGGTGCTGAAACCAGATGTGGCGCACGACTTCATTCCTGAAGATATGTTCCGTTTCGCGTGCTATGTCGCCATCTGTCATTTAAAGTATGGGGCGAGTTACGAATCGGTCACGGCAAACGAGATTTTCGGATTCGTGGCGGCACTCGGCTCGAAACTTCCCGCGCAACTGAAGAAGAACGGCAGCGGCACCCTGCCCAAAGAGATCACGGAGTATACGGACGCAGCCCTCTCGTGCAAGGCCAACGACGCTTTCGCCTCCATTCGGATAACGCTGAAGGAGGAGTCGGAAGAGATGTACGCACGGGTGTTGGATTTTCTGTGTGCGCTGTTGGAGGCAGAGTTCCCGCGCTCATACTCGATCGAGTTCCGCGCTCCGTCGAAGAACGTTCTGCCGATAAAGGGGTTGCCCAAGTGCGGAGTGCATCATCTGTTTGCCAACGCTTTTGAGTATCCGGCACTCCACGAACGCATCGAACGTTACGCACGGCAGGCGATGCGGGAGGATGAGTGGTACACCAACCTTGAAGCCGAGAAGTGCGCGATGCCCGGCACGTTCGCCGTATTTGCGTTGGGGCTGTCGGACGAGAAGTATCACGCGCTGGTGTGTGACTATTTGCAGATCTGCGACGGCGAACATCAGGGTCTGCAGGGCAACTTCGTGTTGGCGTACATCGAGAAATACGGCTTCACGGAGTGCGGACTGGAGCTGTACCGTCTGTTGGAAGAGAACATCCAGTGGCCGCCGAAAAAGTTAGTTGCGCTCTATAAAAAATTCGTGGGCTGACCATGACACGCAAAGAGCTGATAGATAGCTTAAAGACGGCGGCGAGGCCGGTGTATGGCGAGCACGAGGCGGCGGCGGTGGCTCGCCTTGTGGCTGAGGTGCGCTATGGGCTTTCGCGGGCCGACTGCGCTTTGGAGCCCGAGGCCGAGGTCGATGTTGGTGAGGGTGTTGGGGAGCTGCTGGCGGATCTTGCCGCGGCCCGACCTGTGCAGTACATTCTGGGTGAGGCTGAGTTCGACGGGCTGCGGTTGGCTGTGGGCGAGGGGGTGCTCATTCCGCGCCCCGAGACAGAGGAGCTGGTGCGGTGGGTGGCCGAGGAGCGGGCCGATGCGGGAAGTGTTCTCGACATCGGCACCGGCAGCGGGGCAATCGCTATCGCGTTGGCGCGGCGGCTGCCCGAGGCGCGGGTCTCGGCGATCGACATCTCCGGCGAGGCGTTGCGCTACGCGAGGCTCAACAACGAGCGGCACAAGGCGGGAGTAGAATTTCATCAGGCCGACATCCTCGACAATTTTCAATTTTCAATTTTCAATTTTCAATTTGATGTTGTCGTCTCGAATCCGCCCTACATTCCGGCGGCGGAGAGGGCGGCGATGCCCGCCAACGTCGCGGAGTATGAGCCGGAGGGTGCGCTGTTCGTTCCCGACGACGACCCGCTGCTGTTCTATCGCGCCATCGCCCGATTTGCCCGCCGTGCGCTGAGGCCCCGCGGCGCGTTGTATTTCGAGATTCACGAGGGGTTGGCGCGCGAGGTCGCCGAACTTCTGAAAGCCGAAGGTTTTCGCGACATCGAACTGCGCCGCGACATCAACGACAAACCCCGAATGATTAGATGCCGGTTGTAAAAAAGACCCCCGAACAGGCACTGGCGTCGTTGATGCGCTTGGCCTCGCGAGCCGAGAAGAGCAGCGGCGACGCGCGGCGGTTGATGCGAGGTTGGGGCATCGCGCCCGCCGACGCCGAGAGAATTCTCGCCGAGCTCATCGACCGCCGCTTCATCGACGACGAGCGTTTCGCCGCCGCCTACACCCGCGAGAAGCTGAGGATGAGCGGTTGGGGCGCCCACAAAATTCGCGCGTCGCTCGCGGCCAAGGGCATCTCGCGCGACATCGCCAACGCCGCGTTGCAGCAACACCTCGACCCAGAGGCGCAGGCCGGACGGCTCGAAAAATTGCTGGAGCGTCGGCTGCCGCGCGTCAAGGCCGCCACCCCCTACGAACTGCGCTCGAAGCTCACCCGCTACGGACTGTCGCTCGGCTACGACTACGACACCGTGGGCGAGGCGGTCGAGAGGGCGATGAACTCTTCGAAAAAACATTGATATGGAAGTTAAAGAGTTAACGGAAAAAGAGTTTAGGTCAACATTTTCAGAGAAAATGAATAATGTTACCAATTCCATGGAACCAATTGTCGATATATGGGGTTATGTAAGTCATTTAGAAAAGGGGAAATACTTTTTGAATGATCATATTATTAGAAACGAAATTATTGAATCTGTATATAGAAATTCCGAAGGCACTTATGACCAAACACTTATTCCGACTTCAAAAAAGAATGTCTATTTGATAATTATTGTAAAAACAGATGAAAGACGTGTTTTTGGACATTATCTGTTAGATTTAAATAAAGAATATGGTGTTCATGAAAACTAAGATATTGACACTCGCAGCAGTATTTTTCGTGTCACTCTTCGTAGCGGCAGCGCAGCCCGTGCAACAGCATCCCGAGCAGGAGATTTTCGACCGCATAGGCTACGTCTACGATCTGAAACTTGTCATCGAAAGAGATTGGCCGGGCTTCAGCAGCGAAAAATTCGACGTGCCGCTCGTCTACTACACCGACAGCGTCTGCTACGTGGCCAACCCGACCGAAGCCCTTCTCGCCATCCGCCGTGCCACCCCCGTGCACCGGAGCGGAGACGTGACAATCTACAAGACGGCGCTGCTGGACAACGTTCCGTTCCACATGTCGGTGAGCATCACGACGGGCGACCCCGACTCCACCGAATCCGACTTCACATACCGCTCGCCGTACATGCTTTGCAGCAGCTTCGAGATCACGCGCGCGACGATCCCGGGAGTGGAGAGCATCGAAGATTGGGCGACGATGGTGATGCACGAGTACTTCCACGGATTCCAACTGCGGCATCCGCAATTTCTGGAGCGATACGAAAACGCGATCCTCGGCCTCCCGCCGCAGGACACCCTCAAGCGTCTGTACGCGAACGACGAGCTGTTTCGCAGGAGCGTCGACGACGAGAACGAAGCCTTGTTGGCGGCGTTGGGCTCGACCGACAGGGGCGAGATCGCCGCGCAGATAGAGACTTTTTTCGAGTTGCGGAAGGTGCGGCGTGAGCGGATCAAAAGCCTCTCGGGCTTCGACCCCACCGAGCTCGAACAGCTCTACGAGATGATGGAGGGGACCGCAAGGTACGCCGAGCACGCACTTTCGGGCGAGTTGGAATTGATCGACCCCGCGGCCCCGATGCCCGAATGGCTCTGGCGGACAGACCGTTCGACATGGTTCTACGCGTCGGGGTTCAACATGGCGAGGCTGTTGGACGAGCTCGACATCGAGTGGCGGCGGAGAATTTTCAGCGAAAAGGAGTTATCTTTGGAGCGGATTTTAGAGACACAGTATGAAAATTAAGATATTAGCACTCGCCGCCGCAGCATTTTTAGCGCCACTCCTCGCGTCGGCACAACAACAACAGCCCGACTACTACGCCCCCCCGTTGGACATCCCGATCTACCTGTCGGCCAACTTCGGGGAGATTCGCACCAACCGTTTCCACACCGGCATCGACATCAAGACCCAGGGCGTGGTGGGCAAACCGCTCTTCGCGGCGGCCGACGGACACATAGCAAGGGTGACGGTCGCGCCCGGGGGCTACGGCCGCGCGCTCTACATAGCCCACCCCAACGGCACCACCACGGTGTACGCCCACATGGATCGCTTCACCGACGAACTGGAGAGCTACCTGCGCGCCGAGCGTCTTCGACTGAAACGCAGCGACATCGACCTGTTTCCCGACGCGGCGCGATTTCCCGTGCGGAGGGGCGACCGCATCGGCACGGCGGGCAATTCGGGTGCGTCGGGCGGCCCCCACCTCCACTTCGAGGTGCGCAACTCGGCCGACTCGCGCGCGCTCAACGTCATGCCGCGCGGATGGATCGTCACCGAGAACCCCGACGACGTGCCCCCGCGCATAGTGCGCCTCTACCACATCGACGTCGACACCCTCGCCGGCGTGCCGATACACTCAAGGCCGAGACCCTACGACGTGACGAAAAACGACGACGGCAGCTGGTCGCTCGTGCGAACCTCGCCTCTGAAGGGGGGCCCGACGAGCTACTTCGTCGTCGAGGCGACCGACCGGCGGGGCGACGTGACCAACACCTTCGGCATCCACCGCGCGCGCCTCTCGATCGACGGCCAGGAGCGGGTGGTGTTCGAGAAGGACGGGGTGCTGTTCACTCACACCCGTTACGCCTGCGCCTCGGTGCTCTACGACGTCCAGCGCAACTCGCGCAACGAGGCCGTGATGCTCGCCCTGCGCAGCGGCAACCGACTGCCGATGTACAAAAAAGCTGTGGAACGCGGGGTGGTGAGCTTCGGGGAGAACGGCGCCTCGAAACAGATCGAGATCACAGTGGAGGACGACGCGGGAAACATCTCGACCCTCGCATTCGAAGTCGAGCCCGACCTCGCCCACACGCCGCCGCCCCACCCGGGGGGCCGCATCGCCTCCAACCGCGGCGACTTCGTTCACTCGGCCGACGGGCTCTCCGTCTCGATTCCGCGAGGCGCGCTCTACGAGCCGATCTTCTACACCCAATCCGTCGTCGAGAAAACCATCGCGCCGCGCACCGACGGCATCGCTCCCCTATCGCCGATCTTACGCACGGGCGACGGCGTGCAGCCCCTGCAAAGCGCAATGAAACTCGGCATCGAGGCCGACATCCCCGAAAACATGCGTCGCCGCGCCTGCCTCGCGCGGGTATCCGACAGCGGCGGCCTCTCGTGGTCGGGCGGAACATACTCCAACGGCTCGGTGAACGGCACGTCGCGCGACTTCGGCACCTTCTGCGTGGTGGTCGACACAACGTCGCCCACGGTAAAATCGTCGTTCGCCGAGGGGGCCGACCTGAGCGGCAGTCGCACCGTGACGATCACCGCGACAGACAACTTTTCAGGCATCGCCAACTTCACCGGCTCGATCGACGGCGAGTGGATAGTGTTCGAGCGCAACGCCTCGCGCGGTCAGTTCGTCCACCGCTTCGACCCCGAGCGGCTCGCCGCCGGCACCACACACACCTTCGAATTCACCTGCCGCGACGGCGCCGGCAACAGCTCCACCTGGCGCGGGACTTTCTATAAATAATCACTATCTTTACAGCGTGAAAGTCACGGAGAACATATCGTTAAAAAATCTCAACAGCTTCGGAGTCGAGGCCCGAGCCGCACGCCTCATCGAGTGGGAGAGCGTGGAGGAGCTCGCCGAAATTCCGTTCGGCAAAGAGTGGATGTCCCTTGGCGGAGGCAACAACATCCTATTTACGCGCGACTTCGAAGGCACGCTCATCAAGTCGGCGGCGCGAGCAATAACCCCCGTCAGCGAGAGTGCCGACACCCTCACCGTGCGTGTCGAGGCAGGGGTCGACTGGAGCGATTTCGTCGGCTGGTGCGTAGCCGGCGGGCTGTGGGGCGCGGAGAATCTGTCGGCCATTCCGGGCACGGTGGGCGCTGCCCCCATTCAGAACATCGGCGCGTACGGCGCTGAGGTCAAAGACATTATCTCGTCGGTGGAGTGCTTCACCGTCGAGACAAAAACTCCCCTCACCCTCGCCGCCGACCACTGCGCGTTCGGCTATCGCGACAGCGTCTTCAAGCGCGAGCTGCGCGGACGGGTCGTAGTCACGGCGGTCCATTTTCGCCTGAGCCGTGTGCCGCGGCCCAACCTCAACTACGCCCCGCTCAAGGAGTTGAAAAATCCGACGCTCGAAGAGATAAGCCGCGCCGTGATAGAGATCCGAAACAGCAAGCTGCCCGATCCGCGCACGACGGGCAACGCCGGCAGCTTCTTCAAGAATCCGCTGGTCGACGCCGCCCTCGCGCGAGAGTTGGCCTCCCGCCACCCCGACATGCCGCTCTACCAAGCATCAGACCCCTCGAAGATGAAACTCGCCGCCGGCTGGCTAATAGAACAGGCGGGCTGGAAGGGTCGCGCCAACGAAAAGGGCAGCGTGGGCATCCACCCGCGGCAGGCGCTGATAGTGACAAACTTAGGCGGAGCGACGGGCGCGGAGATAGTGCTGTTCGCCGAGCAGGTAAAGAACGACGTGCGCCAAAAGTTCGGCGTGGAACTCGAAACGGAGGTAAATATATGCTGACAGACAGATTCACACAATACATCGGCGAGCGCGAACTGTTGAAGCCCGCCGACCGCGTGCTCCTCGCCGTGAGCGGCGGCGTCGACTCGATGGTGATGCTGTCGCTGTTCGCCCAAAGCGGTTGGCCGGCGGGTGTCGCACACTGCAACTTCGGACTGCGGGGTGACGAGGGCGACGAAGACACCGAGCTCGTGCGCAAAGAGGCCGCGCGATACGGCCTGCCGGTCTACGTCAAAAACTTCGACACCCTCGCCGAGATGGAACGCACGGGCGAGAGCGTCCAGATGGCAGCGCGCCGACTGCGCTACGACTGGTTCGAGTCGCTCTGCACCGAGCACGGCTACACCGCCATCGCCATAGCCCATCAGGCCGACGACTCGGTGGAGACGTTTTTCATAAATCTGTTCCGCGGCACAGGGCTTCGAGGGCTCACCGGCATCACCCCCGCAAGGGGTCGCGTCGTGCGGCCGCTGCTCTTCACCACTCGCAAGGAGATCACCGAGTACGCGCTCACCAACCACGTCTCGTTTCGCGAGGACTCGTCGAACCGCTCCACAAAATATCTGCGCAACAAGATCCGCCTCGGGCTCGTTCCGCGCCTCAGGGAGATCAACCCGCGCTTCACCGACCAGATGCGACGCAACGTCGACCGCCTGACCCAGACCCAGGGCTTCATCGACGCCGCCATAGGAAGCATCCGCCACGAGGTCGAGCGGCGCGAGGAAGGCCAGACGATCATCGAGGTTGGGCGCATCGCCGCGGCCTATCCGGTTGGCTTCGTTGTCTACGAACTGCTGAGTTCGGGCTGGGGCTTCAAGGGCGACGCGATCGACGGGATAGTGTCGGCGATCGAGGGCGGCGGCTCGGGGCGCAGGTTCTACTCGCGCGACTACGTTGCCTTCATCGACCGCGGGCGCATCATCATCGAACCGGTCGGGACAGACGATCCGTGCAGCGTGGAGGTCGACTCGCGCGCAACCAAGGTGTACGCCGGCAACTCGGTCTACTACCTCTGGCGACTCGACATCGACCAGGTCGAGAGCCTCAACGTGGGCGAGAACACCGCCCTCATCGACGCCGACAAACTCTCGTGGCCGCTCACTCTGAGGCGCTGGCGCGAGGGCGACCGCTTCGTGCCGATCGGAATGACTGGCACCAAAAAGGTGAGCGACTACCTGATCGACGCCAAGGTGTCGCTGCCCGAAAAGGGGCGGCAGTTCGTGTTAGTAAATGGGGGCGCGAGTGACGAAGGCGAGATAATCTGGCTCACGGGCCGCCGCCTCGACGATCGTTTCAAGATCACCTCGCAAACCGAAAACGTCCTGAAAATAGTAAAAGAGATAGTCTAAACCGCCCGCGGGAGAGGCAAAAACAAGATGGCAAAGAGCACCATAAAGTTCAAGGACAGCGTACGCGACTTCGAGGCCGCGCGGGCCGACATCGCCGCCGGACGCCTCAAGCCGGTCTACCTGCTCATGGGCGAGGAGAGCTGGTTCATCGACGAGCTGTCGGACCTGCTGGCCGACGGAATCCTCGACGAGGCGGAGCGCGCGTTCAACCTCACCGTCGCCTACGGTCGCGACACCTCGGTGGGCACCATCATCAACACCGCGCGACAGATGCCGATGATGGGGTCGCGGCAGGTGATCGTCGTGCGCGAGGCGCAGCAGCTCAAGAAGATCGAGGAGCTGCAACTCTACACCGCCAACCCGTCGCCCTCGACGATTCTGGTGCTGTGCCACAAGGAGAAGAACTTAGACAAGCGCACCCAGCTCTACAAACAGGCATCGACCAAGGGTCTGGTGTTCGAGTCGGTACGTCCGCGCGACTACGAGATTCGCGACTGGTTAGGCAGCTTCGTTGCGAGTCGCGGCGTGAAGGCGGAGCCCAAGGCGGTCGAGATGTTGATCGAGCACCTGGGGATGGACATCGCCAAGATATCGAACGAGCTCTCGAAGCTGCTGCTGTCGCTGCCCGAGGGGACGAAGAAACTCACCCCCGACGATGTCGAACGGGGCACGGGATTCAGTCGCGACTTCAACAACTTCGAGTTGTGCAAAGCGGTCACCGCGCGCAACGAATCGCGGGCGATGGCGATAGCCGAGAACTTCGCCCAAAACCCCAAGGAGCATCCGCTCATCGTGACGATCATGTCGCTGTTCGGGCAGTTCCGGCAGATCTTCATGTTCAACTACTGCGTGTGGCAGTCGCGCCATCGCGGCACCCCCATGCCCTCCGACATGGAGCTGATGAGTCTGCTGCGTCTGCCGGGCCCCTACTTCGTGAGCGAGGTGAAACAGGCAGCGGCGCAGTGGCCCAACAAGATCACCTTCAAGGTGTTGGGGCTGCTGCGCGAGTACGACGCCAAGAGCAAGGGAATAGGCTCGGGCGGCATGTCCGACGGCGAGCTGCTTCGCGAACTTCTGCTCAAGATTTTTCTTACGCGATGATTGGGGGTGCGATGATCTCCGGCGCGATGAGACACTTTGTCTATCAGCGCGTTCACACGCTCGGGGGCAAGGCGCGACACCTGAGTGAGCATCTCGCCCTCGCCGCGCGCACCTACGAACAGATTTACGGAGTGAAGCCCGAGCCCGACGAGCGCAAGGTCGCCGCGAGCATCGCCGAAACGTTACATAGGAAACACCCTGTCGCCCAGGTCAGCGCCACGGCGATGCTCTATTTTTACGAGGCGGGAGACGGCAGCCACACCCTGACTGTCAACTACGAACGTCCGCTGTTGGAGACGGGATACGCTCACTCGCCGCTGCGGCCGAGGGGTGTAACTTTCGAGTACTCAATACCTTTCGGGGGTCTGCCGACCAACTTCCAGATCGAGGCGCAGGCGCTGTTCGACTCTCGGGCGCTACGACTGCACGGCGCGACGCGATCGGTGCGGCGCGAGGGCGACCGGCTGCTGAGTTGCGGCGACTCGCCCCTGTTCGCAATTCGCGGGCGCACGCTCATCGCCCCGCCGACAATCGAGAGCGTGGAGCGCGGGCTCGTTGTCGCCGCCGCTGTAAAATCGCGCCTGGGGGTGTGCGAGGAGCCGATTCTGCACTCGGAGCTGATGAGTTTCGACGAGCTGTTTGTGGCCGACGCGGCGGGCGTCACATCGCTGTCGGAGTGCGACGGAGCGAAGTTCATGAGCCTCACGGCCGCTCGAATCGCCGCCGCCCTGACTCTATAACTAAAAATTTAGTTATATTGTGCGAGCTCTTAGTTATAGCGCCTTTAACTAAAGATTTAGTTATATAACTAAAAACTTAGTTATAGCTCAAACTTAGCAATCAGATTCGAGCTCTTTCGGCAAGCGCGTAGGACCTTCGTCGCACCTCGGCGGCCATCGCGAAGTAGTCGCTGCCGCCCGTCACTTCGCGAAGTTCCGAGACCGACACCGGTTCCCCGAAGATCAGTCGAAAGTGCTCGCCGCTCTGGCGGAACATCTCGTCGGGCAGGAACACCTGTTCGATATTCACCTTGATTCCCAACGCCTTGCGCCAACGTGCCCAGCGATAGAAGCGCCTCGACAGTCGCCCCTCGACGTAGACGGGCACGATCTGCCGGTCGGTCTGCACGGCGCGCTTGACGAAGTTGGGGCGCCACTCGATGTCGGCCACCACCCCACCCGAGCAGCGCGAACACAACCCCGCCGGAAAAGTGAGCACCGGAGCCGCCCCCTCGAACGCCTCGCGAAAGGCCACGGCGTAGGCACCGCGCTGAGCGCCGCTCTTGTTGACCGGCACGAATATCTCACGCAGCGGGTCGAGGTACATCAGTATGTCGTTGACTATCACCCGCACGTCGCCGAAATGGGTGCCAATCCTCTCGGCCAGCATCATGCCGTCCATCCCGCCGAAGGGGTGGTTGGATGCAAATATGTAACGTCCGTCACGCGGCAACTCCGAGAGCCCCACAGTCTCGTAACTCACCCCGACGCGGCGGAAGAATCCTCGCAGAAATTCCATCGGGTCGCCCGTGTCGCAGGTCTCCAAAATGTCGTTCAGTTCATCCTCATGGATGGTTCGCGAGAGCCATCGTGTGACTCCGCGCGGGATTCGGCGTGCAATCGCGGGCGCTTTCGAGGCGAGCACTCCGGCTACGGATATTTTTGTCATCGCAAAAGTTATCAACAATGGAGTGCAAAGTTAAGAAGTTGTTTGAAATTTCCCACTCTCGTGCTTTTCGCCTCCGGCCGGCGATTTTTTCACCCGCCTCACTCGACATAGGAACCCCTATGCCTCCCTCGGCGGGTGAAAAAATCTCTCGACCGCAGTCAGAAATCACTTCGGTGAGAAAATTCAAACAACTTCTAAAAAAATCGGCTGTTTTTTAGTACTTTTACACCAAATTTTCGATACAACCGCAGCAGCACAACTCAATGGAATGCTACCACATACCGGTACTTTTGGCCGAATCGCTCGAACTGCTTGACATTCAGCCCGACGGGACATACGTCGACCTCACCTTCGGGGGCGGCGGACACTCCGCGGCGATACTCGACCGACTCTCGACGAGGGGGCGGCTCTATGGTTTCGATCAGGACAGCGAGGCGCGGGGCAACGCTCCCGACGATCCGAGGTTTCGGTTCGTGGAGGGCAACTTTCGCTTTATGCGCGGACTGCTGCGTGCGGCGGGGGTGACGCAGGTGGATGGGGTGTTGGCCGACCTGGGGGTCTCGTCGCACCACTTCGACGCTACGGAGCGCGGCTTTTCGTTTCGCGGCGACGCGCCGTTGGACATGCGCATGAATCGAGGACGAAAGCTCACCGCCGCCCATGTGGTCAACACTTACGAGCCGGCGCGGCTAATCGCCATACTGCGCGACTACGGCGAGTTGGAGGGGCCGCACCGCATTGCCGGACGCATCGTGGAGGCGCGACGCTCGGCCCCCATTCAGACGACTTTCGAGCTGATCGAGACGGTGAGGCCACTCGTTCCGAAGAGCGATGAGAACCGCTGGCTGTCGAAACTGTTTCAGGCGCTGCGCATCGAGGTCAACGGCGAGATGGAGGCGTTGCGCATGGCACTCGAACAGAGCCTGCGGGTGCTGCGGCCCGAGGGGCGGTTGGTGGTGATATCGTACCACTCGCTCGAAGACAGGTTGGTGAAGAACTTTATGAAGACGGGCAACTTCGAGGGCGAGGTGAGGAAAGATTTTTACGGCAGGGCCGAGACCCCCTTCAAGCTCGTGACGCGTAAGGCGATGGCGCCGACGGCAGACGAGGTGACACAAAATCCGCGCAGCCGTAGCGCGAAACTCAGAGCGGCAGCAAAATGGAGCGAGTAGATTACGATCCCGAGATTGACCCCTCGATCCGCGAGGAGAGGGAGGCGGCCGAGCGCGACAGAGAGCTCTCGGCGCGCATCCGTCTTGAGATCGAAAGATATGTGGCCGACAACGACCTCGTTCCGCGGGTGCAGAGTTCGGAGAGCGAGCTGCCTCCGCCCTGGGAGTCGGGGCCGGCGGGGTCGGGGTCGGGATCGGCGCCCGAGTCCGAGTCAGCGATGACAAAAGAGGAGCGGCGGGCACAGAAGCAGCGCGAAAACGAGGCGAGGCGCGAGGAGAAGCGCACCCGTCGGCAGGCCGGAGCCGCCACTCGTCGCAAGGCGGTTCAGTCGGTGGTGTCGGGGAGCATTCTGTCGAGCGACTGGGTGCGGCGCATGTGGCCCTATCTGTTGGCGATCGCGGCGGTGCTGGTGCTCTACATCGGCTACACGTTCCACATCCAGATGTTGCACTTGGAGCGGCAGGTGCTCGAAAGGGAGGTGCGCGAGTTGGGCATCGAGGCGGTGGAGCGCACGGCGGAGAGGGTGCGCGAGACGAGGCGCAGCGCGATCGTCGAACGGTTGGCGCGCAAGGGCATTCCGCTGGAGGAGTTCCCCCACCCCGTCAAGACGATAGAGAGATGAGGCACGCAATACAGGGATGAAGAAGAAGGAGCCGAACATAAAGCGAGAGATTACTCTGCGTGTGAACCTGCTGTACGTGGTGTTCGCACTGTTGGGGGTGTGCATCTTTGCGCGCATACTGTGGCTTCAGTATGGCCCCGACGGCGCGACGTTGCGCAAGCGGGCCGAGGACAGGGCGTTTTTCATCGAGCGCATCGACGGCAAGCGGGGCGAGATCGTGTCGGCCGACGGACAGCTGTTGGCCACCTCGGTGCTGATGTACTATCTGGGCATGGACTTCGGGGTCGACTCGCTGACCGACGCGCGGTTCAAGGCGGGGGTCGACGGATTGGCCGACTCGCTGTCGAGCATGTTCGGCGACCTGTCGAAGGCGGGCTACAAGGCGCTGTTGGAGAGCGGGTACAATCGCGAGAGAAAGGGTTATCGGAGGCTCAACCGGCGACTGATATCGTACGACGAGTTGCAGAGGGTGCGCACCTTTCCGCTGCTGAGGCTCCAACCCGGCTTCGGCGGGCTGTCGGTCGAGCGGGTCTACTCGCGACAGCATCCGTTCGGGCACCTTGCCGAGAGGACGCTGGGGGTCACCGAGTCGGTGTACGACACGTTGGTGGTGCCCGACGGCGACTCGACACGACGACGCATTCAGCGCATGCTCACCGAGAAGGGGAGGTACGGAATCGAGTACTCGTTCAACGACCATCTGAAGGGGCGCGAGGGTTGGCAGATGATGCAGAGACAGACGGAGCGTTTTTCGACACCGGTCGAGAGCCCGCTCAACGTCGACACGGCAGACGGACGCACGGTGGTGACGACGCTCGACATGGACTTTCAGGATGTCGCCAGCTCGATGCTCGCCGAGCAGTTGGTGCGCCATCACGCCCTGCGCGGGACGGTGGTGCTGATGGAGGTGGCCACGGGCGACATCAAGGCTATTGCCAATCTGGACAACGTGGGCGGCAGGTGCATCGAGCGATCGAACTACGCCATCGGCGGACGTTACGAACCCGGGTCGACCTTCAAGCTGGCGTCGCTGTTGGCGCTGTTGGACGACGGGATGACTCTCGACACGCCGATCCGCGTTGGCAACGGCAGGCTCGAACTGAGAGGCCAGCTCCATCGCGACGACCACGAACCCGCCGCGCCGGTGCTGACGCTGAAGCGGATTTTCGAGACCTCGTCCAACGTGGGATTCGTGCAGGCGATCGAGCAGCAGTTCAAGGCGCGCGGACGCGAAAAAGAGTATGTCGACTACCTTGCGGGGTTGGGGTTTGCCGAGCCGGTGGGCACTGGAATCGTTGGCGAGGCGACACCGAGGCTCTACCGCCCCTCGGCCGAGGCGATTCGCAGCGGTCGGTGGCATGGCAACTCGGCGTCGTATCTGGCTTATGGCTACGGCCTTGAGATCAGCCCGTTGCACACGCTGGCGTTGTACAACGCGGTGGCTAACGGAGGGCGGATGGTTCGTCCGAGGTTGGTGAGCGAGCTGCGGGGGGCCGACAAGGCTTCGTCGCAGAGCTTTCCGGTGGAGGTGATCAACCCCGCGATCGCCTCGGCGCGCACCATCGAGGCGTTGCAGCAGAGTCTTGCGGGAGTGGTCGAGGAGGGAACGGGCGGGGTGTTGCGAAACCCCTACTACAAGGTGGCGGCCAAGACGGGCACGGCGCAGCAGGACGGATACGGCGGCGGAGTGGGTCAGCACTATCTGGCTACGATGGTGGGCTACTTTCCCGCCGACAATCCGCAGTACAGCTGCATCGTTTCGATCTGGACTCGGTTGGGTTCATCGAGCGACGTGTTCTACGGATCGGCGCTGGCGGGGCCGGTGCTCAAGGCGATCGCCGACAGGGTGTTCGTCACGCGCTACGATCTGCAACCCTCCGTGGCGACCGTGAAGCCGCGGATCTCCACCCCTCCGGCGATAAAAGGTGGTGACGGCGAGGCGGTTCGCGATGTGGCGGGAGAGTTGGGCATAAAACTTGCCTCTGATGCAAGGCGACGGGATTGGGTGGCGACTCACAGGCAGGCCGACTCGACGTCGATTGCGCTGACCACTCTGGAGGCGCGGGCGGGCACGGTGCCCGACGTGACGGACATGGGGCTAAAAGATGCTTTGTACGCGATCGAGAGCCGCGGTCTGAAGACAGACTTTGCAGGCAAGGGGCGGGTGGTGACGCAGTTTCCCGCCGCCGGAACAGCCGTCAATCGCGGGGCGACAGTAACGATAACACTCAGGTAACAAACGATAGATGATACTCGAAAAGATAGTGAAAGAGATTGAGGTGCTGCAGACGGTGGGGCCGGTCGATGTGGATATCGCATCGCTGACGCTCGACTCTCGCAGCGCCGAGCCAGGGTCGTTGTTCTTCGCGATTCGCGGCACGGGCATCGACGGCCACGAATTTATCGACGCGGCCATCGAACGCGGCGCCGCGGCGGTGATGTGCGAGGAGCTGCCGACCAACCCCGACCCGCGGGTGACCTACGTCGTGGTGGCCGATTCGCACCGCGCGATGGGCGAGGCGGCGGCGGCGTTCCACGATCACCCGAGCCGAAAACTGAAACTCATAGGGGTGACCGGCACCAACGGAAAGACCACGACGGCCACGCTGCTGTGCGACGCGATGAGGGCGCTGGGTCACGGCGCGGGGCTCATATCGACGGTCGACTACCGAATAGGCGACACAGTGTTACCATCGACACACACGACGCCCGACCCGCTGAGGCTCAACGCGATGTTGGCCACGATGGTCGAGCGGGGGTGCGACTGCTGCTTTATGGAGGTGAGTTCGCACGCCATCGTTCAGCAGCGCATCGCGGGGTTGTGGTTCATGGGCGCGGCCTTCTCCAACATCACCCACGAACATCTGGACTACCACGGCACCTTCGCCGCCTACATCGCCGCCAAGAAGAGTTTTTTCGACGGGCTGCCAAAGACTGCATTCGCCATCACCAACGTCGACGACCGCAACGGCCGCGTGATGGTGCAGAACACGAAGGCGAAAGTCCGGACAGTTTCGCTGCGCGCCCCCGCCGACTACCGTTGCAAAATCGTGGAGCAGCACTTCGACGGGATGCTGTTGGCGATCGACGGCACCGAGCTGTGGGTCTGCTTCACGGGTCGCTTCAACGCCTACAACCTCGTGACGGTCTACGCCGCGCTGCGCGAGATGGGGATCGATAAGGAGGATGCGCTGCGAGTCATCAGCACACTCAAGCCTGTGAGCGGTCGCTTCGAGACGGTGCGCTCGGCCAAGGGCATCACCGCGATAGTCGACTACGCCCACACACCCGACGCTCTGCAAAACGCCCTCGACGCCATAGCCGAGATTCGCCGACAGGGGCAAAAAATCTACACAGTGGTGGGGTGCGGAGGCGACCGCGACACAACCAAGCGGCCCGAGATGGCACGCATAGCGGCCGAGTGCAGCGACTTCGCGATACTCACCTCCGACAATCCGCGCACCGAAGATCCCGCGGAGATACTCGCCCAGATGAAGGCGGGGCTGGTGGCGGGTCACCGCGCGGTGGGAATCATCGACCGACGGGAGGCGATCGGCACGGCGGTGGCGATGGCTGCGGCGGGCGACATAATCCTCATTGCCGGCAAGGGACACGAGACCTACCAGATAGTCGGCACCGAGACGCGCCACTTCGACGACCGCGAGGAGGTGCGGAAAGCGTTCCTTAATTTCGATTTGTAAACCCCGAAAAACACAATATGCTATACTCATTAGGAAAATATCTCGACCAACACTTCGACATTCCGGGCGCGGGCATGATGGAGTATCTTTCATTTCGCGGTGCGGCGGCGATCATCCTTGCGCTGGTCATCGCGGCGGTCTTCGGCGGCGGCGTCATCAGGCTGCTGCGGCGGCGGCAGATCGGCGAGGATATTCGCGACCTGGGCTTAGAGGGGCAGGTGCAGAAGAGGGGGACGCCCACGATGGGGGGCATCATAATAATAGGCGCGATCGTCATCCCGATGTTGCTGCTGGCCAATCTGGGCAATGTCTACACGATTCTCGTGCTCGTCTCGACTGTGTGGCTGGGGCTGTTGGGTTTCGCCGACGACTACATCAAGGTGTTCCGCCACGACAAGGAGGGGCTGCACGGCTGGTTCAAGATAGTGGGGCAGGTTGGCTTGGGGGTGATAGTTGGTACTACGATGTGGCTCTCGCCGCAGATTCACGTGCGCGAGATCGTCCCGCCGCGAACCGACGCGGTGGTGCTATTCGCCGGCGAGCAGACTCTCCAGAGCGGCGCGCCCGAGAAGAGCACCAAGACCACGATTCCGTTCGTCAAGGACAGAGAGTTGGACTACGGAATTTTCACCGGCGAGCGGGGCGACAACGGGCCCGCCACATGGCTGCTCTACATCGCGTTCGCGATTCTCGTGATCACGGGGGTCTCCAACGCCGCCAACCTGACCGACGGACTCGACGGCCTCAACACCGGAGTGGCGATCCCGATAGTGGTGGTGTTGGGTGTGTTCGCCTACCTTTCGGGCAACATCATCTACGCCGACTACCTCAACATCGTCTACATTCCGGGCAGCGGCGAGATACTGATCTTCGCGGCGGCGATGATCGGCGCACTCATCGGCTTCATGTGGTACAACGGCTTTCCGGCGCAGGTGTTCATGGGCGACACGGGTTCGCTGGCCATCGGGGGGGCGATCGCGGTGATGGCGCTGCTGATTCGCAAGGAGCTGCTGCTGCCGGTGATGTGCGGGGTGTATGTGTTGGAGGCGGGGTCTGTGATCATTCAGCGGGTGTGGTTCAAGATCACCAAACGGCGCTACGGCGAGGGGCGGCGGGTGTTCCTCATGGCGCCGCTGCACCACCACTACCAGAAGAAAAATTACCACGAAAGCAAAATAGTGATCCGGTTCGTCATCATGTCGATCTTGTTGGCGGCGATTACATTAACCACATTGAAAGTTCGTTAAATGAAAATAGTTATATTAGGAGGTGGCATCAGCGGTTTCGGCTCGGCGGTGCTTGCAAAAAAGCATGGACACGAGGTGTTCCTGAGCGACTCGGGCGCCATCGGGGCGGAGTACAAATCGCGTCTTGACGAGGCGGGCATCCCCTACGAGGAGGGCGGTCACACCGAGGAGCGGGTGTTGCAGGCCGACGAGGCGATCAAGAGTCCGGGCATCCCCGACAAGGCGCCCATAGTGAAGGCGCTCGCGGCGAAGGGCACGCCGGTGATCTCCGAGATCGAGTTCGCGGGGCGCTACACGAACGCAAAAACCATCTGCATCACCGGCTCCAACGGCAAGACGACGACGACGACCCTCACGTACAATATATTAAAAGACGCCGGCTTCAACGTAGGCCTCGGAGGCAACATCGGCGAGAGCTTCGCGTTGCAGGTGGCCACGACGGAGAGGGATTGGTACGTGTTGGAGCTGAGCAGTTTCCAACTCGACGGCATGCGCGAGTTTAGGGCCGACATCGCCGTGCTGCTCAACATCACGCCCGACCACTTGGACCGCTACAACCACTCGCTGGAGCTCTACGCCGCGAGCAAGATGGGCATCGTGCGCAACCAGCGCGCCGACGACACCTTTATATATTGCGCCGACGACCCCGTGACTGTGCAGATGCTCGAAAAGCAGCCGTTCCCGATGCGCTGCCTGCCATTCTCGGTGAAGCACATCCCGACCCAGGGGGCAAGGCTCGAAAACGGAATCATCCGAGCCAAAGTCGGCACACGGACGCTGAAGCTCGACCCGCAGGGTATGAAAATTCGCGGCATCCACAACATCTACAACTCTATGGCAGCCTCGTTGGCGGCCCTCGCGGCGGGAGCGAAACCTCAGAGCATCGCCAAGACGATCGAGAGTTTCGAGGGTGTCGAGCATCGCCTGCAGTCGCTCGGCGAGATCGGAGGCATCGAGTGGATCAACGACTCGAAGGCCACCAACGTCGACGCGGTGTGGTACGCTCTGGAGAGCATGACCCGCCCCGTGGTGTGGATCGCCGGCGGCACCGACAAGGGCAACGACTACGAGCCGCTCTACCCCTTCACCCCCAAGATCCGCGCGTTGGTGTGCATGGGCGTCAACAACGAGAAATTGGTGAAGGCGTTCCGTGGCCGCATCGACGAGGTGCAGAGCACCGACAGTCTCGACGACGCCATGACCCGCGCCCGCAAACTCGCGCAACCCGGCGACGCGGTGCTGCTCTCGCCCGCCTGCGCCAGCTTCGACCTCTTCAAGAACTACGAGGAGCGCGGAAAACTGTTCGCCGAATGGATTCAAAAAAACAAGAAATAGCATGGGCTCCGGACAACAAATGACCCTGAGGCCGGGGGGCGACGTAGCACTCTGGATCATCGTGGCGGTTCTCGCGGCGATGTCGGTGTTGGTGGTCTACTCGTCGACGGGTGTGGAGGCTCTGTCGCCCGACGGCAGCGGCAACCACTTCGGCGTGCTCATCCGCCAACTTGGCATCGTGCTGATGGGGCTCATGGTTGTCTATGCTGTTCACAAGATCAACTACCAGTTCTACGGCCGCATCGTGTGGGCGGCCTACGCCATGGCGCTGGCCTTCACGGTGATGGTCTTCTTCATCGGCGAGGCCAACCCGGGGGCACCCAACGCTCCGAGGTGGATTCGCATACCGCTGCTCAACATGACCTTTCAGCCCTCCGACTTTCTGAAGGTTGCCACGGTCATGGTGTTGGCGCGCGAGCTCGCCCGACGTCAAAAGACGATAGACCGCGAACCGGTGTTGCCACCCTTCTCGGCGCGCGGATGGAGGGAGGATGGCGGCGGACGAATTCTTCGCGAGCAGACGATCCCGCTGTTGGGCCCCATCGCGCTGTCGTGCGCGGTGATCTTTTCGACCAACCTGTCGACGGCGCTGATCCTGTTGGCGACCTGCTTCGTGATGCTGTTCATCGGGCGGGTTAGGATTCGTGAGCTCATGAAGTTTATGTTCGCGATGTTCGCCGCGGGGGTAGTGGTCGCTGGGACAGCCTTCGCCATCAACACGCTGAACGGCAGCGGCAACTCCGGCGGCGGAGAGGGAGAGGCAGGAGGAGCGCCGACCGAGCAGCGCGAAGAGGTGCTGTCGCGTTCGGGCACCTGGAAGAATCGCATCGACCGCTTCCTGAGGGGCGAGAAGTCGTATCAGGTCGAGCAGGCCGAGATCGCCATCGCGGTGGGAGGATTGATGGGGCGCGGCGCGGGCGAGAGCACCCAGCGCGGAATCCTGCCCGACGCCGAGAGCGACTACGCCTACGCGTTCGTGATCGAGGAGTACGGCTCGCTGTTGGGGGGCGGGTTGGTGATACTGCTCTATCTGTGGATATTTTTCCGCGGGATAGTGATCTTCCGCAAGTGCGGCACGGCGTTCCCGAGCCTTTTGGTGTTGGGGCTGGCGCTGCTGATCACGATTCAGGCGATGGTCAACATGATGGTCTCGACCAACATGATCCCCTCGACGGGCATCGCCCTGCCGCTCATCTCCAAGGGGGGGTCGTCTGAGCTCTTCCTGTCGTGCGCTCTGGGGATGATGTTGGGGGTGAGCCGACAGACGAGCGAGCAGACTCTCGACAAGCCGAGGGCAGAGTCGCTGCTGGAAAACTGACGCTATAACTAAAGACTTAGTTATATAACTAAACTTTTAGTTATAACCCAAATTAGACTAAACAAATTGAAAATGAACATCATACTAAGCGGAGGAGGCACGGGAGGACACATCTACCCTGCCGTTGCGGTGGCCGAAGCCTTACAGCGCCGGCTCGGTGCGGATGTGCGGCTGCTCTTCGTGGGTGCGCGCGGCAAGATGGAGATGGAGAAAATTCCCGCCCTCGGCTACGAGATCGAGGGGCTGCCGGTGGTGGGACTTCAGCGACGACTCACGTTTCGCAACATCGTCAACGACCTCACGGTGCCGTTCAGGGCAGTGCGCAGTCTGCGGCTCGCGCGGCGGGTGATTCGCGACTTCGGGGCCGACGTGGTGGTGGGCTTCGGGGGCTACGCGAGCGCGCCGGTGCTGAGGGCGGCGCAGAGCATGGGCATCCCCACGGTGATACAGGAGCAGAACTCATATGCCGGCCTGACGAACAAGGTATTGGGCCGCAGGGCGCGTGCAGTGTGCGTGGCCTATGACGGGATGGAGCGATTCTTCCCCGCCGACAGGATCGCGATGACGGGCAACCCGCTGAGGGGTGACTTCGCGCGACAACCATCGCGCGAGGAGGCGTTGAAGCACTTCGGCTTGACGCCCGACCGGCCGGTGCTGTTGGTGGTGGGTGGAAGCCTCGGCTGCCGCACATTCAACGAGATGGTGAAACGTGCGATCTCGGAGGACGCCCTCGGCGACGTGCAGGTGATCTGGCAGACGGGCAAGTTCTACGAGGCGGAGATGAGGAGTTTCATGGCAGGCCGACAGGCGAATGGAATTTGGTTGGGGGCGTTCATCGACCGGATGGATTTGGCCTACGCGGCGGCCGACCTTGTGATCTCACGCAGCGGGGCGGGCACAGTCTCCGAGTTGTGCTTGCTGGGCAAGGCAACGATGTTCATACCCTCGCCCGGGGTGGCTGAAGATCACCAGACCAAGAACGCGATGGCGCTCGTCGACAAGGGGGCGGCGGAGATCTGTCCCGACGAACGTGCGTTGACCGAGGCGATTCCGACGGCGCTGCGACTGTTGGGCGATCGGGCGCGGCTCGACTCGTTGGCGGCGGCGATCGGGAGGTTGGGCATTGCCGATTCGGCCGATCGTGTGGCCGAGATAATTTTGAAGCAAAGATGATTAAGAACGTATATTTTATAGGAATCGGCGGCATCGGAATGAGCGCCTTGGCGCGCTACTTTATGCACGAGGGCATGGGCGTCGCGGGGTACGACCTCACCGAGACTCCGCTCACTCGCGCGCTCTCGGCCGAGGGGGCTTCGGTGCATTACGAGGATTCGGTTGGGGCGATCCCGTTGGAGTTTCGCGATCCGGCGACCACGTTGGTGGTCTTCACGCCGGCGGTTCCGGCCGACCACAGCGAGCTGAGTTGGTTCCTCGACAGCGGGTTCATGGTCGAGAAACGCTCCGAGATGCTGGGCCACGTGGCCGAGGGGAAGTTCACCATGGCGGTGGCGGGCACTCATGGCAAGACTACCACCACCACTCTCGTGGCGTGGCTGAACTCTCAAGTGGCCGGAGAAGGGAGCGCGTTCCTGGGAGGAATTTCAAAGAACTTCGACAGCAACCTCGTGCTCGGCAAGGGCGACAGGCTGGCGGTGGAGGCCGACGAGTTCGACAGGTCGTTCCTGCGACTGAGCCCCGACGTGGCGGTCGTGACGAGCGTCGACGCCGACCATCTGGACATCTACGGTACTCATGATGCCGTGCGCGAGGCCTTCTCGCAGTTCGTCGATCGGATTCGGGCGGGCGGCGCGGCGATCCTCAACAGCCGTGTCGACATCGAGGTGAGGAACCCTCGCATCGAAACATACAGCTACTCGTTGGACGATCCCGCGGCCGACTTTCACGCCGAGAATCTGCGACCGTTAGCGGGGGGCTACTACGAGTACGACATCGTGACGCCCGACGGTCGCATAGCCGATTGCCGGCTCGGCATCACGGGGCGCATCAATGTCGAGAACAGCGTGGCGGCGGTGGCGATGATGTGGGCGGCTGCGAAAATGCGCGGAGAGACGCTCGACCCCGAAAAGTTGCGCGAAGGCCTCGCAACCTTCACGGGAGTCAGGCGACGGTTCGACATCAGGGTCGAGAGCCCCGCGGCGACCTACATCGACGACTACGCCCACCACCCGCGCGAGTTGGAGGCGGCGTTGGGGTCGATTCGCGAGATGCTGCCGGATCGCAGGATCACGGCCATCTTCCAGCCCCACCTCTACACTCGCACGCGCGACTTCCACGCAGAGTTCGCCGATGCGCTGTCGAAGGCCGACGAACTGATACTCACGCCGATATACCCCGCGCGCGAGGAGCCGATCGAGGGGGTCGACGCCGAGATGATAGGGCGACTCGTCACGTCGATTCCGTGGAGCGTGGTGCCGAAAGAGCGGCTGGCCGAGGTGATCGCAAAGCGCCCGACCGACGTCGTAGTGACATTCGGAGCAGGAAACATAGAGAACCACTGCGAAGAGATCGCCGCCGCCGTCAAACAAAAAATTAACGCGTAGCCAATTATCAATTATAAATTAAGTGAGTCGCGGCAAAAACATAGCCATAGCCATAGTAATGTGGTGCGCCATAGGGGCTTACGTCGTGATGGCGGGTCGCTACGCCGGCGAGCGCAGGGCGGGCATCACCGTGAGCTCCCTGCGAGTGACCATCGCCGGCGCCCCGCGGACTCAGGATTCAACAGCCACAGCCGTCATCACCCCCGACAAGATCGCCGCATGGCTCGCCGAGGCGGAGATCAATCCCGTCGGCCGCTCCATCGACGAGGCGGGCACGGGCGAGATCGAACGACGGATTGCCGCCCACCCCGAGGTGAAGCATGTGAGCGCATGGAGCGACCTGAACGGCGCACTCACGATTCGTGTCGAGCCCCGCACACCCGCGCTTAGAGTGCGCACGTCGGGGGGTTACCGTTTCTGGCTCTCGACCGACGGGGTGATCATGGCCGATCGGGGCGACTACACAGCTTACGTGCCCGTGGTGACGGGCGACATTCCGTTTCCGTTCAGCCCCACGGCCGAGGGGAGCTACGAGCAGATGCGGCGCGACAACTACAACGACTTCCTGGGCCGATACATCGCGCTCGACGACGAACGGCGCACATTGCAGGCACGCGCGGCCGAGGTGAGGGGCGCCCTGCGCGCGACACGTGCCGGAGTTCCGAAGCGCTGGTGGGGCCAGGCGCGCAAAAAAGCGTTCGCCGAGATGCGGGCCGCACGCATCGCCGAGTTGGAGTCGCAAAGGGTTCACTTGGCCGGCGAGCTCACCGCGCTGAGGGTGCTTGAGGAGGCGTTGAAAGAAAAAGAAAAAAAATCTTACCAAAGCTACCGATTCTTGTCCAAACTCGCTAACTTTGTGGAATTTATTGGAGGTGACGATTTTTGGGCTTCCCAGATCGTCCAGATTCACGCCGTTGGTGGCGGCCGAAACAGCGCTCTGAGCGCTGCTGGCGGCACGTCGGAGAGCGGTGTGACGTGGCGTGAGCCGCAATTGGAGCTGATTCCGCGGGCCGGCGACCACACCGTTCTGCTGGGCGAGTTGGACGGCACGGAGCGCGCAAGGCTCGAAAATCTGCGACTGTTCTACCTCGACGGGCTGCGGCACGAGGGGTGGAACACGCACGGCTACATTAACATCAAGTACAACAACCAGATAGTGTGCACCGAATAGAATCATGGATAAGAAGAACTGCATAGCCGCGATGGATATGGGCACTGGCAGCGTGACCATCGCCGTGGGACGCGCCGGAGAGGATGGACGACTGGAGCTGGTCGACGTCACTTCGAAGCCGATGCGCGGCATCACGAGGGGCGAGATCACCAACCGGCAACAGGTGTCGGAGTCGGTCAAGGAGGTTGTGGCCGAGGTCGAGCAGAAGTTGGGGCTCAGCCTGTCGGACCTCTACACCGGCACCTCGGGCCGCCACGTGCGCTGCGCCGGCCACGACTACTACGTCTTTGTGGGCGAACGCTCCGACGGCGAGATTCGTCAGGAGGATATGGACGCCCTGAGAGAGGGGATGAACAACGTGCAGGCCGAGGATGGGCTGCGCATCATGGATCGCATTCCGCAGAAATATGTCGTCGACGGACGCGACACGGTGAAGGATCCCGTAGGCCGGTTCGGCAAGAAGCTCGAAACGACCTTCAACTTCGTGCTGGGTTCGGCGACGCTGCTCGACCGGCTCGAAAAGACGCTGATGGCCCTCGGGGTGCGTTCGCGCAAGACATACCCCAACGCCATTGCGAGCGCCGAGGCGGTGACGCTGCCCGAAGAGAGGGAGATGGGGGTCGCGGTGGTCGACCTCGGGGCGGGCACGACCGACCTGTGTGTGTGGCACGACAACGCGGTGCGCTTCGTGCGAGGCATTCCGTTCGGCTCGGGCGACATCGACAGCGACATCCATCAGCAGGGAATTCTCGAAAAGCATGTCGACGGACTCAAGACCACCTTCGGTGTGGCGATGGCCGACTTAGTGACGGCCGACAAACTGATCGCCATCGCCGGACGCTCGCCACGCGAGAAGCAGGAGATATCGCAACGCAACCTGGCAACCATCATCGAGCATCGCCTGAGGGAGATCATCGGTTTCGTGGTCGACGAGATCGGCGACTCGGGTTACAGCGGGCGCCTCCGTGGCGGCATCGTGCTGACGGGCGGCGGCTCGCGGTTGGTGGGTATCGACGCGCTGTTCCGCGAGGTGACGGGTCTGGAGGTGAGGCTGGCGCTGCCCGACGTGTGTGTCGCCGACGAGAGTCTGCCCATGGCGCAGGACCCCTCGCACGCGACGGCCATCGGACTGCTGCTCAAGGCGATAGCTGAGGTTGCCCCCGCAAGGGTGGTGATCAACGGTCCGGCGGGAGGCGGAACGGGCGCCTCGACGGGAGCGGGAGCAGGTATCGGCAACTCCGGAGCTTCCGGCAGCGGCGGCAACTCCGACGACGAAGACGACGACGACAAACCCCGCGAGAGAAAGAAAAAGGAGAAGAGAGGAGGACTAAAACGCTGGTTCGAAGGCTTCCTATCCGAACCCTTGGACGGCGACGAAGACTTCTAAGGCAGCAACGGCCGCAGCGATTTGAGCTACGCACCATCCCATTTTCAATTTTCAACTTTCAATTTTCAATTAACCAAAAATGAACACGATATTAAGAGGTTTGAATCTGGACGAGGTGACGCGTTCGATAATCATGGTCGCGGGTGTCGGCGGAGCGGGAGGCAACGCCCTCAACCACATGATCGACATGGGGATCAACGACGTCACGTTCATGGCGTGCAACACCGACGCCCAGGCGTTGGAGGATAGCCGAGCAAGCATAAAGGTGCAGTTGGGCAGCGGCCTCGGGGCAGGCAACGACCCCGAGATGGGTTCGCAGGCGGCCAAGGAGAGCATCGACGACATAATCAACGTGTTGCGCACCGAGGGTACGCGCATGTTGTTCATCACGGCGGGAATGGGAGGCGGCACCGGCACGGGAGCGTCGCCCATCATCGCGCGCGCGGCGCAGGAGTTGGACATACTGACGGTGGCGATAGTCACCACACCATTCACCAACGAGGGGACGAGGCGCGGCGATCAGGCACGCGCGGGTATCGACGAGCTGAAGCAGTACACCGACTCGCTGCTGGTGCTGAGCAACGACAGCATCGAGCAGATGTACCCCGACTTGCCCTACGACGAGGGTTTCTGGAAGGCCGACGACGTGTTGGCCACGGCGGTGAAGGGCATCGCCGAGATCATCACGGGCCACGGCACGATCAACGTCGACTTCGCGGATGTCAACACCGTGATGAGGGGCAGCGGCCGTGCGTTCATGGGTTCGGCTCGGGCCGAGGGCGAGAACCGCGCGTTGGAGGCTGTCGAGGCGTCGGTCAGCTCGCTGCTGCTGAACCATCGCGACATCAGGGGTGCGCAAAACATACTGCTGAACATCAGCTTCGGCGACAAGGCTGTCACGCAACGCGAGGCGGGTTCGATACGTAACTATCTGCAGGAGAGCACCGGTTGGACTGCCAACCTAATTTGGGGTACGGCCCACAAACCGGCGCTGGGCAACGATCTGGAGCTGACGATCGTCGCGACGGGATTCCCGGGCACCGACGACGATGTGGTTTCCGTGCCTGCCCCCGCCGACACAGAGTACCATCGCGCGAGCGAGAGCTACGGCCAGAGTTTCGGCCCGAGTCCCGGCCAGAGCTACGGCTCGGGCACAAGGTACACCCCCGCGCCCGACGTGGTTCGTCCCGCGCCCGACAGGCCGGCCTACGATCCGCCCGCACCGTCCGCGCCCGATCCCGCGCCCAGAGTCCGCCCCGCCGCGCCGCCACAAAACGGCACCGTGCAGTGGAAGGGCACCGACCGCTACGCCAACATCGAGCCCGCGGTGAGCACTCCGGCATGGGTGCGACGCAAGGCCTCGCTGGCCAACCCCTACGAGGGCGGCCGCCCGTCGAAAACAGCCCTCAAGGGTGGCGACGACACGGTCGAGGAGGCGGTGGCAGCGCCCCAGTCCAACACGCTGTTCGAATAGTCGCCGAGCGTCGCCGCAACACAAAAGCAGCACGAAAGCAGCACAAAAAATAACATGGAACTCCTGCCGGACATATTCTCATCGCCCGAGGTGATCGCAATGTTGATCGGCCTCGTGCTGCTGATATGCGGCTCGGCCTTCTCGGCGGCCTCGGAGACGTCGCTGTTCTCGCTGCGCCCGGCCGACCTCGAAGAGATGGAGGCGACGGACGAAAAGGGGGCGGCCCGAGTCGAGCGACTGCTCAAAGACCGCGAGTACACCCTCGCCACGATTCTGATATTCAACAACACGGTCAACATCGGCATAGTGCTGCTGAGCGCGCTCATAGTCGGGCGCACCATGCGGTTCGACAGCGCGGCGTGGGAGTTCGTCTTCACGTCGGTCATCGTCACCTTCATCCTGCTGCTGTTCGGCGAGATCATGCCCAAGGTCTTCGCGACCTACAACAAACGCAAGTTCGCACGCGCGTGCGCACCGGTGGTCGCGACAGCCCGCACGCTGCTGAGACCGGCGGCATGGCTGTTGGTGACGACGGGCTCGCGCATCAAGGGCAAAAGCCGCGAAAACGTGTCGCTGGAGGAGCTCTCCGACGCACTCGACGTCACCCGCGCCGGATCCGATCAGGAGAAGCACATACTTGAGGGGATAGTCAGTTTCGCCGGCCGCGAGGTTGGCCAGATCATGCGCCCGCGTTTGGACATGACCACGCTCGACGCCGAGGATGACTTCGAGCGAGTGAAGGAGGTGATCGTCTCGTCGGGCTTCTCGCGCATTCCGGTCTTCGAGGAGAACATCGACCACATCGCGGGGGTGCTATATATTAAGGACGTGGTGCCGCACATCGCTGCAGGTGCCGACTTCGATTGGCGAAAGCTGATGCGGCGCGCCCACTTCATCCCCGAGCACAAGAAGATCGACGACCTGCTGGAGGAGTTCCAGGCCGGCAAGGTACACATCGCGATAGTGGTCGACGAGTACGGCGCGACGCGAGGATTGGTGTCGTTGGAGGACATTCTGGAGGAGATCGTGGGCGAGATATCGGACGAGAGCGACCTCGACAGCGCGCTCTACACCCGCACAGGCGAGGGCGAGTACATCTTCGACGGCAAGACCCATCTGGGCGACGTGACTCGCGCGCTGGAGTTGGACGAGGATTTTTTCGACGAGGTGCGCGGCGAGGCTGAGACCCTCGCGGGGCTGATGCTCGAAATCAGGCGCGGATTCCTGCGGCGCGGCGAGAGCGTCGTGTGCGGCGACCTGCGACTCACGGCCCTCTCTTTGGAAGGGCGCCGAATCGACCGAATCAAGGTAGGCCACAACTTCGGCCGCCCACAGCAAAAGTAACTTATGGAGTCGTGGCTCGAAATCAGGCCATTGGCCGAAGCGGCCCGCACAACGGCCCGCAAGGCTGAGGGAGCGGCATGGCGAGCCATAGTGCGCGAACGCCTGGGCCCCGACACCGAGATCGGTTACAACGCCGCCGGAGCACCTGTGCTCACCGAAGGTCGGGGTTACATAGGCGTGTCGCACACTCGCGGCTGGGTGGCGGTTGTCTGGTCGCCGCACCCCTGCGCCATCGACATCGAGCTGAAAACCCGCACCATCTCGGCCGCCGTCGCCACCCGAATGGGCATCGCGCCCGAGATAGAGGCGTGGTGCGCCCACGAAGCAACCTACAAATACCGCGGCCTAACCGGCAACGAACCCGAAGCCTCAAAAATAAGCTACCTCCCCCACCCCAAACTCGTAGTGGCAGTAATAAGATAGCAAGTCATCGCCCCACGAAGCCATGTATATAGAGCACCGATCCCCCCTTGATTGAGTCGATAATGGGTCGAGCAAGGTCGGGAGGCAGGGCCGGACAGCCGAAACTGCGCCCCAACCGCCCCATCGAGGCGATCACCCGCGGGTCGGCGTACCACGCGCCGTGCACGACCACCGCCCGCCCCCGCGCATTGTCGTTGAGCCCCGCGTCGAGGCCGTCGATCATCAGCGAGTAGCCGTTGCGGCCGATGTATGTCTCGGCGGTGAGGTAAAATCCCAACGAACTTTTGTGCGACCCGCGGCGGTTCGAGAACGACGTGGCGTACAGTTCGCCGCTCTCGCGCCCGTGAGCGACCCAAGTGTTGAATAGCACGCGGCGGCGCGCCATGTCGATCACCCACAACCGTTTTTCGGTCGAGGGAAGGGTAAAGTCGATAAACGAGAGTATCTCTTTTCGGCGACCGGCAACGCGGCGGAACCCCTCGGCGGCACGGTCGAAGGCAGCGAGATCGACCTCGCCTTCGAGCCCCAACTCGCGGTAGAGCGCCTCGCTCGCAACACCCCGCGTCTCGACAACGACGTCGGCGTCGGGCTCAAATCGACACGAGCCCAAAGTTATCAGAAAAATCAGAAAGGTTTTCTTCATGCGACAAAGAAACGTCGCCCCAACCCAAAAAATTGCCCTCCCCCCTCAAGAAGCCACAACCCCCGCCGTCATCGCACGTCAGAAGATTTAATCATAGACAAAAACCACACTGCGCTCAACCGGCGCCCAATCATAAATAAACTTAGCATGAGAAGAGGCATTACGAACACACTCATGCGAAAGTGGAACGGTGCCCAGCGTGCGCGAAAACTCCACAATGTTGCCACGAACATTATTGACCGGCACCCCATGCAGATAAGCCCCATTAGTAAATCGACTCGCCCAAGGAGCAAACCCGACGATAGCAGGCCCTCCATTGTCAAACAACATGCGCGACTTGCGATCCTGAATGACAAACATCCCGAGAGGGGTGTCATATCCGACCGGCGGAGAGTTCCGCCCCGTAGTACAGGGGTTCATACTCCTCACCAGCCACAACCCCTGCCGCTCACGCTCAAGCGTGGCAACGACCTGATTTGTACGATCGACCATCACCGCACGATCGAAAGCCACACGCCCCAGACTGTCGGGCGCAATAACCTTGACATATTTGTGCGGCACCTCCCACTCTCCGGCAGCGTTGAACGCCTCCACCCGCCAGGCCGTCGAGTCGGCGTTGTGTCCCAGCAGCTTCACCGGCGAACCGTCGCGTCCATACCTCTCGGGCTGCTCCACCCCATACTCACCCACCACAAACAGCGGCACCGACTGATAACGCTGCACCCCCCACATGTCTGCCACACTGCGATACTCATCCACGACGTGCCGTTTGACAAGAGGCGCCTGTCCACGCCAATTCCTGCGATTTTGCAATATGCCCCACCGCGCCTCGCTCTGCTGAATCGAGTCGAGCACAAACAGCCGCTCACGCATCTTGTCAAACTGAAACCGCCTCGCCTCGCTCTTGTACGAAAATGTGTCGGCCACCGTGTGCCGGTCATATGTCAGCTGCCGTTCGATTGCAATGTCGCCGCGCGAGAAGAGACGCGGGGCCTGCATCAGGGCCGAGTGCAGAGGCGGCGGCACCGAGTCGACACAATCCCGCAGCCGCACCGAGTCGGCCCACATCGAGACCGAAACACTCCCCGAAGCAGCCTCCGTAACATCGTCGGCCACCCCCCGGCACCCCACAACGCCGACACACAAGGCGACAAACATAAGAGACCCCACACAGGCCGACCCTGTACAGGCCACAAGCGATTTTCCCATCATGGCAAAGGTATTTTTTCAGATCCTGTCGGGAAATCCCGAACAAACCGCACCTTTGCAATTAGCCTGCCATTTGTTTTATTGAAATACAATTATTACATTTGCAATAATTCAATTTACAATAATTCAAATAGCAATAATCATGAGTGCAATAATCGACAATCCATTCGCAATCACGGGCTACATCTCTCCGGAGTATTTTTGCGACCGAGAAAATGAGACGGCGGAGCTCGTGGGAAACATTACCAACGGCCGCAACACAGCCCTGATCTCCGAGCGCCGTATGGGCAAAACGGGACTCATCGAGCACGTTTTCCATAGGCCGGAGATAGCAGACAACTACCACGCCATACTGGTGGATATATATCCGGCCGGAAGTCTCAAAGAGTTTGTTTTTCTCCTGAGCAAACAGATTTTCGAAAGTCTTAAACCGCAGGGCAGAAAGTTTATCGACCGTTTTTTCGCAACGATAACCTCGCTGCACGCCGCCTTTAAACTCGACCCTGTGACCGGAGCCCCCACGTTCGACATCAGCTTGGGAGAGATACGCCAGCCCGAGACGTCGCTCGAACAGATATTTCAATATCTCGAAAACGCCGACAAGAGGTGCGTGGTGGCCATCGACGAATTTCAGCAAATCGCCCGATTTTCCGAAAAAAATGTCGAAGCGCTTCTCCGCACGCACATTCAACGATGCCGAAACACCAACTTCATATTCGCCGGCAGCATCAACCACATGATGCACGATATCTTCTTCACAATCTCGCGCCCGTTCTATCAAAGCGTGTCTCCCATGACCCTCGGGCCGATCGAAGAGGGAAAATATGTGGATTTTGTGATGAAGTTCTTCAAAAATAGCAACATGGACATCACACCCGACGAGGTCGATTCCGTTTACCGTCTGTTCGGTGGGCACACTTGGTATATGCAGCGTGTTTTCAACGAAATATACTCAAGGTCATCGAGACGCGATCCCGTGTATAACAACATCCCCGTTTCCGCTCTCGACAATGTGGTTTGGTCATACGAACCTGTCTATAAAAACATTATGGCCAATCTTCCCGAGCGACAAAAAGAGATATTGATCGCCATCGCCAAAGAGGGTAGAAATGCCGAAATAACCTCTGCGGAATTTATAGGCCGTCACGGATTGAAGTCGGCCAGTTCGATACAATCATCTGTGAGACAGTTAATGGCAAAAGATATTATTTCAAAAGATGCGAAAAGCTACTCGATCCCCGATCGCTTTTTTGCCTTATGGTTACAGATGGCGTATGGTCCGGGGGCGTTTTTGAAAGAGTTTTCGACGACACTCATACCACGCGCCTAAACTCCCTAAGTTGCCGCCAAAGCAGCACCGCCGCAAGAAGAGTTGCGACGGCGTCGGCGATGGGGAACGAGACCCACACCCCCATCGCCCCCATCGAGCGGGGCAGCACGAGCAGCAGCGGCACCAGAAAGAGCATCTGTCGCGTCATCGACAGCACGATCGCCTTGCGCGCCTTGCCGATGTACTGAAAAAAACTGGAGGTAACCACCTGAAAACCAATTATCGGAAAGAGCAACATCACGATGCGCATCGCCTGCGCCGAGATTCGAATCAGCTCGTCGGCATACGGGTCGTCGCGCTTGACGAAGAGCCACGCGATGCGTTCGGGAATCAGCTCGCCGGCCAGAAAAGCCACCGTCATCACCCCCACCGCCCACAGTATCGTCATGCGCAGCGCCGCCACCACCCGCCCGAAGTTGCGCGCGCCGTAGTTGAACCCCACGATCGGTTGCATCCCCTGATTGAACCCCGCGCAGATCATGATGAAGAGCATCACCACACGATTCATCACCCCGTAGCCGCCCGAGAAGAGGTCGCCGCCGTTGGCCGCCAGCGCGCGGTTGACAAACACCACCACTATGCTGGCGCAAAAGTTGACCAGAAACGGAGCCACGCCTATCGAGACTATTCCGCTGACTATGCTTCGGCGCATTCTGAAAATTCCGCGCCGGAAGTGCAGGAAACTTTTGGGCGACGAAAAGTGGATGATCTCGACCCCCAATCCGACCATCTGCGCCGCCACCGTCGCCAGAGCCGAGCCGCGCACGCCCCACTCTAACACAAAGAGAAACAGCGCGTTGAAGGCGCAGGTCAGCGCAACGGTCAGCAGCATGATGGCCATCGCCCGCTGAGGATATCCCGACGCGCGCATCACCTCGCCCAGCCCCCAAAACAGATGGTTCACAGTTATCCCGATGAAAATCACCTGCATAAACTCGCGGGCGGGGGGCAGAGTCTGGCCGCTGGCGCCGAAAAGCACGAGTATGTCGTCGAGAAAAAGTAGCGACAGCGCAGTCAGCGCACCGCCCACTAATACGTTGAGCATCACCTGGTTACCCAGCACATGGAAGGTACGTTCGCGCTTGCCCTCGCCCAAGTTTATGGAGATCAGCGCCGCCGTTCCGATACCCACCATCGAGCCGAATGCGGCCGAGATGTTCATCAGCGGCATGGCTATCGCAAGACCCGCCAGCGCCATCGAGCCGCCACCCTCGGCGTGGCCTATAAATACGCTGTCTATGATGTTGTAGAGCGACATCGAGGCCATCGCTATTATTGCCGGAATGGCGTAGCGCGCGAGTAGTCGCCCTATTTTTTCGGTGCCTAAATCGTATGGTGTGGTTGACATTTTTTGCGTTTTTTTCGCGTTTTTCGGTACAAAAAGTTGGACGCGAAGGTACGAAAAAAATGCTATTCTCGGTGTTTCGGGTGTCGAGAGTGTTACATATGTAACGGATTTCGCGAAGGCGAGTGTTACCGATGTAACGCTTTTTTTTGGCCGAGTGTTACCAATGTAACGTTTGTTTTGGGGGTAGTGTTACCGAAGTAACACTTTTTTGGAGCTTTTGGGGGCTCTTTTATAGCTTTTTTAGTGCTTTTTCAGAGCTCGTCGAGGCAGTCGGAGACGATGCGGCAGCTCGCGCGAACCTCGCCCGCGGTGATGGTGAGCGGCGGCGAAATTCGGAACGCCGTGTCGCAAAACAGGAACCAGTCGGAGAGGATTCCGCGCTCTTTGAATAGCTCCATCAGGCGGTACATCTTTTCGGAGCTGCCCAACTCGACGGCCATTAGCAGTCCGGCTCTTCGGATCTCCTTTACGGCGGGGTGCGGGGCCAGAAGTTCCTCGTACAGAGCGCCTTTGGGTTCGACTTCGGCGATCAGGTCGTTCTCTATCAGCACCTCCAGTGCCGCCAGGCCCGCGGCGCAACATACAGGGTGTCCGCCGAAGGTGGTGATGTGGCCCAGCGCCGGGTTGTGCGACAGCGTCGACATGGTTTCGCGCGACGAGATGAACGCTCCCAACGGCATGCCTCCCCCTAATGCCTTTGCAACGCACAGAATATCAGGTACTACGCGGTATCGCTCGAAGGCGAAGAGGCTGCCTGTTCTTCCCATTCCGGTTTGGATTTCGTCGAAAATCATTAACGCCCCCACTTCACTACACCGTTGCCTGAGTGCTTCGAGAAAGCTTGGGGTGGCGGGTCGGACTCCGGCCTCGCCCTGCACAGGTTCGACCACTACGCAGGCGGTGGTTTCGTCAATGCGTCCGAGCTGCTCGAAGTCGTTGAAACTCAGCCAGTCGACCTCAGGCAGCAGCGGTTCGAACGGCGCGCGCCACTCGTCGCCCTCGGGCGATGACATGATCGAGAGCGCGCCCTGCGTCGACCCGTGGTAGGCGTTGCGGAAGGCTACTACTCTTCGACGTCCGGTAGCGCGTTTAGCCAATTTAAGCCCCCCCTCGACTGCCTCGGTGCCCGAATTGACGAAGTAGATCGACTGCAGCTTCTCGGGTAGCAGCGAGGCGAGGCGCGACGCGTAGCGTACCTGGGGTGCCTCGACCATCTCGCCGTAGACCATCGTGTGCATGTAGGCCGCGGCCTGCTCCTGCACGGCGCGCACAACCTCGGGGCGTCCGTGGCCGACGTTCGACACCGACACGCCCGAGATCAGGTCGAAAAATCGCTGACCTTCAGGGTGTTCGGGCGAGGGCGGCGTCCAGATGTAGGGCCCCTCGGCCCGCGCCACCTCGATCATCAGGGGCGATGGCGACGTCTGCGCCACGTGCTCCGTGAATTGTTGCCTTAGTGTCTTCATAATGTCTGTTCGCCGCGGCCGTTGCCGCCTTTACCTATATTTATTGTCCTCTTCGAGCATCTTGAGGTAGCTTGTGTAGCGCTCCTCGGCTATCTGGCCCGACTCGACCGCTCGCGTGACGGCGCAGCCGGGCTCGTGGGTGTGGGTGCAGTTGTAGTACTGGCACTCGGGGGCGACGCGCATCAGGTCGGGGAAGTAGTGGTAGAGCTCGCCCCCCTCGATGTCTACCAGGCCGAAACCCTTTATTCCCGGGGTGTCTATTATGTAGCCCTCCTCTCGGCTTTTTGGGGCCGCCCCCCCCAGCGGGTACATCTGCGAAAAAGTGGTCGTGTGCATCCCCTTGCCGTGGGCGCGCGAAATCTCGCCGACGCGAATGTCGAGACCGGGCGAGACGGCGCCGATGAGGGTCGATTTTCCGACTCCCGAGTTGCCCGAGACGAGGGTCGTGCGCCCCCGCAGGTGGTCGCGCAGTTCGTCGACTCCGCGGCCCGTGACGGCCGAGGTGAGCATCACGCCGTAGCCCGCCTGCTCGTAGATTTCGACGAATCGCCGCACAGCTTCGTCGCCCCCGTCGGTGGCCAACGCGAGGTCTATCTTGTTGAGTATCACCGTCGCCGGAATGCGGTAGGCCTCGCACGTGACGAGGAAACGGTCGATGAACTCGGGTGCCGTGACGGGCGAAAAGAGCGTCGCCACAACCACCGCGCGGTCGATGTTGGCCGCCACGATGTGCGACTCGCGCGACAGATTCGACGAGCGCCTGATAATGTAATTATCCCGCGGCAGCACCTCCTCGATCCACACCTCGCCCGACTCTTCGGCGCTGCACTGCACTCGGTCGCCCACAACTACGGGGTTGGTTGAGCGTGAGCCGCTTAGCCTCAGGCGGCCTCGGACTCGGGCTTTTTGTATCTGCTCGTCGTCGGTGGCGGCTTCTGTGTTGCGCACCTCGTACCAGCTCCCCGTGGAGCGCATCACGACGGCTGTAAATCGCTCTCTCATAGCTGTCTAAATATGTCTCGCACGAACGGGAACAGCGCGTCGTTGACCCGCTCGACCACGCCGTACATCACCGAGCCGTCGCGCACCTCGTGGGAGATCACGCCCCCCTCGGGGTCGAGCACATCGAAGAGGGTGAGCAGCAGTCCCGTGAAGACGACGATTTTTAGCGCCGCGAAGAGCACTCCCAAAAAATTGTCGAACACCCCCAGTCCGACGATGTGAAACAGCCCGCGAGTCACTCGTCCGATGAGCACAACCACCACTATGACAGCCACCAACACGACTGCGAAACCGACGACCGAGGCCGTCGTGCCCTCCATTCCGAGCCACTGTCCGATAGGGCTGCCGTGTCGCCAAGCGAGCCAAATTCCGAGCGCCAGTGCCACCAGGCCAAGTATTTGTGTCACCACCCCCTGCCTCCATCCCTCCCATGCGGCGAAGAGAAGCAGCAGAATAATTACTATGTCGAGATAGTTCATACGTTTTGGAACGTTAATTTGTTTCGCGAAAGTATTAAAAATTCTTAACTTTGCACTCATGAAGGTTTTTAGCATCACTATATTTCGGGGTTTTAGGGCTGTTGGGGTGACGGTTTTGGCGACTGTTTTGGCGGTTTTGGGGACGGTTGGGAGCGTTTCTGCGCGTGAAACTTATAACATTGGCACGGCGTGGACGTTTTTCACGGCCGACGCGCCGTCGACAGACCTCTCGTCGATGGTCAATCTGCCGCATATTCAGACTACTTCCGCGACGGCGAACTATCTGAAAACCATCGATATACCGGCGGAGTGGAGTGGTCGGCGGGTCTTTCTGCGGGTGGGCGGCGCGTCGAACGTGGCCGATCTGTTTGTCGACGGGCTGCACACGGCGACTCATCGCGGTGGCAGCGCGCCCTTCACAGTCGAGATCACAGATCGTATTCGTCCGGGATTTGAGGCGACGTTGCGTATTGTGGTATCCGCCGCGCCGCGACTCGATGTGCTCCCGACGGCGGGGGGCGAGCGGAGCTACTGTGGTATCTATCGTGGGGTGGAACTTATTGTGTGTGAGCCTCTTTCTATCTCTCCGGCGGCGGATTTCGGGGATGTTGTTTTGGGGGATTGGGGTGTTTCGGAGGGTGTTTCGGGTAGCGTCTCGGGGGGTGCTTCGGGCGGTGGCGGCGACGGGGTGTGGATCACGACCGACAGGCTGAGCGGCGACCGTGCAGAGGGGAGCGTGCGTCTTGCGCTGCTCACTCCGGATGCGTTGCCCGAGGGGGTTTTTGCGCGTGCGCGATTCTCAGATGCCGAGGGTAATGTGGTGACTCAGAGCACTATGCCTGTCGAGGGAGGGGGAGCGCTTACGATTCCGTTTTCGCTCGCGTCGCCGCGGCTGTGGCATGGCACGCGCGACCCGTATCTGTACGACGTCGAGGTGGCGCTGACCACGGGCGAAGGGCCGGCGAGCGACTCGATATCGGTGCGGACGGGTTTTCGGACGGTGGGCATCGATGAGGGTAACAACTTCACACTCAACGGCGAAGCGATGCGACTGCGTGGCGTGATTCTGCATCGCGACCGCATGATGGTGGGCACGGCGATCACTCCTTTTCAGACCGAGGAGGACATTGCGTTTGTGCTGGAGATGGGTGCGAACGCGGTGCGGGTGGTCGGCGGACGACACAGCGACTACTTCTACGCGCTGTGCGACGAGGCGGGGCTGGTGGTGTGGAACGATGGGCCGTTCACGGGTGCGGCGTACCCTTCGGACATTGATTTCGTTGATACAGAGGCGTTTCGCGAGAACGGACGGCGGCAGATGCGCGAGATGATATCCGATCTTCACAACCATCCGTCGGTGGCGATTTGGGGTATTTTTGCCAACGTTTCGATGCGTTCGGGCGACCCCGTGCCTTATGTTCGCGAGCTCGATGAACTTACGCATCGTCTTGATCCACACAGACTTACGGCAGCGAGCAGCGTGCGCGACGGCGACATCAACTTTGTGACCGACATGATCTCGTTCGACCTGTCGATCGGTTGGGAGACTGGGCTGCCGGATGGCGTCGTGCCGTGGCTCGAACAGCTCAAAAAGGGGTGGCCCGACCTGCGCGCGGGAATCTCGTACTCGGCCGGCGCGTCGATTTTCCAGCAGTCCGATCGGCTTGAAAGGCCCTCACCGGCAAGCAGTTATCATCCGGAGGGGTGGCAGACTTTTTTCCATGAGGAGTATATGCGCTATGCCGTCGACGCGCCCGGGTTGTGGGGCGTTTTTGTGGGCAACATGTTTGACTCGGGGGCTGCGAAAGGGCCTTCGGGGGCGCTGACGAGCGTTCCGACCGGCGAGGCGGGGGTCATCGACGATCGCGGTCTGGTGACATTCGACCGCAAGGATCGCAAGGATGCGTTTTGGATCTACAAGGCAAATTGGAACGACTCGGAGCCGTTTGTGCACATTGCCGGCAGCCGGCTTGAGACTCGTTATGAGCATCGGCAGACGGTTTGCGTTTACTCGAATCTTGCTGAGGTTGAGCTGTTTGTGGGGGGGCGATCGGTGGGTCGGCGCTCGGGCGAACGGGGGGTGTTTACTTGGGAGAACGTGAGCTTGCGTACCGGGGTTAATCGGATTGAGGCTTGGGGGGGGGCTGGGTCTGGGGGTTCTGGTTCGGGATCGGGGGCTTTGGGCTCGGTTGGGGCTTCGGGCGTGGCGGGCTCGTCGGGGACTTCGGGCTCTTCGGGTGCGAATTCGGGTTCGGATTCCGGCAGGGGTGCCGGTTCGAGTTCGGGAGGTTCGGGTGGCTCGGGTTCAAGTTCAAATGGTGCGGGAACGGCTTCTGGCGCAGGTTTGGGGACGGTTTTGGCGACCGACCGCGCATCAATCAACATCCACCCCACCGCCGCAGCAACCCCGCGGCAGTAGGCCCCTCGCAGAACAGCAGATCAGCAATAGAGAGCCCGGGCTCGAACGCCATCCGATCCGAAAACACCTGCGTATATTGCTGACTACAAGCATGTTCTGTGGCGGAATTGTTGCCATGTTCGTCGGCGGGATTGTTGCCGTTTTCGGTCAAGCTGTCTGTTTCCGACAGCTGTCGCCTAAGCGCCTTTTTGCCTCGCAAATCGACATCTTCCGGTGAGGCGACTACGCTGTTTTTCAGTATCTTAGCCGGCCGACATACATCGCCTGTGCTCGCGCCTACACCCCCGCCCACACCCAACGCGGCGAGCACGACGTCCAAAAGTTCGAGATTGAGGTCGACCAAAAAATCGTATTTTCGGGCGTACAGCGGCGCAAACCGCTCCTCGTAATGGTCGAAAAACGGCGAGTTGCGATAGGCCGAAACGATTGATATCCAGTGGTTATGCTGCCAACGCTTCGAGTTGTCGATGCGCACGTCGCGGGTCGGGATTTTCGTGCCGCCACTCGACGCACCGCCCCCTGACGCGCCGCCGAAACGCCCGCCATGCACCGGCACGGTGAGGGTCGCCACGCCGCTCGCGGTCGCGATTTCGCAGCGGTTGCGCGCGGTCTGCTTGACCCAATTTTCGCCGATGTCGATGACGCAATCGCCCCTCAGCAGCCGCGTAAACCACTCTGTACCACCAAGATATGTCAACGGCAGAATCGTCATCTGCCACCCACGACTTCGGCATCACTGCCAATCTCGACATCGGCGTTCCGTTCTGTCCACACCCCGTCGGCCTTGAGCAGCTCGATTAGCGCCTCAAGTGCCTCACTCTGAGGCACATTGCGCCGCACGACCTCGCGCCCCCGATAGAGCGTGATGCGGCCGGGGCCCGCGCCGACGTAGCCGTAGTCGGCGTCGGCCATCTCGCCCGGGCCGTTCACGATGCAGCCCATCACCGCGATTTTCAGTCCGGCGAGGTGCCCGACGGCGGCCTTAATCTCCTCTAACACAGGTGATAACGAGAACAGCGTGCGTCCGCAACCCGGGCACGCGATGAACTCGGTGCGCGAACGATCCAAGCCGCATGCCTGAAGTATCGCACGCGCCACATCAATCTCATTTTCAGGCGGTTCGGTGAGCGAAACGCGAATCGTGTCGCCCAGTCCGTCGGTCAGCAGGGCACCGATGCCGACGGCCGACTTGACGCGCCCCTCCAGACCGCTTCCCGCCTCCGTAACTCCCAGATGGAGAGGATAATGCATATCCGCGGCATCCATCGCGCGCACCAGTTCGCGGTACGCCGCCACCATCACGCGCGTGTTCGACGCCTTCATCGACACGACAACGCGGTCGAAATCGCGCTCGCGACACACCCTCAAAAACCGCATGGCGCTCGCCACCATGCCCGCCGGAGTATCGCCGTACTGCTCCATAACTCGCTGAGACAGAGAGCCGTGATTGACGCCGATGCGAATCGCCGTGCCCGTCCGGCGGCACTTGTCGACCAACCGCACGAACTCGGGAAGTTCGGCCGAGGCGGGAAGTGCTTCCTCTGCGCCATCCCCGTTGCTCCCGTTTTCGTAGTTGCCCGGATTGATGCGAACCTTGTCGACCACACCGGCAAGTTCCAGAGCCACAGCAGGTTGGAAGTGAACATCGGCCACAATCGCGACATCCGGCCACCGCTCGCGAACCCTCCGCACGATCTCGCGCATGCTCGCGGCCTCGCGCATGCCCTGGGTGGTGAGACGCACGATGCGGCAGCCGGCGTCGCGCAGCCTACCGATCTGATCCACAGATGCTTCGATGTCGTTGGTGTCGGTATCGCACATCGACTGCACCGCCACCGGATGCACCTCGCCGCCGCCCCCAAAGCCAGCCTCGCCGCCCTCGCCCGAGCCGCCCTCGAAACCGCCCCCGATAGCCACCGGCCCGATGCGCACCTCAATCGTCTGCCTACGAAAACTCATCATACCTTATAATAAAGCGCTCCCCATAATAAAGCCCACCTCGGTCACCCCGACTTAGAATACAATTTTCACCCCACCCATAACCCCGGCGCCAAGGCCGCGATAGGTGGGATATGGATAAAGCGCCTGATTAGCAAGATTTTGTCCCTCGACAAAGACCCAAAAATCGGGCCGCACCTTCACATCGACCGCCAACGACACATCGACCGTCGACTCGATCCGCCGGTTTTGCGCCCCCACGACGTCGTACGTAAGGCCATACGCAGGGACATAGAGCTCGTCACCATAAAACGGCCCACTGCGCCAAACCGTATATTCGCGCTCGCCGATGAGCCGCGCGCCGGCCCTCACCGAGACGACATCGCCATGCCGGTACGACAGCTCCACCCCCGCATCGTAGCGCGGCAGGTCGCCCACGGGAACGAAGCCGTCGTAGTACAACCCGCTGAAAACAAACTTGTTCCAGTTGCCGTACACCCTCGCGCCGAAGCCGCCTAAGCCCTTCAGCCCGACCTCGCCGCCGACCGTGTAACGCGTTCCGTCGACCGCCATGTCATCGAAAATCATCGGCAAAAACCCGACAGCCCGAACTTCGCCATCCGCCCCCCAGTCGCCCACCAAACCGCCGCCGTCCGCCATCGGAACGATCCTCTGACGCCCCGTCAGCAGCACATAGTCATCCATCAGCGATACCCCGCCGGCCAGCCGGTACGAAAAAATCCCGCCGATAGTCCCCGAGACCCCCACCCGCGCGTCGCTCACAAGGCTCGTCGCCCCCGTGCCAACGGCGTAGGGATTGCGGCGCGACAACGCCTCGCGACTGTTGTCGATGGTGCTCGAAGTGTAGCTCACGAACGGCACCACCCCTCCGTCGGCAAAATTCAGGCGCGCCTCGAACGAGGGGGTCAGCCCCACATGGTTCTGCCCGTGGGCTTTGTTGCCGATGTGTCGCACGTCGACGCCGACTCGCATGCTGAGCGCTCCCGCCTCCATCAGGTACCTCGGTGCGAAGGTCACGGTCGTGGCGCTTCCGGGCCACCGAACATCACCGTCAACCCCATACATCGCCGGGCCAAACGCCCCGCGCTCGGCAACCGCCAACTCGAAACCGTGCAGCCTGTCGTCCCGACCGAACATCTGCGACGCGACGAGGCGCAAATTCAGGTCGTATTGATCATCGCGATCGACACGCGCGATCCCGCCGTCGACCTTCACGCCGAAGTTGAACTTCGACAGGTCGGTGAACGAGTCGCCGAAACTCACCCCGCCGCCCAGCCTGCCGAAAGCGATGCGATGCATGTCGCGATCGTACACAAAGCCCCGCACGTAGGGCACGCTCGACAAGGGGTCGGGCTCGATGTCGGCCGCGCCGTAGGGGTCAAACACGCGATGGTCGAAGGTCAGTTCGCCCGCCAAAGTGTAGCGTCCGTCACGCCCCGTCTGTCGCGTGCCCCACAGCCCGATGCCGTTGTAGAGCTCGCGCGCGGAGCTCTTCACCCCCAGGTCGTTAGTCAGCCGCGACCACGACCCACTGTGATTTGCAAAGAGCCCGAAGGTGCGCCCCGCCCGCATCTGCGGAGTGAAGTACAAGTCGAGCGCGCTGCGAAACGGCACCCCCGCTCCGGCGCGCACATAGAGTCGCCGCGCGTCCAAAGGCACGGTGCTGACCGCGGCGGGTGCGAAAGGCCGCGTGTCGAACGAGGTGTCGGACGCTGTGGATGTGATCCGGTACGAGATCGCGGGCCTCAGCCTCACCGTGTCGGTCATGTCGGGCTCCACGGGCAGCTTCACCGCCTGCCCCACCCGCGGGGTGTAGGCTCGCGTCACCTCCAACTGCTTGGAGATATCTTCGGGCGTCTGCGTCTGCGCCTGCGTCTGTGTCGCGGCACCCACGGCCACGCACATCGCGACTGCTAAAACTATCTCTCTTTTCATTGTGATCGTCATTCGTTGGAAAGGTTTGCGATGCGCTCTTTGGCGGCGGCGATGATGCCGTCGTTGTCGGGCGAGTAGCCGTCGACTATGCTCTGGAACGTGGCCCGCGCCTGAAACGTGTCGCCGTCGCGCACATAGATGTCGCCCAGCGTCAGAAACGCCTCGCCCAACCAATATCCGTGGGGAGTGCCCGCCTGCGAGAATGCGAACACCGCCTCCTCGGCGCCGCGCATGTCGCCCGTGTCGTACATATACTGTATCACGCGATAGGCGCTCTCGGCCCCCTCGGCTGTGCGCACCTCCGCGTCGGCAAGTTCGCGATATATGGCAGCGGCGGCAGCGGTCTCGCCACGACCTCGCATCACACCCGCCGCCGCGAAACGTATCTTTCGTAACGCCTGATCGCCACTCCCCCCGCTCTGCTTGGCAACCCTTTCGGCGGCGGCGGTTATGCGCTCGGGATCACCGGTGGCGATGGTGCTGTCGACATACCCCTCGACGATCCTCCTCACGGCGGCCTCGTCGGTGGTCAGATTCCACAGCTTCAGATAGGTGTCGGCGGCCTCGGCGTGTCGTCCGGCGGCGAAGTACAACCCCGACAGGTAGCCCAGCGCGGTGGGAATGTACTGTCCGCGCGCGTCGCCGCCAATGTAGCCTTCGAGAGCCGGAATCGCCTTCGCCCCGTCACCCGACAGGTAGACCATCTGCGCGGCGGCAAAGGTGAGCGAATCCCTCTGCGCCTCGCCCACGTCGGTCGGAGCCCCCGCCTCGCGCGCGTATGAGAAGTATCCGTCCACATCGCCCGCGTCGACGTAGAGCCCCCTTATGCCGGCCATGGCGTCCTGCGCCTCGCGCGAATATGGTGCCCGTTCGACGATCATCTTGTAGTAGCGCATCGACTGCTCGCGGTCGCCCATGTTGAGATAGGCCAGCCCCATGTTCGAGAGCGCCGGCAGCATGAGTGTCGAGTTGGGATACCGTTCGATGAAGCCGGCGAGTGTCCGCGCGCCGTCGGAGTAGTTGTCGCGCGAGATGTGGTATCGCCCCAACTCGTAGGTCGCCTGCTCGACGTAGTCGCCCTCGTTGGCCGAGATTATCGCCTGCAAACTCTCGATCTTGCGATCGGCGCGCCCCACCAGCCCCAGCATCATCGCCCGCTGATAGGCCGAGTAGTATCGCTCGCCGGTGCCGACCGCCGCCGCCTCGTCGTAACGTTCGATGGCCCTCCAATACTCCCTCTGGGCGTGGTCGATGTCGCCCACTCGGTTCAGCGCGTCGGCGCGGTAGGAGTCGCGTGAGGAGTGGCGCCCCAGAAACTCGTCGAACCGGCGGCGCGAGGCGGCCCAATCGCCGAGGTTGAAACTCGCGTAGCCCAGATTGTAGCGCGCCATGGTGTTCTCGACCTCCGACTCGGGCGACAACCTCAGATACTCCTCGTACTTTGCGATCGCGGCGGCGGCATCGCCCTGCCCGTAGAGAATCTCGCCCTGCCAGAATGCCGCCAAAGCTGTGTACTTGGCGTTGTAGCGATACTGCGACGACACCCCCAACAGCCTCGCGGCCTCGGTCGTGTCGCCGGCGGCGTAACATTCGAGGGCGCGAAAATATGTGATCTTCTGCAGCGCGGCCCTCACGTTGTTGTCGGGATCGGGGTGCTGGACGATGGCTTCGTAGGCGGCCTCGTAGTCGTGCGAGTTGTAGTAGGCGGCAATCAGATACTCCCTCGCCTCGGGAGCGCGCGGCGACTCGGGATAGGTGGCTATGTATCGCGTGAGCACATTGATCGCCTCGTTGAACAACCCGCCCTGAGTCTCGAACAGCAGCTTCCCGTAGTTGAACAGCGCATCCTCGGCGATGGCGGCGTCGTGGCCCGAGGCGGCGGCGATGGAGAAGGACTGCAACGCCCGCTGCTTGTCGTCCAAGTGCAGATAGATGTCGGCCAGGTGGTACGAAGCGTTCTGCGAGATGGCGTCGTCGGCCCCCGTCGCGCGCGCCAGATATCCCGCCGCGTCGGCGAAACGCTCCTGCCGGTAGAGTGCGAATCCGGCGGTGTAGTTCTCCATGCGACTCATCGCGCCGCCCATCCGCTCGTAGCTCTCGATGCTGCCCAGCGCCCTGTCGTACTCGCCCAGGTGGAACCAACTCTGCGCCGCCATCCCCGCCAACTCGGCGCGTCGCGGCATGGCGGTCTGAGGAATTAGCCGCTCGGCGTTCTCGGCCACGTAGCGATAGTTACCCTCGATGAACTCGATCTGCAACAGATAGTAGGGCACGATTGCGGAGTACGAAGGGTCGTCGGCAAGTGCCGAAAATCCCTGCTTGGCGGCGGCGTAATCCCCCGCGGCGTAATCCATATATGCGGCGTAGTATGCGGCGGCCGGAGCGTACGAACTCTCCGCCGACACCTTGGCAAACTCACTGCGAGCACCGTCGTACCCACCCGCCGAGAAGAGACTGTGGCCAAGTTTGAAGTGATACTCGTCGCGCTCGCCCGCGGGCAGCCTGCGCGGATTGACCTCGGTGAGCATCTGTCGCCCCCCGTCGGCGTCGCCCGTGTCGTACCTCAGCACCCCCGCCCTAAAACGCAGCAGGTCGGCGTAGGTCGGACACCTCTCGATCAACGCATCCAGCCTCGCCCCCGCGTCGGGCCTTTCGAGCCTCGCCGCACATAGCGCCGCGTAGACCTCGGCCTCGTCGCTCGCGGGAGCCCGCCCGAACTCATACTCCGCCGCGGCCCACCGACCGGCGTCGTACAACGCGCGGGCAGTCGCCAGATGGTCTTTGGCGGCGACGGTTTGCACTACGGGAGTCGCAGTTCGGGCAGTTATTTGAGCCGCCGCGCCCCACACCGGCAGCACGGCCCACAGCAGATATATCACCTTTCTCATTGCTGGAATAGTTTGGGCAAATATACAAAATTTAATCGACACGGCTCGTGAGGGGGTGCACGACGCGAAACCCCTCGGCAAGAGTGACGCTCACGCGGCCGACGCGAATGGGGCTCTCGATCAGCAGCGGAATTCTGTTTCGGTCGTCCGACACCCACACCGTGAGGGTCATCCCCTCCTCGTAGGTCGAGCCGTCGGAGGTGGCCATGGTGCAGGTGAACTTCAGCGCGCGGAACGTCCCTATCTTTCTGACTTTCACCGTCTCGCGCCCGATGTATCGGAAAATTATCGGCTTCGAGTCCTCACTCAGCACCAGCTCCAGCACGTTGGCCTCGCCGGGAGAGAGCGCCCCCACGTCGATCGTCCGCAAACGGTAGAGCAGCGACAGCGCGTCGCCACTGTTATCGGCCAGTGGGATTGTGGAGTATCGGTCGGCGCTCCAGTTTCTGTTGCGGCGCACGTTGCTCACGCTCATCGCCGCCCAGTCGTAGTTGTATGTCGCGCGAAAGGCGTAGTTGTTCTCGCGGATGTCGCTTGTCATGCGGCTCGGCAGCAGCGTGCGGCCGTCGAGCCAGGTGTGGTAGGTGTCGTCCAACTCAAACAGACTCTTGACCCCGCCGCCGGTTCGCCCGTTGCCCACGATGTGGAAGTGAGGCCGGCCGCCGAAGTTCTCTTCGAGGGTGCGCATCGACACCCTCATGATGTTGATGTTGGGGATTAGCGCCGCGCGGTACGACACGTTGTAGAGCAACTGTTCGCCGTCGCCGAAGGGAAGCTGCGGTTGTCGCTGCTGCTGTTGTGCCTGCGCCGAAGCACACTCGCCCGCACCGAGAAGCAGTGCGGCGGTCAGGGTGAGTAGTAGTAAAAGTCGGTTTTTCATGCTTATATTAAAACGGGTAAACGGGCTAAAAAGTATTTTTACGAAATCTGGCTGAAGTCTTTAGGCGCAAGTGGCGTGTAACGCTCCCGCAGAGCTCGCACCAGAGCGTTCCTCGCGGTCTCCAACATCGGGTCGGCGTCGAGAATCGCTCCCGCCACCCGGCGTGTGAGCTCCACGATCTGTTGGTCGCGCCCAAGGTCGGCAATGTGCAAATCGAATGCCATACCGCTCTGCTGCGTTCCGGCCAGATCGCCCGTGCCCCTCAACCGCATGTCCAACTCCGCAAGTTCGAAGCCGTCGTTCGTCTCGACCATCGCAGCCAGCCGCTGCCTCGCGTCGCGCGAAAGTTTGTCGCCGCTCATCAGCACGCAGTACGACTGATCGCCGCCGCGCCCCACCCGACCCCTCAACTGGTGCAGCTGCGACAGTCCGAACCGCTCGGCGCTCTCGATCACCATCACCGTGGCGTTGGGCACATCGACCCCCACCTCGATGACCGACGTCGCGACCATGATCTGCGCCCGCCGCTCCTTGAACTCCTGCATCGCTAACTGCTTATCCTCGGGCTTCATCTTCCCGTGCACGGCGATGACCTGATAGTCGGGCCGCGGAAAGTCGCGCGTGATGCTCTCGAACCCGTCGTACAGATCTTTGTAGTCCATCTTCTCCGACTCCTTTATTAAGGGGTAGACGACGTAGACCTGCCGCCCCTTTGCGATCTCGCGCCTCAAGAATCCCCACACCGCCAACCTGTCGCCGTCCCTCTTGTGATAAGTTTTGATGGGCTGCCTGCCGGGCGGAAGTTCATCTATCACCGACACCTCCAGATCGCCGTAGAGCGTCATCGCGAGGGTCCGCGGAATTGGCGTGGCGGTCATCACCAGAATGTGCGGCGGCCGACTGTTTTTGGCCCACAGCCTCGCCCGCTGCTCGACGCCGAACCGGTGCTGCTCGTCGATCACCACGAGGCCCAGATTTGCAAACTGCACCCTGTCTTCGATCAGCGCATGGGTGCCGATCAGAATGTCGACCTCTCCCGCGGCGGCGGCCTCCAACACCTCCCGACGTTCGGCCGCCCTCGACGCGCCGGTCAGTATGCCGACCCTCACCCCCAACCCCTCGACCATTCGCGATATCGACGCGAAGTGTTGCCGCGCGAGTATCTCCGTGGGCGCCATCATGCAGCTCTGGAACCCGTTGTCGGCCGCCAACAGCATCGCCACCAGAGCCACCAGGGTCTTCCCACTGCCCACGTCGCCCTGCAACAGTCTGTTCATCTGGCGCCCGCTCACCGTGTCGGCGCGAATCTCCTTTATCACCTTTTTCTGTGCACCGGTCAGCTCAAAAGGCAGCTTCTCCGACCAAAACGCATTAAAGAACTCCCCCACCTTGGGAAACACAAATCCATTCTCGCGAGTCAGCCTCACGCTCCGCTTCGAGAGGATATCCAACTGGATGCCAAACAGCTCCTCGAACTTCAGCCTCTGCTCCGCCGCCTTCAGCAGCGCCGGCGACTGCGGAAAGTGGATGTTGAAGAGCGCCTCTCGCCGCCCCATCAGCCCCTGTTCCCCGATCAGATATTCGGGCAGCGTCTCGACGATGCTCCCCTGCGCCGCCTGCCACGCCGCCGCCACCAACCCTCCGATGCCCTTTGTGCCGAGATGTATCCCCGTCAGTTTCTCGGTCGTGCCATACACCGCCTGCAACACCCCCGCCGGCCGATCGCCCGCCCCGTCGACCCCCTCCATCTCGGGATGCACCATCGAGAACTCGCCGCGATAGAAGTGAGGCCGCCCGAAGAAGACATACTCCCGCCCGGGCTCGATGCGCTTTTCGATCCACTTCACCCCCCTGAACCACACCAATTCCGTCGAGCCGCTCGCGTCGCCTACCGCCACCGAGAGCCTCTGCCCCCGCCCGACGCCAATCAGCTGCTTGCCCAACACCCGCGCCCTGATCTGCACAAAGGTCTCGTCGTTCTCCTCCGACACGTCGGCGATGCGATAGAACCTCGTGCGGTCGATCCACCGAAACGGAAAGTAGTGCAACATGTCGCCGATGGTGCGAATACCCAACTCGACGCCCAGCAGCTTTGCCCGCGCCTCGCCCACCCCGGGCAGATACTTTATGTCGTTGTCTAAATAGCTCGCCACGATGCAAATATAGCTATAAAAAAACAGATGACGCCGCCTTCTCAGGTAACGTCATCCTCATGAAAAAATTAAATAAAAACTTTTAAGTATTCATGGCGCCACAAACATGCAGCGTCTGCCCGCTCACGTAGGAGGCCATATCCGAGGCCAGGAACACCGCCGCCTTGGCGACATCCTCGGGAGTTCCGCCGCGACGCAGGGGAATCTGCTTTGCCCACTCGTCCTTCACCTCCTGCGGCAGCTGATCGGTCATCTCGGTGATGATGAAACCCGGGGCGATGGCGTTGGCACGAATGCCGCGCGACCCCAACTCCTTGGCCGTGCTCTTGGCCAGACCGATCATCCCCGCCTTCGAAGCCGAGTAGTTGGCCTGCCCCGCGTTGCCCGACACCCCGACGACCGAGGCCATGTTGATGATCGAGCCACCCCTCTGGCGCATCATCACGGGAGTCACCGCGTGAATGTAGTTGAACGCGCTCTTGAGGTTGACCCCAATCACGGCGTCCCACTGCGCCTCGGTCATCCTCATCAGCAATCCGTCCTTGGTTATTCCGGCGTTGTTGACCAAAATGTCCACCCGACCGAAGTCGGCCACCACCTGATCGACCACCTTGTGCGACTCGTCGAAGCTGGCGGCGTTCGACGCGTAGGCCTTACCGCGCACCCCCAGTGCCTGAATATCTTTCTCCGTTTTGGCGGCGTTTTCGTCCACGGCGAGGTCGGTGAATGCCACGTCGGCCCCCTCTTTCGCCATTTCGAGGGCAATGGCACGTCCGATGCCCCTTGCCGCTCCGGTCACCAGCGCGACCTTTCCTGTCAATAAACCCATTATCAGTATATTTTAGAATTACAGCCACAAATATACTGATTCTTCTTTGAAAATCGCTACTTTTGCGATTCGAAATAATTTTTGCAGAAAATGGAACGTGACAATCAAATTTTTGACCTGATCGCCGCCGAGCGCCGCCGTCAGGAGCACGGCATCGAACTGATCGCCTCTGAGAACTTCGTCTCCGACGAGGTGATGGCCGCCATGGGTTCACCCCTCACCAACAAATACGCCGAGGGCTATCCCGGGGCGCGCTACTACGGCGGCTGCGAGGTGGTCGACCAGATAGAATCGCTCGCCATCAAGCGGTTGTGCGAACTCTACGGCGCCGAGTACGCCAACGTCCAGCCCCACTCCGGAGCTCAGGCCAACATGGCTGTCTTCGTTGCGTGCATGCGCGCGGGCGACACCTTCTTGGGGCTCGACCTGTCGCACGGGGGGCACCTGTCGCACGGCTCGCCGGTCAACTTTTCGGGACTCTTCTACAAGGCGGTGGGCTATCGCGTGAGCGAGGAGACGGGCACCATCGACTACGACGAGATGGAGCGGCTGGCCATCGAGCACAAGCCGCGGCTCATCGTCGGAGGTGCGAGCGCCTACTCGCGCGAGTGGGACTACAAACGCATGCGCGCCATCGCCGATAAAGTCGGAGCGTTGCTGATGGTCGACATGGCCCACACGGCGGGCCTCATCGCGGCGGGCATCTTGGAGAACCCCGTGCCCTGGGCACACATCGTCACCTCCACGACTCACAAAACTCTGCGCGGCCCCCGCGGCGGGATCATCCTGCTGGGTCGCGACTTCGACAATCCGTGGGGCGTCACCACTCCCAAGGGCGAGGTCAAAAAAATGTCGGCGATGCTCAACTCGGCGGTCTTCCCGGGAGTTCAGGGCGGCCCGCTGGAGCATGTCATCGCATCGAAGGCCGTGGCTTTCGGCGAGGCGCTGCAACCCTCTTATAAGGAGTATCAGCGTCAGGTCGTGAAGAACGCCGTGGCGATGTCGGAGGCGTTTGTGAAGCGCGGCTACAAGATCGTCTCGGGCGGCACCGACAACCATCTGATGCTGGTCGACCTGCGCACCAAGTTCCCCGAGCTGACGGGCAAGGTGGCCGAAAAGGCGCTGGTCGCAGCCGACATCACCACCAACAAAAACATGGTGCCGTTCGACAGCCGCTCGCCGTTCCAGACCTCGGGCCTTCGTTTCGGCACGCCGGCGATCACCACCCGCGGGCTCAAGGAGGATGCCATGGAGGCTATCGTTGCGCTTATCGACCGCGTGTTGAGCGCTCCGGAGGACGAGGCCGTTATCGCCGCAGTTCGCTCGGAGGTCAACGCAATGATGTCCGGACTGCCTCTTTTTGCCTGGTAAGCCGGAACGCCGGCAGCGATTTAAGCTACGCGCAATAGCTGTCATTCCGAACGAATGTGAGGAATCTACGTTATAGCAAGAGCGCCCCGAAAAAGGGCGCTCTTTTTTTACGTTTCAGTCAAAAACTCCGTCATTGCGAACCCGCAGTGTGAAGCAATCCAGAATTCC